>JBGTDA010000103.1:0-2797 GCA_041748555.1 Rhodonellum sp.
TATAGTCCATCACGCTATCAAATCCCAGCGATTTCATCAAATCAAGTTTATCATCACTATCGACGCCAGTTACCTTTAGCTCATAGGATTTCAAGATTTGAATTCCCAAGGTTCCGACACCGCCTCCGGCACCATTGATTAGGATACTCTGTCCGGCTTTCACCTTTCCCTTCTTCACAAGTCCCTGAAGAGCGACCAATCCTGCATGTGGCAGGGCAGAGGCATCATTATAACTTATATTGGAAGGTTTTTTGGACACTATTTTTTCTGTTACGCAAACGTATTCTGCAAATCCGCCACATCCGCTTTCAGCCAGATCGCAGTATATCTCATCACCAATCTTAAAGGAACTCACTTTATCTCCCACCGCTTCGATTTTTCCGGAAATGTCTACCCCTGGAATATTTATTTTTGGCTTTTTTAAACCGTAAAACAAACGAATTACAAATGGTTTGCCCCTGACCAGCCCCCAGTCCCAATCATTGATGGATGCTGAGTGGATTCTCACCAGTACTTCCTTGTCATTCGGAATCGGTTTTGCAACTTCCCCAATCTCAAGAACATTCGGCAATCCGTATTCCTTTAATATAATCGCTTTCATTAGCATAACATAAACAGTGAATTACCTAAAAAGCACTTTTTATAGGTGCTGTCTTGTTTTGCATATTGAGCTTGAACTTGCAATGAGCTTGTCAACATTAAGGCGAAACCATTGAAGAAAATTTTCTTTTGCATATCAATATTATTAATTGTTAAATGATATGGCAAATGTACATTCACGAGATGCCTAAATTCGTTCACTTAAGTTAAGAAATGAAGTTCAACGCTTACTTTTTTCAAGAATTCTTGCTCTTAATCTACTCAGGGATTGAGGTTTGATACCTAAGCAATTGAAAAAGGAAACTTCATCAGCTTGGCAATAAAAACATTGATCACTTTGCCGCAACACAACCGTAGATATTGAGTTACCGATTTTATCTTTACGGATAGGAATCGAAGCGGCATACTTCGATTGTAGTGAGGCAAATCTAAATTTTTTCTTCTTGTTGTGGAGAATTATAAATTATACAAAGCCGTTACAGAGGATGCATAGGCCATCAAAAAAGATGATAGAATTGGAATTTATTTCCATACTGGGTGACGGCACAAAATTTCATGGATGACAAGGGACATCAATCCGAAAGTTATTTTATTAGTATAAAATTCATTTAAAGGATCGCAAAACCAGGAGAATTTTATTTTTATAGCTTTCAAACTAGCGTGAGAAAGTCTCCCGTTACAAAGCCTTTCGAAAATGAAAACCCAAAACAATCATTTAATTTTCAATCAAAGAGTCCAGATAAACATTGCTCCTTGATTTATCAAGAATCCTTGCCCTTAACCTACTTAAAGATTGGGGTTTCATACCCAGAAAGCTTGCCAATTGGTATTGGGGCACACGTTGAATGAGATCCGGCCTTTTCTCAAGTAAGTTAAGATATCGCTGTTCCGGAGAAGATATCCTGAATTCGTCAAAACTGATTTGCTGTTTGGCAAAAAGATCCTCGGACATTAGCCTACAGAGCGTTTCAAATTTGGGGAATTTATCAAAAATTTCTGCATCCATATCACGATTTGACACAGTAATTACCGAATCTTCAACACAGGATATATAATAGTCAGAAGGTTTTTTGGAGATTACACAATGAGGAGTTACTCCTTCCATCTCAGTGTAAAAAGCAGTTGTTTTTTCTTCACCGTCAACAACATAATAAGTTCTAAGACAACCTTTCAAAACAAAATATTCTACATCTGAAGTTTGTCCATGTTTAAGTAAATTTGTTCCCTTTTTTACGGTACGAAAAACATTCGAACCACCGATAACACCCTCTTCCTCTTCAGTAAGAGTAATATATTTGGAGATAAAATCAAGAAGTATTTGTTTCATAAAACATCATTTTTTAAAAGTAGCGTAATTATCTTTTTGAAATTTTAACTTTTTTTTCCAATCGAAAAAAATGAACAATTTCGGTTGAAAGAATATGATATACAACCATTTAAATGCCAGAATGGAAAAGTGGGATCACAAGAACAGGGAAGTATTTGGAGGAAATGGTATGTCCCATAATCGGGCAGTTTAAATCGAAAATGAACGATTCAAAATTCCAAAAACAAACCAATAACCTGTGTTAAGTTTAAAAGTGCTCCCCCCTTTTCTCTCCCGATTTTAGGATGATAGCTTTATAGGGGTCATTAAACTCCAAGCCAGTCACTTCTTTAGGGGATAAAAACTTTGTACCAAAGCGGGTGGCCTGGGTAATTGCTCTCCGTGTGAGGTCTGAGCCGCTTAGCCCGTTTGGAAAAACCAAATAATTTTCAATTCGTGAACTGGTGCCTGCCTGTCCTCCCGGTGCCCTTTTTTCAATCAGCAAAGTTTTTAAGCCTTCAGAAGCAGCAAAAACTGCAGCCGCTAAGCCAGATGGTCCCGCTCCAATGATTACCGTATCATACAAGTCAGATGATGCTTTTGTATTTAAACCAATTGATGCACCTAGCTCTTCTGTGCTAGGTTGAATCAGAAAATCGCCATTCTTCAGGAATATTATAGGCAATTGGTTTTCTTTGATTCGCCAGGCATAGAATGGCTTAAATAAAAAATATCCTTTCACGGCCAATAAAAAAAAAACTCCCCATGGGGGAGTTTAATTAACTAGGGTTTATTTCTTGGACGCTTCCAAGGATTTCGTGCGGAACTCCTTTAGGAGCTTCGTAAGTTCCAGTGTCGATTTGCGTGCCCTGGTTCCGGCTGCTTTGTTTC
>JBGTDA010000104.1:0-9173 GCA_041748555.1 Rhodonellum sp.
ATGCTGAAGTTGCTTGAGTATTACCGAAAAAGAATCCGATCCTTATGTTAACCTTTTTTCTTAAGATATTCCTTGCCCATTTAATCGGGGATTTTTTGTTCCAAACTGCAAAAGGGGTAAAAGATAAGCAGGACAAACGGCACCGATCAGCTTACTTGTACCTCCATATAGCCATACATGCTCTGGCTTTGTTGTTACTGCTCGGATTCAATCCTGATTATTGGCTTGGGATAGTTATCATCATAATCTCACACTATATCGTTGATCTCATCAAAGTAAATCAACACAATCGATTGAATGATCGCCTACTGTTTTTTGCAGATCAACTGGCACACCTGATAATATTAGGGTTGGTCGTGTCCCTCTATTATCCTGTTGTGTTTGATTGGGGGATGTTGGTGTCACCGGAGCTGTTAGTGGTTATGATCTTTGTATTATTGATAACAGTGGTTGCATCCATTATCATGAAGGTATTGATTTCAAGGTGGGACTTGAGCTCCATCAATGATGTCAATTCACTTGAAAAGGCAGGAACCTATATAGGAATGCTGGAGAGACTATTTATTTTCGGTTTTATCGTGATTGATTTTTGGGGAGGAATCGGATTCCTGCTGACAGCCAAGTCTGTCTTCCGCTTTGGCGATCTATCCAAAGCGAATGACAGAAAACTCACAGAATACATTCTTATCGGAACATTGCTGAGTTTTGGAATGGCTATCCTTTCCGGTGTGGTTTACCGATACCTTATGGACTATATCAACAACATTTAAGCCCTTCAGGAAACCAGAATGATTTTTCCGTTACGGCCTTCTTTCTCATATTCCGCAAGGGCTTCTTTGAATTTTTCCAAGGGATAGGAAGCCTGAACATCCACTTTGACCTTGTTGGATATCAGATGAGTAAGTACTGTTTTAAAAGCAGCTGTTCTATTTTCCCCGGAAAGATTTGCTATCCAGGACGAAAGCCAAAAACCTTCTATTTTCAGGTCTTTAAAAATCAATAAACCACTGTTCATGGGAATATTCTCCAAACTTAACAGGCCAAATACAATCATCTTCCCACCCTGCTTTAGGCAGGCCATTGTTTTGGCCCCCAACACTCCACCGACAGCATCAAAAACCACATTTACGCCTTCTCCTGTCACTTCAAAGATCACCTTCCGGAGTTTTTCTTTTTCTGTATTGATGACAAGGTCAGCACCTATTTTTTGCAACAGCTCTTTTTGGTCATCCCTTCGAACCGTACAGGCGACTTTAATCCCTTTCTGATTGGCCATTTGAATGGCCAGTTTGCCGAATGCGGAAGCACCTGCCGTAATCAACAGCCAATCCCCCTCCTTCAAACCACTCTTTTCAATCATTCCATAGGCAGTCAATGGATTTACAAAAGCCTGACAGGCAACTTCATCCTGCATCTCCTGAGGAACTGGAATAACTGCTGAAGCAGGCACAGCGACATATTCTTGCCATGTTCCGATAGTTGTAAAGATTACTTTGGTTCCCACGGGCACTTTTGCCTTTTCATCCGAAGTCTCTACTATACCCACTGCTTCAAGTCCTGCACTGCTCGGAAGTTTCGGGGTGATACCATACATCCCTCGGATAAACATAATATCGGCGGGATTTATATTTCTGGCGGTTACTTTTATCCTTACCTCATGGGATTTTGGCTGGGGTATGGGAGCCTCTTCTAGCTGCAAAACATCTTCCGGCAAACCGGTTTGATTAAAAACTACTTGTTTCATATGGAAAATAAATTGATTAAACAACATTGAAAATCAGACCTGACCGGATCCAAACCTTAAAAACTTATATTAGGAAGCAGAAATTGAAATTAATAAAACACCCAGTATGCATATAATTTTCAAGCCCTATTTAGCCTTTCAGGCAGATATTATTTAAATTGATCATTAACTTAACGCATTTCAACAACACATGGATTTATCAAAAGTTTTTTCGCTTATTGACAAAGTAGCGTTGATAACGGGAGCCAGTAAGGGTATCGGGTATTCTATAGCCGAAATTTTCGCCGCCGCCGGAGCCAAAGTGGTCATCAGCAGCAGAAAACAGGATGCTCTGGATGAAATGGCCAACCAACTCAAAAACAAAGGTTATGAAGTTTCGGGGATGGCCTGTAATGTCGGCAACATGGATGAATTGAAAAACCTCGTCAATAGGACTGTGGAGCGGTATGGACAAATAGATATTCTTGTCAACAATGCAGCTACCAATCCTGTTTACGGTCCGGTACATGATACCAGCTCTGAAGCTTACGACAAAATCATGGCCGTAAACTTAAAAGCTCCATTCGAATTGATGAAACTATGTTTCCCCTATCTCAGGGAGTCTTCTGAAGCTTCTGTCATCAACATCAGCTCAATAGGAGGCATAACACCTGAGCAAAACTTGGGAGTCTATAGCATGAGCAAAGCGGGATTGATCTCACTGACAAAAGTATTTGCTAAAGAATGGGGAGATCATAAAATCCGGGTAAATGCCATATGTCCAGGCCTAATAAAGACCAAGTTTTCGGAAGCACTTTGGAACAATGAAAAAACCATGCAAACAATCATGAAAATGTTAGCCATAAAACGCATCGGTGAAAGTGATGAAATCGGAGCAATGGCTTTGTTTTTGGCATCTTCAGCTTCTTCCTATACAACCGGAGCCGTTTTGACTGCAGACGGTGGCTTCACTGTTTAATCCCTCACATTACCCAAAATATGGATTTATCAGTTTTCACAAAATCTAAAAAGGTCTCTGATCTTATACCACTATATCAGCAATTTCTTAAGCAAAATGTTTATCCTATAGAAAAGGAGGTCATTTATGGCTCCTTTAAATCCCATTTACCCAAGCTGACCGAATTAAGAAACCTAGCGAAGAAAAAAAGGCTTTTTGCACCACATCTGAGTGAAAAAGATGGTGGACTGGGCTTGGATCTGGTGGACTTCGCCAGAATTTCCGAAGTATTGGGCCACAGTCCCATAGGTCACTATATTTTTAACTGTCAGGCTCCCGATATCGGCAACATGGAATTACTCCATCAGTTTGCCAATCCTATGTTAAAAGAAATTTACCTCCAACCACTGCAGCAGGGTGATATCAGAAGTTGTTTTGCAATGACCGAACCGCAGCATCCGGGAAGTAACCCCGTTCATCTTTCCACAACAGCGGTAAGGGAAGGTAACGAATATGTTATCAATGGCCATAAATGGTTTACCTCCGCAGCAGACGGTTCTAGGTTTACGATAGTAATGGCTGTAACTGATCCTGATAACTCCAATCCCTACCAAAGAGCCAGTATGCTTCTCGTCCCACTGGATAATCCAGGTTATAGATTGGTCAGAAATATACCTGTTATGGGAGACGTGGGGGAAGATTATATGTCCCATGGAGAGGTGAAATTCACTGACTGCAGGGTTTCCTTGGATAATCTAATCGGCAAAGAAGGGCAAGGATTCACATTGGCACAGGAAAGACTGGGACCGGGACGAATTCACCATTGTATGCGTTGGATAGGAATCTGTGAAAGAGCACTGGACTTGATGTGCCGTAGAGCAGTCGAACGAAACCTTGATCCCGGAAAGCCATTGGCTTCTCAACAAACAATACAGAACTGGATTGCGGAAAGTGCAGCGGACATTAAAGCCTCCAGACTGATGGTATTGCAGACTGCCTATCAGATACAGCATGAAGGTGCCAAATCAGCAAAAGAAGATATTTCCACAATTAAATTTTTTGTTTCTGATGTATTGATGAAAGTAATCGACAGAGCCATTCAGGTACACGGAGCATTGGGAATCACAGATGATACCTTGCTTTCCTTTTGGTACAGACATGAAAGAGGAGCAAGAATTTATGATGGACCGGATGAAGCTCACAAATCAGTCCTGGCCCGAAGAATACTTAAATCTTATATCAAGTATGAATGACAAAATATCTTTAAATAAAAACCTTGAAAATCTAATACCTTACTTAACTGAAAAACTGGGGATTACGCCCATAAAAACAAACATTAACCAATTCAAAGGAGGCTTTTCAAATCTTACCTATGACATCCGACTGGATGATCTAGAAGTGGTAATGCGGCGCCCACCGTTTGGTACAAAAATCAGTAAGGCACATGATATGGTTAGGGAATACCGGGTACTTGAATCGCTTGTAAAGGCCGGTTACCAAAAAATCCCTAAACCCATCCTTTGCTGTGAGGATGAATCTGTGATCGGTTCACCATTTTTTATCATGGAAAAAGTAAATGGAATGATTCTTAGAAACTCAATTCCACCCGATATCCAAATTGATCAAGGATTTTTCACCACCCTCTCCAAAAACACCATTGATGTGTTGTTGCAGCTGCATCAACTGGATCTCGAATTTTCCGGATTAGACCAATTGGGTAAACCGCAAGGTTATATTGAAAGACAGGTCAGTGGTTGGTCCGAAAGATATTTCAAAGCAAAAACCGATGAACTACAAGAAATGGGTCTGGTCAGTGAATGGCTTGGTGCGAATCAGCCCAAACAAGAAAATTTCGGATTCATCCATAATGATCTTAAGTACGACAATCTGGTATTGTCAGGTCCGACAGATCCCTCTATCCGAGCGGTTTTGGATTGGGAAATGGCTACGGTAGGAGATCCTTTGATGGATTTAGGCACTACTTTAGCCTATTGGTCAGAATCTTCAGATCCTGAGATACTTAAGATGTTTAATCTTACTTATCCCACCGGTAACTTTACCCGCGCTGAAGTTATCGCATATTATGGTTATGAAAGCAAGATGAACATGGACAATATTTTATTTTACTATGTCTTTGGCCTTTTTAAAGTGGGTGTGATCGCCCAACAGATTTACAAAAGGTATTCTATGGGTTTTGCCTCTGATCCAAGATTTTCGAACCTTATCAAAGCGGTAAGTGCCTGTGGCAAACTTGCTGTCAACAGTATTCAAACTCAAAAAATATAATATGGACATTCGAGATGTATGCATTTTAGGTGCAGGAACATTAGGCAGTAGAGTAGCTTTACAATCAGGAATTTCAGGATATAGGGTCACCATCTACGACATCAATGGAAAATCACTTTTGGGTTCTAAAAAAGTCATGACCAAAATTCTGGAGCAGCTGGAGCATTCCGG
Organism: Rhodonellum sp.; assembly: GCA_041748555.1. Lineage (GTDB taxonomy): Bacteria > Bacteroidota > Bacteroidia > Cytophagales > Cyclobacteriaceae > Rhodonellum. The sequence continues at coordinate 5,139 of JBGTDA010000104.1, forward strand.
ATCCATAAACCCTGCTGAACGTGCTTTGTCCATGGATAGGATCACTTTTACAACAGATCCAAATGAAGCTGTGCTTCAAGCGGATATTATCAATGAAAGCGTAACCGAAGATATCAATATCAAAAAAAGGGTTTGGGAACAGTTTGGAAAGCTAGCTCCCGAAAAAACAATATTCACTACCAATACATCCTTTTTGCTTCCATCCATGTTTGCGGAAATCACCGGACGCCCAAGCCAGTTCTGCGCGCTGCATTTTCACGATGTTTTCTATTCACGGGTTGTTGATATCATGCCACATCCAGGAACGGATCCTTCACTGATACCGGTTTTGGAACATTTTGGAAAATCGCTGAATCAGGTTCCTGTACATGTGCAAAAGGAAAATCCCGGGTATCTGTTCAACTCCATGCTGATGGCCTTTATAGGGGCTGCAGGAAGATTGCTGACCGGTGAAGTGGCCAATATAGAGGATATTGATAAATCCTGGATGGTCAATTTTCATCAGCCGATGGGTCCATTTGGCATCCTTGATTCCATAGGTTTGGATACTGCCTGGCATGTCACCCATCAGATGCCGGATAGGGCTTCACAAGCTTTTGCTGCGCTGCTTAAAACTTATATAGATGCCGGGAAGCTTGGAGAAAAATCAGGTGAGGGTTTTTATCAATATCCGAAACCGTCTTATAGAAATCCTGATTTTCTTGGATAAACTCAATTTTTTTGATACTATCGTAAATCCGTTTACATTGAAAGGATTTATGATGGAATCGTCACCTACAAAAATCACACAGGTTTTTGGCGTATTGATTTTTTTTCTTTATTCACTTCCGGTTTTTGCACAATTTCATATCTCTGAGGATCTGAATGCAAAACCCGTGAGTCTTTATAAACATGCCAAAATTGCAAATGTCGGACAATCTGAATTGACCTTTGATTCACTCCTTAACAATCAGGAATCTTTTGATTTTCAGCCACTTGAAGTTCCTGTTTCCAATTTAGGTTTTACAGAGGACAATTATTGGGTAAAATTTTCACTATTGAACAAGAGCGGTAACCAAAAAGAGTACTACCTGGAAACAGGTCGACCCATAACCGACAGGGTTGATTTATATGCTGTTGGACCTAACGGCCATATTGAAAAAATGAAAAACGGAGATATCATTCCGTTTAAAGAGAGGGTTTTTACACATCGGAAAATCATCTTTCCCATTCAGCTGGATTCAGGTGTCACAAAGGACTTTTATATCCATTACAACAGCGATGGCGAAGTGATCAATCTTCCTTTACTTTTGTATTCTTCAACAGGTTTGGTCATTGATTCTTACTTCGATCAGCTGGTTTTTGGAGTTTTTTATGGAATACTTTTATTGGCAGGCACCATTTATCTCTTCTTCTATTTTGGTATCGGGGAAAAAAGTTTTTTGCTCTATAGTGGATATGTCCTTTCAGTGGCTTTGTTGCATTTTTCTCTCGATGGCTATTTCTTCCAGTTTATAGCACCTGAGGCGGGTTGGTATTCCAGGCATGCGGTTCTTTTGTCTGCAGCATTTTCAGCTTTTGCTTTTGGCAGGTACACTCAATCTTATCTGAAAATAAAAGAATTCAGCCCGAATCTGAATCATGCTTTCAATGTATTATTAATAGGGACCGGAATTTTGATCCTTTCTGTCTTGATCTATCCAAGCGGAAAAACTCTCTATTATGCTCTTGTAAATGTCTTCGGAATCATATTGCTTTTTCTCATCATATCCTCCGTGATTCTAGGTTATATCAAAGGTAAAGGACCTGATATATTCTTTGCTTTGGGTCTTGCTTTCTTTGTGGTGGGATTCTTCCTGTTTATCCTGAACAACTTCAGTTTAATTCCTAATTCTTTTTGGTCCGAAAACAGCTCAAAACTTGGTACAGGAATGGAAATAATATTTCTTTCCCTTTCCATGGCAAACCGAATTAGGATCCTAAAAAGCGATAAGGAGAAAATCCAGGAAACGGCACTAAAACAAGCCCAGGAATCGAATGAAATAAAATCATTCTTCCTGTCAAATATGAGTCACGAACTCAGAACACCATTGAATGCGATTTTAGGTCTCTCAAGAACCATTTTGCAGGCCAGCCCTGAGAAAAGCATTAAGGAAGATCTTGAGGTGATCCAATACTCCTCAATGAGTTTATTGAGCTCAATCAATGATATACTTGACTACTCAAAAATTGAAAAGCGGGAATTAATATTGATTAATTCACATTTTGATTTTCGGAAATTAATGAAGGAGTTGAAGACCGGTTTTGAAAAACAGGCAAGGGATAAAAATCTGGTTTTTGTCTATGAAGAAAAAAATCCGATACCTGATTTTCTCATTGGGGACCTTCAGCGATTAAGACAGATTTTTGAAAATATTCTTAACAATGCCATCAAATTTACAACAACAGGATCGGTTAAACTGAGTCTCGAATCATCACCTTCCAAAGAAACCCAAATTGAACTTTTGTTGTCGGTTACAGACACCGGTGTCGGAATTAGAAAAGAAAAACTGGATCGGATTTTTGACTCATTTATTCAGGAACAAACAGATGATAAGCGAAAATTCGGTGGATTTGGATTAGGATTATGTATTGTCAAGGCTTTGGTGGAGCTGAAAGGTGGCACCATCAACATCATAAGTGAATATGAAAAAGGCACAAGTGTAATGGTTAATCTCAACTTCAAGTTACCCGAACCCAATAAAGTGCAGGATGATTTTTCGTCTTCAAACAGCGGGATCTATGAACTTCAAAACAAAAAGATACTTGTAGTGGAAGACAATCCCGTCAATCAATTGGTAATGAGATCCATTCTGAAAAAATGGAAAAACACAGGTTTTGAAATGGCAAACAATGGATTCCTCGGATTGGAAAAGCTTCGGCAGGAACATTTCGATTTGATTCTAATGGACTTACAAATGCCTGAAATGGATGGATATGAGGCCACGCAAGCCATAAGAAACGGAGATTGTGGCCCTGAATATATGGAAATCCCAATCATAGCAGTAACTGCTGATGCTACAGATAAAGCAAGGGAAAAGGTATTTGATGTCGGTATGGATGAATATATCACCAAGCCTGTTGATCAGGATGAACTATACACAAAGGTTAAAAAATGTTTACAGATGCATCAGGTAAACTTACCGGAAGTGTCCTAAACCTTTATGGTATTTTCTCTTTAGAAAAAATCCATCCTCTTAAGGAAAAAAAAACCAACATTCAAATAAACCCGAATTTTAGATACTTGATTTTTTCGCCTTTTTCACTGAAAATTTTTTCATATCGTGTTTGGATTCCATGATGGTTGTCCTTCCGTTCACCGGAATAAAAATCATAGGTTTCTGTCAGGATTACACAGTCATTTCTTCCGCTGACCACCTCCAGGGAATATTCATACAATTCCGTATTATCGGTTTTAAGATGGATGATTCCTTTTTCTTTCAGCATTAGTTTATACATTTCCAAAAATTTGGGATGTGTCAATCTTCTTTTGTCATCACCGTCTCGAGGATAGGGATCCGGAAATGTGATCCACAATTCATCGATTTCATCATTCTCGAAATAGCTTTCCAAGAGTTGGATCTGTGTTCGTAAAAAAGCTACATTGTGCAGGTTTTCGGCGATTGCAATTGTACTTCCTTTCCAGATTCTGGAACCCTTGATGTCAACACCAATAAAATTTTGATCGGGATATTCCCGGGCAAGGCCGACGGTAAACTCGCCCCTACCGCAAGCCAATTCCACCACTATAGGTTTTGTGTTTTCAAATTGGATTTTGCTCCAGTTTCCCTTTATTTTTTCAAAAATCTCTTTTCCTTCCTGCACAACATTTCTGTTTTCCGAATTCTCTTTGAATCTCCGGAGTTTATTTCTACTCATTTTATAAATCATTGATTTCGGCGACAACAAATGTACTGCCTCCAATAAATATTAAATCGTCTTTCTGAGCCTTGCTTTTGGCCAGTTCGATAGCTTCATTCACATCCGGAACAACCACACCATCCAAGTGATAGCTTT
>JBGTDA010000105.1:0-4476 GCA_041748555.1 Rhodonellum sp.
GAATGTACGGCACCAATCCTGGCACAGGCCAGCATGGCAACTGCCGCTTCAGGAACCATCGGCATATAAATGATCACCTTATCTCCTTTGCCTATTCCTTTTGTTTTCATGGCATTGGAGAACCGGCAGACCTGATGGTAAAGTTGCCGGTAAGTGATGGTCCTGCCTTCCTCCTCAGGATCATTGGATTCCCAAATAATGGCCGGTCTGTCACCAAGGGTATAAAGATGTCTTTCCAGTATATTTTCGGTGATGTTCAGTTTTCCGTTGACAAACCATTTTATATTGGGACCCTCAAAATCCCACTCAAGAACTTTGTCCCAGTTTTTTTTCCAATGGAATGAATCTGCAATTCTCGCCCAGAATTTTTCGGGTTCCGCTACAGATTTTTGGTATTCATGAAAGTATCCGCTGAGGGTATGAATTCGATCACTCATAAGTCATATTATTTTAGGTTACTGAAATTGATTATTCTGATTATCCGCAATTATGCCAGCCGCCTAGTTTCCTTTGCTATTCGGGACGGAAGACCGATGACCGAAGACCGATGTTGGCATGAATCGAAACTTAACCATATTTAATATTTATTTTCGACCATACTGGTAAGAAAGCGGATATTCATATTATTATGCATTGGCCCTTTTGTTAATGAAAAAAAGACAAAAACCGCATTTTAAGCTTACTCTCTATTTTCGCTTTGAAAACGCACTATCGCGATAAGTGTATGGAGAGAAAATCGGATTCAGCCTCCTTTCTCTGCAATATACACATCTAATGGCTTTTTTTGAGTTGAAAAGGGATTCTTAAAAGGAAGTTTATCGGTTTTTAAGACTCAACTCAATGTTCCTGTGCTTTACCGGCACCCCGTGGGATACGGATTTCCTGGATCATGTCCTGTACATCCTGTGGTGGGGCGGGAGTCATTTTGGACACTGTAAAACAAACCACAAAATTGATCAACATACCTACAGAACCGATTCCCTCAGGAGATATCCCAAACCACCAATGATCCGCAGTGTTCAATTCGGGAGAAACAAACTTGAAGAAAATGATGTATCCCAAGGTGAATACCAGACCGCATATCATTCCTGCAATGGCTCCTTCCTTATTCATTCTGGTAGAAAAAATTCCCATGATAATCACGGGAAAAAAAGATGCGGCAGCCAATCCAAATGCAAATGCCACTACCTCGGCAACAAATCCCGGAGGATTTACTCCAAAATATCCTGCCAGTACCACAGCCCCGGCAGCAGCCAGACGGGCAATTCTCAACTCGTTTTTTTCAGTCATATCAGGTTTGAACGTTCTGAACAAATCCCTGGAAACGGATGTGGAAATCACCAATAACAATCCGGCGGCAGTGGATAATGCTGCAGCCATACCTCCCGCGGCGACCAGCCCCACCACCCAGTTTGGCAACCGGGCTATTTCAGGGTTAGCCAAAACCATAATATCCTTGTCTATAATAAGCTCATTGAGTTCCGGATTTGCGGAATACTGTACCGTCCCGTCAAGATTTTTATCCTCCACAACAATTAAATCCGTTTTTCTCCAATTCTCCACCCATACAGGAAGGTCTTTTACAGGTTTGTCCACCACCGTATCTATGGCATTATAGATACCAAATGCCGCTACTGCAGGAGCTGTGGTATAGAGAATTGCAATAAATACAAGGGCATATCCCGCAGAAAGACGGGCGTCTTTCACCCGTGGAACAGTAAAAAACCGCACGATCACGTGTGGTAATCCCGCCGTGCCTACCATAAGGGCCAATGTAATTGCGAACATATCCACAATTTCCTTTCTGCCACTTGTATAAGCAGCAAATCCCAATTCTGTCAAAACACCATCGAGTTTATCCAGCAAATAAGTGCCATCGGCAACTGAAGCTCCCAATCCCAATTGTGGAACAGGGTTACCGGTAAGCTGCATAGAAACAAAAATCGCCGGAACCATATATGCAAAAATCAACACGCAATACTGAGCAACCTGTGTGTAGGTGATTCCTTTCATCCCACCCAAAACAGCATAAAAGAAAACGATACACATCCCGATAATCACTCCGGTATTGATGTCAACTTCCAGATATCTGGAAAACACAATCCCTACTCCCCGCATCTGCCCCGCAACATAAGTAAAGGATATAAAGAGGGCACAGATGACTGCCACTACACGGGCTTTGTTGGAGTAATATCTGTCGCCTACAAAATCAGGAACCGTGAATTTCCCGAATTTCCGGAGGTAAGGGGCCAATAGCAAAGCCAGTAAAACATACCCCCCGGTCCATCCCATCAAATAAACGGAACCATCATAACCCGAAAAAGCAATGATCCCGGCCATGGAAATAAAGGAAGCCGCAGACATCCAGTCCGCCGCAGTAGCCATTCCGTTTGCCAAAGGGGAAACACCACCGCCTGCTATATAGAATTCTTTGGTAGAACCTGCTCTAGACCAAATGGCTATGCCGATGTAAACTGCAAAGGAAATACCGACCAGAATATAGGTCCAAATTAAAATACTCATTAAAATCAGGGTTATGTTTTACTCCTCGTTTACATCAAATTCTTTATCCAGCCGGTTCATCCGATAAACATAAATAAAAATCAACACTACAAATGTGTAAATGGAGCCCTGCTGCGCAAACCAGAATCCAAGTTTAAATCCACCAAGTCGGAAAGAATTGAGGGGTTCTACAAGCAGAATCCCGAAACCAAAAGAAACCAAAAACCAGATGGACAATAAAATAAACAGCGTCCGGAGGTTTTTTTTCCAGTAGGCCTGCATGCGTTGTTTGTGGTCTGACATAGCTATATAATGCGAATTAAACTCCGGAAGATTAGGATTTTCAAACGTAAAAATCAAATATACTTAATTTGAAATTTAATGAAGAAAAGAAAAAATAAGATAGATAAGTGGTCGATAATAAAAACAGGCGGAATATTATTGGGAATCAGCAGAGATTCACGCAGGGATCAGGATCTTTTCAATGAGTCATGGCTGAAAAACCCACGGATTTTTAAGAGAGCATTTCAAAGGATATAGCCAAGGCAAATGCCAGAATACTGATGAGGACCTTGTTCAGGTGAAACCTGTGTTCGGGGCTGCTCTCAAAGAAAATCGTTGTAGATATATGTAAAAACCCACCGGCAACCATTCCATAAAAGATGCTCAAAGCCCCTTTGCCGATCATGTTTTCGTCAAATAAAAATGAACTCATCAGCATTCCCAGAGGCGTAGCAAATGCAAAAACCACCAATAGGGAAAACACCCATCTTTTCTTCAAACTTCCAACCAGCACCGCCACAAGTGCAAATGCTTCGGGACCTTTGTGCAACAGGATTCCAAAAAGAAGATTGTTGCTTCCGTGTTCATGATGATGGCGTCCTCCATGATCATGTCCGGAATCCAACAAAATCCCGTCATGAGACAATAGTGTACCCTCCAAAAATGCATGCAGAAAAAGACCAATCATCAGAGTCCAAACCCCGGACTGTAAACCATGATGATGACCTGGCATTGTATGGATATGTCCATGCTCCACCCCCGAAGAAAACAGTTCAAGAACCTGCTGCAACAAAAACCCTAATAGAATATACAGGCCCATTTTGGTAGCGTCACCTGTTCCTACAAACAGCTCCGGAAGAATATGCAGTACAGTAATTGCAAAAAGGTATGAGCCCGCAAAAACCAATACCAGTTTAAAATACCGTTGTTTCCAGTTTGGAATAAAATAAGCCAGACTACCCGCAATCAAAGCGGTAAAAAACAACAGAAGGAAATTAAGTACCATAGGTTTTTCTTTTTTTGAAAAAAATCAAACAGTCAAAGTCAGTTTAGTATGCGGGCTTCTCGGATCAAATAGTTTAACCGCCATCTACAGAAGTGTAAATTTCTTACTCCTGCACAAAAGAGAGATAAGGCTTCAGTCCTTCACTGGCAAATGTTTTCATCCGACCAGCCTCATCGTTATATATCAGGAACAATTCAAAACCACCTTCTTTTTGTAATTCTATTGCTTTTTCTAAACCCATGACCATAATTGCTGTAGCCAATGCATCTGCTTTCATACATGTGGGAGCCAAAACAGTTGCACTCAGCAGGCTGTGTCTTACTGGTCTTCCTGTCCGGGGATCGATTGTATGTGAAATTTTTACGCTGTCTGCTACATAGTAATTCCTATAATTTCCTGAGGTAGCCATTCCTTGATTATCCAAAGCGATAATGCTGAAAATTTCACTTGCACTGCCAAGTTCTTCGGGCCGGTTGATGCCCACTTTCCATAGTTCACTACGCTCATTGACACCACGTGCAACGAGCTCTCCTCCGATTTCTACCAACATGTTCTCTATTCCCTTCTCGCTTAAATATGCTGCGATTACATCAACACCATAACCTTTGGCCACAGCACTGAAGTCCAGGTAGATCCCGGGTTTTCGCTTTATCACGTGAACAGAATCAAAAACAACAGCTTTAAAA
>JBGTDA010000106.1:0-3715 GCA_041748555.1 Rhodonellum sp.
GACCAAACGGTAAGAAAATTTATCGCAGCAAACCCTGACCTTACTTTTGAGATTGTGAGCCTCTATCCGGGCTGTGTGATTGGCCCTTCCCTATCCGACCGGCAGGATAGTACTTCCGGGTTTATATTACATGCTTTCAAAAACAAAACCATAGAAAATCCTGTCATTAAAACGTTTTTTGAGCAGGACAATGAGTTTGCTATGGTAGATGTGAAAGATGTGGCCGAAGCGTCATACAAAGCTGTAACTACACCCCACCTGCATGGGGAAAAGTACATCATCAGCAACGAAGCATGGCGGGTTTCTGATATGCACAGGATGCTCAACGGAGAAGCCCCCAAAGGCAGCACACGTGTGCAATACAGCAATAAAAAAGCCATGAACAAACTGGGTATGCAGTTCAGGCCCGCCAGGCAATCACTTATGGAATATTCTAATTTGGCAACAGCTAAATAATCTTTCTGAAAATAAACGCTGCCTGCAACAGGCCAACCTCTCGCATTAGTAAATCATTTTTCAAACAAAAAAAATAAGGAGAACCAAACATGATGACCACAGAACAAAGCCTTCAATTTATCCTGGAGTATATCGCTGCTATCAGCAAGGATAAATCGGAAGAAACACTGGATCAATACATCACAGACCCACACCTGAAAGGCCATGTGATAGTATTTGAAACCGGTTTGCCCGGGTATCAATTTATTCCTCAGGATATCATTGCAGAAAAAAACAAGGTTACTGTCCTCTTCATCGCTGAAGGAGAACATAAAGGAGAACTATTCGGAGTAGCGCCCACAGGCCGGAAGGTCAGTGTGCATGGTATCATTGTTTATGAGCTGGAAAACAGCAAAATTGTGAACCATTGGATGCAAGCCGACTCAGTAGCCCTAATGCAACAAATTGGTGCTATGCCTGTAGCCGCTGATCAACATCGGTGAACTATTCACTCTTGAACCGGTGGGTTTTCTCCGATCATCCCATTGCCAACTCGTGATATGTGGGTCTGAATTTCAGAAGCAAACATGCAATCGTCTGGTGTCCCCACGTACAAAGGCATAAACTTGATCCCTACCTAAATTGAGCAACAATTGCTCGAGACCGGATATCTAACCAAAAATCCCCAAAACATTTTTGCAATAACACCAGGATTAACTTTGGGATTTTTAGAAATCTCCGGATTTCTGAGCGCCTTTTTACTTAAACGCCGCTATCCCCGTAATTTCATTTCCCAAAATCAACAGATGGATATCATGTGTGCCCTCATAAGTAATGACCGATTCCAGGTTCATCATGTGCCGCATGATGGGATATTCGCCCGTGATGCCCATTCCTCCGTGAATCTGTCTTGCCTCACGTGCGATTTCAAGTGCCATGGCTACATTGTTTCTTTTTGCCAATGAAATCTGAGCTGTGGTTGCTTTACCTTCGTTCATCATCTTTCCCAATTTCCAGACAAGCAACTGTGCCTTGGTAATTTCGGTGAGCATTTCTGCAAGCTTCTTTTGAATCAATTGAAAAGATGCTATGGGTTTATCAAACTGGATTCTCTCCATGGCATACCTTCTTGCAGAATCATAACAATCCATGGCCGCTCCCAATGTTCCCCATGCAATGCCATACCTTGCCGAATCCAAGCACATCAAAGGTGCACCAAGCCCTGATTTGTTGGGCAGCAGGTTTTCCTTCGGTATTTTGACATCTTCAAATACAAGTTCACCTGTGCAGGAGGCGCGGAGTGACCATTTGTTGTGCGTTTCAGGCGTGGAAAATCCTTCCATACCACGCTCTACAATCAATCCATGGATTCTTCCTTCCGCACTTTTTGCCCAAACAACTGCAATATCCGCCTTAGGTGAGTTTGATATCCACATTTTGGCACCATTCAAAAGATAATGATCACCCACCTCCTTGAAGCTGGTCGTCATCCCGCTTGGATTTGAACCATGGTCAGGCTCCGTCAGTCCAAAGCAGCCCAACATTTCACCGGAAGCGAGTTTTGGAAGGAATTTTTTCTTTTGCTCTTCTGACCCAAATTTATAGATTGGATACATGACCAATGAACCCTGAACGGAAGCGGTGGATCTCATACCGGAATCGCCTCTTTCAATTTCCTGCATGATTAAACCGTAGGAAATATAGTCCATTCCACCTCCACCATATTCCTCCGGAATCTGAGGACCAAAAGCGCCGACCTCTCCGAATTTCCTGACGATTTCATTAGGAAAATGGGAGTTTTGGGCCCATTCCTCGATATAAGGACTTATTTCTTTCTTGACAAAATCCCGCATGGATAACCTGATCAACTGATGTTCATCCGTCAGCAAGTCATCGATTTCATAAAAGTCCACACCTTCATAAAGGTCTTGTTTTTGGGATTTGTGATCTCCTGTGGTAGACTCCATAGCTATATTTTGGTTTATTGGTAATTTAAATGGAATTTTATGGTGTGAAAATCCTTAAATCAAAGCCTGAAATAAGTAATATCAAACTTAAAAAGCTACCATATCAGGCAAAAAATTAAACCAGGAATTGCCATAAACCGCGATACTCGCAACGAGGATTGAAAAACAAGAAATTATCACATGAATTCAGCCCAATACCCCAAAGAGATATTAGATAAAATAGAATTGCTTCAGGAAAAATTCAAAGCTTCAGGGCAGGATCTTTCTTCTTATCTGGAGGGATTGCTTTATGCGGATTACCTGACGTACTGGGATTATATCAATCTTGATATCCTGCTATCCCTTCAACAGCCGAAAACTTCATTTAAAGACGAGAAAATCTTTATCATTTATCATCAGATCACGGAGCTTTATTTTAAGCTGATTGTTTGGGAGCTGGAACAAATTTCAGAAATGGAAAATATTAAAGCAGAATTTTTTAAAAATAGACTGGAGCGGGTGGTGATGTATTTTGATCAGCTGATCGCCTCTTTTGGAGTGATGTGGAAAGGAATGGAAAAGGACCAATTCCTGAAATTCAGGATGTCCCTTTTGCCTTCCAGTGGCTTTCAGAGTGCACAGTACAGGGTTATTGAAATAATGTCCTGTGATGTTTTCAATCTGGTCCACCTTGACAAAAAAAAAGTACTTGAAGAAGAATTGTTTGTTGAAGACCTGTTTGACAACCTTTATTGGCAGCATGGTGCCAAAGAGCTGGCATCCGGAGAAAAAACTTTGACATTAAAAACCTTTGAAGAAAAATATGGCAAGGAGCTGAAGGATTTAATCCTGGAATACAAGTCCCTGAATATTTGGAAAAAATATCAAAGGTGTCAGGATAAAGATGAGCAACTGAAACAAGTGATGCGTTCATTTGACCTCAAAGCAAATGTTTTTTGGCCGTTGGCTCATTATAAATCTGCTGTCCGGTATCTGCAGCGGGATCCATTGGACGTTGCCGCCACAGGTGGTACCAATTGGCAGAAATACCTTCCTCCGCGCTTTCATAAAGTAATCTTTTATCCTGAGCTTTGGACAGCGGAGGAAATGGAAGAATGGGGAAAAGGCTGGGTGGTAAAAGAGATATTTAGTGAGTGAAATGAAATGGGGAGCCAAAAGTTGGAAGTAGGAAGTTTACTTCCAACATCCGTCATCGGTCATCCGACATTATATCATCAACTTCCCGTTTCCAACTGCGGGCTTCCCTATACCTTACACAATGAAAAAAGAATTACAATTACAGCTCAGTCCACGTGAGGCATATGATGAGCAGG
>JBGTDA010000107.1:0-54473 GCA_041748555.1 Rhodonellum sp.
GGCGAGACCTTTGAGGCGTTTTCCAGGCTGGGCAGGGTACCACCTGTTGATACCATTACCTTCAAGTATAACCCCAAGGACTTTCTCTTGGATGAGCCGTACTTCACTTCGGAGTTTATGGCAACCGATCCTGTGGGTGAAGGGGACGCATATTGGGTAAAAGCATGGAAAAATGATGTTTTCTTGGGCAAACCCGAAGAACTGAACATGGTATATGATGGTGGGTTTTCGGCCTCAAATTCAGTAGATGGCGAAGCATTTATCCTGCCCATTCGGCGGGATTTTATCAACCCGTTTGATAAGGCCAACGATAAGGATACCCAATTTATCCCTCCTTACCAAGTTGGGGATTCCATCACAGTTGAAATTCACTCGCTCGATCATGCTGCATTCGATTTTCTTTTTGGGGTTTATTTTCATATCAATAGGCCAGGTGGGTTTGCCGAGTTGTTTGCCTTCCCGCTGGCCAATTCCACCACCAATCTGAAAAGTACGGACAGCAATTCAGTGACCAATGTGGCTGGCTTTTTCAACGTGTCGGCTGTAAGCGCAAGGGGACAAAAACTTACCCAGCCATTGGCTGATGAAATAATACACTTGACAAAACAGTGATAGTGGAAATAGTACAATTGATTAAACTAAAACATACAACGCGTAAAAATAACTGTTCAATTTTAAATAAATGAAAAACATGAAAAATCGATCCCTTTTATTGACCGCAGCAGCTTTGTTGCTCATTCTAAGCTCATGCGGTGTGAACCATGCCATCATGCTGAACCTCAACCAGAACACTACCCAGGTAAATCTTGGCAGCAAAAATTTCAATGTGGTGGGAAAAGTCAGCGGTACTGCTGAGGTGTCATACGTGCTGATATTCGGCGGGCTCAACAAAAGACGCCTGTTCCAGGATGCCTACACGGCGATGGTAAATGAAGCCAACTTGACAGGCTCTAAGGCCCTTATCAACATGGTGACCGAAGAACATATTGGTGGTTTACCCCCATTTTACACCATACGGACACTTACCGTAAGTGCCAACGTGGTTGAATTTACAGATTGACAATTAAACAGATAATGTCTTAGTTGGGAAGTAAAACTGATCCCCCTGGCTTCTTGTCCTCACAGGCCATTCCTATGAGCAAGCAAACTGCCTCCTACAGGGGATATTTCAAAACTCCTAACTAAGACATTGATTAAATAAAAAAAATTATGGAAAAATCATCTAAATCTTTTAGCCCATCACCAAGCTGTGTCTATGGGCTGGGCGTTGTTGGGGCCGCTGTTTATTTCATTTCCAATGCCACGGGCTTATGGATGGGTACTTTGGGATTTTTGAAAGCCCTAGTATGGCCTGCCTTTTTTGTATTTGAAGCCTTCAAATTTTTGAACCTATGACACTCGGGCCAACCAAAGCAACAGTGAGACTGGCCGGCTTGGTGTACTTGTTGGTGATGGACACGGGAATCTTCAACTTGCTGTACGTGGACTCTACACTCATCGTCATGAAAGACAATCCAGTTTCTGAAAGTCAAATAAGCTTAATAAAATGTCCGAATAAATTTTGGGCGGTTTCGGTTGTATTCTGATTAATGTTGAAACAATCACCCTGAACCAGAAAACATTCACCGATTTTAACAGAAAAAAAGACAAATCCGGATTAGTTTGGATTAGTGTATTGTTAAAATATTGCCTAACCAATCGCAAAAAAGACAGAGATTTGATAATCATAAAAATGGAGGATTAAAAAAAATGAACAGTAAATTTGAATATCTCAAACATAGGTACTTTTAGGCTTCACGGCAATTAGGCACTGCTTCTGGCAGTGCTTTTTTTACGCAAAAACCAAGCAGTTGACTTGGAATTAGTAAGCTTTTGAAAACTTACCAGTGATTGGGGGAATGGGTCAGACCTGATTTTCAAACACTGCTATTGCTCTTACCGGTGAGCCTGATCCTCCTCTTGTTTTTAGTGGTAATGCAATAAAACGAAAACGTCCTCTATCAATCAATTTATACAAGTTTAATATATTCTCGTAATGGGTAAATCCATACTCTCCACAAATTTGAACTCCTTTATTGGATATTTTAGGAACCCCAGGAGACATTATCTCAACGCCAAAAGCTGAAATTTCTTTTTTTCCCAAACCAAGTTGTGGAATATCCCATATCCCTGGAGCCGGAATCATCATGGGTGATAATTTTATTGCAGGAGGGGAAGATGAAAAACACGAGGTGGATTACTTCCATGTAGATGAAAATTACCTTCAAAACATGGGAATAAAATTACTGGCCGGAAATAATTTTAATGATCATAGCATTGAATTCAATAAATCATTGGTCCAACCGCATTTGTTCCAGGTTGCCTTCCCATTTTAATTTACCCTTAAGATTTTTAATCTTTTCCTGATGATTCAAATCATAATGGATCACAAAAGCATATTCTCCAATTGCCTTGCCTCTGGTATCGCCCGTGGCAATGAAACTCCTTATCCCGGGAATCAAACCTTCCCAGGCAGGATTGAAATATTCCATCACCCATTTTTCAAACTCACCCGCATTTATGTCAGATTTCAATTTGGAAGTATAAGTTCTCCTCTAAGGGAAGATTTGAATGCTTCGGTTTCAATTTTTGAAGTTTAGTTTCTTCTGAAATCACATCGTTGGTTTTCATAATAATCGAGGTTTGGTGAATTGTTCATTTATCTGCCTTTTATCATTTTCGTGGGTATAAACCATTGCCATTAGACCTGAACAAATCTAAAGAATGCAAGAGGGAAGGAATGATCCATATGTTCCAAAAACAGTTATATATGTTCCGTAGGTAGAAAAAATCAGCTGTTGCTATCCATCCACCAAGATGTAATCATTGTACGATCTGAAATAGTAGAAACCGGCACTTGGAAATTAAAATATCTTGCTGGACCCTCCGCCGAACCGTTTTTGGACTGGCGGGCATCCATGACGGATGAGCAATGGATGGATTGGAACGCGCAAAAAGGATGAGGAATGGTACGATGCGGTAGAAGCTACTTTTGGATTGAATTGCAGAGAACCGGAATTAAAATCGGAAAAGTGAAAAGGGAATGACTGTGTTGGAAAATCATTCTTGGTATTTTGATACCTTTTACATGGGTAAAATGCGCCATTTTAAATTGAGGGAAAAGATACCTGGATTTCCCTTGGGTATAGAATCATGTTGGGTGGTGGCTGGGTGTATCCTGATAGCTACGGGATGCAACTACATCCAAAATGGGGGATTTAGAGCAGGCCAATTAAACTAACAAAGGAGAATCCATTTTTGAAAGTTCATATTTACTTTAGGCATAGTGGTAAAGATAACGATTTTGCCTTATTGATCCGCTCCGGGTGTAGAATTACGCTGGGTGGTGGCTTGTATCCCTATAGCTACGAGATTGCATGCTTCTCCCATAACTAAAAATATTTCATCTATTATAGAACATTATTCAAATCCTGCCTTCCGACAATTGCCATTATTTCAACCATGTCACCATTGATTTTGATATAAATACTATCAGAGCCACAAACACATCGTCTATATCCCCTTTAATATAATCCACAGATTCAAATGAATAGGGTCGTTGTGAAATAATTTCAAAATATTTAAAAAAGGAGTCGAAATATTTGTCAGCTTGAGCCATTCCGAATTTTTCAACTCCATAATGATGGATGCGTATCAAGTCTTCTTTTGCTTCATTGCTCAACCGATATTTAACCATTGAGTAAAGATTTTGATTGATTTAAAATTTGTTCTTTACTGTCATTGGTAAATCCGTTTGCTTCAGCTTTCTCCAATTTGGCTCTAATCCAATCGATTTGTACTTGCTGTTCCCTGGCTTGCCTGATTAAATCATTCACCAATTCACTCTTACTGGAGTATTCTTCTTTGTCCACTTGAGCTTTTAGCCAATCATCGTTTGGCTTAGTTAAGGATATGCTTTGTCTTGTCATAAAATTTTTATAAGATGTAAATTTACACCACTATTGAATCAGTCACAAGTTTTTTCTTAGTTGCCAACCTTGGAATATGGATGTGCATGGACTTTAAACCACTACAATATAGGGCAGGCATAAAATTCCTGGGCAAGCTTATTTGACTCTTATTTGGCTGATTTTTTATATGCAAAACAATTAAATTCCTTATCATTTTTCTGATCATTTCGGGTCATGTTGCATAGGATCTCCTCATTTGGATCATGATCGTGAATGCACGTAATACAGAGTCCGGGTTTTTTTAGGAGGTCTGCATTTATCTCATAACCATCATCGTCAAAAAATCCGGCAATTTTAGTTGGATCAATTTCGCTTATATGTCTCCGTCCCTTTTTGGAGGCAGATTTGCCAACTGCCGAATCAATTTCAAAATCATTGTCGGGATAACTTTCTCCTGTAATACAGGTGAAACAAGAATTTCCGACTGAAGCAGAACCTACCACCCAAATATCGTTACCACAAAAGCACTTCACTCCATTTTTGAAATCGTTCAATGCCCCGTTTAAACGCCTTCTCAAATCCTTTTCATACGCTGTAGGATTATTCTTCAAATGCATTTTGACATATTTATCTATCGATATCGCTACAAATTCCATATTATTGATATTTTTCATCGGTACTTAAGGTTAATAATTTTTAAATTTCTTAAAATGGCCGAATTGGTTGCCCGGTTTGGAACCGGGTTCAATTCAAACAGCAACATTCATTACCCAATTGCCAGGATTCAACAGAGACCAGCAAGAGCAAATTAAGGATGTTTTGCCTTCATCAACAAATCGTAAAAAAATCTCTTCATAGGGCCATCTCCGAGATATTTATATTATCCATTAAGATGTTTATAAGTTTGTTGGTTTATGACGTAATGATCTTGGCCTCCTTTAATCTTGAAGCCAATTGGTGAAGGGTCCGCTCAATTCTATTTGCCTGCTCTCTGGAAGGATTTTTGTTTCCCGATACATATTGGCGGAGCAGTCCGGGATTCATTCCCGCATGCTTTGCAACAGTAGATATTTTAAGAAAGTCAAACCCCTGAAATAAAGCATAGATATCATATTCATGGACAAATTCCACAATTACAGGATCCAGATTTTCAAATTCCTTAAGTAAAGATTTAATTTTTGCTTCCAGCTCTGGCACAGTATCAGCAAAATCTGTTATTAGATTTTTGTTGTAGTCTACCCTTCCCCAAAGTGCTTTCCCTTCCTGTTTTTCGATTGTGAGAGTCAATTTTACCTTTCCCATTTTACGATCTAATTTTACGATTTTAATTCTATATGTCTTTCCAACGTCCTGAGAAGGCTATTTCAGACCTGCCTGCTTCAGAATAGACTTTAAAGTTCCAATTGGTATATCCCCTCCGTGTATTGGGACAGTAACTTTTCCGTTCTTTACCGGATGGATCAATTGAAGATGACTGCCCTTTTGTTCCTTCTTAATCCACCCATCTTTGAACAATACCTTGAGCAATTCTCTGGAATTCATTTCATAAAAGTAGCAAACTTGTTACTGAAAAAAAATATCTAAGTAACTTTTTCGCTACTTTTATTTTGAAGCAAAACTATATTAAAATGGGTGAATTTATCTCTTTCCAATACTTCAAGGTACTTAGCAAATATTTCGTCTGAAAGGCAGGTCTCTACTTTTTGAGTCAATACTGATTCGAGCAAATTTTTGTCGGAATTGAATTCGATATCAATGCTGAAACGATAACATTCGTGTCAAGAATGAGTTTTTGCATCCCTAACAGCTTTTACTTCAGCGTTGATTTCGTCCGTAGTCATTTTGGAAAGACCAATTTTTTCGGCTATTTCATTACAATCCAAGAGTGCCTTCCATGCATATTCACGGCTTATCATTTCCACCAATTCGCTAAACTTAATCTCTTCGCTACCTAAATTATATTTTTGGAAGTCAGTTTCGCTAATTTCTGCTCGGATTTTTAATCATCAATTCGTCTGAACCCTTTTTTGTAGTTCTTCAGATCCGGATTTTATGTTGACACCCCTTAATTTTTTGTTGCCAAAATTCCGGGTGTAATTCAGCCGGATGGATTGCATATGAAGGTCCCCCACAAATATGCTGGTAACATTATATTCCGGAATGGAAGAATTTAACTGCCAAATGTAATTGTAGAAAATGTCATCAAAGGTTAATCTTAATGTCCCCTTATCATTGTTGAGTTTTTTTTGAAAACCGATATTTAGGTTGCCCAAAGGATTAAAATGCCAGATTCCCCAGTTCATTTTTGACTGATAAACACCTGTAATTTCAGCTGAAAATTCTCGGGGGAGCTTAAAATTGCTGATCACATTTGCGGTAAAGTTGAAAAAGTCAAAGCTTGCGTTTTCTTCCAGATGGGCTGTCCTTAATCTGGTATAGAAATTCCCGGAATTCAACTGGAAATCCCACCAATCATTGATGATCCAGGGAATGCTGAGATTGATGCTGTAGATTTTTTGGTAGTCAAGGTTTTGCGAACGTAAAATCTGCCTCTTGTTAATGGGGTCTATTTCAGGCTGAAAAGGAGCAATGGGATTTTTTGTTTGGCTGTATTCTAAGGATATGTTGGCTCTTCTAAAATTAATATCGGTTTTGATACCATCTATAATCGCCGGCAAGAGGGCAGGATTGCCTGAAAAAAATGTGTTTGGGTCCACAAAAAACACGAAGGGTGCAAGATCATTGAAAGTCGGTCTCTGGATTCTTCTTGAATAGCCCAAATTAAGGTTCAGGTTATCATTGATCGTCTTTTTATAATAGATACTGGGAAAATAATTGCCGAAGTTCCGGTCCACAACGCCTTTTTCCGTCGCTGTGCTAACATAAGTACGGGTATTTTCAAATCTCAGCCCTCCGTTGACTTGGCTGCTTTCATTGATAATCCATTCTGCAGACATATAACCGGCCAATATATCTTCTTCCAAAAAAGCCAGAACCGACAATTCATCATTTCTGAAAGTAAAACCTTCCCGCATAAAATGTACTTCCACATCATTTTCAAAATTCGAGAATGTTCCCTTAACTCCCGCTTCAAATTTAAATGCAGCAGAAGGTTGAAAAGTATAATCCAATCCTGCAACTTTCATTTCGATAGGCGTTTCTTTAGTGATATCGATCATTTCAGCAGTGGAAAGGTTGAGTTCAGGATAATGAAAATCAAGCTGATAAGATGAAGGGTTGTTGTTTTTGGACCGGTTATAATCGAGGTCCAGCCGGAGGCTGCTTTTGATGCTGAGGTGATGGGTAAAATGGATATTCGAAGTAAAATGATTCCAAAGATTCAGTTCATAAATATCGATCGTGCCATTACTTGAGGAATCGGGAGTAATATGGTTGTTGAACACCGAGGAAGCATCCATTTCATGACGTCTCTGGAATGCGGATATCAGCGTGCCGATCTTGGTTTTGCTGCTGAGATCAAATTCAAGACCTGTCCGAAAACTTTGTGTTATAAGCTGGTATGGCCGCTCCATGATGGAAGAAAAGCCGGATATAAAATCGGGATTATTGATTTGGAAACTGTTTTCCATTACTTGTATGTTGTGATCATAAAGGATAGAATAATCAGCAAAAAACGAAAATATGTTTTTTCTGTGGTTGAGATTGAAATTGACTCCCAAAGTTTCCCTGGCATTCATGCCTGCTATTAATCCAAAATTTCCGTTTGTACCTGCATCTTCACTTTGGGCAATGACCAAATGAATGATCCCGCCGATTCCTTCTGCATCGTATTTTGCAGGCGGATTGGTGATCAGTTCAATCTTTTCTATGTTGGCCGCGCTCATTCCATCCATCATCTGAAATACCGCGTCCATCGGAAGTCTTTGAATCCTGTTGTTGATCATGATGGTTACGCCGCTTTTTCCGTTGAGCAGAATGGAATTGCTTTGCCTGTTGACCATTACTCCCGGGGATTTCTGGAGAACTTCCAATACCGAATTCCCCGCTGAAGTGATACTGGATTTCACATTGATGACCATGCGGTCGATCTGTTTTTCATAAAGCGGGAGTTGGGCAGTCACCTGTATTTCTTCCAGCTCTTCTTCTGATTCCAGCAGAGTAATGGGGTTTAAGGTGATGGTAACATTGCTGTCTACTTGCAACTGATTGACATATTTTGCATACCCCAATAAAGAAACAGAAAGTAAATAACTGTTTACATATATTTGATCAAACCGAAAATTCCCGTTCTCTTCGGAAACAGAACCTTTTACCACCAGGGAATCCGCAGGAGACAACAACAGCACATTGGCGAAGGCAATGGGCTTACCTGAAATATCCTGGATTTTTCCATTGACCCGGCACTGCCCCATCCCATCAAAAACGGTGGACAATCCAAGGAGGGTTAGAAGTAGCATTGCTCTTGATTTTTTAAAAAAAGACCCAAGGATTTCGAAAAAATCTTTTTCAGGGGAAAAATAATTGAAGACGCTTCGCTTAAAAAGTAATTGGCAGGAATAGCCTGGTTTTGATAAGGGAGATTTAAAACGTTTCATGGCCAAACAATTTAAAGGGACACAAAAATTTTCACAATTTTTCAAACTTTGGAAACCTGAAAGCTGATATCCATTCGGAATAATCAATTCCAAATCGTCTTTCCAAAATTGCCTTTGTTGGTAGTGTTAAATTTAGCTAGAACAAAATAGATTGAATAGCACTGATGTTTCAAATAAGAGTAAAATTGTACCATTTCACCAGGAAATAAAATCAACCATTCATTTAGATGAAGACATGTATTGTATTTTCTTTGAAAGGAATATTTAGCTATTAAGAAAAAAAGCATGCTATTTATGCATCTGGTGGGATGTTTAAGATTTATGGATCCTTGTCATCCCTTAAAAAAATGTCCTGCAGATTAATACAGGACATTTTGGAATCAATATTTAGTGATATCAGGAAAGCTGATTTACCAAATATCCGTGATCCCAGGAGACTTCTATTTCTTCGATCTTATCCTGTGGATTGAAACGGAATATGAATATGTGCTCAGAATTGAAGCGTTTTCCCTTGCTCACCAATCCTGCAAAATCCTTTTCGTGCGTACCGAATATTTCCACTTTGCAGCTTACGGATTTTTCCTTTTCACCATATACCTGATCAATAACCGTATTATCCAGGTCAGGGAATGAATCCATCAAACCGGCCCATACGGCTTTTCCGACTTCATGGATTTTTCCCGAAAAGTCGCTCCCTAGCGGGACAAAAGAAATTTCCCCTTCAGGATCGCATAAGCCCAGCATGCGGTCCAGCTCCATATCCTGTTAGGCAGAAAAAAACTCCAGACAGATGCCTTTTCTAACAAGTGTTTCCTGATTTTCATTGATTGATTTTGTGGTACTACTCCGATAACTCCTATTTTTCCTTTTATTTCCAGATAGTAATTGGCCGTAAACTGACCCGACGCAAATGCCAGAGGAACTTTTTCTTTCTGTGTTATGCTCTGATACGCCCTATAGGGATCGGCATAGTTGAAAACCAATGCAGTGAATCCGGTAGGAGGGCTTTGTACCAGAAGTTCTTCTTCTGTGTCTCTCTTTCACATAAAATAGCAGACCACAAAAGGCCTTAATTCTGGACAGGGACTGTATTTTGTATAGGTCATCATGGCCGAATCATCTAAAAATCATCGAAGTACCACCGAATAATCTCCGGCTTGATATCAAGACATGAATATACCAAAAAATCACAAAAATTCTTTTATAGATACAATTTTATATTAAAATAATCTGATGCCAACTTTCCTGAATTCCACTTCAGCACCTTCTGCCTGTAAAGCGATTTTTCCTTTGGTAGCCGTGGCGCCATAACCTTTATTGACCAAGTCACCGTTTACCCAAACAGTGACGGTGTCGGCTTTACATTCGATGACCATGTGGTTCCACTCACCGAGTGATTTTTCGGAATCTTCTGTCAGGTTGCGGACCCTTCTTTCTTTGCCTTCCTCGGTTCCCCAGTTTTCCTTGGGTCCTCTCCTTGCTACCATATCCGGTACTTGGATATCCTCCCGGATACACCAGAAATCCCCTGCATTCTGATGCATCATCTGTACTTCTATGGATTTCGGGAACATATCATACAAAGCTCTGGGCGTGGAGGCATGTACCAAAACACCACAATTTCCCGGTTTCCCGGGAAAACGGTATTCCACTTCCAACCGATAATTTTCATATTCCTTCTCGGTGATGAGATGACCCTGTGGCGTTCCCAGACTCACCAGCATTCCTTCCCTTACAAAAAAAGGGATTCTTAAACTGCTGTCTTTTTCCAGATCCGGTACATCCATGTACCAACCCTCCAAATTTTGGCCGTTAAAAAGAGATTCGGTTTGGGAGAACAGCGGAGTATTGTCCAGAAAAATGAAGGCAAGGATCAGGTATTTCATGCGCTTGTTGATATAGTTTTTCTTAAGTTAGCAATTCAGCTTCATTCAGGTACTGAAAAGCAGGATAAAAATTAATTACGGAAATTCCGATAAAAATTTCATATTCCTCCTATTAATCCTTTTTCAAAAAAAACAATTCATTTATATTTTTATATTAGTTTAGATCGGACCCATCAAAACAGCAAGCTATAAATCCTAAAATTACATAAACTACACGTTTCTGCAATTTTGTGATTTCCTCAAATTTAAAAATCATTTCTTTTTTCATTATGGAAAAGCGGATACTGTTATTTCGAAGATAGATTATTCTAAGCGGGCTCACTATCCAGCTCCTTGATATCATCTTTATATGCGGACGGCAAAATGACAGCTTTCAACAGCCAATCGATCTTTATAATTCTGCTCAGTTTATAAAATCCAAGTATAGGAATTAAAAGCGATATTCTCCTGAAGCCGAGCAACTTGCGTACCTTTTGCGGTACTACCAATGTCTGTCCTTCGAGCAGTAACCTGTAACGGACAAAGCCAAGGTGTTTTCGGTATTGCCTGAACAGGTCATCAGTGTAATGGCTATGCTGCAGGTTCCGATTCATGTGTCCCTGTCGCATCATTTCCCATGTTTCAAATTTTTCGGGCAGTGCTTTCACCCCCATCCGATTACCCATCCTGTGAAAAACATGGAAAACTTCCTGCTTTTCGGCCTGATTCAGTTCCCTTTCCAAAACTTCAAAAGACCTGATGGAATAATCAATGAGCATAAAGAGTACATCTCTGTAAGCCCATTCCGGAATGCTTGCGCCTCGCTTCGCCTCTACGTCAGCATGTATCGCCGCCATCGCATCAATTGCGCGTAAAGCAGCTCGTTTTTCAGAAAATACTATGGCCCGCGCATAGGAAACAGTTGAGAAAAGCCTTGCCAGAGGATCTGCCGGAAGGCGGCCGGTAAAGTACAGCCAGTCCACAGCCTTGCTGAGTGCAAACTCTGCGGATGCACCCGCAAATATGAACAGAATGGTGTCACCCTTTCCCCAAATCTGCCGCATTATAGAATCCTTACTCACGAAATATTCCTTATACATAAAATAATTTTTTCATGGATATTTGAAATTTTTCGATTTTTGGTTTGAATTTGTTTGAATTTTAGCTTTTATCACGTTTTTTTGATTATAACGGTTCCAGTCTCCATTATATTCATTCAAGTATTTTTTCAAGCGGCCTCTTCTGTATGAATACATCTACAGAAATAATTGCAAGCTTCCGGATTATTGCTCTTTCTATATTGCTCCCTGCAATCTGAAATAGTTTTTCGGAGTTTATGTATTTTTCATTATTAAAAGCCGAAAATCAAAGGAAACAGGAAAGTCACGATAATTGTCCAAAAGAAGTAAATGGGCAGGTAGCGGGAAATTGATTTTCCTACTCCGTCGATTTCGGAATTCTTTGAAAGTGCCTTATATAGCTGAGTAGATACTAAAAGTAGATTTACCAGTATCAAGATGTTGCCGCCCAAAACCGCAGCCCTGTTGGGTGTAATTCCCCATTCGGAAATCCGGAACAGGATGGCTGACAGTGCAATGCCATTCACAATAACCGTAACCACGGAAAGCAGAAAAAGAACCCAGATTTCCGACTTACTTTTTGTTGTCTTGGCTGTTTCCGCCACCGAAAAGAAAATGATAGCCATAACCCCAATCAACAAGGCATTGAACATCAGTAAAAATTCCCGGTCGTTGTAAGGGTCTTTTCCCGAATATATGATGGCGAGGAGATAAATGACGAGCATCACCAACACTAGCGGACTGAATATTTTAGCGATCACCGGGGAAACTTTACCTACCAGCTGCGGATTGGTTTGGGTGAGGTAGGTGCCAACAATCGGGACTGCGGCCAGTCCAAAAACAATCACATACTCTGTATAAAACTTTTCGATATCTAAACCGATCAGTGAGAAAAGGCCAATGGTAATACCGGACATGATCCCGCCTGCAATCAGCATGAGCGCTGTCATCACTAACAGGTCGCCGTTATACCTTAAATAGTTAAGCCGCTTTTCAATGTTGTTTTTCCCCTCACCTATAAACACAAAACCCAATATTGACCAAAGAAATAACAGTAAATGGATACAGGATAAAATCAGGGTGTCGCTGTCCTGAAGATCGGGTAGGGAGTTGATAAAAACTGAACCAACGAGAGTTGAGATTGCTATAAAAGCAATTTTACCTGTTGATAGTTTATTCTTCCATGCAAAGTAAGCCATCAGCGCGGGAAAAAGGATAAAACCGATATTTCTTTCGTAGAAAAACTCTTCGTTTATCTGGAAGATGACTGGTATTTTGGCAATCAAACTTGCTATCAACGAAGCGATTGCTACAAACAACAGTTCCCTTCCTGTGCCCCAATTGATCTCATCACTTTCATAATTCAGTCTTGCATGCCAGAAATCTGCGTGTTTGTCGCCTTTAAGCTCCGGATAAAGGATGTTGAAATCCCTTGTAAAAGGAACCTTGTGAGTCCGGTACAGCTTTTCGAGTTGACCGGGGTCGTTTAGATGGGTTCGTATTTCGTCTTTCATGAGTTTATGATTTGTTTTAGTAAAAAGCTAAATTTTCTGGCTGCTTCGGTTCAATCCCACATTGTTCCGTCCAATCCCAAGCAACAGGCCAATCAGGTAGACCACAAAGCTCAGCAGAATAGCCAATGTTCTGTTGAATCCCCGCGAACTCTGATAGTCCATCAAAGCGTAAAATGCGCCACCCATTGCACCTGCCAAAGGGGTTATAATCAAAGGCCTAATCATCCAGAACCTCCCCCATTCAGGATTGGCCTCATCCACTCCGAATACAAATAATGAGATCACAAATAATGCAATCCCTGCACCCACTACCATGGGCTTGACTAAAGCTATTGGTTGATTAGTTTTTGTGTTTAAATTTGTTTTCTGTGTCATGATAATTTATTTTAAAGGGTATAAATAATTTTTAATGACCTGTTAAAGTACTTTGAAACTCAAAGTATATGGTTAAAAAAAAAGGGTTGTTTTTTCGCTATCTTGAAGGTCCGGATTATCACCCAACACCTTTAATCAGTTTTTCCAAGGCTTTGAGATGTTCATCAAATGCTTTTTTGCCTTCTTTAGACATATAATATTGGGTATTTGGTTTTCTTCCCACAAAGGATTTTTTCACACCAATAAACTCTTCCTTCTCCAATGCCTTGAGGTGGCTGGCCAGGTTGCCGTCAGTCACATCAAGAAATTCCTTCAGCGAATTGAAGTCAAACATCTCATTAACCGCCAGCGCCGACATAATGCCGAGTCTGATCCTGCTTTCAAATGCTTTATGCAAACCATTGATTGATATTTTCACTTTTCGAGTTTGTAGTATATATAAATGCCATAAATAATATGGACTACCCCAAATCCCAATGCCCAGCATATCAATCCGTATTCAATATAATAGGTGCTGATCAAGCCTAGCGCAATCTGGGTAAGGCCTAACATTCTTACCTCTTCAAAGGTGAATTTACTTGCACTATATAAGGCCAAGCCATAAAATATTAAGGTAAATGGAGCAATCAAACCAATCAGTTCTTTGAATATTAAAATAAGGATCAGGATTCCACCTGTAACAAACGGAACTGCCATATTCATCAGAAGCCGCTTGGCTGTAGCATTCCATAATTTTTCACCTCTTTGATTGGCTTTGTTGTAGGAAAAGAATATAGCCGTGCCTAAGGCCAGTATCAATATTACAACCCCCAGAGAAATTACATTTATCAAAACTGAAGATAAACTCCCGGAGTTTATGGAGCTGTCAACAATTTCATTAGGATTAAAATCAAAAACCGCATAGGCAATATATGCTCCTGCCAAGGCATAAATGCCGGCCAAAATACCTGCCCATCCGGAGAGTGACAAAAATTTGGAAGAACGCTCCATCATGGAGCGTATGTCCGCTATGTCCCGAATATAGTCCTTTTCCTCTTTCATTTAAAAGTGCTTTGAAATTCAAAGTTAATGCTAGATTTTAATTTTACAAGGGCTGGAGGAATTTTTTTTTGTAGAGTCGAAAGGATTCTGAAAATTTCCGGAGCATTGGAACCTAAGATTGATGCCTTTGTCCGCCCATAGAAAATTCCACATACGGCAAACAATTTTTTTGAAGCTCCGTTGTTTTGACAAATATCCGACCAAATTATTTTTCTATGAAATTATTGATTTTTAGTTGTATATGTCTCTTGGCGCTGGTGATCTTACCAATGATGCCGAATACTGCGGCTGATCGGGGAGACTTTAAAATCATCACTTTTGAAAAGTTTGAATCCATCCTGAACGAGGATTCTGAAAAGCTTCGGATTTATAATTTTTGGGCTACCTGGTGTGCACCTTGTGTGAAGGAAATGCCATACTTTGAAAAAGCAAGTCAGGAGAATAAGGCTCTCGAATTGGTTTTTATCTCTATGGACGATGGCCGAAATCCCGAACGGGTCACCGATTTTATGGAAAAGAGAAATATCAAATCTCCGGTGTTTTTGCTTGATGATGTCGACTATAACAAATGGATAGACAAGGTAAATCCGGAATGGTCCGGGGCGATTCCTGCTACGATTTTTATCAAACCTGATGGGGAGAGGCATTTTCACGAAGGTGAACTGGAGGAATCCGAATTGAAAAAACTGATTGGACTACATAACTGATACTGCTATGAAAACAAGAATCATTTTTACTTTGACTTTGCTGGGTTTTCTCAGCCTGCCGATATTGGCTCAGACATCAGGATACCAAGTAGGAGATGAGGCCATGGAATTCAATCTTCAAAATGTGGAAGGTTCATCCGTTTCCCTGGATGATCCGGAATATGCCAAAGGTGTAATAGTGATATTCACCTGCAATACATGCCCTTATGCTGTTGCCTATCAGGATCGCATGATTGCGCTGCATGAGAAATACGCATCACAAGGTTACCCCGTTATAGCCATCAATCCCAATGATGCAGCAGTCAGTCCCGGAGACAGTTTTGAAGAGATGAAAAAAAGGGCTGCTGAGAAAGATTTTCCCTATTCCTATGTCTATGACAAAAGCCAAGAAGTAATCAAAGCCTATGGCGGTAGCCGTACCCCGCATGTGTACTTGCTCAATAAGGAAAACGGAAAATTCATCGTCAAGTACATCGGTGCGATAGACAACAATCATCAGGATGCCTCCGCAGTCACCGAGCATTATGTCGAAGACGCAGTAGATGCTGTCATTCAGGGGGAAAAAGTGGCCTTGGATAACACCAAGACCATCGGTTGCTCGATCAAGTGGAGTAAAAAAGGAGAATGACCCGTTCGTTCTTGCTTAATTAAGTTTATATTAAGAGTCTGTGAATCCTGACAGGATTATTCTGATCAATAAAAATTAACGTATTATTCGCAGCTGACACAAACATGGTGTCAACTGAAATTCAGCCTATCGGAAGATTATCCAATAAAAACATTTTGCTTACCAGGGTTTGCTGATTTTTCTCCCCATACCTCTTTCATCACTTCATCTAAATCTTCTAATGCTTTGGAACAGTCTCCAAAAAAAGAAGAGCCGTGCATAGTAGCAAGTGTTTTTGGTTGCAGAGCTGCCAATTCATAAAGCATACCTTTCGTTTTGTGGGTATAAGGCGCATAATCCATCAAAGGACCACTTTCAAAGAATAGTATTGAAGACTTATGATTTTCTAAAATATCTTTATCGGTTAGTGCCACTAAATTACCATTCTGGTGAAATAAGTCAGAGCAAAGAAGTGTTTTTTCGCTTTCTTCAAACATCACTCCTGCATCCCAGCCATGGGGGAGGTGTGGTGTACGGATAAAGCGGTATTTACGCTTTCCTGTTCGTAGTATTTCCCCATTTTTCATAGCAAGGGCAGGGCGTAATGCAAAATCAGCCATATTGACAAGAGCACTTACTTCACTACAAACGGCCGTTGCTTCGGGTGCAATCTGTAGCCATTCATTCAATGCTCCGCATTCATCCACTTCAAAATGACTAAATCCTATCCACCGGATTAACTTAGGATCAAGTAACGTTTTTACTGCTTCATGCAAGACAGGAAACATTTGCTTCAAGCCTGCATGGTAAAGTAAAGGTTCATCATCTTTAATCAGAAAGTGGTTGAATTGTAGTTGAATTTCAGGAACAAATACTGAAATGCGGTACACATCCGGTGCAATTTCATTAATCTTATACATAACCTAAGTTATTAGTTAGCATTTTGAGATATATTTTCACATAGAGGTTGATGAGACCTACATGTAAGTTACAATTCTTCTCTGAGTTTGTAAAGGTCTCCAATGACTCATATATGGCTGCAACGTCCGAGGCTTTGTGCAGTTATGGATTGGTTAACCGTCCGCTCGGAACTGAAGCTAATTTTTAACTTACATTTGATTGATAGCATTACTGCCCTGATTGTATTAACATCCAATTCCGATTGAAAAAACCTTATTGTTACGCATAGTTTCTGTTTTTTTCTTTTTTAATTTCAATTCTGGTTTTGGGATTTCCTGCAAAAATTGGACGAGGAATTTTGATAGCTATTTTAATTCTTTGATTAACTTAGTAATAGTTTCATATAAACTTATGAAAATAAAGACTATCCAATATTTTTTTGCAGTCTGTTTCAGCTTTTTCCTCCTATCCTGTGAAAGGGAGGAGGAGCCAATCATGGTATTGCCTCCAGTTGATGGGGTGCTTGGGAAAATATTCCAATTGGCAAAAGTTCATGCTCCGGATATACCCGCGGAAGATAAAAACTATTCAGGTTCCATAGAGAATGTTGCAATCAACCTGGGTAGAATTCCCGGGGACACCCCGGTATTCATCATCCCCACTGTAGGGGAAGGGCCCGCACAGCTTAAGGTCACCATAGGCAAACAGATCAGGGCTTGGGATCTGGTCCTGGAATATTGGCCCTATTACATGGACCATAAGACATTTTTGGAGGAGTTCCTTAAAAGCAACCGGGATTTACAGGAGAAAATCGGGCAGATCATAGACTGAAGGAACCAAATTGCGAAAGGCTCTCCATCCTAAGTTCTGAGTATCTATAAACCATTCGCTTCAGTTATAGTATTGAAAATTAAATCCATAAATTATCTGGCTTAGCCCTATGACCGGTTTTTTGTTAAAATTCCGGACCGCTGGCAGTGAGCCATTGTCCCCTTCAAGGAAAAGTGACTAAAAAAATTTGACAGATAACAGTATTATTGTTTTAAACCGAGACCACTTAAGTGAAATTCGCATTCTTAACCAGTACTTTGCTTAGCCAGAAGAGAATTGTTTATTAGCACCCAAGATGGGCTTCAATCTCGCCCTGAATCACCATCAAATGCCACCGGAAACGGAGATGGAAGATGATAAAAACAAGATCGATGTATTAACCATAACCATTTTTTTTAAACTATTGGAATATCAATAGGACCCATTTGAGATCCTTAAGCCCTAATTTTAAGGATGAAGCAATAAAGCAAACCCGTAGATTTTATCTGCTGATAATTCCTTCAAAAACATTTTTCGATGAACATTACCCTTTCTCTGCGAGCAGATAGGTATGCACAGTACCTAATTATCTTCCCTTTCGAATGAAAATGCCTCGAAGCTTAGGTTGTCAGCCCTCTAAATATTTTGTAATTCGATGACAGTTTTGATTAAATTTAGAAGGGGATAGACAACTTACCCCTGATTGTTTTCCAAATTTTGCATTAACCATGAGTACAGATCCATCCACTTCAGTAACCGCACGCACAATTGGATTTTTCGGTGCCCTAGGCATTGGCGTGGGTGCGATGGTAGGGGGTGGAATACTGGCCCTGGCCGGGGTGGCCTTTGCGGTGAGTGGTCCCTCTGCAATCCTGGCCTTTGCACTGAACGGATTGATAGCCTTTATCACCGCGCTCAGTTTTGCCGAGATGGCTTCGGCAAATCCGCAGTCGGGCGGTACTTATACCTATGCCAAGAAGGCACTATCGCTTCAGGTGGCCTTTGGGGTGGGGTGGATTGTATGGTTTGCCTCGCTTGTAGCGGCAGTTCTGTATGCACTCGGATTTGGAGCCTTTGCTGTGTTTGCTCTTCAGCAAATTCCGGCAGGCGGGCTCAGGGGAATCTTGGATTCCGGATTGCTGCCGGTTTTGCTGGCCCTCGCAGCCATAGGCTACTTTGCTTTCAGCCTTACAAGAGGTACCGGCGATGGCGGCACAGTGATCAATATCGCTAAACTCGCCGTTTTCGCCATACTCATAGCCGGCGGACTCGCTGTTTTTGTTCAAAGGCCATTCACTCACATCACACAAAGCCTCGACCCATTTTTCTCCGGAGGATTTAGCGGAGTGATCGCAGCCATGGGCTATACGTTTATCGCCCTTCAGGGATTTGATTTAATCGGTTCTGCCGCAGGTGAAATAAAGAATCCCGAAAAAACAATCCCTAAGGCAATGATGGGCACACTTGCGGTGGGCCTTGCAGTTTACATACCGTTGCTTTTTGTGATGTCGACCGTGGGCGTGTTGCCGGGGGAGTCAATAACAGAACTGAGCCGGGAAAACCCTGAAACCTTTTTGGCTGTTGCTGCGCAAAACTATCTGGGATCTTTTGGGTTCTGGCTGGTCCTTGTAGCTGGTATATTTTCGATGCTATCAGCTTTACAGGCCAACCTCTTTGCAGCATCGCGCATCTCACTTAGAATGGCAAAAGACCGCACATTAACCCATCATCTGTCAAATATGGATGCAAGATTCGGGACACCAAAAACGTCGATATGGGTCACCTGCGGAATTGTAGCGCTACTTGTTTTGATCCTGCCGGATGTGGCGGCAGCCGGAGCGGCATCCAGTTTGATTTTTCTGATTACTTTTGCACTGGCACATTTGATCATGATTTTAATGAGAAAACGGGGTTATGCAACGAGTGAAACATTCAAAGCTCCTTTTTTTCCGGTGCTTCCAATTGTGGGAATGATCGCCTGTATCGGGCTGGCTCTTTTTCAGGCGATTATGGTGCCGGCTGCAGGAATTATTTCCATGCTGTGGCTCCTCATCGGTTCCGTGCTCTTTTTATCCTTTTTTGTAAAAAGAGCCCGGGCTATTGAAGCGTCAGACCAGGCCCTGGATCCGGATCTTTTCCGGTTGAGAGGATTAAGTCCTCTCGTGCTGCTCCCAATTTCAAATCCTGCAAATGCGGAATCGATGGTTTTTGTGGCCAACGCACTGGCACCCCCGGTTGTAGGACGGGTTTTGCTGCTTTCGATTGTTATTCCAAGCACCGAAAAGGATGATCTTGAAAAACGACTTATATCAAGCCGGGATGCTACACAGTACGCACTTAAAGCCGCTTTTGAAGCAGGGTTGCGTCCCGATACCCTCACTACTATCGCCGACCATCCATGGGAAGAGATTGAACGGGTTGTCAAAGTACACAATTGCCGGAGTTTGTTGTTGGGATTAAGTGGTTTGAACGATTTTCAAACCAATCAGAATCTAGAAAAACTGGTGAAACATATAAGGTCGGATGTTGTGGTATTCCGACAGCCTTACAGCGGATGGAAGATTACTGAAGCACGAAAAGTCCTGATTCCGGTAGCCGGTTTTGAAAGTCATGACCCGCTCCGCGCAAGAATTGCTGCCAGCCTGTGGCGGGCCTCACAACCTGAAATCACATTTTTAAAAATTCTGCCTTCAAATACACCCCAGGAAACACTTCAGAAGAATTATACGAGGCTTTCACGTTTTGCGGGCCGTATAATTCCAGGAAAGACTGAGGTGCGTATCATCCCAAATGATGACGTGCCATCAGAACTTATCAAACAGGCTTCCGGACATGATTTGGTCATAATGGGGTTGGGCAAAGCTGGTGAGCATGAGAAAGCATTTGGACACCTGGCCCTTTTACTTTCTGCAAAAACAGATACGGCATTGATATTTATCAGTAAAAAGTAATGAATTTAAGACGAACCCCTACAGCAAGCCGTATGCGGTCAGGTTTTATACATATCCAACTCTAAAGCTATGGTTTAATTCCTGTGCAGACTCAGTGGAATACGGAATGCCTTTAAAGTCAATTTCATCGGGAGAAACTAAGCCATCATTTTATTAAGCTTGCCAAACTAACAATTAGTCCACCTTCACATATCTCCGCCAATTATGTTGTTCTTTAAACCCCAAAACTTCACGGATTTTGCGATTTGAAAACAATGCTTCATGTTCCCCCAATTTACGGGTAATGGGCACACCCGGAAAAAACCGGTCAGCCAATTCCTTGCTTGGGATAATCGCACCGTTGTGGTCGTTTCCGGCATTGAAAATCTGATAACCAAGGTCATCTTTCTTCAAACATAAATCCACAATCTGTCCCAAATCACGCGCATCAATATAACAGAACGCATTCCTTCGCCGAACTTCAGGGTTTTTGAAATAATGCGGAAACAATTTGGCATATTCGTGGGGCTCAATCACATTTCCGATACGTAAGGCATAAATATCAACCCCTGACCGTCTCTGGAAAGCACGGGCCGTTTTCTCATTTACTACTTTCGATAATCCGTAGCTATCCATAGGATCCACATCATAGTCCTCCTCCAGAGGAAGTGATTTTGGATCGGTTTCTCCATCTGAAAAACAGATGCCGTAGGTGGTCTCCGAGGAAGCAATAATGATCTTTTTGATTCCAAGCTTATCAGCCGCTTCAATCACATTGTAAGTGCCTATGGTGTTGACCCGGAAAGTTTCATTATCCGGTTTGATCAAGATCCTGGGTACAGCAGCAAAATGTACTACAGCATCGAATTGTGGTACCCCATTGCCCCGTTCCAACTCATCCAACCCGGCATACGAACTCATGGCATTGAACATTTGTCCGGAATCCGTGATATCAGCTATCAGATTATCCACCCCCGGGTGATCCAAAGGCATCAGATCCACATTCATCACACGGTGTCCCCGGTCAAGCAAGTAAGGTATCACGTGCTTTCCTGCCTTTCCCGATCCACCTGTAAAAAATATTCTCTTTTTAGTCATGTTTGCTTCTGTTTAAGAATGAATTTGTTTTTCAGTCAGGGACTGGGTGTAGTTTGCCCTCCCCGGCAATCCGGACAATGGCAAAATTAATTCAATTGGATGCAACATTTCAGCTAAAGGGCGAAAATTATAAGCCCAAATCTGAAACATTGTGGATTAGAGGTGCATCGAATTAAAAATTCTATGTGATGGAAGGCCTACCAAGCACAACCAAGGCTATGCAAAGCTTGTGTGTCTTTGGTTTAAGGAACAACAGGTATTTACAGTTTGACTCTCCTGAAATCACTGTTCATCGAGACTACCGCTTTAGAGTCTTTTGCCGCTTTTCAAGAGGTTTTTATCCATCAAAAAAAATCATTTATGAAAATTTGTTTGTAGTAGTGATCCGGTTTTATCGCCTTCTTTAGGTTATCAGATTTCGATTTCTCCAAGGTTATCATCTTCTTTGGGAATTCAATACTATCGAAATTATATTTCTTTAATAGTTAATAAACCTGTTATAGGAACTCCTTCAGTTCCTTTTTCAGGAAAACTTGGCAACGCCTACAATCGAAATTTTGAATTTCCTTTAGGTTTAAGTTATGATTTGTTTCAATTTACCAAGTTGAAAATAAATGTAAATGTGGCATTGGTTCCTGTGTGGACTATAACTAAAGTCAATAAATTAACAGAAGTCCCGGAAGGTGTAGATTGGTCTCAGGAAGTTGTTGACGCTATGCATGCAGTTGAAACGATACCTAAGTCTTTCTATTCGAACTATCAGTATGGTTTATCGGTGGAATATGGAAAGTTCGAGCTGTCGTTATATCAAAGCGCCAACTTAAATAATTCAATCAGTGATGGATATTCGCTGTATGATACTATTTATCCTTTTCAGCGAAGAATAAGATCTACAAGGATTGGATTATATTATTCATTGGGACTAAGTAAAAATAAAGGAGAATGATTTCCCGAAATTTTGTGAAGAGGGCGGGATTGGTTATCCCGCCTTTTTTTGGTAATGTGGTCATCCAATCCATCCCTGATAATAAGCATTGACCAGGGTGTCCGGGGATTACTTCAAAAATCCAAACCTTTGAGGTTAGAAAAACTCATAGGTCCTTCGTCTTTAATCTTCGAGGTTTGAAAAAAACCTAAGAGGTTCCCGCTCTAAATCTTCGAGGCTAAAAATAACCTCAAAGGATAAAAAAACATAAAAGTTTACTTTGTGCTTTGCTTTTTCTATGTTTGCAGCAGGAAAACGGTTCCCGATCCTGTTTTAGGCTCTTGGGATGAAAAGGGAATCCGGTGAGATACCGGAGCTGTCCCCGCAACTGTAAACCCCTTTCGGAATGATCTAAATCAGTTTCGAAAAGTAATTTACCCACCTCCAAATGCCATTGGCCCGAATAATCGGGGTGAGAAGGCCGGTAAATTCAGGGAAGCCAGGAGACCTGCCATTTTCTGACAGATTCAAAGCTTTCGGGTGAAAGGCTGAGATGGACTTCTGAGGTTTTTCAGGCAAATGTCGATATGGTTTTCGCAAAGAAGCGAAACGTTAACCAGCACTTAGCTCATTGGATGATCTCCTGATTTTCTCTCAATTTTACTGCGCGGATGACTTTGGATTAAATAATCGGTATTCATTATTTAATTCGAAAGGCATTGCTATTTCTTGGTATTCTCGTTTTTAGGTTGCTTTTATTCGGTCACAGTGGCGTGGTTAGCCATCAGGACACGCTTGACCTCACGCCGGTGGAGGTGTTCAGTATGCCATTGGACAAATATACATTTGGACAAACCGTCAGGCTAATTTCTGAAAAAGACCTGGAAAATTTTCAGGGGCTTTCTTTAGGAGATTTTCTGCAGCAACGAACCGGACTTTTTCTCCGCCAATACGGTGCAGGAATGTTGTCTTCGCTCACCATGCGGGGTACTTCAGCAGGACACAATGCTGTTTTTTGGAATGGTTTGCCGATAAACAGTCCCTCTTTGGGTCAAACGGATTTTTCGATCTTACCTGTGGGAGGTTTCGATCAGGTCACCGTTCATTTTGGGAGCGGAGGGGCACTATTTGGAACAGATGCTATCGGTGGCGCCATTCATTTATCCAATAAGTTGAATTTTGGACAAGGGCATAAGCTGAAAATCAATTCTTTGTTAGGGAGCTTTGGGAGGTGGAATCAATTGGGCGAGCATAGTTTTTCGAATAAAAAATTATCAACCAGAACCAGAGTCTACCGGAATTTTGCCCAAAATGATTTCAGCTTCACCAATGTTGCCAAAATCGGTACACCGGTGAAAAGGCAGCAAAATGCCCGGGTTTTGCAATGGGGAGCCATGCAGGATCTGGCCTGGAAGTTTGATGAAAAAAACCTGATCAGTACTGCCGTATGGTGGAACCAAACTGACCGTCAGATCCAGCCGGTGATGGGATCCAATACCCGGGACGTACAGCTGGATGAAAACCTGCGCTGGGTAGTCGATTATTTTCATTTTGGATCTGAGAAGGTATGGAATCTGAAAACCGGTCTTGTACAGGATCAGCTTAAATTCAATCAAAGTATCAACCGTACAGCGCAGTATTTTATTTCAGGAGACCTGGATTGGAGCCTGGGACCAAAATGGAGTTCCAAGTCAGGTTTCCGATATAGTTATATCCAAGGAAACCTGAGCACTTATGAGGCTACAGATTCAAGGTTGGAGTTATATCAGTCCACAAATTTTCAACCGAATGAAAACCTTGGTTTTTCGCTTAATCTGAGACAGTTGGTATATCAGGACAATTTTGCTCCTTTTACTCCTGGCATAGGGGGTGAATGGCATTTTTTGAAAAGTGATCGACATCTGCTTCAGTTGAATTCAGCATTTTCGCTGGGATTTAAAGTGCCCACGCTGAATGACCGATTTTGGAAGCCGGGAGGCAATCCCGAGTTGGAACCGGAGCAAAGCTGGAGCAGTGAACTGGGAGTGAAACATGAGTTCGGTTATGGAAATTTCAAATTGAGCAACCAGGTAACTTATTACCGGATGTCTGTGGAAAACTGGATTATTTGGCTACCAAAAGGAAATTTTTGGAGCCCTACGAATTTAAGAAAAGTCCATAACAGCGGTATCGAATATTTTTTGGAAGCCAGCCAAAAAATGGGTCTTTGGGCGCTGGGCTTACAGGGCACCTATGCTTGGAACCGTGCCATTAACCAAACCAACATCAATGAAAATGACCGGGCCAAAGGAAAGCAACTCCCTTATACCCCCGAACATAAATTTCAGCTGACAGGAAGTCTGGAAA
Source organism: Rhodonellum sp. (assembly GCA_041748555.1). Lineage (GTDB taxonomy): Bacteria > Bacteroidota > Bacteroidia > Cytophagales > Cyclobacteriaceae > Rhodonellum. The sequence continues at coordinate 24,704 of JBGTDA010000107.1, forward strand.
AAGGTGCAGGTAAAATCTTTTTGAATTCCCATCGGGTAGGGAAGCGGTTTGTAGGAACGGATAATGTCTCCGTCCTTCCAGCCTATGCGCTTTGGGATGCCGGGGTGAATTATGACTGGAATCTTTTCAATAGGCTTCAAGGGAATTTAGGTTTTCAGGTCAATAACCTACTGAATACAGAATATCAAGTGCTCAGGTTAAGAGCTATGCCGGGAAGAAATTATCAACTCAATTTACATATTACACTATGAAACAATTTGGATTATTTACTGCTCTTTGGGCCATTGCCCTGTTTTTGGGATCCTGTGTGACAGATCCTGTCGATGCTCCTTTGGGTGAATACGAGGTGGGCGTTTTGATCATGAATGAAGGAGCTTTCGGGTCCAATGACGGGGAGGTTTATCATTATATTCCCGCTTCGGGGGAATTGAAGCCCGCAATATTTGAAGCTGAAAACTCCCGTCCCTATGCAGGCCTGCTTCAGGATATAGTAGTTACTGAAGACAGGACATATTTAGTCGCCAATACGGGAAAAGTGGAAGTAGTGGATTCAAAAGATTTCTCAAGTTTGGGAGCGGTCAGTGAGGGTTTGGATATTACGAGATCATTGGTTTTTGTCAACCAAAAATTGTATATCAGTGATTGGGGGGCTTATGATGCGGATTTTAACAGCCCGGAATCTTATATCGCTGTGGTGAATGATGCTACAGGCGGAGCGATAGCCAAAAAAATCCCTGTCGCCAGCAGACCTGAGGGTTTGTTTGTGCAGGATAACAACCTGTTGGTTGCCTGTGCATCGGCAAAAAAACTGGAAGTGATATCGCTTAGTTCCGAAACGGTTGCCGGAAGCAAAGATATCGAAGGGTCTCCTGTCCGTTTTTTTGAACATGGAGGAAAACTTTACCTTTATGCCCGGGATGCCGACCATATTTATTTCCACGAATTAAACCGCACCAATCATAATGTTGTAGGAACAGTAAAAGTTGGACTGGAAGGTTCTACGTCCAATTTTGCTTTGGGTGACAATGGAGATGTTTACGTTTTGACCTCTACAGGATGGCCTGATTATAATGATGCGGTAGCCAAAATTTCGGTTTCCGGCCAGGTGTCGGATGCATCCATCTACACAGGTTCAGGATTTTATGGTATCGGTTTCCATCCAAATCAAAAAAATATTTATATAGGGGATAACAATGGATTTCAGGGCAACGGCACCGTGATCATCATCAATCAAACGGGACAGGAAGTCACCACCCTGGAAGTCGGAAGAGGTCCTTCCGGATTTGTGTTTAAGTGAGAATACAAAAACCTTTGAGGTCTCTTTTTGACCTCGAAGGTTTCGCTAATGCTAAAAATCACAGATACAGAACCGGTTCCAGTATAAAGACCTTTGAGGTTTTCAAAACTTAAAAGGTCAACCCTAAAATTCTTTGAGCGGAATTTCTTTTAATTACCCTTCCTTGTGCAACTTCATTTCCCTGAAGCCTTCTTTGAAGTTGTCTATGATTTCCTCTTTATAGTCCCCTTTACCCCCACCTCTACTAAATCCAGGTTCTTAACCAGTTCCATAAAGAACCCGTATTTACCAATAGGTTTTAGCGGTACTTCTTTCATATATTTAGGTTTTTTAATCCACTCCTTTAATTTTAATTCATAGGAGGTAAATGCATAAAAATCAAGCGCTTAAAGACAATTTTTCCGATTTTGTTCTTAAGATACATGAAAAACATCTTTTGTTTTCATCAACGGCCAACTAGTGGTGTACTCTCTTTTTTTCCGATTTTCCTAAATAAGAACATTTTCAAAAAACACCTTTCCTTTTCTATCAATATGCGCTTTCAATCCATCATCTTGAATCTGATGATAAATAGATAGGTCTATTTTGTAAGGCAATAAAAGGTCATCCAGCTCATTTTCAATTTTAAAAAGTTCTGTAAGCGTGAGTTTTTCTCCTATAAGAGTGAGGTCCATGTCTGAGGCCGGACAATAATTTCCCATAGCCCTGGAACCATAAATCAGGCATTTTTCGATATTCGGATAATTCTTGAATACATGAGTAATTTGCTGAACGGTATGAGATTTTAAACCAAAAGTTCCCATTGTATTATTGTTTGAGGCTTTTCATCTTAGTTTCGAATGACTTAAACAAGTCGAAATACCAGTTGGTTATTTTGCCTGCTATTTCTGTTGCTGTTTCCTGATTATAGGTATGTGATGACTTGTTTCTACTTTTGATCATCTCCATCCAGCCTTCTCCGTCTGTGATTAGACCTGAAAAAAAAGCCTCCCTTGAGGCATCCCTAGACCCGGTAATATTACTGTTTCCCTGATAAAAAGAAAAATCCTTCATAACATTCCATGCCAGTTCATGGGTAAATTCAAAAACCTGAATCAAACCTTGTTCTTCCAAATCAGAGAGAGCCCGTTCCTGTGATAAAACAACCGCTTTCTCAAGCTGATGCAAAGCTTTGGAATAATGAATAAGTCTTTGTTCCCAACGAATATCCTGTTTCATTCCCTTTTAATTTATTTTAAAGATAATCAAAAGAATGTTTAATTTGTACCATCAGAGGTATGCTTAGGAAGAGTATGGGTATTAAGCTGATGTTTAAGACCTTCGAGGTTCTGAAAACCTCAAAGGTCGGTAATTGATTAACAGCAATCCACAAAAGTAGCTACTTTTGGTAAACCAAAACCATTACAGACAAATGAAGCAGGATCAAGTGAATTCCCAACCTATCCAAATATCCCTCAGCTGGTCGGGAGGAAAAGACAGTGCCTTTGCTTTATGGAAATTGCAGCAGGACTCCCGGTATAGGGTAGTGAGGCTGCATACCACTTTCGGTGAGGAAACAAGAAGAGTAGGTTTGCATGGAATTCACGAAAAGCTTATTGAGCAACAAGCCGAAGCCATTGGTTTGCCATTGGACAAAATATACTATCCTGCCAGCGGGGATAACCAAGCCTACGAAAAAGCAATGAATTTTTATTTGGATGAGCTTGAGACAGCAGATATTCAACATATTGGATATGGGGATATTTTTTTAGAGGACTTGAGGAAATACCGGGAAGATCAGTTGGCCTCCCGGAATTTTAATGCTGTCTTTCCACTCTGGAAAATGGACACAACCCTTCTGGCCGCAAAGTTTATTGAGTCAGGTTTTCAAACCATTATCTGTGCAGCCGATGCCGATAAAATAGGGGAGGATTGGATAGGAAAAATCTTTGTTCATGAATTTTTAAAAAATCTTCCTGTTAATGTGGATCCTTGTGGTGAAAACGGAGAGTTCCATACCTTTTGTTTTGATGGACCCATTTATAAAATGCCCATACCCTTTGGCAAAGGGAAAGTGGTTTCAAAATCCTATAAATTCAAAAAAGAGGATGGGATAGCAGCAGAGAAAAAATACTGGTTTCAGGAGGTGCTGGTTTGTGATTTTTATCCTTCCGAAATAGCCACGTCATCCTAGAGATTGTCACGTTGCCTCCATGTCATCTCGACGCAAGGGAGAGATCTCTTTTTGTATGGAACCATGAGACCCTTCCTTCGTCAGGGTGACGTACGCTGCGGTGTACCTGTTTTTCTTTTGAATATTTAAAATTAAAGATACTCTTACCAATGACGATAGGGATAGCCACGTCGTGCATTCGATTTTCCCCTAAATCAAAGATTAAACATACACTCCCCGCTATGACGAAACCTTTTTACTTCAAACTTCCCACTTCGTACTTAACTTCCCTACTTCACCCCCGCCAACAAATACAGCACCGCCATCCGGATCGCGACGCCGTTTTCTACCTGATGGAGAATGATGGAATGTTCGCTGTCTGCGACATCTGAATTCAGTTCCACTCCGCGGTTGATTGGGCCGGGATGCATGATTACAATTTCTTTGTCCAGTCTGTCGAGCATTTTTTTGTTGACGCCGAAATAGAGGGAGTATTCCCGAAGGGAAGGAAAGTATTTGATCTGCTGCCTTTCCAGCTGTATACGCAGGACATTGGCTACATCACACCATTCCAATGCTTTTTGCACGTCATATTCTACTTTGACGCCGAGGCTGGCAATGTGTTTTGGAAGCAGCGTGATCGGTCCACAGACCATTACCTCGGCTCCGAGTTTTTGCAGGCAGAATATATTAGAAAGCGCAACTCTGGAGTGGAGGATGTCACCGATGATGGCCACTTTTTTACCTGCGACACTCCCAAGTTTTTCCCTGATCGAAAAAGCATCCAGAAGTGCCTGAGTTGGATGTTCATGGGTGCCGTCACCGGCATTGACGATGTTGGCTTTGATGTTTTTGGATAAAAAATGTGCAGCACCTGCGCTGCTGTGCCTCATGACCACCATATCCACTTTCATGGAGAGTATGTTGTTGACGGTGTCTATTAAAGTTTCTCCTTTTTTTACCGAACTGTTACTGGACGAAAAGTTTACAACATCTGCGGAGAGCCTTTTTTCGGCCAGTTCAAAGGAGAGCTTGGTGCGTGTGGAATTTTCAAAAAATATGTTGGCAATGGTAATGTCTCTCAGTGACGGCACTTTTTTGATCGGTCTGTTCAGCACCTCTTTAAAATTATCTGCTGTTTCAAAGATCAGTTGAATATCTTCCGGGGTGATGTCTTTTATGCCTAAGAGGTGCCTGGTGCTGAGTTGTGACATGTATTAACTTTTAACTTTTTCTGTAATCCAAATAGCGTCTTTTTCAAATCCTTTTTCCCCCCACTCCACAGCTACATATTGGCTTTCAAGGGTATTTACTTTGAGGCCATAATAATCGGGCATAATCGGATAATCACGGGTATATTTTCTGTCCACCAATATCATCAGCTCCACTTTTTGGGGGCGGCCAAAGGCAATCATGGCATCCATGGCCGCTTTTACGGACCTGCCTTTGTACAGGACGTCATCCACCAGGATGACCTTTTTGCCCTCGATCAAAAAATTTATTTTGGTTTCGTTGGCCTGCAACGGAAAATCCCTCCTTCGGAAATCATCCCGATGAAAGGTGGCATCCAAATACCCAGAAGGTACTTTTACACCTGAAATTTCTTGCAGCAATTTTACCAGTTTGTCCAGCACGATTATTCCTCGGGGCTGCAATCCCAACAGTACGGTGTCCGTGAAATCATCATGGTTTTCGATCAACTGATGGCAAAACCGCTTTAAGATAATGTCGATTTGTTGCTGATCCAGTACGAGTCTTTTTTGCATGGCCTGAGTTTGTGTGCAAATATAAAAAGAAAAGGATAAGTAGGAAGGATGAAAAACAATGAACAGTAAATAGTAATCAACCCAGGCAAAAAATCAGCTAACCTTCTTCCTCCGGAACGAATTGATCACCGTCCACTTTTATCTTGGTCATGAAGAAAACCTCTTTGATTTCTTCTTTACCGCTTTCGTTCTGAAAACGAATTCTTTGTTTTCCCGATAGCAGAAAATAATCATCAAACCACCAGGTCAGCTGCATGCCATAATCCTGGGTCTCCCGGATTCTTTCGTTTTCGTCGATCAGTTCCAGTTCATAGGGTTCGTTTTCAAAAATCACCTCACCGTTTCGGATATAACTCATGATGATTTCATTCTTGTCCAGATATAAATAATGGAGTTTCTCACCATCAAAACTAACTTTACCGAATTTACCGGGATTGGAAGTAGTATAGGTGTCCAGATCCAAAGAATTGTCCCAGACCACTTTTCCTGAATTGTCGATCATGGCAAAATGGGCAGAAATGAATTTATATTCGCCTTCCTCCCGACTGTCATGATATCTTGGATAACCCCTATAACCTGTAATCGGATCACCGTACATCATGTTTGGATTGTAGAAAGGGTTGCTTCTGTAAATTGTGTTGGCATAGACGCCATCTCTGGGGAAATAACGGGGATGAGAGGCTGTAAAAAGATCATTGTAGATCAGCATGCCCTGATCGAGATCGATCACTTCCCGGGTGGACATCACCGATCTTATGGATGGGATTCTTCCTTTATCATAGTCCCGTTCCAGTTGGCGGAGTTTTCTGACCTTTGCTTTTTCGCTGAGATAATTGTAGAAATTCGGAAAATCCTCAAGTGTATAATATTTCGTTTTATATTCTCCGAACTCATTGATCTCAGTTAGGAAAACACCCTGAAAAGCTTCCCTTCTCCTTTGGCCGAAAGGGCCGATCAGGTTTTGCTGAAAATTTTCGATGGGCGTGAGTATGCCTTCCACGATTTCCATTGAAGGGTCCTCAAGTCTGTTGATGGCCACCTCTCTGATTTTGTTCCCAAATTCATCGAACGTTAGCACACTTACCTGCTTCATCTTGAATTGATCCCTTTTGCTGATCAAAATATCCAGAATGCCCAACTCGGAATCCTTCCTCAGCTGTAGGATTTTGGCATCTTTGGAATAAATTCCCTGTACGGTAAAGACATTGTTGGACTCAAGATCAAAAATCTGGACAACCGGCCTCAAATCGGTAATCCCCATAAAAACTGCCTTCCTGTTCAATACCAAAAATTCTCCCAGCTCCATCCCCAGTACATTGGTGATGTTTATCTCCCGGGCTTCGTCATTTTTCAAGTTGATCTCGATGATGTATCTGTTATCGCTCAATGTGGTGCCTTTCTGCAGCAGTGCATAAAAAAAACCTTCTTCCAGATCATAGCCTATAAGTTCATATCCGTCACGAAGGATAATTTCTTTGATAGGAGTGGCATTCAGCTGATAATCCGTTCTGAAAAACTGCAGCTTGGATTTTATGGTAAATCCTTTTTCGGGAATCGCCCTGAAAGCAATCAGACCTCCTGGCCTGTTCATCATCATGAAATTGTTGTCGCTGAACTTTGTCTCGGTTTCAAACCTCTCCACAAACATCACCTGCCCAATACAGCATGTCTGAATGAAAAAAAGGAAGAACAAATTGTAAAATTTTTTCATGAACCTAATTTAACTAGATAATCGAATTCGGTTTTTTCCACCCGCATCACCGAAAGTCTTGATTGTTTTAATAACGGCAAGTTGCTCAATTGATTATCCGATTTGATGTGGCCCAGAGAAATGGGTTGGGTCAAGGCTTTTTCGGCTTTAAGCTTGACTGCCACCCAACCTTTATCCTCCTTATCACTCGGGTCGGGGAATGCGGCTTCACTTACCTTGGCAACACCTACGATTTCTCTGTTTTTGCCACTGTGATAAAAAAGTACCGGGTCACCCGGCTGCATCTCTTTAAGGTAATTTCTGGCCTGAAAATTCCGGATGCCATCCCAGATTTCCTCTTGCTTTTTCATCAGATCATCCCAGCTGTAGATAGCAGGTTCGGATTTTACCAACCAATAATTCATTGCGTTTCCTTTCTTCGGTTCATTTGCTTAAGTTAAGCTTTAAGATTTTATTTTAAAACAATTATTAATGACATTTGTCCTTATCTGAAAACAACCTTTTTAATATTTTGGATCAAAAAAACATCATCCGGCAACTCAAGCTGATCATCAAACTGATGGAGCTGCACGGGGAAAATTCATTTAAAATCAGAAGTTATCAGTCCGCTGTCATTACCATCGACAGAGGTGACATTTCTCTGGAAGGCAAAGAAATCGAGGATTTGCAGACGATCAACGGAATTGGAAAAAGCATAGCCGAGGTGATTTATGCCCTTTCCAAAACGCAGACTCATCCCTATCTCGATGAGCTGTTGCAAAAAACGCCCACCGGTGTTTTGGATATTCTGGAGATCAAGGGGCTTGGTCCCAAAAAAGTAAAGATCCTTTGGGATGAAATGAATATTACTTCCACACATGAACTGATGGAAGCCTGTCAGTCGGGTCAAGTCGCAAAAATCAAAGGATTTGGAGAGAAAACCCAAGAAGGCATCATTCAGGCAATGGAGTTTCAGGAAATCAATAAGGGGAAATGGCTTTATGCCGACCTGGATGATAGTATTCATCAACTTGAGATACTGATCCAAAATATTCCTTCAGCCATAAAAGTGACCATAGTAGGAGATTTTGCCAGAAATCTGGAAATCATTGAAACTGTCGAAATTTTGGTTGCTACTGAAGAAATAAGATCAACCGTTGCGGAATTAAATCGGTTGGAGTTTCTCGACCAGGATAAGAAACTTTCCAGTCCGTTTAAATGGCGCGGAAAATTAGAAGAACCGGGAGTCAGTTTGGTAATACATTTTTGCAAGCAAGATGATTTCATCAAAGAAAAAATTCTGAGAACCGGCAGCAGCGCCCATCTTTTATATCCGGTGCAGGAAAGCACGCCTTTTGTTGATTTTCTAAAAGAGGGTGTGTTTAAGGATGAAAATGAAGTTTATCAGAAAGCCGGGCTTTCCTGGATTCCTGAAGAATTGCGGGAGGGTTTCTTTGAATTTGAATTGGCCAAGGAATGGAAAATTCCAATTTTATTGGAGGAAACTGATCTTAAGGGGATTCTCCACAACCATTCCACCTACAGCGATGGAAAGCATACGCTGAGGCAGATGGCTGAATATTGTAAATCTTTGGGTTATGAATATCTGGGAATCTCCGACCATAGCCGGTCCGCTTTTTATGCCGGTGGATTGGAAATAGAAAAAGTACAGAAGCAACATTTGGAGATCGATGCCCTCAACAAAGAATTGGCTCCTTTCAGGATATTTAAAGGTATTGAAAGTGATATTCTTGCTGATGGCAATCTGGATTATCCTCAGGAGGTATTGGCAAGCTTTGATTTTGTCGTTTCTTCGGTTCATTCCGCTTTGAGTATGGATCGCAAAAAGGCAACAGCCAGATTGCTAAAAGCCATACAAAATCCTTACACCACCATACTTGGTCATCCCACAGGTAGGCTTTTACTGAGAAGGGAAGGTTATCCTGTTGATCATAAAGTAATCATTGATGCCTGTGCCGCCAATCAGGTTGTGATAGAAATAAATGCAAATCCCTGGCGTCTGGACCTGGATTGGAGATGGGTACATTATGCTTTGGAAAGCGGCGTCAAACTTTCCGTTAACCCGGATGCGCATGCCATGGAGGGTTATCATGACATGAGATACGGCGTTTTGATTGGTAGGAAAGGGGGTCTTACAAAGGACATGACTTTCAATTCACTTTCTTTGGCGGAAATGGATTCTTATTTTCTGGAAAGAAAAAAGGCAAGAGCTAAAACATAATTGATGAATTGGATGCAAAAAAACGAGGAAGTGCTATTGGAGCGTTCCTTTATATTCGGAATCACAGGCTTTGTGCTTTGCCTTATTCCGTTGATCAACCGCTATTTTCATTTTTTGGAGGCTCCGATGATGCCATTGAACGGTGTCGGGATCGGGCTTCAGCTATTTGGGTTGAGCATAGCGGTTTTGGTACTCCGCAAGCGGAAGATCAAAGAAACCACAAAAGAGAAAGCCAAAAAGATGGTGCTTGTGCTGACGGTTTCTCTGGTGTTTTTCTTTCTTATGATTTAAAAAGAGTTGCTTCTCCCGAGATAGACTGAATCAGTGTCTCACTGAGCCGCAAAAACACAAAGAAAAAATTTTTATAGAATTTAAAATAAAGATGTTGAGAATTCTTGTTTTCGTTCTGTTAATATTAGCGGATATAGATATTTTTTTCTTAGGCAAAATATTAATAGATGAAAATCACCTGGCACCCACTATCTTATACACCTTGCCATCTGATTTGGTAAACAAATAAAGTTCACCTTCATGGTCGATCCCGAATCTAAGATCTACTCTTTTACTGCCTGTAAGATCGAAAAGATTCTGTATTTCACCTTTGTAGCTGACCTGCCATTCCTTGATAGGAGCGAGGCTTCCAATCTCCAGATCCGCTGTTTCCACATAGAACAACTGTCCGTTCGAAATATCACCGAAAACATACTTCCCTTTTAATTCAGGAACCTCGCTGCCTGTATATTCATATCCACCGGAAATTGCCACTCCCTCGTCATGATCATACATGGCCACAGGATAGCTGTAACGAAACTCGTGGTCATTTTGCGGAAGTGGATACACCTGATCCAATTTCATTTCCGGTTCAATTACAAAATTACCTTCCCGCACAGGCCAGCCATAATTCGCACCTGGTCTTAGCATGTAAATGGATTCCAGTTGTCCCTCCCCAATGTTTGTGGCCAATATCTCACCTGATTTTGTCCAGCTGATCCGGTGGGGATTGCGAAATCCATGTGCGTAGATTTCGGGTAGCACATTGATCCTATTTACAAAAGGATTGGTTTTTGGGATTCCGTATTTGCCGTTTTTACTGTTTTTGCCTCTCGGATCAATTCTGAAGATGCTCCCCCACGCTTGGGTGGCTCCATGAGGAATATAGGGAAACCCACCCAATACACTTCCGCCATCTCCTATACCGATATATAACAATCCATAATCTTCATCACCCGGTTTTGCCTGGGGATTAAAGGTGATTTCCTGAACACCGTGAACTCCCGAAAACATATCAATACGGAACAATTCCCGGCTTTCTCCCACAAAAGGTATCTTTTCCTTTGCGTTTGTTTTCCATTCTGAAATCACCCACTGCAGGGTTACTTTTATAGAATCAGCATAGGAGAAATCCGCGGGTTTGGTTCCTGCCGGCTCCGTGTGAGTGGTGTAGAGAAGTCCGTTGTTGGCAAAATCAGGATGAAAAGCAAAACTTCCAAAACCGGTAGCAAGTCCCGGAACAGATATAAAATCTGCTTTTCTGATTTCCATATCGAGGTATGTTGTTTCTTTTCCCTGATCCAGGTGATATAATTTTCCCCTCAAATCAAGGATAAACAGGTCTTTGGTGTCCGGCCTATAATCCAGCTTGTTGATACGGGTTAAAGGCGGCTCTTCACTTGAAGGCGGCAGCTGATGGATCAATTCCAGCGCTACCACCAAATCCGAAAGTGGTATGGGTTCAGGTACCGGATTAATTATGAAGTCCATCCGCATGTCTGCCGGCTCTTCAGGTTCGGGGTGCCGGTGCATATAAGCAATGAGGGCATTTATTTCTTCCTCAGGCAGGTGATCAAATGAGGGCATATAGCTTTTGAATCTGGTAAAAATCTCCCTGGATCTTTCATCCTTGGAATCTATCATTTTTGTAGGATTTTGGATAAAGCTCCGGATCCAATCTGTACTTTCCTCCTCTGTGAGCCCGCCTAGATGAGGTCCTATTCCATCCTGTTCAAAATTATGACAGTTGCTGCAGTTATTTTCAAACAAGGTCATTCCTTTGGCAATGACGGCTTCATCCGTTGAAATATCGTTTGTTCCGGATTCATTGGAAGATTGACAGGCAGAAAACATCAGGAAAAAAAATAAGTAATTCAAGGGTTGAAGCCCTTTCGAAAAATTGTTCATGTCTGAGGGGGTTTTTAGATTGTTCGCTTTTATAAAAGTATACCATAGGAGTAAAGGAATCAACCCTGATTTGACAAATGGCCTGTATTAGGGACCGGTCTCGATGAGGTCTATTGAATTTTTATTTGGTATTAAGTTTTCTACCGCCTGACCCAAGAATGTCTGCTACTTCAGGCCTGATTGATATCTGGATTAAGCCCGTTTCTTTTAGAAACGGGGGTTATAGGCAGAATAAAGGATATACATCTGAAAGAATTTTCATTTCTAAAGTCCATTTAGCCGGAAAAGAAAAAAGGGATGAATGCCATCCCATTTTTAAAAATCCTATTGCTTTTTATTTGGATCCGGTGGCAGGCCGTGACGTTTGAAGAATTCGGCAGGTTCCTCAGGAATCTCAACGGTTTCATCCATTTCCCGTCCGAGCTTTTCATACAGCTCCCGCCTTCCCTTCATATCATCCACCAATTCCATATAGGCAATCTGACCGACTCTTGCAGCCACCCGACGCGGAACAACCACTACTCCGTCTGAATCGGCCACAATCACATCTCCTGGGTAAACCAGACAGCCACCCACCACAACTGGCCGTTGTACGTCTATGACCTCATTTCTTCCAATTCTTTCTCCACGTCCCCGTTCTTCATAATTCATGTAGACAGGGTTTTTTTGTCGGATTATCTCATCGATATCCCTAACCCCGCCGGCAGCCACCAATCCGACGGCTCCTTTTTCCTGCCAATCCAGGATGTTTTTGGAACCTGTAGAACCGGTATCATTGTCATCCTTATTATCCATGACAACCACCGTTCCCTCCTTGATAAATTCTCCGAATGGCTCCGTGGAGAGCTGTGAATACCACATCCCCCTCCAATTTCTGTACTCTTCATAATTTTCCGGTTTTGTGAGATCGGCACCCGGGTGCATCGGACGATTGGTAGGACCATAACGGACGGTTACTGCGATACCGGAAAACCGGTGCTCCATGGTTTCTACATCCCGCCACAAGGGAGAAATTTCAGGATCCATTACACCCACGCCCATGTAACCGACTGTGACCAGCCCATCAACCACATCTGTCACCCTTGCGTCACGGTAAAGTTCCAACAATACTTCATCCGATACCTCGGTTTGTTCCTGGGCCATGACATCGACCCCATAAAATCCAAAAATCGTAACGATCACCAAAACAAAAGTCTTTTTCATACCATTTAGGTTTAAATTTTAATTCGATAATTCTAAGCTCCAATCAAATTCCATTCTTTTCTATAAGGCCTCCAAAGCTTTTCATTGGCTTCATTATCGTTCCTGAAAACTTCTTTTCGGTGATTCCATTTTAAGGGACGGCCCAGCTGATAAGAGATCATTCCAAGATGCATCGGGAGTGTCATCTCTCTGGCGTATGAAAGGTGGGATTCGGGTTGGGTTCTGGCTTTGACAGCATCGATAAAATTCTGCTGATGTCCGGGCGACCTGACAATGGTTTTCGGAATTTCCTGCAAATCCATCAGAATTTTTCCATCCTGATGGACTTCCAATGAATCATAATCACAAATCATTGAACCATTCTTTCCTTCGAAATAAGCTCCGATATGTCTCTTTTCCGCTCCTAAAACCTCAGGGGGAATTGAGGTCCAATGAATATTCAACCCTTTGAATTTATAATCCACATTAAGCCATTGCGGAGTATCCCCAACACCCGGAGATTTTTCACCGGTGGCCGAGATCCTGCGGAGCTTTTGCGGTTTCATGGACCACCAGACAATATCGGCAATATGGCACCAGAAATCCTGAAATATTCCCCCTGAATAATCCGAAAAATAGCGGAAGCTGCCGTGGCATTTTTCAGGGGCGTATTCCGAAAGGGGCGCAGGACCCAGCCACATATCCCAGTTGAGATGGCGAGGAGGACTTTGATAGTTCAGTTTTTCGAAGAGTGGGGGAGCCCCGGTTTTCCAGATTCTGACGGTTTTTATTTTTCGCAGGATACCCGATTGGATGATTTCGGCTACACGATGGTAATTGTCCCCTGCATGGATCTGGGTGCCAAGCTGAAAGATGCGATTGTGTTTTTGTTGGGCATCCAACATCATCTTTCCTTCCCTGACGGAATAGGAAAGGGGTTTTTCTCCATAAACATCTTTTCCTGCCTGAAAAGCCAGAATGGCGATCTGGGCATGCCAATGATCGGGAGTGGCCACGGTGACCGCGTCAATATCCTGCCGGTCGAGAATCTTTCTGAAATCCGAAAAGGTTTCTGCCTTTGTGTCCGGATGAATGGATTTGAGTAAGGTCAAGGCAGCCTGCAGCCGGTCGCCGTCCACATCGCAAAGAGCCACCACCTCGACTTCGGGGAGGTTGGCAAACCAGTTCATATGCGCCAATCCCATCCCACCCAATCCAATATGGGCCACTCGCACCCGGTCACTTGGAGCAGCCCTGAGGCCGGTAAACGGAATAAAGGTAAGTCCGATGCCTGTGAGGGCAGTGATTCGGAAAAAATCCCTTCTGGTAAAGGTGTTTTTCATAGTGTGGGAAATTTTTGGGTTATCTGATATTTTAAAGAACTTAATATAAAAAATTAATTCCGTAAATAATCACAATTTGCCTTAAGAGGGGTAAACCTGATAAGGTGGGTAATTTTTAAGTCCATGAGGAAAAAATAAGTGCCTGATCCATAGGAAAAAAAAGAATTGAGTTGGAAATAACCTGCTATTTTTAATGTGCCTGTTTGGATTAAATCAAACAACCTGCTAAGTTTGCGTCACGTTAGTCTAAAGTGACTGGCAAAACCGGAAAAAATTCCTCCTTAGCTCAGCTGGTTAGAGCATCTGACTGTTAATCAGAGGGTCCTTGGTTCGAGCCCAAGAGGAGGAGCTTATAAATCAGGCACTTACAGGAATTTTTCTTGTGGTGCCTTTTTCATTTGCACACCATTTGCACAAAATATGGCTCTTAGGGTACTTTTCAGGCACAAAAAAAACTCCCATTTCTAGGAGGCCCTTTGGTTTGTTTTAATTGTTTATCGGATGGATTCGAAAGAAAAGCTGAAGGCAAAATCTCAATACGACTATATCCGATTTTCATACGCTTTTGATTTGATATAAAAAATGCCAGTAAAAGGTTGAATTTCAGTATACCTTAATATTACAATTCTGGATAAAGCGGCCTTCCCGAATGCGCAGAACCATATCATCAATCCCGAACTGGATCGGTTCAAAGGTGCAAAATTTAATTTGGAAGCATTAACGGGTTTGCATGTAAAATGAAGCACTGAGGATTAGGTGTCCGACTATTGGGATTGGGGTTATCCAACCTGAATATCACGGAAGACATCCAGTATTTTGGAGAGTAACTTAAGATTCCGTTTTGAGTTTGTCAGGAATAGAATGCACCTCCCGATACTCTCTAATCAATTTATAATCTACCTTTTTAAACTTTGACCTAATTGTAACTTTCCTAATTTTATTCTGAATAATAAAAAATTTTCTATGTCTATTATATAAAATCTCCAGCATGACTTTTTTTCTGATCCTAAAAGAACTGTACTGGCTAATCAAACCCAAATAGGAATTCAATGTAGATTGCTCCAATCTTAATACAATTATAGAATTTGGATTTGTCGCATTAAAATTCTTTGCTGCCTGAAAAAAATTTGATTTCAACCTCCTGCCAGCATAAACTCTTCCTGGCATTAAAAACGCACCTAAAAAAGGTAATCCCTTTTTATAATGTTGCAGATATATTTTATTTGGATGAAGGTGAAGCCCCAAATAATCAATCATGTAACTTCTAATTTTAGGAATTAAGCTTTTCAAAACTGATTGATTATCATGAATAATCACAAAATCATCTACATACCTCCCGTAGAATTCAAAATCCAAAACTTCTTTGACATATCTGTCAAATTCAGTCAAATAAAAATTCGCAAACACTTGACTCGTTAAATTCCCCATTGGTAATCCGCAATTCACATTTGATTTGAACAAACTCTTGGATCGAGGAAGGTCATTCCATAATTTCCGATCACCTTTAATTTCACATTTTTTTACAGGATCATGTATAACAACTTCTTTCAAAATCCTCAACACTAAATCTAAATCATTTTTAGTATAAACCCTTTTCACAAATCGGATCAATTTTTCGTGCAGAACTTCCCTATTTATTGACATAAAAAATCCTTGAATATCAAGTTTTAAAACATAGGCATCCTTTGAATAATTGGAGGAACAATTAAAAATAAAGTCATAAATTCTATTTACACCAAAGTGCGTCCCTTTACCTTCTCGACAAGCATAACAATCGGTAATAAAATATTCTTCAAAATATGGATTTAACTTTTGGATAAGCCAATGATGAACCACACGATCCCTAAACTGGGCGGCGAAAATCTCTCTTAAAACTGGCTTCTTTACAATAAAAACAGTGCTTTTTCCTAGCTTATAAGTTCCTTTTGGACATTTGAAACCAAATCAAAAAGATTGCTTTCCAAATACCTCTCAAATTCCAAGGCCTGATTTGTATTTCTTTTATTCTTTCTACAGGAAGAATATGCTTCAAAAAACTCCTCAACCAAATTAGGATAGGAAACAGGGCAAGTGAAAAATAATTCGGTCTGCATTTTTTTGATAAATTAAGGCCTTTGAATTTCTTCAAAGGCCCGTTTCCATTAAATCCCTGAGGCAGCGGCAGGAAAAACCATTTGTCCTGTTGTTGTTGTTCCTGTTGATACTGCCATTTGATCTATTCAGGTTCCGATTCCAAGCATTATTGGTATCAGTTGGAGAAGAACTCCACCAGTTTCCATTGGATCCCAGATTGTTGAATTCTCCATCGATATTCCGGTTCCCACCTGGAAGACCTAGCATTAAAGTAATCGCTTTTGAATTTGCTGCATTTTACCTTCATTTTACAATTTGGGTCTTTACAAATGCAGCGGATTACCGGATTTAATTGGCTCGCTTCTGTTAGCCTTGACCTTCAGAATTCCGGCCGGAAACTATTTTATTGACTTTTGCCAGCCCGAAAGCTGTTTTGACACTTCTTCTATGATAATATTTACCGCTACAAATTGATGTAGGCTAATTTCTCGCATTTCTTTAAGAATCCTTATCATTAATCTTATCATCTCGATCTGCTCCCTCGCTTTCTGGATGACTTCTAATTTGTCATACCGTACATTTGCTCTATAGATAAGCATCAGCAAATCCAAGGTCTCTTTTTTTAAAGATTCACCTAGCGTGTATTTATACTCTCGCTTGAAATTCTTGCTGAATTGGAATATGGCTATAACTAAATCGTAAGAAGCCTTGTAAACCGGTAAATCGCTATAAAGGGCCATAAATTTTCTCCCGCTACGCGGGATTTAAATAATCAAATTGACAAATGAATTAATCCCTGAGGCAGCGGCAGGATAAACCATCTGGCCTGTCGTAGTCGCCCCTGTTGAAACTGCCACTTGAACTAAGCAGGAACCGATTCCAAGCATCATTGGTATCAGTTGGAGAAGAACTCCACCAGAATCCATAGGATCCCAGATTGGTGAATTGTCCAGTGAAATGCCGGATCCCACCTGGAAGACCTGTGAAACCTGATTCGTTAGTTGCTGCTGTGTTCGGGGCACTCCACCCTGTGACTGATTTCATCTTGCCTCCGGCTACAAATGGCCCTCCCAGGTGGTTGGTTAGAGTAGTCCACTCCGCATCAGTCGGGATATGCCAGCCAGATGGACAGAGGGTGCCAGTATTTACTGCATACCAGTTATATAGCTTACCATAGATTTTGTCATTATTGGAATCATTTTTATAGTTAGCCCAAGCAGGTTGGCCGGTTGGGTTTCCTTTGTTGTATATCGCTTTCCAGGCTTCTGCTGAAGGAACATGCGGTATATCTCCAGAATACCGAAGATTCTCAGCAAACCAAGTCTGGGTGCCAATCTTGACTGTTTTATAGACATTCCCGTCGCGGGGGTCCGTGAAGGTGGAGTCGCCTTCCTCAACTTTAGTCTCAAACTTGACAGGAGAACCCAGCAAATTGCCGGAACGATTAATTATGGAAGCGGTTGCCTTATAATCACCTTTAACTTGAGGAAGTGTCCAAGAAGTGGGAGATCTGCCTAAATGATCTAAACCTGTTTTCTCTGAAATAGTGCCATGCCCTTCCTCTACAACCCAATCTACATTAAAATCAAAGTGAGCGAATACGATTTCATCATAAGAGGAAAGAATCTGGGCTTTTACCCCCGGAATAATATTTTTTCCTGGTTCATAAGATTCTAGGAGTTCTCCTTCTTCAGACTCCATGAAACCGATTGTGCCAGGAATCACTTTGCCATAATGTACCTGCATCAGCGCAGTGTGTTTAATAGGAACAACGATGCCTGCAACCCACAAACATATTTCATATGTATCCAAGAGTCCTTTTGCTATTTTGATTTGAAGCTTATATACATTTAGTTTATCGGCCACCATCAGCGCTAGCTTGTTTAGGCTTACAGCAGAAAGTGCGGCTTTCATGCAGGATGAAGAAGTAAGATTATCTATTAGTACATCGCCACCAATCGATACTAATTCGGACGAGGCTGATTTCCAGTCTTTAGTTAAACTAGGCAAGCTAGACACTATGCCAGCCTTTATGGGGAGAATAATATCTTGCATACATGCTAACCTTTCAGGAGCCTCCCCAAATTCCTTATCGAGGTATAGGCCTACCGCTAAATTCACAAAAGTACTAACCGCTTCACCTATGTTTTTCTCTAATGCAGGCCCAGGGTTTTGAGACAGTTGTATCTGGTAATAACCGTCTTTTAAAGAGACGGGGGTAATTGTGCTAGTAAACACACTCCCATCTGGTATATTCTCTTGAAGCTTGTAAATAGGCCTATTGGGTTTAACTTCTACAATTACGTCGGGAAGGCCTTTATCTCTTAAAACTGGAATAAATTTAGCATCTACATGTGAATAGACAGGGTTAGCTATTTCGGGAGATTTTTCCTTTACAAGCCAGTGCTTTATGCCTTGATCAAATTCAAGCCTACCGCCTTCGTTATTGTTGTTGCTAGAATACTTGTTGAGAATGTATTGGTTTATCTTGTCTAGTTGAACAATAAATTTTTCCTCGACAGAGTATATTTTTTCTTTTTTAACTAATATTTCATCGACAATATTTATAAAGTCTTTGTATTCCTGGATAGTAGTCGCATCAGAATTAAATTCCTCTCTAATATCCTTAGGGAGTGATAAATAAGATGGAATTAGATCTTGTAATGCAGCAGCAACAGTTGTAGCCGATAAATTTAATTCTGTGCTTGAGGAATCTACAAAAGCAACAGCTAAAATATGTTCGCTATCCTTATCGATGAACATCACAAAATCACCATGTTCTTTACGTACAGCTAGTGATTTATCTAAGGCACTCATTGAAACAGAATCGCTTAAACCATATGCTATTGTGTTCTTAAAATCATATTTAGAATCAATTTTGATCGAAACTTTTCTACTTCCCTCCGGAATTTCCTTTTCTTTGGGGTTGTCTTTTTCTTCAAAAACAGGATCGATATCCTCCTTTTCGCAGGAGAACGAAAACAGAACAAGAAAAAAAAGCAGATATAGGCAAATTCTTTTTTCCATAACGCCATAGTTAATTTCTAAATTTTCTACCAATGATAAACTAGTCGGGAATAGTCGATACAATTGGGTTCG
The DNA here is from genome assembly GCA_041748555.1 of Rhodonellum sp. Lineage (GTDB taxonomy): Bacteria > Bacteroidota > Bacteroidia > Cytophagales > Cyclobacteriaceae > Rhodonellum. Next base: position 43,726 of record JBGTDA010000107.1, read on the forward strand.
AAATAAATCAATTTCTTTCCTTGAGATCTACTTTTCACTTTACGCAATTTTAGAAATAAAAAATATTAACGGCAATACCCACTTTCGGTGATATTTACTGTTATTTTAGAACTTTATAGATTTGCCCATTTTATTAGTTTCAGTGATGTAGAAAATCAAATTCCCGCATTTTATACTAAATCAAAAATTCTAGCAAATTGGCAAAGTTCAAAATATGACTTTGTGTTCAACTTAAGTTTGATGTTTTTTCTGTGCGTTTCTACTGTGTTTAAAGATATGAAAAGTTCGGATGCTGTATCTGTGGCACTTTTCCCAAGAGCTAGTAATCTCAGTACTTCCAGCTCACGATAGCTTAACTTTGTATATAATTTATGATTTCTACGGAGGAAATTGTTTTCTTCCATTAAACGCCCAGCCTTATTAGATAGATGATGTTTTGGATCTAGAGGAAATGAAATTGTAATAATGAGTATTGGATTATTATTCTCATCTCTCATAAAAATTTTGGTACTGCTCATGTGCCAATGAAAATCATCAGCCTTATCAAATTTTACTTGTTGAAAGTACGTAACAGTTTCTTCATCATTATTCCTTTGAATTAATTCCATTATTTTAGGAACATAATCCTGTGTATCTTCGGAATTAAAAAATCGGGAATAGTATTCTTCCGCGGTTAAGCCTTTAATTTCATCTAATGAGACACCTAATTTTAACAATCCACTGTTTGACATCCATACGACCGAGCCATCTTTTATTTCATGAATGATAATTACACCCGGTAAGAATTCAGCGATTGAGCTAATACTAGCAATAGATTCTTCTATTCTTTGATTTTTGGAACTACTTAACATAAATAATTTTTGGTGGAATTAGACCAGGATTATAATCGCTTTCATGACCTAATTACTTTGCATCTAATTAATTTATTTTTCAGATCACTTGGAACACCACATTAATATAAACAATTTGTTCCAAATCTAACCTCAATTGGTTCGAAAAAAACTCAGAAGGATGGGCTTGAAGATCAGCCACTTACAGGATTTATTCCCGTGATGGCTTTTTCATTTGCACTCCATTTGCATTATTTTAGCCTCTTTGCATCTTTAAAGATCAGATATAATACCCTTCTTATCTCTGAAATAAATGGTTATAAAACTTGTTCACTATATTCATTTCGTTCATTGGTTTTCCAAAGGCAAATAAAAACTTCCCTAAAATATAGGAGGTGCCTTGAGGTTCCTCTAATGTAAAGGCTGAATTTATCCTCAGAATTTTATATTCATCTGGGAAAATCATGGATTAGTGTGTTTTTATGTTAACTTGAAAGCCATTAATCCAATTGTTATGAGCAAAATAGTCATTCTTGTCATGGCTTCGGCAATTTTTTTACTTTCATGTGAAACCAAAGAAGAAAGGAATCAAAGGCTTATAACTCAACAATTGGCCGAAAACCTTAAGGGCACTTCTAAAAACCAAAACTAGTGAAATAGCAGGATAAATGTGTATATTTAGGTATAAGATTTAGATATGAAACACATTGCTGCTCTTGGTCTATTTGATGACCATTTTTTGGAAGAAAAGCTTAGTAAATTAGGCAATCCCCTTGAGAAATTAGACAGATATATTGATTGGAAGGTTTTTGAACCAGCTATAAGTGAGCCGTTTATAAAGTCCGATGAAGCTAAATTCAAAGGAGGCCGTCCGGCTTTCAATAAACTTATGCTTTTCAAAGCATTGGTCATCCAGAGCCTTTACAACCTTTCGGATGAACAGTTGGAGTACCAGATACTTGACAGGACGAGCTTCAAGAAATTCCTGGGGCTTAAAAAAAGTGACCGTGTTCCTGATAGCAGAACTTTCTGGCATTTCAGGGAGCAGCTGATAGGATTTGGCACCATCCAGTCCCTCTTCGGTGCATTCAATTCCCAGCTTGATAAGTTGGGGGTGTTTGCCAATGAAGGCAAAATGGTGGACGCAAGCTTTGTGGATGCACCAAAACAGCGCAACAGCAGGGAAGAGAACACGGAAATAAAAGAGGGGAAAGTGCCTGCTGAATGGAAGGGGAATGCCAACAAACTTGCCCAGAAGGACACCGATGCACGATGGACCAAGAAGAACAATGTCAGTTTCTATGGCTACAAAAACCATCTCAAAGCAGATACAGGCACAAAGCTTATCAAGAAATATGCTGTCACAGATGCCTCAGTACATGATTCGCAGGTAATTGATGAGCTATTGGATAGTACAGATAAAGGAGAAGAATTGTACGCAGACAGTGCTTACTCAGGTAAACCTTCCGAAGAGATTTATGAAAAAGCCGAAGTGGTCAACCGGGTAAACGAAAAAGGGTATAAGAACAAACCTTTGACCCAGGAACAGATAATAACAAACAGGGAAAAGTCGAAGGTAAGGGCAAGGGTGGAACATATCTTCGGATTTGTGGAAAACAGCATGAATGGTTCATTTATAAGGACAATAGGCATCGCAAGAGCCGAAGCTAAAATCGGAATGATGAATATAGTATATAATATCTGCCGCTGTGTCCAGTTAAAAAAAATGATTTCCATGGGATAATTGTGTCTAATCCAATTAGAAAATAAATATAAAATACTGATTATCAAATAAATGTAAAAACAACCTGAAAAATACCCATACCAAAGCAATGAACTTACAATTTTTGTAAGGCTATACTGAAATCAAAATTGGGTTTTTAGAGGTTCCCTTAAACTTGACTCAATTAAAGCTGTAAGGGAGTACGAGAATTTGCTGGAAGACAGTTTGAAGCGGTACCATGGAGATAATCCCGAATTCACTAAAGAGCAATCACAAATTGCATTTGGTGATATGAAATTTGGGATGTCACAAACAGAAGCCAACAAAGCATCAAAATTAAATTATCCGATTGGAGGACATACATTTAGTACTTATCAGTTTTACACTGAAGATGATGAACTTTACTTTATTCAAGTATATGCTACCAAAAAGACTGCTAATTATATCGATAATGAACTAAGAAACCAATGGTATGTATTGCGTCAAACTATTTCAGATAAGTATGGTGAAGGTGATTTTCTGAATTCCTATCCAAGTATTTTTGACTTTAGCCCGGGCCGTATGCTGTTTACCCATATGTGGGAAATCGGAACCAAAGTAATTAAGTTAGGATTGTCGGAAGAGAAAAGCGGATCGAGATACCAAGTTAAATGCTGGATTTATAATGAACCTGTTTATGAAGCCATTTCTCAAAAACAAGAAGAGGAAAAAGAACAATCACTAAAAAGGGGATCCGAATTATTTTAAATTAAATAGGGGCTAAGACTCCTTAATTACAATTTAATTGGTTCTACCTAAAGTGGGAAAACTCCCTCCTCCTTCTGGAACCACATCTTTAAAAGTTTCTTGCATTTGTTCTAAAGTAGGGTAATTAACCACTATAGACCCAATCCTTGGTGGTATGCCTTCAATACGTGGCGATGGTTCCTGGGCGTGCTCTGGATCTACCTTAGTTCCGTCTTCTTGATATAACTGATTTTCCCCAAATACCTGACAATAAACAGGTATTTCCCCGCTATCCTTTGCCAGCTTTTTAATTGCCTTTAATGTTTCAATGTCACCTGATTTAATGGCTTCAATTGCAGTTGCTCTTAGTCCGGGTTTCATGTCGTTTCTTCCTGTAAAATGTTGTCGATAAGTTTATTCAATTGGCTATCTGTAAATGAATCTAGTTTTTGTGTGACTTCAATAGTTTGGTCGATAGATTTTAGCCTTGGAAGGAAATAGGATAATAATTTTTCATAGAATAAAATCCTATCCCTTGGCTCCAATTTCTTGAAGTCTTTTTCAATATCTGCCCATTTTGACTGAAGGAAATTTGATATGTTTTCCTTTAGTGGCCTGTTGGCTTTGTTCGGTACTCCCGGCTTCCGGCCTTTAGCGTTATTGGTCATACCTGGTTTAAGTCCCATTTTTTTTGCTGATTTTGTTCTTTTCAAAAGTGGAGGGAACAATTAATTCCCCTCTCTTATTTGTTCTGGCTTCATTAAAAGCCCTTCCTAGCAATTAATTATAATATTTAGTACTCTAGGTATTCTTTTCATTCCAAGGCTTTAAAAACGATTCCTTAAATTTGCTCGTCCGAACTATGGTTTGATCTTCATTTATTGAAGTGGCCATGAGCAAATCAAGGAACGAATCAACTAGGATAAATTCCTTGCCCTCCACTTTTTTTAATTGCTCCATCAAAGAAATATCATAATCAATAATTGCTTTGGCCTTCAAATCCCTTAACTCTTGGCTGTTTGGTTCAATTAGCCTCATGGCTGAAAGCTTTTTAATTGTACGGGGAAAAACCATGCTGTAGGCTTGACTTTTTCTACTTTCAGTTGTCCATGCACACCGAATAAAGATGTGAATGTGTCAGGAACCAAATACCCTTCTTCATTTGCCAATTGATAGAATGAGTTATAATTTTCGGCAATAGCCAAATATCTGTCGAACAATTCCTTTTTCTTGTCTGTGATTGCCCACGTTTCAAAGTGTGGTCTTATATCTTCAAAAAAGCTTTCATCAACTACAAGGCTGTCATTTTCCCATTTATAAAATTCCAAAGAGGTTAGACCGGTAGGCATCACATCCCTGTAGTATGGTGATCCCCACCAAAGGTAAAGCCCGTTAATGTATTTGTCCAGACCGTTCAGTTTTTGATAGCCAAATTCCCTATAATACTGCTGTAGTGGCTTTTCTTTTGATCTTGCAAAATCATCTATCTTGCTTTCAATGATTGCTCTTCCATTAGAGGCAATGCTTATAGCAAGATGCCTTTGCCCATCATACCGGATCAAAGTTTTTTCTGTTGTATTTTCCATGGTCTATTTCATTAAGGATTTTACTACTTCTTCGATTTGTTCCGCCGATAATTCTGTAGACTTTCGCATTTCCTTTTTTAATGGTTCGGGTTTCTGTTCTTTTTTTGCCTCTAAGGCTTCTATGCGTTGGCCATTCAATTCATTTACCTTTTCAAGTAATACCCGGTTTGATTGCATTAGGGTTTTGGCCCATTCTGGGGCATTTTCATTTTGATTTTCTATTTTTGATTTGTGTTAAATAATTGATTATAAATTGATTGAAGTAAGTAATTTTTAACTTTGTACAATGCTGGATTTTTTACTGCCATCCGGATAAATTCTTTTGTTCTATTTTCAATATGATCCACCTGCTTAAGGTCATCCCATGAAGCAGGATAACCATTTCCGTTTATTAAGATCCCGTTCGTTAATTGAATACTTTTTATATAGTCATTGAATGAAATAAAAGGTTGTTGAAGTGGTTCACTTCGTTCATTTCGTTCATTTTGTTCATTTTTATACTCTAATTGCCATTTTAAAAGGTAGTCTGCAATGTCTAATCCCTCTTTTTTATCCTCAAAATTGGCGTTTCTTTCCAAATAATCAGAGACTAAAAATGTCGTTCCAGGTATTTCTTTAGATAGCTTTTTCGCCTCATCACTCCATAAATCGAAACAATTTGCTTTATCTCCTAGCTTAGTCAGGTCGGGAAAAAGATAAACCTTCCTGTCCTTTAGGCATTGGAACTTCCCTAATTTTATTCCTTCCTTGCCTCCACTCGCTAACCATATAAACCTTGGTAATAGAAGACTGGAAATAATTGCTGTCTTTTCGCTCTCCACAATGCCAATGGGTTTAAGTTGATCCCCGAGTAAATGCTCACCAAATAGACATTGACTTAAATTAAACCCCTCCATTTTTAAAACAGTATGCGCCCATGAATTTTTGCTTTGTCGTTTTCCTGAATTGGAATCGTATAGCATTATTTTACCGCTCCTTATCCGGTGTCTGCCATCTATTTGCCAAAAGATATTTGCACCATTCCAGTTCTTTGAAGTGCCTATTTTATAAGCCTCCACCGCCTCCATTGCCTTTATTTTTCCAAAGATGGATTCCAAGAATATGACAAAATTATTTTCCTCATACTTTTTTAAAGTTGATTCCATTATTTTAGGATCAATAAAGGAAACTGGTTTTGGTGGAGGTGGAATAAATTTTTCAAAGTGCTGATTTGCCTTATTATCCTGTTCCGGTAAAAATACTTCACAGCAGGAATGGCAATACCCTTTATCCTCAAATCCTATATAGGGTACAAATTTGCCATCCTTATTTGCTTTTCCACAAGGGCAATGTTTTACCCTGTTCCTCTTCTTATCAAAATCAAGGACTTCCATATTAGTTATGATTTGATGAAATGTATACGGATATTCCCTCACTCTCTCTCTGGATATGTATTCCCAATGCCTCCAACCGTTTCTTTAGATTTCTTTTGCCCAAAGGCCTATAACCGTCCTCAATTGCAAAATTTCTGTATTCTGAAAATAAATCTTTAAGTAAAATCTTCTTTTCGGGGTCTGGTTCATACCCAAATTCCTCCATGAATAATTTAACCGTATCTGATTCAGTTCTGAAATGATCCAATGCGTTGTCAATGGCTTTGCTTTCAGAGAATTTCTTTTGTTCCAAAAGCCTGTTAAGTCCTTCCAGTACCCAATTAAAAACACCCGGCAATTCATTTTCAATTATTTTCTTGTGTAGTTCCTTGTCCTGCTCATTTTCCGGAATGGTAACCTCAAAGGGAATGATTATAAAGCGTCTGAAAAATGCATTATTGAACTCTACTTCCTTTGGTAATTGATTTGTGTTAAATATTAATTTGGCATAATCAGTAATTATAAAAGGATTTCCATAAGGTAACCTTGCTTCCATCGGTTCACCGGATGCAAGTAATTTGAACTTTGTGCTGTCCAAATTTCCACTAATTTCACTGGCATAATTAACCAATTTGTCACCTAATTCTGCTCTATAATACCCTGTGTCATTGGTCAAACTTTGCAATGAATAATCACTTGTGTTATGTGATCCCAAAAGGGCTTTTATTACCTCATAGAGAACTGATTTTCCATTAGCACCACTGCCGAATAAAAAGAGGGCTTTTTCCAATTTGATTTGGCTATGGGGCAAAAATACATATCCCAAAAACTCGCATAAGACTGTCTGCTTGTCCTTTTCCGGTAAAACCTTATCCAAATAAGTTTGGAAAATAGGGGCTATGGATTCAGGGTCATAAGCAAAGGGCAATTGATATTTTATAAAGTCCTTCGAGTTAAAAGCCTTCAAAGTCTTTTCTTTGCCCTTAATCTCAAAGGTTCCGTTTTGTAGATTAATCATTACTTTATTCTTTGGCCGTTCCGGGGCTGGTAAATATTCTGATGCAATGAACTGTTTGAATAATTTTTCTCGGAACTGGAAATATTTTGCAGTATATTTTCCCACTCCCATTTTTTCGGAGGATTCTCCAAGGAACTTTTGAAAGGCCTCTTTATCAATGCTTTTCCAGTAAGCGCCATTGAATAAATAAATAAAGTCTGCACTTTTACAAATTGCCCATTTTCTCTCTATTGCCAATTGAATAACCTTTTCTACGCTAATAATCAGAAAGTGCTTTTCATTCAATCTAAAGGAATTGAGTTTCCTTTTTGCAACTTCCAAATCAGATTTTTTAGAACTATAATCCTCATCTTTTGGGCTTGCCCTTTCCAAATAAGCTTTTAGTTCCTCTACCTTTTCCATCAATTGCTCAAACTCTGGAAACGCTTCCTTTTCAAATTCGACCGGGCTAACTGTTTCCAATAATTCAGACAATAAGGTTTCATGTGGCTTAGGGTCTGTCTTACCAATCAAATTCTTAAGATGGATTTCTAACCCTTCTTTATGTATTGGAGTTTCATTTATTACCATCATACCTTTGTATAAAGCATTATAAATGAACTATATATCGTATCTTTACGAAGTCGAGTAGCTTTGACACTTATGGAGTAGGTTTTGAATTTCTTATTCATGGCCTCCTCCTTTTCTTTTGGAAATGGTTTTTTGGGCTTCGGCTTCTACATCAAAGGATCTTTTATTGCCATCCTTTACCCATTGGATAAGGTCATTTTTGGAAAAGTACAAACGCCCGGCTCTTTTGTGATGTGGGATAATTCCCTTTGAAACATAGGAGTACAAAGTTTGCTTTTGTACGTGTAAAAATTCGGCTGTTTCCTGAATGGTAAGAAGTTTGTCCTCGGAATCCGTGATGGATTGTTTTGATTTTAATACAATTAAACAATCTTCTATTTTGCTTAATCGGTCGGAAATTTCCTGAAATGGATTAATTGTTATCATGTAAGTAGAATTAGTTTCTACCTACAATATTATAGACAAAAAAAAAGGATTTATTAGCTGAAATGGCTAGAATTCAAATAGCTATTTTGGCTATTTTCGCCATCATTCTAAGTTCGCAGGCATATTGTGAAAAGGGAGGCAATATTTCGGTGTAGAATTAGTTTCAAACTTTGACAAACCTTTAAATGGTTCGACATTTAGTGTATGATTAAATGTATTATTAATTATTTTCTTATAGACAGGTGATTTATAGTAATTTGCAATCCATTTTTTTTTAGTCAACATATAAAAAAGACCTGCTAAATACATGTTTGCACCATTGATATTTCCATTCCAGTATAATTTCCCTCCACTTTCAGTCATGAAAGGCTTATCATCTATTTTAGAATTGGAGGCTTTTAAAAAATCAATTATCTTTTTATATTCAGTTTCTTTTCCGGGTGCCCATGCTTCCAATAATGTTTGTGGTTTTACATGCTTTGAAATTTTAGGTGAGGCTGTTTCTGGCTCCTTTTTTTCTTGCAGATACTCTATAAATTCATCGACTAAATCCAGTAAATAAAAATTTTTGCTATCCGACTTTGTATGCCATCTATTATAGGAATTTTTCCAGTCTTTTAAGTCACTTATCAAATGTTCTTTAAAATTCTTAGAATATATTTTGTTTGGGCTATTATGCTTATCCAATTCCCTCTTAATGATAAAATCAAAATCTTCTTTAGTTTCTAACCTCTTATATCTGTATGGTTTTGCTTTAGTGAAGTCAATATAATCAGGGTTAGAAAACTGTAGCCTTATTAGTCTACATGCCTTTTTTTGATCTGGTTTTAAATCTTTTATTTCGGACTTAAGAATCTGTACTAACTTCTCTGCTACAATTGATTTATCTTCAAATCCAACAAGAATGTTCTTGATGTTCCATAAACCATAATGGAACCGTTTTCCCCCACCTTCCAATAATTCACCTTTAAAAAAATGGGTCAACTTTTCAGCACCACTAAAATTTGGATCTTCTGTAATTTTGTCTATTATCTTATTTATCATTTTCTAGTAGCTTTAATTAAATCATTAATGAACGAAATGAAGGAAATGAACGAAATTTATAAACATTTATTTACCGCATAAAATCCGTTATCTCATGCATCATCTCTTTTTTGGTCTTATCCTCAAAACCTGCAAAGTAATTGTTTGTAGTTTTTAAATCAGCATGGCCTAAAGCTTCACTTACATATTCCATTGAGGCCTTTTTCCTTATGGCTGTGGTGGCAAAACTATGTCTAGCGTAATAACTTGAAATATCTTCTGTCAGTCCATTATCCTTAGCCAATTTTTTAAGATGCTGGTTAACAAAACGGATAAAATTCATTTTTTTAGCATGAGCTTTTTCTGCTGAAATGTCATCATTAAGTATAGGGAAAATTAAGCCTTTTTTCTCCTTTTCATTTGTTCCATAAGTTTCTAAAAAGGTATTGGCAAATTCTGTTAAAGGAACCTGAATAGGTTTTAAATTTCCTTTTTTTGTCCTTTTGGTTTTTTCCCTGTAAAAAATGATTTGTCCATCCTGTATGTTTTCCCATCTCAAATAAAGTATATCCTTTAGGTTCATTCCATTACACACAAAAGAAAAGAACCAAAAATCTTTAGCCTTTTGTTGTTCCGGTGTCTTTGGAATGGCATTGAATAAGGTTGCTAATTGAATGTTATCAAATGATTTCTTTACTTTGGTGGAGGCTGGAATTTCAAATTTTTTGGCTCCAAAAGGATAAATTTCCTTATCAATTGCTTTGGAATCAATCGCTCTATTAAAAATTACCCTAAGTCCTCTTAAATATATCCCTACAGTAGTGGAGGTTTTGCCACTTTTTTTAATCATCCAATTTTCGAAATCCTCTAAAAATTTAATTGTGATTTCCTGAAAAAGTAGCTTTTTTGGTTCTTTGCCTTTTTTATCCTTAATGAAGTTCTTTAGGGCCTTCATGCTTAATTCATAACTCGAAGCTGTGGAAATTCTATCCTGTTGCTTTAGTTCATTCATCAATTCCCTATACTGATAAAAGGAATCTATTAATTCCCCACTCTTTACAGATAATGAATCTTCAAGAGCTTCAAAGGTAAAGCTGTTTATTGAATCGATTTTCTTTTTATAAAGCTTTAGAATTGATTCTAAATCCTCTTTGATTTCCTTTTCATCATTTTTAAATCTTTGTCCCAATTCTGGAAATAGAATCCTTTTAAAATCTTTTTCTGTCAGGTCAAAATCTGTGGAGTAAAGCCGGGCCTTTTTTATGGTGGCATCATAAACCCTAATCTTAACAGGAAAAAATCCATTATCCTTTTTCCTCCTAGTATCCAAGTAAAAATTAACGGATACCGTTTCTTTGGTTTTGTCTTTATTTTCTTTCATGTCAAAGTAGCTTTAAACAAAGATAACCATTTGCACACCATTTGCACAAAAAAAGATCCATATTTGCACAAACATAACATAAATAGAAACATAACTTAAAGGCTCTATACTTC
>JBGTDA010000108.1:0-48588 GCA_041748555.1 Rhodonellum sp.
ACCGATAATAAACTTGCCACCAGTGAATTTATCGCAAGGTCCCTGGCACTGTTATTTCCGCCGATTCGGTTGTCCTCTCGGCATATCCGTCAGGTGGAACTTACTTGGTTGCCGTTCTATGGCTGGAGTAAATGCAACGAGGGTCTGCTCAAACATCTGAAAAGACAGTTTTCCATTCCCATGATTGTCATTGCTTTTTTGATCATCCCGGTATTGTTGGTCGAGTGGAGATTTTATGATGAGGTTTCAGGTTATTTGGATACGGATCTGGCATTTTGGCTGGATATTGTACAGGCCTTTATCTGGATGGCATTTGCCTTTGAATTTATCCTGATGTGCTCCATCAGTCAGGATAAACTGGAATATGCACTTCAAAACTGGGTGGATGTGCTGATTATTCTGTTGCCGTTTGTGTCATTTATCAGGTCTATCAAACTTGTTAAAATAGCCCGTCTCACACAGCTTTCCCGCGGCTACAAACTCCGTGGGTTATTGATGAAAGCCCGTCAGGGATTTATTTTTGCCAGTTTTTTTTATAGGGTGCTGACGATCAAACCGGGTTTTCAGATCAAAAACCTGAAGAAGAAACTCGATAAAAACCATAAAGAAAGAGAAACCATTGAAGAAGATCTCATTGAACTCTATAGAGCATTAAAAAATTAAAGGAAGGCAATGGTTTGCAGCCATTGGCCTTCCCTTTTATAACTGTTGTATAAACTGAAACTTATTGAAAACAGATTGCTCTTCAGCGACCTGACCATCTCACAGATCACGCATGAGTTCGGTTTTACAGATGCCGGTCATTTAAACAAGCTTTTCAAAAAATATTATGGCATGAGCCCACAGGCATATCGTAAAAATCTATGAATTGGGATGTATGCAATGGGTCCAATAATCAATGATCAGTTTGATGCTGTTTTTAATTTCTTCAAAATCATTTCCTTTTTGAAAAAATCCCTGAATCGTCATTTCCGTATACGCTTCTTTTACAGCCTGTTGTCCTACGGAAGTGGAGTAAAAGACAAATGGGATGCTTTTTTTGCGCAGCTCCGGATCATTGTCAATTTGTTTTTTAAAATCAAGTCCGTTTTGCACCGGCATGTTCACATCGCTCAGGATCAGAAATGGCGGCTCGGTAGCCATCTGAAGATACTCGATGGCATCTTTACTTTTGGAAAACCAGATTAGCTTGTTGGCTATTCCCAATTCTGCTAAAACTTCCTCAAAAATCGTTTTATCATCATGATCGTCTTCTATGAGAATTATTGGTCCTGATTTCATTTAATTGTGGGTTAAGTGGAAAACTAATGGGCAAGAAACATCTCAGGAGCTCTCAGATCTGTGAAGTGGGTAAGTAATACAGCTAAAATGTCCGTCGCATCGCAAATCCCATCCAAAACAAATATCGGGCTAATTACTTTTGGTCACAAATCTCTTTTATAAACGGTGGAGGGATTCCTCTTTTCCTGACTTTGCAAAAAACTGCGATCGTAAAACTTCGAAAATCCGGACGGTATGTCGATTTCAAAAACCAGGATTATCCTAAGCGATCCAAAATCACCGATAAATATTGCCCCGCCAATAAGAAAATGTAAATTTGTTGAAATGGAAGAAAACAATAACAAATCCCGTTCAGATCCTCAGTCAAACAATCCGCTTCACGGTGTGAGATTGGTGGATATCTTGGAGTATTTAGTGAAGACCTATGGCTGGGACAGCCTAGGTGCAAGGATAAATATCCGCTGTTTCAACCATGACCCTTCAATCAACTCGAGCTTGAAATTCCTTAGAAAAACAGACTGGGCGCGGGAAAAAGTGGAGGATTTATATGTCCGCACCAAAGAACGGAATCGGGGAATAATAAAATAAAATTTGTTTTTTTTGTCTCATAATTTAAAAAAAATACCCTGATGGACAGGGTATTTTAGTAGATGAACAGCAACTTTTTACATCACAGGATTTATTATCAAATAGAAACTGATGAAGATAATCAAATTTAATCCCAATGTCTGTAATACCAACTCCCTAAAGTATAATAAATACTTAATTTTAATCTAAGTATGTTCAAAAATAATTTTAAAACTTTACAAATTTCATCTGGATTACCGACAGATATAATATCAAATAAGCACTTTTAAATTTAGGCTAGAGAACTTTAAGGATACTACAACTTTTTATCCAGACCCATATGAACTTTTGGGAAGTTGGCTTAAGTCAACGACATTATTAACCCTTTCTAATTTCACATCAGACTTTTTCTCGAGAGGATTTTTAAATAGTGGTACAATTAAAAGAAGAACGATTATTGTTGTTTTTTTTTGGATATGCATACTGCAATCTAATCAGTAAATGAAATTTTGAATCAGAAATCCCACCGCCAACCATTTTTAAACAGTATCGGCAGAAAAGCGGATATACATAAATCATTTAAATTCAGACTAAATCAAGTAGATATGGAAAATAAATTGATGAGAATCCTGGTCTATTTCACTTTGTTGTCGGTAGGCCTTTCTGCCTTTTTTTGGGGGATTTTTGTGGCTCAGGGTTTTCTCGCCCCTTTGGTGGTGGCTATATTGTTGATGATGGTGGTGTTGCCGATATCCAAATGGTTCGAAAAAAAAGGAATTCAACGGGGATGGGCTTCATTTCTTTCAACGTTGAGTATCCTGCTTTTCTTTGTGATTATATCAGGTATTGTAGGGTTGCAGGTAAAAAAGTTTTCTGGTGATTGGCCTGAGATCAAGGAAAGATTGAAACCAAATATTGAACAAGCACAAAATTTTGTTGAGGAAAATACAGGCATGAAAATGCAAATCCCTCAATTTTTAGAAGATAGTGAAGGAGAGAGTGACAAGAAAGAAAATACCAATGAAGAAGGCGATCCTGAAGCCAATGAAGAGGATTCATCCGAAAACGGCTCTGATTCAGCACCAAAATCAGGGGCACCGGAACAAGAGGCAGGTTCATCCTCCGGCGAGCAAGGTGGCGGGTCCATGTTGCAGACTGCCGGAGGCTATGCGATGTCCTTTTTCGGTTTTCTGGGAACATTTCTTCTCACTTTTATTTATGTTTTCTTTTTCTTGCTCTATAGAAAAAAATTCAAGACTTCAATCTTAAAAATGGCTGCGGACCATAACCGGGACGAAACCCGGGAAATCATCTCCGAGTCCTTGAACATTGCCCAACATTACCTTTTAGGCAGACTTTTGCTGATTTTGTTTTTGGCCATCATCTATACAATCGGATTGACAATTTCAGGAGTGGAGCAGGCCATCCTGATTTCTGTTTTGGCAGCCGCACTTTCTCTTATGCCCTTTATCGGTAATATGGTCGGATATGGACTGGCAGTTATTATGGCTTTTGTTTCAGGAAGCGGTATGACAGGAGTCTTAGGGGTTACGATTACTTTTGCGATAGCTCAGTTTATCGAAAGCTATATTTTAGAACCATATGTAGTCGGCGAAAAAGTCAATATCAATCCGGTCTTCACGATAATCGTGGTGGTGCTTGGAGGAGCTGTTTGGGGTATTATGGGGATGCTGGTTGCCATTCCTGTTTTGGGCATCATCAAAGTGGTCTTTGATCACATCCCTGTTTTAGAGCCTATCGGATATCTTCTCGGTGAGGAAAATAAAGGTGACGACGATGAGGATGAGGAGGGCTTCTTCAAAAAAATTAAAATTTGGGTGTCCGATAAGTTTTCAAAAGGCGGTTCCTGATATGAAGTTTTTGGTGGTTAAAATGGATTTAATCCTTGTTGGAAATTCTGCGATTCTGAGATCTTGAATATTTAAAATGTATGATTCAAAAAGGTTATCAGGAATTCCGGGTAAAAAATAGCACAAAATGTTACCCGACATAGACGGGTATTTTTTCAAAACCTGCTTTTTATTTCATTTGCATAACTATTTTTTGCTGCATGGACTTTGCACCTTCTCAAGGTACACCAAACGGATAGAAGATGAACAAGGAGATAGGAAAAACCAAATGGGCAATTGCCGAAGGATATATCCATCAAAGTGAAATCAATGTTGAGGATTTTATAGATGTACTGGGGGACAGTGAGTACAAAAGCAAAACGAATGCACTGAAGGTAAATGGCTTCGCCTACCGCTGGTTGAAAAGGATCAAAACCAAAACTTTATAGAGAACATGGCAAAACTAGGATATCACATTTCTCATGAACAGTTTTCACCTGCCGCACTGCTTCAATACGTGGTGAAGGCTGAGGAAGCCGGATTTCAGTTTGCGCTTTCATCGGATCATTTTTATCCCTGGAGCGATGTTCAGGGGCAGTCGGGCTTTGCCTGGTCCTGGCTGGGCGCGGCTTTGGCGCGGACCAATTTTGAGATGGGTGTAATCAATTGCCCATACCGAAGGTATAATCCGGCTATAATTGCCCAGGCTACTGCCACTTTATTGGATATGTTTCCCGATAGGTTTTGGCTTGGCTCCGGTAGTGGTCAGATGCTGAATGAAGGCATTGTTGGACAACCTTGGCCCATTAAGGAAGAGCGAAATGCTGCCCTCAAGGATGCAGTAAATGTGATGAGACAACTGTGGGCAGGGGAGGAGGTCAGCTACTCGGGGCATTTTGAGGTCAGAGAAGCTAAACTTTATACACGTCCTCCAAAACAACCCGTGGTTGTAGCCGCAGCCATTACTCCTGCAACTGCGGAATTTGTTTCTTCATGGGCAGATGCCCTTATCACAGTTATCCAACCTATGGATAAACTGGAAAAGATGGTTAAGGTATGGCGGAATGCTGTCGGCAATGATAAGCCCATGCATATCAAAATCCAGGTTTCATATGATCCTGACCCTAATAAGGCAAAGCAACTCGCTTTTGAGCAATGGAAAACGAATATATTCGGAAGCGATATGCTGGCGCAGCTGAGGACACCAAAACAGTTTGAACAGGCTGCTGCCCACGTTTCACCTGATGACTTGGAACCACACGTCCACATCGGTAATGATCCGGATATGTTCATCAAAAAAATCAAGGAATACGAAGAATTGGGATTTGAAAAAATTTCAATTCATAACGTGAATGTAAATCAGGAATCGTTTATCCATTTCTTTTCCCAAAACGTCCTTCCTGAGTTTAAATAAAAGAATGTGAATCAGGATTTTTTTCCGGAGAAAAAGGGTGATGAAAATTTCAGCCGGATAACAAAAGGTGAAGAGTGTTTCCAAACATTTAATCTACTCTACTATTATGCATCTCACTGAATTTCGGCATCAGGCGGCCCGATATCAACCTCTTTATCTTCCACAACAGCTAATACCTCCTCATGTGCCTTTAGACGGCCCATGTCGGATTCGTCTATGCTTCCTGTAATCACACCGAATTCAAAAACCTGATTGATCTCAAGTCCCTCATGACGCAGCATTTCGGATACGGACCTCAGTTTATCGAGGTGATTTTCGGAAATGGTGATAACAATGTTTTTCTTCATTGGAATTTATTTAGGGTGCTATGGAAAGGCCTGCACCGATATCCACAGATTCCAAAGGTAAGGTTCTTGCCAGGTTTTCCAGCTCCTGCCATATTTCTTCCGGGCTTGACTCAGGATACTTTTCCCAAAGGAGGGCCAAAATTCCCGCAACATGTGGTGCAGCCATGCTGGTCCCTGATATGGTTCTATACCGCATCGGTGCAGGCCAGGAAGAATAAATCAATACTCCGGGTGCGGCAATATCCACTTTTCCGTCTGCATTAATGGATCTGTTGGAGAAATCAGCCACCTCAAGGTCTGAATCCAAAGCGGCTACTGCCATGACAGAAGGACAATTGGCAGGACTGCCCACCGGATTGAATTCATTTCCGGACCGTCGGCTTTCATTACCTGCCGCCGCCACTACGACACAACCTTTGGTAATTGCATACTGTGCGGCCCTCTCATAAGCCGGATCGAATTCCTGATCCGGTGCAACTCTTGACCCCAAGGACATGGAAATTACCTTGCAACCATTATTCGCTGCCCATGTCATGCCACTCAAAATCCAGGATTGGGCGCCGCTTCCCTGATTGTTCAAAACCTTACCTGCATAAATCAAAGAATCCTTTGCTACTCCGTACCGAAGCATGTTCAGGTCGGTGTTTCCACAGGCTGTTCCGATGCAATGTGTGCCGTGCCCGTGCAAATCCTGCACGGCTTCATTGGGAACAAAGGAATTGCAGGTGATGCTTCTTCCACTGAAATCAGGATGATTGAAATCAAAACCTGTATCCAAGACGGCCACTTTAATTCCTTTTCCGGTATAGGAAGAATCCAGGACACCCGTTACTTCCAAACCCCAGGTTGAAGGGATTTCGATTTTTGCGGGTATATCATTAGGCACATACACAATTCTCTCAGGTGTTACTATCAGGCCTTCCGTATTCGAAGCCAGCTTCCGGATTTGATCCTCTTCCCCGCTGACAAGGGCAACTCCCAAATCATCATAAATAAGCACATCAGCATCTTCAAGTTGATCTTCATTGGGGGGTATGAACTGAAAATCTTTAGAATGGGCAACCCTAAGACCCAGATTGGATCTAAAGATATCGTTGGCCATCTGAAAGGAAAGCACATCCTTCAATATAACCAGAAACCGGCCTGTATATCGTGGTTTTTCATCAGCCCTTTCTTGATATATTTCTTTTTCGAATCTCTGAAATGAAGTAAGAGGTTCCGTGTTTTCTGTTAAAAAGGTTTGCTTACCTAAAATTGGTTTTTTCATAAGAAGGATCTAAACGATTAAATATAGGATTTCCGCCTGCCTGTAAGAAGATGCTGTTTTCATTAGAAAGTGGTTTGCCATCGGGACCAATATTGATGTAGCCAGCCATCTAGGTTCAGGATTAGGATCTGATGGGTTTTTGCAATTCCAAGTATCATTACAGCTATTCATTTATTGGCAACAAGCTAGAAAATTGTGCGGATAAAGAAAAATCTGAAATAAAATGAGAATTCTTTATCTTTGATAAAAAGCTGAAGTAATGGATTTACAAACTAGAAAAATAGAATTCGTTCAAGAATTTTTGAGATTGCAAAACGAAGAAATAGTTAGCGGACTTGAAAATCTGTTGCGCAAAAGAAAAACAGAATTGATTGAGCAAAATCTCAAGCCGATGAGTATTGAGCAATATAACGCTGAAATCGACCAAGCAATGGACGATTCCAAAAAAGGACGGATGATTAAAGCGACTGACCTCAAAACTAAAATCCAAAAATGGAATTAGAAGTTTATTGGTTGCAATTCGCGGAAGATAAGCTCGATGATAGTTACAGGTACTACAAATTAAAAGCGGGAAAGCAGACTGCACATAAACTGATCAACGGAATTGTGGATGCCACGGTTGATTTGAATAAACAGCCAGAAATCGGGCAAATTGAATTTGGTTTAGCTGACAGAAATCAGGTGTTCCGGTTTTTGGTTTTCAAAAATTACAAAATTGTTTATCGGATAAATACCGATTTAAAAAGAATTGAAATAGCCAACGTTTTCGATTGCCGACAAGACCCTGAAAAAATCCAAGAAACAGAATAAGGCCAGTTGCCAACAATGTGTAGTATCCATACCGATTGGTTGACGTGGTAACGGGGAGTTTTTTGCTTTTTTTACTTTTTGTGCCGGTGGGCAGTGAACTGCTTGATTTCCCCATAATTCACTGTGTCAGTTTTTATTGTTTTGTATAAACAGGGTAGTTTTCTACACATTTTGGCATGGCTTCCCTTTCCCGTTTGGGGAAGCATAATTTGAACATGTTCCAGAGCCAACCTTCGGACTCTTGGCCTCCATTGCCTGCTAAAAAGCCCGCCATTACGCCAGGCCTGAAACCGATAACAGCAAAACAATTACCACAGCCGCAAGAGCAACTATATGATATTTATTTTAATGTTTTAAAAAGATGTCAAAGGAAATCCAAAATAATTTATTTTTTCGAAAATTTAAATGATATCATTATATGATGTCAAATCCGTCTTTTCAAACAATAGTCCTAAAAGTCAAATTAATCCGGGGTCTCTTGATAAGTTTGGTCGGTGGAAGCCGGTGCAGCCAATGAGTTTGGGTATTGTCCTTCATGACCAGCAAACTTCCGTGTTCCAAAATGAGAGAAACAGTTGATTTGGTCGCTTTATGTTTGAAGGAAAACTTTCTTTCTGCCCCAAAACTCAAAGATCCGATTGCCCCGTTTTTTTTCAGGTCCTTTTCACCATCGCTGTGCCAAGCCATTCCTTCACTTCCGTCATGGTATAAATTGAGCAAACAGGAATTGAATGTTTCTCCAGTTTCTTTTTCAGTTACTTCTTTTAATCTCAAAAGGTCCGTTGTCCAGGGAAGGGCTTTTTTGGTGGTTTTTGAATAAGTGTATTCGAATTCCAGATCTCCGTACCAAGCCACCATCCTTTTGGTAATGATGTGTTTTCCGAAAATGACTGCCTCGTCGTTTTTCCACTCAATTCGATGCAACAGTTTATCCAGGTAGTAGTTTGCGTCTGTGTTAGAAAAAATAACCCCATGATAATTTACTTTCCCGTCTTTGGGCAATATGTTAATGGTTTCTTTGCTTTGGCTATCGAATAAATCCATTTTACAATGCTCTAAATCTTTCTGACAAACTTAGTCAACTGAGATAAAATTCATTATGATAATGTGGAAAAAGAATAGTCCATATTGAAAAGGTGTAGTTAAATGAAAATCGGGTTTTGATTATCCGCAAATCAGGGGATTGTAGGATATTTCCACTTACTCATTCATCCATCCCGCCGGTAGAGAGGCTATTTCTTTTTATTACCAGTATTGTCGAATCATCGGATATATAAAATCCGAATCCGAATATCATTCCAATTGCTGAAAGGTGTCAAGTGGATGTGAGTCCTAAACCCATGTCATGGGTTTGAACAAGTGGTTTTGGAAAAAAACTCAATTAAATCCGGTTTTTATTCTGAAAATAATAATCCAACGAAAACCGTCCGGGGCCTGTGAGAAAAAGGGCAATAAAAGCAAACCCAAACAAAATCACTTTTTCCTGTTGACCAAAAGGGTCGTTGAGGTGAACCGTAAAAAAAGCTGTGGCCATAGTAATCATCAATGGGATCAAAGCTGCTCTGGTAAACAATCCCGCCATTACAAGCAGTGCACATAAGACCTCCGCAAATGCAGCCAAAGCAAGAGAAGCAACAGGTCCGAGACCAAAAGGGTCGCCAAATTTGATCTCATCGGGACCAAACAACCGGATAAGCTTTCCATATCCGTGTCCATAAATAATGGAAAATCCGAAAGCAAGCCTCAATATGAGTAAACCGAAATCATAAAAACGTCGGGGAAGTTCAATCCGTAGAAGATTCATATTTTTAAAGTTATGGTTATTGAATTTAATACGCTGTGATTTAATTAATTTGGTTTCATTATCCAATGATGTGTTCCCTTCAATATAAATAATTATTCTTAATGTTTTCATAGGTCATCTCTCAACCGTCATCGAACAATTTAATAATCAACCGTTTGACAGTTGAACCTTTATCCTTTCATTTAGCTGGCTTATGATATGCTTCCTGTCTATCAGCATATTCATTTCGCCTTCGACCGTGATTATTTTATTCAGGTTCGGGAAGGATATTTTTCCTTTGGCAATTGAGTTCGAAACCAGCAGATTAAAATAATTATAAATCAAGATCATTTTTTGCAGGAAATCAGTCCGGACAACTTTGAATCCCATTTTGTTAGCTGTTCTTTCGTTGATAATATAGCTTGTTCCTTTTACTCTTACACTGCTGTCTTTTTTGTTTTCATATGATGAAATTAAGTTTAAAAGCCCTTCCATGTACTGCTGAATGATAAAACTGGTCCTTTGATTTCCGTTCATTTTTTTGTCGATTACAAAAACGTAGTCTAAAATTGTCCCACCGTGAATGTTGATTATTCCCTTTTTTTCTTTTTCTGTCAAGAACATGGAGGAATGGTAAATGAGCTTGCCCCTTTCTTTTAATATGGGTGTATCATAAAAGGGCGCAATCACCGAAAGAACAATAGCTAATATTAAAAATGCCAAGAGGTAATTTCCGATGAGAAAAGAAATCAGTATTGAAGCGGCTATCACCAAAAGGGCACCTATCAAGATTACTATTTGAATTTTGATTTGTTGTTTTTCGGTTTTCTGATAGAAAGGATGTTCCATTTCTAATTGTCTTTACACCGTGAATATCCGAATGATATCAATAAAAGTCAAAAACCATAATTCTATCGTTTCCTGTTTTTCTCCTCAACACCCCCAACCTCCGATCCCCGAGCCTGCCGAGGGGTTTCCTTTTCATGAGATTCCCGCTGCCCAGACCTTGACAGGCCCGGGCATTATGTTTAACAAAGCCTTCATTCACAAAAATATATCTCTATACTTGCAATTATAATTTCACCGAGTAAATTTGTTACTCACCTCTCCGCCAGATCCACTCAATGTGACCGAAAGGGCGAAGCTGTGGAAGGAGGAAGAGGGTAGAGTTGGAAGTTCACTTCATTATTCATTATTCTATATTCATCATTCGTAATTTTCTTTTCTTAGAAGAGTAGAAGGGTAGATAGTAGAGTTGTTCACTTCATTATTCCTTTTTCAATTCTTAATTATCCCTTAATCATCAATTAGAAATCATCCCTCACAATCTTTTTTTTCGATCCCTTGCTCGATAGCCTCGTAACTTCCAAAACAAGAATCAAGCTCCTGCTTAAATTCTTCTCCCATAATAATTCAGGGTATCTGCGCTCGCTCGCCAAGGAGTTTGATGAATCCACCAACTCCGTCCGTGTGGAACTTAACCGGCTCACCGAAGCGGGGCTGCTGACAGCAGGGGAGGAGGGGAAGACCAAGATGTACCGGGCAAATGAACAGCATCCGTTTTTCATTGAAATCAAGGGAATGGTTTCCAAATTTCTGGGCCTTGATCAGCTGCTCGAACAGGTGGTCAACAGGCTAGGAAATGTAGAAAAAGCCCTGATCGTTGGAGACTATGCCAAAGGCATCGACTCGGGAACGATCGAAATGGTTCTCATCGGGAAAAACATTGACCGGGAATATTTGGATTTCCTTATCCAAAAAACTTACGAAAAAGTCCACCGCAAGGTGGTTGTGACCATCCATGATCAGGAATCCAAGGATTTGACAGGGATTTTGGTTTATGGGTAAACCAGCATAATACTCTCTTTCGTTAACATCCGGTTTTGGTCTTTCCGATTCTTTTGATTTGCCGCAGATCTCGATCAACTGCTTTCTGTCTATGCAAATTTGAATTGATTTTTTAGGTTGGAAACCCTGATCCCGATGTTTAACATTTTTCCACTTTCTTTTTGCTTGATCAAAAAGAAACAAAAAATCAAGGCTGATATTTCTTCTTCAAATTGATGACGTTTTTCTGATGATTGGTGTTGCTCCACCAATTTGATTTTTGTCAGGCTTCTGCGAGCTAAAAATGAGTGAATCTCCTCCGGATGAACCTACGGAGCTAACTCATTTTCTTCACGCTCTCCGATGCCTGCCAAAAACCGCTGAAATATAGGCCGATCCTTCATCCTAAGGGAAAGATGTTTGCTATTTTATTGTTCCCTCCTGACCGCTTACACAGGGCAGTTAGTAATATTCCCGGAAGTGATGTTGGGGGTGGACGGTATTCATCACGATTGCGCATCCACCCCGCTCGAGATGGAGCGGATTGCATTATCAATGTCCTGAAAATCTACCCTGGCCAAAATTCCGCATATCCGGTATTGGACAAATTATTGGCCCTGCAAACCTCTTGCGCAGCCACTTAAACCAAATTACCCACTCTTAATCACCCTTCATTTGCGTAGATTCGTATTTACTGCTTTTCTCCTTATCATTGTCATCCTCCAGATTCCGGGAGAGAAAGTTCCCTATAACGACGGTGCCGGCTGGGACGGCGTATTTTACAGAGAAGTTGCCGCGGGATTCCTGCAGACAGTTGAAGAGGATGGTTACAATACCTACCACCTTCAGCGGATCCTGCCCTTCGCAATTCTCAACGCATTATATGTGATCACGGGAATTGAAATCAACAATGATTCCCTGATTAAAGGAATCCTGATTTTCAACTTTCTCGCTCTGCTGCTGGGGATTTACTGGTATTTCCGCATCGCCAAAAAGATCCGCGCATCTGCCGCCCTCGAGACCCTGGGATTTATCCTGCTGTTCTTCTCCTTTCCGGTTCTCAAAGAAACATGGTACGAGCCCTTTATCACTGACCTTTTTGCGTTGGTGTTGGGCATCGGGCAGATGAATTATTTCCTTCGCTACGAAAAACCAAAGCTATTTCTCGTTTCCCTGATAGGTGGTTTTGTATGGCCGACGCTCTGGATTTCCGGCCTGCTGCTGCTCTATTTGCCCAATGAGAAAGTCATCCAGCAACAGGAGCTTCATCCCTTCCACAAATGGTATCTGATTCCGGGAGGTTTGCTCCTGGGACTTTTCTGCTATGCATTCTTTGCTTTCAGCGAAAGAGAAGGGAAAAGTCTTTGGGAGCTGGCACGAAACCTGATTTCAATGGCAGCAGTGCTCTACTTTTTGTTGAAAGTCTGGCAGGAAAGCCGCCTGAAAATGGGAGCCAATGTGCAGCTGTTCCAAAAAAAGGTAAAGCCCGAAAGGTTGATTGCACTGATCATGGGAATCATCATCTTCTATGGCGTGGTTCACCTGATGGCCGTAGGTGAACCTACATTTACTGCCGGACATTTTGCAATTAACCTGCTGATCCGCCCGCTCCAGTGGCCCTTCAATTTCCTTGTCAACCATTTCCTGTATTTTGGATTGCTGGTGCCTGTGGCGATCCTCTTCTTTCCACGCGTCTTTCGGGAGGCGGGCAAATTGGGTATTGGGTTCACCATGGTATTCCTGCTGGTCATGCTGCTGAGCCTCAACTCAGAATCCCGGATGGTTATCAACTATGTGCCGTTTATCCTAATTCCATTGTTGAAGGCAGTGAGGAGATACAGCATCATTTCCAAGGACTTATGGATTCTGGCGGTCGGTAACCTGCTATTGTCCAAATTTTGGTACTCCATCAATGTCCATGGCATCCGGGAAGCCTTTGAAACTTTTGATACGAGTGTTTATATGACCTTCCCGGCTCAGCGCTACTTTCAACATTTTGGTCCCTGGCAATCCCCTTGGATGTATCTCCTTTACGGAGTATTGTTCATTGCAGCACTGGTTTTGGTTTATTTTGGAAAACGAAGATATCTAAAGGATGGATCCGCACCTGAATCCGAGCTTCACCCCATCCATCAACCGGAGCTTAAACCATGATTTGGGAATGGAGATTTCATTCCGGTCTTGGAGAGAACTATTGAAAGATAGGGAAATGGGATTCCATATCCCTGATTGTATACGGGGATTACAAATCACAAACAGCTGGTACCACTGAAGAGGCCCCAGGCGTCAAATCTCGGTAGCCCCGGGTTCAGCCCGGGGCTTGTGGATGGTTTTTTTTGAGTTGCTTTGGCTAAAGAAAAGGATTGAATCCTGAAAGGTTTTTTCCACTTTTTAATTTGTAATCAAAAGCCCAATTAAAGGGAGTTTTTATCCCCTTTCAACAGGATTGTTGCATTGCACAGGGAGCTTAAATAGATGATTGTCAAGGTTGTCGCGCTTGACGCAGTGAATAACAAAGGGATTACTTCACAAAAGTAACGTCCATTGTAAATTCGACGGTATCATCTTCCCCATCTTCATCAAGGTCCTGCACTTCTTCGCCTGTTGTGGAAACCACCAACCTGTTTGCGGACAATTCCTTGACAAGAAACTGCTCTGTTCCGTTACTGGAAGTCAGGATAAGTTCGGTATTGGCGTTTTGCAGGATATAAGTCCCCTGATCCTGCTGTACCCCGTTTTCCCTGATAATATAAGATCCATCAGAATTGAATTCAACGGTCGAGTTAGCAAGACCTGCCTCCTGGGTAATGGAGGCAATGATGAAAGCCTCAGTTGCTTGGGCTTCAATGGGGTTCATTCCCAAGTCCTCAGTCAAAAATGTTCTGATAGGCTTACCGTTGATCGTGCCGTCAAAATCCAAAGTGCTGTAATTCCAGGTACCGACAATCGGGCTTCCGGGACCTTCCTGGTCATCTCCGCAGGAGACTAAAAAAGAGAAGCTTGCGAAGATTAAAACCACAATGAAATTTCGTGTGAATCTGTAATACATAGTCTGTTAGTTTTAAATGAAAAATAGTTGTTATTGATATTTAAAATTAGCTCAAATTATGCTTTGATTTACCAAAAAACCAATCATTTTTTTAAATTCTCTATTAAAGTTAATATTTATTTATGGATATCCGCAATGATACCGGTAAATGCCAAAAACCAATGGATCCTCTGTCAAATGCTAGATTGATGGCTTCTTCCGACTATCGGTCTTCCAGCCCTTTGCTCGACAAGCAGTTGCTACAAATTGATTTTTACCACAAAGAGATCTTTCTATAAGATATCATTCTTTGTCACTTTTGGCTAAGCCCAAAAGTAACCAAAATCCCAAGCGCAAAAATCCTTCCCCCCGCAAGGCCTACGCCGGCCCGGATTTGCGCTTCCTCCCCGCTGTAGATGGAGCGATTTCATTATCAGTTTCACTGTAACCGGCAGAAAGGGATTTCGCCAAAGCAGATGGATGAAGACGATCATTCAATAAATTGATTTTCTTTGTCACTTTTGGCTTAGCCCAAAAGTAACCAAAAACCCAAAAAATTGGAATCCTCCCCCGCACCTGCCTACGCTGGCCCGGTCCAATTTCCTCCTGCCCGCTCTCACAGTGAGGGTGGTAATATACCTGCAAGGATATAGGGGATGGTGCGGTATTTATCGGGATTGCGTATCCTCTTTCCAAAATATTGATTGCAATCATAATTTGGATCTAGATTCAAGGAAGCCTGAAGTGCTTCAACAGTAGTAACCGTGTTCCGTGGCTATCGGGAAGAACCCGTGAAAAGGCAAAGAATTAAGTTGCCAAAAATCCTGAACGGGGGTTAAACTATGGTTCTTTTTTCCTGACATTTAGAATTCACCTTTTGCAACGAAATCAAGAAAAACACCCAAACAACCGTTTTGTGCATATCGAATATCATTAAAGAACTCAAACGACCCTATAAAATGAAAGCGCCCGTTCATCTTAGCATCCTTTCTCCATTATACAATGAAGCCTGCTACCTGCCAACTTTCGTTTCGGAAATCTGCAAAGCAGTGGAAGGCATCACTCTACATTGGGAAATCCTGCTTGTGGATGACGGCAGCACCGATAACTCACAGGAGGTGATCCGAAACCTGAAAACCATTTACCCCCAACTCAAAAGCATCCACCTCCCGAAGAACAGCGGTCAATATGAAGCCATTCAGTTTGGGATCGAACAGGTACAAGGTGAATGGGTGATCATCATGGACAGTGACGGTCAGGATCGCCCTGAGGAAATACCGGGTCTTTACCAAAAAGTGCTACAGGGTTACCATATAGTTTTTGCCTGTCGAAAAAGCAAGGCATACAACTGGCACAAAGTCATGCTTTCCCGAGGTTTTCACCTGGCCTTGTCCCTATGGACATTCAGCAGACAGGATCACCGTATAGCAGGCTTCGGTATCTATAAAACCTGGACCATCCGCCGTGAGTCCCGCAAAGCCAAGGACATTTTTTATCTTCCCGCCATGCGGCAGTGGTCCGGCTACCTCACCTGCACCTATTCCGTCCAACATGGCACGCGGCAACTGGGTACCTCAAAGTACAACCTTCTCAAGCAGCTGAAATTAAGTTGGAAGGTTTTTGGGGAGTATAGAAAATATTGATCGGGAGATTTTCTATCCCAACACTTTTTGTTTGACCCTTCAATAAGCGATTTTATCTGTCACTTTTGGCCCCGAAAATACGGGGCAGGCTTTGGCCCAAAAGTAACCAAAAACCCAAGCGCAAAAATCCTTCCCCCCACAAGGCTTACGCTGGCCCGGATTTGCGCTTCCTCACCGCTGTAGATGGAACCATTGCATGATATTATCGTGGTTAAAAAGGTGGTCTATTCAAGAACCATGGGAAGTACTCTCGGATACGGATCACCACCCCGACAACATTTCCGCAAAACCGTAACTTGACAACGAGGGAACAATGACGATCCCTCCGCGCAGCGAATAAGTAGGAAAAACCTTCCCCCTGATACGCCGTAGATAAAGTGCATTGAAGCACAAATTTTCCTATATTTATTTTTGGATATGAAGAAGAAAGACCTAACATTAGAAGAGCTGAATAAACTCCAAAAAAGAGCCAGTGAAAATGCGATAAAGCTTAATCAAGCCATGGGGTTGAATTATTTGGTGGTGAGAAACAATAATCTGATCCGGATTGATGCCACAGGTCAGGAAACAGTAATAGGTAAACCTGAGTTCGGCACCCGAAAAGTCAAAAAAAGAAAAATAGTTCTCAAGCCAGGTGCCTAAAAAATTTCGAATGTTCGCCGGGCCAAATGGCTCAGGAAAATCAACCTTGATCCAAGAAGTGAAAAAAAGCTACCCTGTAGGTTTTTTCGTCAATGCCGATGAAATCGAGTCACAAATCAGGCAGCATAAGTTTTTGGATACTTCTTATTATAGCACAAAGAATGTAGACCAAAACGAATGGATGGTTTTTATTGGTCACCTAAAGAAGAATGACAAAAGAGTAGACAAGAAATTCCCGGATGTAAAGTTCAAGGATAAATTTTTAGTGTGCAAAGAGGAAATAAACAGCTATCAAGCATCTATAATTACAGAATTCTTTAGGTTTGGACTTCTCAAAGAAGAGCAAACTTTTTCATTTGAAACCGTGATGTCTCACCGTTCAAAAGTTGAATTCCTCAAAAAGGCGAAAGAGGCGGGGTTTATTACCTACCTTTATTTCATTTGTACGCAAGATCCCAAAATTAACCTTCAGCGAATCAAAAACAGGGTAGAAAAAGGTGGACATGATGTTGGCGAGCAAACAACCATAAAAAGATATTTCCGATCTTTGGACCTTTTGTTTGAGGCTTTTTTACTGGCAGACAGGGCTTATGTAATCGATAGCTCAAATAAAAACAGAGATGTGATTTTGGAAAAAAAGAAAAACAATATCCATGTCCATAATCAAAATATACCTGAATGGGTAGGTCATTATCTATTGGATAAAATTGAATCCCATAACAGGGATTAGTAATCGTAGCCAATACCACTTTCAAAATTGTTATCCTTGTTCTCCTCGCTGACGCGCTGTTGACAAGGTAATTCTTCGTCATACTGCTGGGAATACCATTGCATAAGAATCTCCACCCCGACAACATTTTCGCGTAAGCCGGAACTTGACACCCCGATAACAATGACAACCCCTTTGCGCAGCGAATAAGACTCCCGACATCGGACATCCAACACCCTACATCCGAAATAAAGGAATGAGTCAAGGAAATTTAAAGTAATTTAGTAGCTATTATGAATGCTTCCCAAAAAAAGAAAGAAACAGAAAGGATTGAAGTCCGTCTGAAAAATGAAATGCCTCGGATCTTAAGAGAAATTGAGGTTTATGAAAAAGCCTTAAATAAAGGAGCCTTGAATCCAAAACCAAAATCTGCACCTCAATATAATCTTGGCTAAACCAAAACTCCGGATAATTGCCGGATGCAACGGAGCAGGGAAATCCTAATATTTTAAAACACTGGTGGAAAGTGGTGTGGTTCCTTTTGATCTGATTATGATGCTTGTTTTTTGAAATACTACCAAGGCTAAATAAGAAGGTGTCGCCAAGCAGATGGATGTCAATGGTGTATTTTCATTTGAATTTTCAACAGGACGATCATTCAATAAATTGATTTTCTTTGTCACTTTTGGCCCCGAAAATACGGGGCAGGCTTTGGCCCAAAAGTAACCAAAAACCCAAGCGCAAAAATCCTTCCCCCCGCAAGGCCTCCGCCGGCCCGGATTTGCGCTTCCTGCGCTGTAGATGGAGCGATTGTCTCTATCAATGTTCTCTGGGGGATATTCACCGCGATTGAGTATCCCCGGCACTTCTTAAATTGACAAAAATGACCAAGGTTCAGGGAAGCCTGAAGAGCTTGTCCCGGGAATCGGGAGCTTCAACCTTTCAATAACCCAGGGTAAAGCCCGGGGATTGATGATGATCCGGATTGTTTGGCTTTGGCTGAAGAAAAAGGTTGAATCCTCGGGATTTTCCGCCAAAGCAGGGGAAGCAAAAAGGGGAATACCGAATGATGAATTTAGAATGATGAAGGAAGGGAAGAAGGGGATTGTTTTGGGAAAGGCAATATGTCAATCTATGGGCTGTGAATGCGGAATCTAGAAATAATACAATAAATTTTTAAATACATCCTTGCTAATATCAATCCTCCGGGTAAATTTGCGCAGGTAGAGTAATTTTCTTACTCACCCGCAAAAGCGCAAATTGTGGCCCAAGGGGCGAAGCTGTAGGGAAGCTGCAGTTCGTAACAATAAAGTTGGATTTGGTGGGCGGAAAAAGTAGTATAAAATATCAAAGCCTGCCCCGAATATCGGGGGATCAAGATTTAAGTATCAAGACATAAGACTCAAGACTCAAGACATAAGACATAAGATTAAACTTCCGACATCCCACTTCCCACTTCCGTCTTCTGTCTTCCGTCTCCCTTCCACTTCCAAACTTTCCACTTTCTCTCTTCCCTATGAAACACCCCCTACTCCTCATTTTCCTTGTTTTGTTTTCCCTCGTCTCCTGTTCGGAAGAGGAAGAAACTCCTATTCTCTATGCAGAGGATGAACTCTATGTCCATGCCAAACTGGACGGGCTGGAATATGGGTATCAATACAAACTGCCGGAGTATAGGGAGGGCATGCAAGGGGATATGATTTTTTATCAATATAATGAGTTGGGCATAAACAGCATGGTCTATCTGACCATGGATGATCAGGTAGCTATTCAAGTCAGCCAAAATTGCACCAATGGACCGGGGAAAAATTCCTGTCTTACCCTTTTTATGACCATGGTCAACGGGATCGGAAAACACACCAATCCGAATGTTGTGGGGTTTTTCGGGGTGGACGGTGAACTGTATATAAGAAATTATGCCCTAGACAATGAAAAATCCCTTGATTTTGAGGTGGTGCTTGCTGAATACAATCCCATGAAACGTACCTTGAAGGGCAGTTTTAAGGGAATGATCGAAAAAAGAAATCAGTCAGGAACTTATGTTCCATATGCATTGGAAGGTGATTTCAGGGTGGGGACGTTGAGGAAACTTTAAACTTCTTCAAAAAAAACATTGTTGAATGCGTATTCAATGAGTACGAAGGTTTACCGATTGACCCATATTGAAAATATACCACATATATTGGATAATGGGATAACATGTAAAAATTCGCCAAAAGCTAATGCTCACTTCGTTCCGATAGGAGATTTATCATTAATTTCAAACAGAGATAATAAAATGGTAAAAATTGATAATGGGGATTTTTTGGCTGATAATTTCAAAATGATAATATTAGGAGATTATACTCCTTTTTATTTTGGTATAAAAATGCCTATGCTTTATGTGATCCAAAACGGAGGCAATTTTGTACCCAAAGCATTTTCCCCCTCCAAAATAATTATTTGGCAATTGAAATTAATGAGATTGAAAATTTGGGATTAGAATTGTATTTTTCTGATGGGCATGCTACTGATAGATATACCTCATTCTATGATAAAGTATACCTGACCCAAATTGAGACGATTCTTGACTGGAACGCAATTAATAGCCGATATTGGGGAGGTGAGGAAAACTTGAGTTTAAAGCGGAAAAAGCAAGCAGAATTATTGGTTCAAGGTGATATACCCCCAGAAATAATTTCGGTCTTTGGATGCTACAATGAGCAGAGCAGGGAGGCGTTAGTAAATATGGGAGTCAATTCTGATAAAATAAAAATAGTACCTAAGGCATATTATTGATCAAGAAAAATATGATCCACTATCTCAAAGGAAATATATTCGATAGCCATGCAGACGCATTAATCAATACTGTCAATACAGTTGGTATTATGGGAAAAGGGATTGCCCTACAATTTAAAAAAGCATTTCCCTACAATTATAAAATCTATGCCAAAGCATGTAAAGAAGGAGAAGTTCAGGTAGGCCAGCTGCTGGCAGTGAAAGATCAAAATATCTCAACCGGTGAGAAATGGATTATCAATTTTCCGACAAAAACCGATTGGAGAAAACCGTCAGAGTACGAATATGTGGAAAAAGGTCTCGAAAGTTTACTCGAATTCATAGATAAACATGAATTAAGCAGCATTGCCTTGCCGCCTTTAGGTGCAGGAAATGGAGGCTTGGAGTGGGAAAAAGTTAAACAGATTATAGAAAAAAAGTTGGAAGGAAAAAGGATAGACGTTTACGTCTATGAACCCAATGATAAAATCAAGGAGGAATTAAAAAAAGAAAGAACCAAACTTACACCTGCCAGAGCTTTATTGCTTTATGTCCTTTATGATTTGGTAAGTCAAGGAGAGTATGTATCTGAGTTTTCGAGTGAAAAGGTCAGTTACTTTTTACAAAGATTTGGGGCAAAAAAATATTTCAAACTCGAATTCAGTCCAAACTTTTATGGTCCATACTCCGGAAAATTAAGATTTGTACTAAATGCGCTCAATGGAAGTTATTTAATGGGTTTTAGTGATATGAATAAGAAACCCTTTGACCCTTTGACTTTAGTAGAAGACGGGAAAAAGGAAGTTTTGACTTATATCAGGCAAAAGCCCGATTTGGATAAAATAGCGAATCAAACCATGAAATTCTTAGACGGGTTTTATTCGGATTTTGCCTTAGAGTTACTTTCCTCAATAGACTACATCAGCGAGAAAAACAAAACTTTGGACAAAGACGAGATTATGCAGTCCCTTGCATCTTGGAGCGATAGAAAGAGGAGTCTGATATCCAACCCTAAGTACTTGGCAATCTCTTTGGATCATTTAAAAAAATCCCAGCCGCTTTTTGAAGGAATCCATTAATCGGTATTGAATAAGTCCAGACCTAGCAAATTATATCATCCGTCCTGCCTACGGTAGGTAGGTTCCATATCTTCGATTTACGATTTACGAATTTGGTTTCCCAACCTACATCCGACATCCGACATCCCCCTAATGCCCAAAAGGTCCTCCCTCTCCAAAGACAGATTAAGTTTATTGAAATCCAAGGATGCTGTCTATGTCATTTCCTGCTACCAATCTGAATATGATAGTATAACCCATGAGGAAGGTCGGTGTCGAAGAGGTTTTTTTTCTCTCTTTCTGCAAGCTGTTTATGGTATCCGGTTTGCAAAAAATGAAGCTTGACTACTATGTGGATTTTGGGAATGTCAATTATAGTTATAGTGAGGGTGACAAATTCAAGGACAATGAAAACTTCTGGGAGTATTATTTCGAGCAGACTCCAACAAAAACAAATGGGAATTTCATTAAAAACAACAAATTTGAAAACTACCCCTTGAAAATCTGGGCAAAGTCCTGCTTTCACGAACTACATCAAGTCCTTGTTTCAACCATCAATTTTAAGGCGGATATAAAAGAGGCTTTCAATAATATTAAAGAGCGTTTTAAAAAATCAAGAATTCTGTGTATCCATATCAGAAAAACTGTCCCACCTGATCGAAGATCAGAGGGTAAAGCAGATTACGCAGGAAACAGAAACGCAATGGAATGTTATTTTCTCAAGGAGCCATATCGTAATCGGAGTACATGGATCGCATATGCTCATTCCGACCGCATTGGCTGCAGGCTTTATCAACATCGTGCCGAGGCATAAGATCGAACATTTGGTGGAAGACACGGTGCTGCCCTATAATAATAGACTGTTACAGTTTTTGGTAGATTTCTGGATGAGTTTTCCTCCCTGAGTTGGTATCCCGTCATGCCTTCAGGATGATCCGGGACTTCGAATATGTGAACCGAAATTTGGAGCAGGAGTTGGAATATTGATTTTTCTGAATATCCGGTTTCTTACGCGTAAAGCTCGAAATAATTATATGATCTGGTTAAGTACTGATTCTTGTCAATTTTGGTCCTCGGTCCTCGGTCATCGGTCATCCGTCTTCGGTCCTCGGTCTTCCAGCTCTTTCCCGGAAATTCCATGATACGCTTTGCTGTCTCTGCCACCACTGAACAATTAACGATCAACCCATAATATTCTAAACTTCCAACCCGCCTGCCGAGGCAGGCAGACTTTCCCACTTCCCACTTCCCACTCCTTGCCTTTCAACTTTTACGAATCCATTCTTTACTGTATAAAATAACTAAATGATCCAAAAACATAAATCTTTTATAAAAAACACCACGCCTGTATTTTTAATGGACATTTATAGATCATTCAGGCCAAAAAAGAAACTTGAAATCGAGGGACTGGATACCGAACAAATTTTTTCGAAAATCTATAAGGAGAACTATTGGGGATCGAATGAAAGTATTTCTGGTTCAGGTTCAGATACCAATCAAACCAATGTTATCATCAGCGAACTGGAAAAGCTTTTCCAAGAATTTGAAATCACCTCCATTTTGGATGCGCCCTGTGGGGATTTCAACTGGATGAATCAGGTAAATTTGGAGAGGATAGACTATTTGGGAATCGATATTGTGGAAGAGCTGATCCAGCTGAATCAATCCAATTACAGCAATAAGTCAGGAGTGGAATTCCAAACCGGAAATATCATTACAGACAAATTACCTAAAGCAGATTTGATAATGTGCAGGGACTGTTTGGTGCATTTTTCCTTTGATGATGTCCAAAAGGCATTGGACAATTTCAAAAGATCAGGTGCCAAATACTTGCTGACCACAAGCTTTATCAATCACCCCGACAATACCGAGATCCAAACCGGATATTGGAGACCGATAAACCTCAATAAATCACCTTTTAATTTGCCTTTTTCTCCCAAAATAATAAATGAAAAGTGTACGGAAGGAGGGGGGAAACATAAGGATAAAAGTTTGGTGTTGGTTGGGTTGGACAAAATTTAAATATGCTTTGAATTTTATTTCCATATAGATATCAAATATTCACGAAGTAATTTTAATAAATATATAATCCCCGTCACCAAATCCTTTATTCTTCCGCACCATGAATACGATAGCTACTTATATGTTCCTGGAAAAGTAACTGGCTTTAGAATCAGGTCTATTGGTAAAGGAACTTGATGAGAAGCTAAAAGCCTATCTCGGTGTAATCTATATACTTTTTGTTTCTAACGGAACGATTTCGTTGTACTTGGCGATAAAGGTTTTAGGTATAAGGAAAGAAATTATAAATAAGGGTATTTTAATTTCTGAAAAATAGAAGATAGATCAACTTAAAAGAATGCTTATAAATTTAAAAGCTTTTTTAAAAAATTCATCACCAGTTTTCCTGATGGATATATATAGGTCTTTCAAACCAAAGCCAAAACCAAAGCCAAAATATCCTTTCCTAGGATTAAATACCAAGGAAGTTTTTTCAAAAATCTATGAGGATAGTTATTGGAGATCGGGAGATAGCATATCAGGTTCTGGATCTGATCATCTACATACCAATACAATAAAAAGAGAACTTGAAAAAGTTATTAGCAGATATGAAATTAAATCTTTTTTGGATGCGCCTTGTGGAGATTTTAATTGGATGCAGGAAGTAAATCTTCAAAAAATGAAATATGTGGGTGTAGATATAGTCGATCATCTGATTCAGGAAAATATTGCAAAATATAGTGGAATTAAAAACCTCGAATTTCAAGTCAAAAATATAATAGAAGACCAATTACCACAAGCAGACTTGATACTATGTAGGGATTGCTTAGTGCATTTATCTTTTGCCGATATTAAATTGACACTTGAAAACTATAAAAAATCACAATCTACTTACCTGCTTACCACAACATTTATTAAACGGACTGAAAATAAGGATATCAATACCGGAGATTGGAGACCTTTGAACTTGCAAGCATCCCCATTTAATTTACCCGAACCTTTATTAATAATCGATGAAAATTGCACCGAAGGTGACGGGAAATATTGTGATAAAATGTTGGCTTTATGGAAGCTGAGCGATATAACCTAAATTATGTTCTTAACTCCTAAGATTTCATAATCTTTTTACCGATAGTTTTTCTATGCTATTGATATCTGTTAAATAAAATGACTATTTGGTTTTTGAAGGTTTACTGATGGTGTTGATATTTTAAGATGTATACACCTTCTTTTAATCATATTAAAGTGTAGTTTTAAATTTTTATGGGTTAAATTATCTTATAACTTTGTTTTGTTAAAAATAGATTGAACTTTATAAAAATGAATAGAAATAACCTTATTAACCATCTTTTGAAAAAAAAAACAGGGACTAGTTACCTCGAAATTGGAGTCAGAAATGGTAAAACAATCGCGGAAATAAAAGCAAATTCTAAAATTGGAGTAGATCCAGCCCACAAACTCAAAAGAAATTTAGCTTTTAAAGAATTATTGGGATTAAACGATTTTAAGTTATTCAAACTTACAAGTGATGATTTTTTTGATAAAGAGGCAAAAAATGTTTTTCCCGATGGAATTGACCTAGTCTTTATAGATGGGCTTCACAATTATGATCAGTCTTTAAGGGATGTTATCAATTCTTTGAAATTCCTTAATCCAGATGGATTTCTGGTCCTTCATGATTGTAATCCTAATGGAGCGGCGCAAGCCTATCCAATTAAAAACAGTTATGACGAAGTAGTAAAAAAACTTCAAAATGGAGGGATTGATGGATGGACAGGTGAATGGAATGGTGATGTGTGGAAAACCATCGTGCATCTTCGAGCATTTCATCCGGAATTAAAAGTAAGGACAATTGATGCAGATCAGGGTCTTGGAGTAATTTCTTATGGCCAAAATGAAAATCTATTGCAGGTAGGAAAGAACGAATTGGAAAATGCTGGCTTTGAATTTTTAGAAAACAATAGAGAGGAGTTTTTGGGGTTAATGTCAGTGAATGATTTTCTTGCAGAGCAGAACTCTTGATAATTCAATACATTCTTATTACCCGGTTCAACCTTGATTATAAAAAGATTGTAAAAGAAACTTTTGAGTTGGACCCTGAAGAATGGCTCGAAGATAGAATCAATTTATTTTTTGATTATTGCTATCCTTCTATTCTCCATCAATCTGACCAAAATTTTAATTGGTGGGTGTTTTTTGATACCCAAACAAGTAGTGAAGTAATTGAAAAAATCAGGGAGAAAGATAAAGCTGGTTTGATAGATTTTAAATTTAGTAGCTGGGGAAAATTTAGAGAGAACATTCTGTTAGAATTGCATTCAATTCCTAGTTCTTATGACTACCTACTGAATGCTAGGGTAGATAGTGATGATGCACTGTCGAAGTTCAATATAGAAGAAATTAAAAAATATTTGTCAGCAAAAATTAATCAATTCCCTGATTGCTTTATTCTGAACCCACTTAGTGGATTGATCTTAGAAACCAAGAATGCCATATTATTTCAGAAAAAATTAAATAATAATCCATTTCAGGTACTGGTACAAAAACATGGGAAGATTATCAATTCAGTATTCACTTTTCAACATCAAACCGCATCAAAGCATTTTCAGGTATTCAATATCTCCACAATACCTTTTTGGCTTGTAGTAATTCACGGAGGCAATTGGCTAAATGTTAAGTCAGGTAGGCCTTTAATTTTTGAACAAAAAACATTAATGAAGCACTTTGAATTCTTAAGTCTTCCAGAAAGTCGTGTTTCCAAAATGAAAATATTTAAAGAATTTCTAAATTATTGTGAAGGACTTATCAATAAAACCATTTCTAAAATCAAAGCATTTATTAAATAAAAGAACTCAAATTCAATCTTTTTTATTTCATGTAAAGTTTCAATTTATTGCATAAATGCTTAATAAATATTTTAAACACTTTTCGTTTTTCTTTTCCTACCTCCGATACAGAATTTGTGTTTCGATGGGATTGAATATTTCAGTTGGACTTTTGGATGGGTTTGGATTAGTGATGTTTTTGCCTATGTTGCAGATGGTAGATGGGAACAAAACTGCAAATTCACATGATCTGGGAAATCTATCTTTTTTGATTGAAGGCATAAGTGGGATGGGATTTGAGATTAATCTTATAACTGTTTTGATTTTTATGCTTGTCTTTTTCATTTTGAAAGGAGTAGCAAGATTTTTAGAATCTTATTACAGAACTATAGTCCAAAATTATTTTATAAGGTCTCTAAGAATAAAAAGCGTTTATTTTTTGAGAGATTTCAGCTTTAAGAATTTTGTCAATTCGGATTCCGGCCGAATTCAAAACACACTTTCGGGAGAGGTGGGACGTGTTGCAGGAGCTTCCAATTCCTATTTTATGACCATGCAAAGTGCGATTATGGTTTTGGTTTACGCTGTTCTCGCGTTTATGGCTAATCCTCAGTTCGCATTGATGGTATTTATAGGTGGGGTATTTTCTAATTTGATTTTTAATACTATCAATAAGAAAACCATTCAGGCTTCAAGAAGAATTACCAGAGAAGGTCATGATTTTCAAGGATTACTTATTCAAAAGGTGAGTTTTTTCAAATATTTGAAAGCTACTGGGTTGATAGACCAATTCTCTGAAAAATTAAGAGAAATTATCATCAGTATAGATTTGAATAACAGGAAAATAGGATTCTATGGTGCGATTTTATATGCTACTAGGGAACCTTTGGTCATGACAGTAGCTGTTGCTGTAATCCTCATTCAAACCATGGTATTTGCACAAAGCTTGGGATTGATTATCCTAAGCCTATTGTTTTTCTATCGGGCTTTGACTTACCTGATGACTTTGCAAACTTTTTATAATACTTTTTTGACAAGTGCGGGTGCCTTGGAAAATATGCAGGAATTTCTTGAAGAACTAAACAATAATAGAGAAGAATATGGTGGAGAATTTATTGGAAAATTTAAAAATTGTATACAACTGGATGATATTTCTTTTTCATATGGAGATAAGCCTGTACTAAAAAACATTCAACTTTCCATCAACAAAAATGAATCCTTAGCTTTTGTAGGGGAAAGTGGCAGTGGAAAAACCACCTTGATCAACCTCATTTCAGGATTGATCCCTGTAGATAATGGAAAAATACTCATTGATGAAAAATCCTATCAATCTCTTAATATTAAATCGCTTCAGCGCCGGATTGGGTATATCACTCAAGAACCCGTGATTTTTTCTGATTCGGTATTTAATAATGTGACTTTTTGGACACCTAAAACCCCGGAAAACCTTAACAAATTCTGGGAGGCTCTTGAAAAGGCCAATATTGCTGAGTTTGTAAGGCAACTTCCTGGACAAGAAAATTCACTACTAGGGAATAACGGTATTTTAGTGAGTGGTGGACAAAAACAAAGAATATCTATTGCCAGGGAATTATATAAAGATATTGATATTCTGATCATGGATGAAGCAACTTCAGCTTTGGATTCTGAAACTGAAAGGATTATTCAGGAAAATATTGATGACCTTATTGGAAAAATCACCCTAATTATTGTTGCCCACAGGCTTGCAACTATCAAAAATGTAGATCGGGTGGTTCTTTTATCAAAAGGTGAAATTGTAGCAACAGATCGGTTTAAAGATTTAGTGGAAAAATCCTCAGATTTCAAAAGAATGGTAGAATTGCAGACTTTTTGAAATAAGGTATAGACCAATTAATTTGTGCACAAACTCAATTTAGCACATCAAAACATTCCTTTTGACAAAAGAGGAATTACTAAATCATGACAATATTTAAGCTTTTAAAAGTAAACCAAAAAATTTAACCAATTCCCTTTACTTTCTTGAAACCTACTAAAGTAGCTTTTCTTGTCAACGAGTTTCCAACTTTAACGGAAACATTCATCATAAACCAAATTGTTTTTTTGCTACAGCAGGGAATTGATGTCCATATTTTTTCCCTATATCGGGGCGATTTTGAAAAATTGCATACACAATATAAGGATTGTAACTTAAAGGAAAGGGTCACTT
Source organism: Rhodonellum sp. (assembly GCA_041748555.1). Classification (GTDB taxonomy): domain Bacteria; phylum Bacteroidota; class Bacteroidia; order Cytophagales; family Cyclobacteriaceae; genus Rhodonellum. The sequence goes on from JBGTDA010000108.1 coordinate 27,998, forward strand.
ATATATCAGAAATTCCCCAAAATCCGATGGGACGGATTCAGGAATTAATACAGTTTTTAAATAAAGATGGAATTGGGAATAATTTTGGGATAGCAATAAAGGCTATAAATCCATTTTCTTTTGGTTTTTCGGCGTTTAAATTAACCCACTTTTTATATTTTTTAAGGCTTAAAGGTATAAATGAATATGATTTGGTGCACGTGCATTTTGGTAGTATGGGAGTTTTTTTTGAGATGTTCTCAGGTAGAGGTTTTTTTAGAAAACTGCCATATTTAATTAGTTTTCATGGCTACGATTTGGTCCCAAATCAAACTGAAAAGAACAAATTGCTTTACTCAAAAATGCTTCAATCATCAAAATTTTTTACCGTAAATTCTAAATATACAAGAGGGATATTGGAAAAAGTAGAGCCAAAAATTAGACCACGCATCCGTTTGCTTTCGGAGAGTTTAGATACTTCATTATTTGCTAAAACTGATAATCAAATCAAAAAACCAAAACAAATCCAAAGTATGGTACACATAGGGAGGTTGGTTGATTGGAAAGGAGCTGATCGGGCAATCGAAATTGTGGAGAAAATTGTTAAAGAATATCGAATAGACAATGTGGAACTAATTGTGATTGGGGAAGGTCACCTTAAACCATTGTTAGAAAGAATGGTGTTGGAAAAAGGTTTACAAAACCATATTAGGTTGATAGGAGAACAAGATCAATCCATAGTCAGGTCAATTCTGGCTAAAGCGGACCTATTTTTATATACAGGCAGAGTTGATAAGACAACAGGCAGGGCCGAAAATCAAGGATTGGTGGTGATGGAAGCCCAAGCGATGGGTGTACCTGTAGTTGCCTTTGCTGTAGGTGGTATTAGTGAAGGTATCATTGACAAAGAAACGGGAATCTTAGTACCAACCGGTGATGTTGAAGCATTTGCAGATTCAGTCGTCACGTTACTGAGGGATAAAGAAAAAAGGATTGATATGGGGAAATCTGCAAGGAAATTTGTAATGGAAAAGTTTGATTACAATGTTCTTGGACAGCAATTATTGGAGATATATGAAGAGGTACTGAATTGACATCTGTATCTGTAATTATTCCGGTATTCAATTGTCAGAGGACGCTTGAAAGAGCAGTAAATTCAGTTATTTATGAACCTTTGGTGTCAGAGATCATTATCGTTGATGACGGATCTAGTGATGATTCACTAATGATTGCCAAGAAACTCGCCGCTAAGCATTGTTTTTTTAGATTGCTTTTTCACCCTTCCCATCAAAGTAAGGGGGCAGCCGCCTCTCGAAATCTTGGACTAGCACATGCAACCTCAGATTGGATTCAATTTTTGGATGCTGATGATGAATTATTAGCGTGGAAAATCGAAAAACAAATTGCCTTCACCAAAGAGGGGATGTCATTTATTGTAGGGAATGCCATTGATTGCTTTGAGGATGGACATCAGCATCTCCGTAAATTTATTCAAGAACCCTGGGCAGGTTTAATCGCCGGTAAGTTGGGGATTACAAGTGCAAACCTTTGGAACAAAGAAGCTTTAAAAAAAATTGGTGGTTGGAATGAATCCTTGTCTAGTAGTCAGGAATATGATTTGATGTTCAGGTTACTTAAGGAAAATGCACAAGTTGGATTTTGTAATCAAGTACTGACCAAAATTTATAAGAACAAAAATTCTATCAGTAATAACCCTCTAACTCAAAGAGAAAGAATTAATAATTGGGTGGATCTTCGAAAGGAAATCAAAAGCTATTTGCAGTACCGTAGTTTGTTTACTTTGCAAAAAAACTATGTCTATTCCGGTTATATTATGGATTTTTGCAAAAGAAATAATTGTATGGAATTATTTAATGGTTCAAAAATATTAAGCACAATTTTTAAAAATGAAAAAAATTTTAAACAAAAAATCCATCGATGGAGAATGGTAATTAATGGAAGAATTGAATAAAATTAAATCGTATTTTCATCACCACTTAGCCCGTCCTGTATATCAAATGATCAGGCCTTTTCAACCTATTTTTAATTTAAAGAAACGTACATTCTTTGACAAGTTTAAAGTCAAAACCAAAGATGGTGTAGAATTTTGGCTTTATAACAATGCCTTTTACTGGGAGACAGAAATTTTCTGGCAAGGTTTTAATAAAATCAATTGGGAGATGAAAACTAGGGAAATTTGGTCGGAACTTGCTAGGCAATCAGATGTGATTTTGGATATTGGAGCTAATACAGGAATTTTCTCAGTAATTGCTCAAGCGTATAATCCAAATTCTGAAATATATGCTTTTGAGCCACAACCAAATATTTTTAACGTATTAAAAAAAAATAATGAAATAAATTCGTTTGATATTCAATGCCTTCAAATAGCACTTTCAGACACTACGGGAGAATTTCCATTCTATAATACTGGAGATACAACTTTTGAAGGGATTAACACTACCCATGGTAGCTTAAATAAGAATTGGAGACCAAAAAATCAACTTTCTATTTCAGTTCCTGTGGATCGTTTAGATGATTTTTTAGAAAGGAGTTGTTCAAAAAAAGTTGACTTAATCAAAATAGATGTTGAGACATTGGAGTTTGAAGTACTTTTGGGTTATGCAAAATTACTGTATATACATCTCCCGATTATTATTTTAGAAATTCAAAACGAAAATATTGGATTAAATATTTTTAATTTATTGAAGGACGAATGCTATCAGTTTTTTTGGATAAATGAAAATAAGGGATTAGTACCAGTAGAAACTTTAGGAGCCATGACTAATCAAGAGAATTTGAATTATTTATTATGTCCTTCAAATAAGCTTAACCAAATTCAGAAATGGCTTTAAAGAAAATATTAGTCGTTTCAGACACCTATTCCTTACCCAAATATCCAGCAAAGGGCTTATACGTTAAAGAACAGGCTCTATGCCTTGTCAATAGTGGTAAATGTCAAATAGATGTTTTGTTTATTGATAGGAAATCAAGTCCGTTTGTTGAATGCATTTTTTTATTTTTCAAAAGATTTATAAAAAGGATTTTAAAACTGGATTCAATAGAGTCTTTTGAAAATTTCAATGCCTATTAATTTCTTATTCCAATCAATAGAAGAATTCCGGATAATATTCAGCTTTGGATAGAAAAGGTTTATCTCAGATTAATTTTTAATAACTATTTAAAATATCACATATCTCCTGATCTTATTCATGCTCATTCCGGACTTTCATCCGGAATTTATGCTAAAATTTTAAGTGAGTATTTAAATTGTCCATTTGTCATCACGGAGCATAGTCCTTTAATGTTTCACTTCGTTTCAAAAGTCAGAGGAAATATGGTAATGGAAGCATTTAAAAAGGCAAATACTATTGCATCTCTAACATTATTTCAAGAACAGCTATTAAAAAGAACATGTTCCGATGTAGTTTCTGAAATTATACCGAATCTACTTAATGAAAGAATTTTTAAAATATATAATGAAATTCATAAAAATTCTAAGTTTACAATAATCTCAGTTTTATATACTAATCCAGTTAAAGGCAGGGAATATTTATTTAAATGTTTTCAAAAATTGAAAGAGAATGGTATTTTATTTAAATATATTATTATTGGAGAAGGAATTGAACAAATGACAATGGAGTGTGAACTTTTAGGAATAAAATCAGAAGGAGAATTTTATTATAACTTAAATAAAGAGGAGTTGACCTCTTTATTTAATTCCTCTCATTTATATTGTTGCAGCTCAATTTATGAAACATTTGGATTAGCAGCTCGTGAGGCCATGTTATGTGGATTGCCAGTTGTTACTACGGATAATCAAGGGGTAGTTGATTGCATTTCAAAGGATACAGGACTTATTGTACCTATTCAGGATTCAAATGCTTTGGCAGAAGCAATTGTTTTAGTTAAAAATAATTATGATAACTATGATCCTTTTTTAATAAGAAATAAAATTATTGAACAATGTGGTACCGAGGTGTTCAATAAAAAAATAATGAAATTTTATAGAATTGATTTTGAACCAGGTATATGAATAGTTAATGAAAATACTAATAATTCCTTCTTGGTATCCAACTCCTAATAAGCCATTGGATGGTTCTTTTTTTAGGGAACAAGCAGAATTTCTACATAAAGAGGGAGTTGCGGAAATCAAAGTTTTATATGGAGATGAACAATCTACGCCATTTTTTAAATTAATCTTGATTTATGCGTTAAGCTTTTTTAAAAGGAAGTTGTCAATCCACCAGAATTTGGTGGTCCAATCCCCTATGGCATTTGGATTTATTATTCCCAAAAATAGAAGGCTTCCCGAAAAGTATAAGGTGAAATTGGCTAGGAAACTTTATATAAACGCTTATCGCACATTTGTGGAGGAGAATTGGAACCCCGATCTAATACATGCCCAAAGTGGTATGGATGCAGGGATTTATACACATGATATTTACAAGTCAGCTGGAATACCTTTTGTGATTATTGAACATCAAGTTTTTGTTTTTCATTATTATTCGAGGTTTAGGGCCAAATTGGTGGTTCAGGCATTTGAGGCAGCGAAAAAAACAGCTGCTGTCAGTTTTGATGAGCGCAGACAGGTGTTGATGAATCAGACCGAATGTAATCCGGAGGTGATATGGAATTTTGTAAATGAAATGAGGTATCAAATTCAATTGGAGAAGAGGAACAAGGAATTTACCATCATTACCATCCTTAATTCCTTGCCCATCAAAGGTGCTGAGACTTTTATTGAAGCGATTTTGAAATTATCCAAGATTACTAAAGATTTCAAATTTATAATGGTCGGAAAGGGGGCAGATGAAAAATCAAAAGATGCCTCTTCCAACTTATTTGTCAAGAAAAGCAAAGAATTGGCAGTATATGAATACGGTAGTTTTATACCTTTCTTAAAAAGGGAAAAAATCTCTGATATTTTAAATAAGGCACATGTGTTTGTTTCGCCAACTATTCAGGAGCCACATGGTATAGCTGTTCGGGAAGCGATGATGTGTGGATTGCCCATAATCTCGACTGCAAATGGAGGGGTAGAGGATAGCATTTCTGTAGATACGGGTTTAATTGTTCCAGTTAAATCCCCTCAGGCTTTGGCTAATGCCATATTCCAAGTAAAAACAAATTATGCATCTTATGACCCCAATATTATTCGGAATACCGCTGTAGATCAATGTGGTCGTGAAACATTTTTAAAGTCTATGTCTGATTTTTATCTCAAATAAGTATTTATGTCATTAATTGAAAGCCCGCATGTAAGTGTTTGCATGATAGCTTATAACGTGGAGGAATATATTGAAAAGGCTATTAAATCAGTATTAATGCAAGAAGTGAAATTTGAGGTTGAGTTAGTGATTTCAAATGATAATTCTTCTGATAATACAGAAGAGGTTATCCAGAATTTAATGGAAACTCATCCAAGACGGGATTGGATAAAGTATTACAAGCAGGAAAAAAACCTTGGAATGCTTCCAAACTATCTTTGGACTTTCAATAGATGTAAAGGAAAATATTTAAGTATTTGTGATAGTGATGATTTTTGGACAGATAAAGGGAAACTTCAAAAACAAGTAGAATTTTTGGATAGTAATCAGGAATTTGTTTTATCATTTCATGATTCTTTTCAAATTAATGGTTCTGGAATTCGAATTAAGCAAACTATTGAAGACTACGTCAAAACAGATTTAGATTTCCAAAAATTAACTAAAAGAGTATACCCATTGCCAACTGCATCTGTTGTATTTAGAAATGATCTCGGGATTGAGTTTCCAAAAGAATATATTAATGGGACAAACCATGACACTTTTTTATTTATTCTTCTTTCACAATTTGGTAAACTACACTATCAATCCGATATATTGCCCTCAGCCTATAGAATACATCAAGCCGGAACTTGGAATTCAAGAACCAAAATGGAGAGATCCTTGCATAGCCTTGAATTATTTGAAAAAGTTTGCAAAGTTTTTCCAAATGAACAGGGGTTTAAAATGCTTGTATTCGAGTTTAGAAACAATGTTTTCGTTTATGCATTAAAGGAAAAAAAGTATTTCGTCTTTTTAAAAAATTATATCATGAATTTTCTCTTCACACTTTTTTCAATTTCAAGATTCAAAAAATTTTGGGACTTGCATCTTCTTATGATTAAAAATAAATTCATATCTTGATTTTTTCGGTAATTATTCCTGTATACAAAGATGAAATTAGATTGAATCAATGTTTAAATGAATTGTCCTTTCAAACCTTTCCGAAAGCATACTTTGAAATTATTGCAATTAACAACTTTCCCAAATCTCCAATCATAATTATACCAACTTTGACTGATAATTTAAATTTTAGAATTGTTGAGGAAAAAAGCCCAGGCTCATATGTTGCTCGGAACAAAGGTATAGCATTCGCAAAAGGGAAAATTCTAGCATTTACCGACGCAGATTGTCTTCCTACAAAATATTGGCTTGAAAATGCTTTTAAGATTTTTGAACAAGATTTAAAGAAAGAAATTGGTATATTAACTGGTCCTGTACCTTTATTTTTTAAAGACCCAAAGTCTTTGACTGATGCTGAGGTCTATGAGAAATATACCGGGTTTACTACCGAATCCTATGCTAAGGAAGGGCATGTCATCACTGCCAATTGGTTTAGTCCAGCTTCGGTAATTAAAGAATTTGGTGGATTTAATGACAACCTCAAATCCAATGGCGATTCGGAATTGTCAGGAAAGATATCCAAAAAATACAGGATTGTCTATTCCCCAAACCTGATTGTACATCATCCTGCAAGGTATCATACCGTTGAATTGGTAAACAAATACAAACGACTTTTGGGAGGGGCCTATACGAGGAGGTTTCAAGGAAATCCTTCTGCATTTCGAATTCATCTATTCAAGTTTATTTGGGCGAGGTATCGGTTTGCTATCAAGCGGTTGTTTACACTTTCTCCAAAAGAGTCTCTTCCGATCTTAAGCGTTTGTCATGCCATTAATTTAGGTGCGATTCAAGAATATGCTCACTTGGTCAAAGGAGGCGAAACCAAGAGGTAGATGATGGAAGCAGAAATTGAGGGACAAGATCCATTGGTATCCATCATCATACCGGTATATAATAAATCTGCTTTTGTCCGAGATACTTTGAAATCGGCATTGGGTCAGAAATATCCGAAGATTGAGTTGGTGTTAGTAAATGATGGTTCAACGGACGGTTCATTGGCTATTTTAGAGGAATACCGATCTAAATTTCCAGATAAGATTATACTGATAGATCAGGAAAATGGCGGTGTTTCCAAAGCGACCAATGTTGGGATTCAGGCTAGCAGGGGAGAGTATATCCAATTTTTGGATGCGGATGATTTACTGTCTCCGGATAAGATTGAAAATCAGGTCAGCCTATTGGAAGGGAATCCCCCTTTTGTAGTGGCGTCATGTGAATGGGTGAATTTTAAGGATGATATTTTGCAGAATTCCAGATTGCCCTATGGTGTTTTTCGGAATTTTGATTCAGGATTGGATTGGCTTTTACAATCTTGGAACAATCAGGAAATGATGCAACCGGGGGCTTGGTTGACCCATAGAAAACTTATTGAAAAAGCAGGAAATTGGGATGAATCTTTAATTATCAACCAGGACGGAGAATTTTTTTTAAGGGTATTAATGAACTGTCAGAGGATTATCTTTGAAAAGAAAGGAAAAGTATTCTACAGGATACCGGGAGTGAACAATGTAAGTCAACAAAAATCCTATTTGGCTGCCAAGTCTTTATTAAGTTCATTTCAAAAGTATCAAAGGGAAATTTTAAGCATTGAGGATTCCAAAAGAATCAGGATGGCATTGAAGGGTGTATATATGAAGTATATTTATGATATCTATCCCCTGTATCCTGATCTTATGCAAAATGCCAGAGACTTGATGGGGAATCTTGAAGTAAAGGAATCCACTTATATCGGAGGACCCAAGTTTCAGCAAATCTCAAAATGGATCGGTTTTGAAAATGCCCTCCGTCTAAAACGAATTATACAATAGAATAAGATTTTCACATACTTGTTTTCGGTTATCATTCCCTTATACAATAAAAAGCAGTATGTCTCCCGCTCGATAGAATCTGTTTTTAACCAATCTTTTACAGATTTTGAGATTATTGTGGTTGACGATGGTTCCACTGATGGAGGAGGGGAACTGGTGCTAAATCAATTTGATAATAGAATTCAATATATCAAACAAGAAAAAAAAGGAGTCTCAGTTGCCCGAAATACTGGTATTGCTTCTGCAAAAAACAGGTATATCGCGTTCCTGGATGCGGATGATTATTGGCATCCACAATTTTTGTTTTGGATGAAAGAAGTAATTGAAAAATATGAAGATGTAGGTATGGTGGGAAGTACCTATACACTTGAAAAATTAGAAGATTCCATTCAGGAGCCCGAAATTTGGGAAATGGATGATTACTTTTCAAAAGCAATATATAATACTAGGTTTACAGGTTCATCCACCATTATCCGTAAAGACTTTTTTGAAAATAATGAAGGCTTTAAATCCCATTTAACAAAAGGGGAAGATGTTGATGTTTGGTTCAGAGCTGTTTCCTGGTTCAAAACAGTTTATTATGTAAACCTTCCCCTTATGTTTTATGACATCAAAGCCTCTTCATCCTCAGCTGTTAATTATCATTTGAAAAGAACTGTATTTTGCGAGATGGTTGCAAGTGGATATTTGCCAAAGTCTAAAGATTCCTGGGATCCTTTTAAAATGAAATATTTGCTGTTAAATAATTGGCTGTTCTTTCATTCTTTTGAAAATTTTGAAATAGGAAAGAGTCTGATCATGGACCATGTCAGAGGCCATTTTTTGATGAGAGTTGTTTATCATTTCCCTTTCAATTTTTGGAGGTTGGTGATGAATTGGCCTTACGGGAAATCATTATTAAGGTCCTATTTTAAATTCTGTGTCAGATATATCTACACCTGAACACTTTGAAAATAATCCGTATTGTTTCCGAGCTTAATTTTGGAGGAGTTGAGAAAGTGGTTCAGCTGGCCTCGGAAGGATTTTCAGGTTTTCAGGATGTGGACTTTTCTGTAGTGGTTTTGGGCAGAGGCGGAAGAATTGCCGACGAAATGATCAGGAGGGGATATAAGGTTATGATACTGAATCAAAAACCCAAAATCCCAAATGTAAAGTTGATCAGAACTTTAAGGGGGATTTTCAAGGAAGCAAAACCTGATGTAATACACACAGCAGGTGCCGAAGCCAATTTTCATGGTCTGATTGCGGCCAAATTGGCTGGAGTTCCGGTCAGGATAGGAGAGGAAATCGGATTTCCGAAGCACCATTTTCTTTGGGAACAGATTTTTAGATTGACCTATTTATGTGCCCACCGGGTGATCGTAATTTCAAAAGCCGTTCAGGATTATCTGGTTGAAAATGGGGAGGTTCCCAAATCGAAGACAACCGTGATTTATAATCCTTCAAGAAGTCCGGAAATTCACAAAGCCTTATCATTAACCGATAAGGTTTTCACTTTTATAATGGTTTGCAGATTAACGGATATTAAAAATATCCCAAACGTTATTAGATCTTTGAAGCAAATCATTTTCGTTACAGAATACAAACCTCGGCTGGTCCTTTTGGGAGATGGCGAAGAAAAGGAAAACCTGAAGCAATTGGTGATAGAGTTGGAAATAGAAGGACAGGTGAGTTTTGTAGGTTTCCAGGCCGAAGTAGGATCTTATTTAAGTAAGTCTGATGTATTTATGATTCCCTCCTTTTCCGAAGGTTCTTCCGTCGCCTTGGCCGAAGCCATGATGATGGGCCTTCCCTCCATCATTACCCAAGTCGGAGGAGCCTCCGAAATCATAGGAGACAGCCATTCCGCAATCACCGTAGATCCCCACAATCCCCAAACCATAGAAAACGCCATGCTCACCTTCCTCCAAATGGATCCCGAAAAAAGAATGGCCATGGGAGAGAGAGCAAAAAAGGAGGCAGAACGGTTTTCGGTGGAAAGGTATGTTGGGGAATTGAAGAGGGTGTATAATACCCACTGAATAGGAAAGATTCCCTTCTTTTACCCCTAAATCCCTCCCGATAAAAATCGGGACAGGCTCTTTAGGGGGACTTTAGATTAGCATTAAATTATCGAAACACTTCAATTGCGCGAGAATTTGTTGGATATTTTTGGATCCCCTTCCTTACTACCCCACCCCAGCCCTCCCCTTAAAGGGAGGGAGCTCGTTATTCTTAAATTAAATGATTCCCATCAATTGAACAGTTGTCAAAATCCTGGATGAGGATAATCTAGTCTGTCCCATTTTTACGGGAGGAGGGCTGGGGTAGACTAGGCTGGGGTAATAAACAATGAGTTATAATCAAAACCTTTTTTACGGAGCAACACCCCTAATCCACCAAAGAGCTAGGGAATTGAGGAAGCAAATGACTCCCTCAGAAAGAAAGCTATGGAAACAATTAAATTATAAAAAAATCTTGGGTTTTCGATTCAGACGCCAGCATCCCATTGATAAGTATATTGTTGATTTTTACTGTCATGAATTAAGATTGGTTATTGAAATCGATGGTTCTGTTCATGATAGTATTGATGCTAAAGAATATGATGAGGGCCGATCATTTGAGCTGCAAGAATTTGGAATCCAAATGCTTAGATTCAAGAATGAAGAAGTTCAGATGAATCTGGCGGGAGTAATTAAGAGGATAAAAGAAAATTTCCCAGATCAAACTACCCTCTAATTTGATTATTGTCGGATTTTCGTACTACGGATACAAATCAACAACTTTAATAATGAACAAACTCCCTCCCTTTCAGGGGAGGGCTGGGGTGGGGTAAACAAACTTTGAAAGACAATCAAACTTCTTCTATACCTGGACAGCCAAACGGTAAGGTAAAAATCCGCATTCTCCACTGCATCGAAACCATAGCCTCGGGTGGGGTGGAACAGGTTAGGCTGACTATGATCAGGGGATTGGATCGGGAGAAGTATGAGCATAAAATCATCTGTACCTGGAAGGGTGGACCAGTTGCGGAAGCGTTGGAGGCAGAAGGGGTGGAGCTGATTCCGATTGGATCTTTTAGGCATCCCTTTCAGTGGTCCAAGTACAAGCAGGTTTTGAAAATAATCAAAAGCTATCGGCCCCATATCATTCATGGAGCGATCTTCGAGGGTATGTCCATGGCGGCTATTGGTGGAAAATTGGGGAAAGTGCCTGTAATCATACTGGAAGAAACTTCCCATCCTATTGCCCGATCCATAAAAGCGAGATGGTTGCAAAGATTATTTGCCAAGGCTGCAGATAAGGTAATTGGAATAGCCCCAACGGTAGTTAACTATTTGATAGAAACCGTAGGGATTCCACATTCCAATGTCCAATTAATAAACAACGGAGTGAGCATTCCAAAAGAAAGGGATACCGAAGAATTGGAAACACTCAAAAATCAATTAGGTATTCAAGAAGGGGACTTTATCATCGGATCGGCAGGCCGTTTTTATAATGAGGTCAAACGCTTTACGGACATTATGGAGGCCATTGCTTTGTTGGATAACACAAAAATCAAGTTCCTGTTACTGGGTCAAGGCAAGGATGAATCCTTGATTGTGAAAAAAGCCAAGGAATTTCAGATCCAAGATCAACTTATTTTGGCCGGATTTCAGGAGGACATCACGCCTTATTTTCAGTTGATGGATATATTCTGCATCGCCTCTGCCCATGAAGGATTTGGTCTTGTGGCGGCAGAAGCCATGCTTTTAAGTCTGCCGATAATTGCCACTCGGGTAGGAGGGCTGCAGGATATAGTCTTGGATGAGGAAACCGGTTTTTTGATCGAACCTGCTCACCCCAACCAAATAGTTAAAAAAATCAAATGGTTAATTGATCATCCTGAAGAAGGATTGGGAATGGGGACTAAAGGGAAAAAAAGAGCCATGGAGAATTATACTGCAGTTCGTTACTGCCAGGAAATAGACCAACTTTACACTGGTCTTTTAGTTGAAAAGGGCATGCCTCTTCTATGAATTTGTTGGAAATAAAAATTTGTAGTGAGCGTATCTGAAACACCAACTACATTGACAACCTTAGCAGCGATACAGATAATGGGTGATTAAACTTATTTGAAAAATTAGTAGTTTTACTACCGAACAATTACTTGAAATGGCAACAATTGCAGATAAATCTTTTATTAAAAGAACCTTCACAGAAATAAAGGAAGCTTCCTATAAGGAAAAAAGCCAGCCTTTGACAGCCGAGCAACTGACGAATAATTTTTTGGACTCTATTCTTGAATTAAAAAAAATCCTGAAAGAAAAAACAGCTGATGTTTTTTTGATTAATGAAATGATGGAAAAATTGACCTGGGTCAATGATGTGGACGAAGAAAGTCTGATGTTGTTAAATGATTTGATTTCTCTAGCGAAAGACTTCAGGGGCTCATTGATTCGACAATATATTTCTTTAAATGATTTGAGAAAGCAGGGACTGGCAAAAGAGGAGATAAAGGAGTTTAAAAATGGGATTGATGAATTGAAAGAAGTCTACGAAGATTTGGAATCTGTTTACTTTTTCCTTCCCAAAATGCCTGAATTTGTAGAGACTACGAGAAAACTCTCTTTGATTTAGCGATGATCATTTATTGCATTATTTCTTCCATCTTCTCCTCAATAAAAATAGGATAAGATCCTATTAGATATATTTATTTTTTTATCTTCCAAACGAAATTAATTCATGCCTTTATCATAACCCATATCTCGCCGAAGGCATATTTCGCCGAAGGTTTATCTCAAAAAGCATATCTTTTAGAAAATTGTTAGATATCATCGTTATTGTGGCCGGAATAATTGCCTTGGTAAATTCCAATTCATCTATGGCAAGAAAATTCCATTTGCCCTACAAGTATGAGCTGCATCTGCATTACCTGCTATTTTACCATGTGTTCTTCAGTATGTTCTTTACCTGGTACATCCGAAGCTTTGGAGGGGATTCCTATGGATACTGGGTCTTTGGAATGGAACAGGTGATCATTCGGGATCCAACCTGGATGAGCTATTGGGGAGAAAGCACCAAATTCATTTTATGGTTATGTTACTTTCCAAGTAGGATTTTGGGACTTTCATATTTGACCGGAAACATACTTTTTGGCTTCTTGGGGTTTATTGGGATCAGATACATTTTCGTGATGGTAGCGGATCTATTCCCCATGAATTACAAGGTGCTTAATTTGGAATTATTTCCTACTGTTTTTTATTTCCTGAATCTTCATTTTTGGTCAGCGGGAGTGGGAAAGGATGCCATTTGCTTTTGGGGAATTGCCTGGTTTTTATATGCTCTTCAAAATTACAAGTCAAAGTGGTGGCAAGCTGCTATTGCTTTCTTTTTTGTATATATGGCGCGACCTCATATGGGTCAGGCATTGATTGCAGGAGCGGCCATAGCCATATTATTGGGAAGTGAGGTAAATAAAAGTTACAAAGTGATCTTTAGCTCCATTGCTTTTGCGGCAGCCATTTACTTGAGTTCCAATACCTTGGAAGTATTACGATTGGAGGATTTTTCTTTGGAGTCTATTGCAGAATTTAGTGGAACAAAAGTTAGAGACCTTAGTGCAGGAAAAGTTGGATCAGGTGTGAATTTGGCCTCCTATTCCTGGCCAATGAAGTTGTTTACCTATATGTTTAGGCCTTTGTTTTTTGATGCGCATAATGTAGTTGCCTTTTTTAGCAGTTTTGAAAATGCTCTTTATCTGTATCTAAGCTTCTATATTTACCGAAACTGGACACCAGAAGCGATCCGGGATATGCCCCTATTTATTAAAGCAGGAATGATCACTTTTATTCCGGTTACTTTTGCCTTTATGGGCGCCCTCAGTAACCTGGGTATTGTCATGCGGATGAAAAACATGACCATGATCTACTTTTTGTTGTTCTGTTTCTTTCTGATCGCCTATAACAAAAAACTCCGCTACCAGCGGGCGCAGGAAAAACTGGGTTTTTATATCAAGCGACAGGAGGTGATTGAGCGGAAGAAAGCGGAAGCGGCTGCTTCGGAGAAGTGAGGATTCTTTTAGGTCTTGATATTTTTTATCTATTTAGAGTCCATTTTCCTCCTCCTTCAACCTTTCACCTAAACCCTTCTCCACAGTGTCCAGCTATATATCCTTCTAGTATCAAAGCTGGGGTAAAGTAGGGGAGACTTAGGTTCCAGCCCAAAATGGTTTCCTCTAGTCCTTGTAAATCCCACCTTGTTATAAGTGTTCCACCACATCATCTAACCTCCTTGAATTTGCAAATTTTAGATGTGAATTTATTTTCAATTTAAGCCATTAATCTGGGGCGCGGGGGTATGTCTTTTCTGCCTTTTTGGATTCACAATTTCCTAACCTTTCCTTATCTTCCACCCATGACCCTTCAGTTCATATTCTATCCCTATCCTACGATACTTCGGTATTCGGCTAATTTCCAAGAAAACGTGTAACTAATGCGATATACTGTTTCCTGTTTAATTCCCCATGTTCAAGTCGAACCAGATGCTGGTCAGGCATCACATGGATCTGATCAGATGATCCCTGACGGCACTAAAACAAACACACCCCTCTGGGGCTTTTTGGTTTCTAGGAGTATCGGTACGTAATCCCATCAACTGATAAAGCGAAAATTCGGATTAAAAGATTCAATTCGAAAAAGCTTTAAATATATCATTACCCTAACAAAAATATCACCCCTCTGGGGCTATGTTCACAAAAACGATTCGTTACTATAACCATAAAACCCCTCTGAGGCTTTTGAAACCTGGGGCAATTGAAAGGTTAATGCTCCCGATTCTCGGGACAAGCTCTTCAGGCTTGCACAAAGCATTCTACTTGACTGGTGGCTTCACTTCTTTTTCTGTCCAATGTTTTTATAGTTGCCAAAAAATAGGAGCTGAATCAAGCCGTCTATCTATGGGGTTTCTTGAGGTTTTGGTAAAGGAAGTGTCGGGAGAAATTAGTTTATAGTGATTGTCCATGTCCGCAAGAATATTGTTAAAATCGTTTTGATAGTTTGCCTTTATGGACTGAATGAAATATTTTCGGTAATTGTCCATTCGTTACTTTTCTATTGGGTGTCCAGGAAATCAATCTAATTAAATTAACTAATAAGAAGCATGCTATGAACCGTATAAGTCGGGATTTCCAAGGCCGATTCGGGAGGGGTTTAAGGATGGAATCGTCCTTTAACTACCGGACTGGCAACCGGCACCTTATCTATGGAGGTATTTATTTGGTATATTGGGAGGTAGGTAGTCAATTCCATATTGGTTTCGCATAAGTTTGCTTATAGTGTCGAAAATTGTTTTTTCATCCCTATGCATTTGTGGTAATAGCCCCATCATGGAATAACTGATCGGATTTACAGAGGGAATAAAAGTCTCCCAAGGAAAGGTCTCTCCCCAAATCATGCCTTTAACAGTATAGCCCAAATCAGCATTTTTCGATAACAAATAATCCATCATTTCCGAGGATGTGTTGTTGTTTTGGTTTACGGTATGGAATATTGGGGTCTGCCCACCAAACCCGTATCGGTCAGTTCCCGCTGCGGAATTGACATTCAATCCATGTTTTACCAAAGTTTGCGCGCATTTTAAATGGTTGAATTCGGAGCAAACGTGAAGTAAAGAAACGCTTTTTAAAGGGGTATATGCACAGTTCAAGGTGATTTGCTCATCCAAAATTTTTGGATTGTCGGCAATTAGTTTTTCCAGGTCAATCGGATTATCAGCTAAAACAGCCAATAAAACCTTATTTTCAAAATCAAACCCATATTCGATAAACACACGTACACATTCCTTAAACCTGGGACTTCTGGTATACATACTGATCAGCAGATCAAAAAGTGGTCTGCCGTCGATGAGGGCATTAGGGCTCAACCCATTTTCAAAGCAGTCCCTAATTCCCTGGACGGAATGAAGTTCAATTTGATTGGATATATTTTTTTTAGGATCCATTTTCTCAGCTTGTTGCCAACGGTCTCGAACAGGTAAAGTTGCGGGGAAAATGAGCGAACTTGTATGCTTGACCTTTTTTAGAAAATAAAAGTTACCTTTTTCCATCACCGGAAACAAGCAAATTTAAATACCAAAATTAAACCATTATAGAGTCCCGAAAAGGGGCAGATGATACGGAATGCGCTAGGATTAGTAAATTCAGCTGAGGAAAATCAACACATTAACTATCGGTATCATCCCTTCACCCCTAAAAAAATTTCTCGCATCTGGGGCTATGACCACAAAAACGTTACATACATATCTATAATCATAAACCCATCCGGGGCTTTTGACACCCAAAGCTATTGAAAAGTTGAAGCTCCCGATTCTCGGGACAAGCTCTTCAGGCTACAGGAGCCCCCGAAACCATCGGTTAAGAAAATCTCCCTGACTAAAGCGGGAGGGGCAATCCCCATGAATATCACGGACGGGCCAGAGCCGGGAGGAAGGATTTTTGCGCTTGGGTTTTTGGTTACTCCCGATTCCTATCGTGGATTGTGTCAAGCATGTCCCGTCTTGCGGGGACAAAAAGAAAGAGAAGACAAGTGAGAATTCGGATTTTAAATATATCGTTATAAAACATTTTCTGCTTTGGCGAAAACCTACGGAAATCCAATCCTTTTCTTTAGCCAAAGCCAATCAATCCAGATTAAATCTTCACCCCGGGTTGAAACCCGGGGCTATAAAAATATCACCCCTCTTGGGCTTTTTCCGTGGACACATATTTTATTAAGCGGGCAGGACGAAATTGGACCGGGCCAGCGCAGGCCAGTAGCGGGGGAGGATTCCAATTTCTTGACCTTTTGGTTGCTTTTGGGTCAAAGCCTGCCCCGTATTTTCGGGGCCAAAAGTGACAAAGAAAATCAATAATTTGAAGGAATTACTTTATATGTATCAAAATGAACCCCTCCCTTCTTTGGTGAAAACCCTTGGAAATCCAATCCTTTTCTTTGGCCAAAGCCAATTCTTCGAGATTATTCCTTATTCCAGGGTTGAAACCCCGGGGTTATAAGCACGAAATCCCTCCGGTGTTTTTTGATTTCTAGGGGTGCCGATATGTAATCATATCAAATCATAATTCATTATTCACCACCAACCATATAAAATTTCATGAAAATCAAAGGAAAAAAGTGACTGGCATAATTGCTGATAATCATATCTATTATTTATACCTTATTGGTAACATATCCATTTTTAATAATATCAATAATAAAATCGTTATAACCGTTCCTATGGCAGCAATGATGTTGATGAATTTTTGGGCTTTCACCCTATTATTGAATCCTTTTTCAATTGCTTTGAATAGCAATAATCCGATTATTCCGCCTGAAGTATTGGTAATTATATCCGTGATATCAAATGCACCTATAGCTAAAATATATTGAAGTCCTTCTACTATCCCACTGATCAAAAAAACAAAGAATATTTTTCTCCCCATATTCCATCTCCCAAACAATATTCCGGCATATATTCCCATCGGTACAAAAATCACTACATTCAAAACGATTTCTGCTACATCCACTTTTCCATTGAAGAGGATAGCTTCACGAAACGGAATTAAGCTTACTTGCCTATTTTCCATATAAGAAAACCGTACACCTAGCTTTGCCAGTAAAATCCAGAATAATGCAATCAAATAGATTATAAATAATACAGTTGTCACCCTGTTTGTTCCATTATTAACTTTTGATTGTTTCTTCATGCTTTTTACCAATGGATGCTATGTTTGTTGAGGTATGTGATTGATTCCTTGTAGAGTTTGGTAGGTTCGAAATATTGATGTCCGATAGTCTGGTAGAGGCCTTCGGCGTAGATATTTGCTACGATTTATCTACCCGCCTTTGGGTGCAATCTACTGTCTACGCGCAGCGAATCTACTTTTTTCAAATACAGGAAGCCACACTATTTCCTGATATATTCTCCCGCTGTCATCACTGGGATTTTTTGAACTTTTGAAATCTTTTTTATTCCTTGTAATTATAAAATCCGCGTCATTGTCCATTGCGACAAAATATTGTAATCCATCTTCAAAATCCTCAAAATCCGATGCGAGTGCCAATTCAATAGCTTTGTCCTCAAGGGGGAAAACCGTAACCAGAACTTTGAATTTTGATAAATATTTTTTTGCATCAACATCCTTATGATGTTTTACAATTGCGTAGTAAGCATTCGCAAATGATAAAGATGAAATACAAAGATTGATTTCCTTTTTATCACTTAATGTAAATAAATCCTGAGCATCCTTATAAAACGGTTCCCGCTTAGCTGAAAGATCAATTTTGACATTTGTATCCACGTCAATTCGACAAATTCCTCTACGCGCCATCATACGAATCTGCCTTTTACAGGCTCAGCCCATCTATCTATTCCTCATTCGACACTTCGAAAATTTTCTAAATAGGCGCATCTACCTTCTTCTGGTGCAGCCCATCTGCCAGATAAGTCAGATTCTATAGTTTTCACCAACCAACACCTTCAAAATAATTCCCAACAATTTAATGTAAAACCTGTCTCCTTAATTTTCGACAGACAGAACTCTGATAATTCAAATCAATTAAACAGGGATTTTGGATCTATTACCGGTAAGTTATAATATTCCAAGGGTGTACCTGATAATTTCTCAAAAAGTATACCTCTAAGGGTAGAATAGGTAATGCCTGTACAAGTCAATCCAATAATAGCATCATATTTTACATCACCATCTTCAACTACATTAAATTCCTCCAAATTTTCTACTTCTAATAGAAATTTGCATTTGAAATGAGCTGTATGTAGCATTTCATTGCCGCTATTTCTAATTTCTAACTTCCCTTCGAAAATAAAAGTCAGTCTTTTTTCCTCCGGTGAAATTGCATGTTGCATTCCGATTTCGAGATTTGGATTCTGTTTGGTAGAACTATCTATCCCATCCATGCTTTTAAAAGAAAACTCCAAAACCCTCATATCTAAGAGATGTATTTTATCAGGGATTACTTTCATGCTGCCATGGCATAATTACTTTCACCTATTTCTGCCTTTTTACTGGGCGTATAAGTCGAAGAAGGTATTTCAGGTATAATCGAAGTTTGTGCAGCAGTAATTGTTTTGTACCTCTTAGGAGTACAAATAATTGTATCTTCCAATGCAATCTGTAATTTGGCCAAAGTCAAAATAGAAAGGTTATGTACACCGCTGAGCAACCTGCTTACTTCGGATTCCCTTTTCCCCATCTTCTCTGCCAACACTTTTTGAGTCCAACCCTTCGATTCCAATATATCGTAAATTTGGTCCACAATATCCAAGGTAATTGAAGCAAATTCTCTATCATGAGGTTTAACTTTTGATTTCAACCTTTCAAATGCAGATGTCTTAGGTTTGTTGTTCATAACATTATTTCAAATCCTGGTTTGATTTTTAATTCTCCTGATAGTAATGTTAAATTACCTTCTTTGATAGCCTCATCAATTAACTTGGTTAATTTTTCAGCCTGACGAAAAAATGGAGATACCGTAGGACAATCCAAAGCCTTGTCAGTAGTTTTTATTCCTCCATTAAACAAAATCACAATATTGTCAGACAATCGAAGACAATATAACCTCCAGTTGTCAATAGGTTCAAAGGAACCAAGTTTTAGCTCTCTAATCTCTTTATTTTTAGGAGGTAGGGCACCAAAAGCATTTTCTTTTCTAAAGTACCTTTCTTTTGCACCTCTGTGATTACCTATTTCTTCCAAAAGGGCAATGAATCTTGAAGAATCACTTTCAGCTGCAGATCGCTCCATTTTTTCAAAGAATTTATCTATTTCACTCACATCATCTTCAAATGTCACTGAATAAAATTTAACTCTTGGATAGATAAACTCATTACTTAAGGTAATTGTTGCAAATTTATTCACATATATGTTAAGTAACAAACAAAAAACGATAATTTAAAATTTCACTCTCAAAAGATCCTTTTGATTCAACTCGCGCCAATCAGACTTAATAATCCTTACTTAATATTCCCTCTCCCCTCCAAAATCTTTTTAATGGATTCATTCATCTGCATGGAATGGGTAATGGGAAAGTATCAAAAGTAGTATTAAAATACTAAATCCGATAGGTAAACTACTTCTAATCTCCCTTTTTTCAAAATGGATTTTGTAAAATTGTTCTATCAATAGTTATGAAAAGAAACAGACCACTATATGTCCCGGTAGAGGCCTTCGGCGTAGATATTTGCTATGATTTATCTACTCGCCATTTGGCGCAATCTACTTTCCACGCAAAGGCATCTACTTTTTACAGGGTAGAGATTGCCACGTCGTGCGATGGATTTTATACAATGTTTGGATTTAAAAAGCACTCCTCGCAATGACGGTCCTATAGTGTGGACCCCACACTAGTTCTCGTTTTTTTCTTCCATTTTCAAAAAAGTCAAAGGTCTGGAGGGGACTTCCGATCTTCGTGCAAAAGATAATCATAATCAATTGCAGGAAAAACGGACTCCCTCCCTTCAAGGGGAGAGGGTTGGGGAGGGGACGTTCTGGGGTGATTGCCTGCGGCGTAGAAGCTTCGCGTAGATTCCCTGCGGGGGGTAGATGCTTTGCGTAGATTGCCTTCGGCGTAGATATTTGCTACGA
>JBGTDA010000109.1:0-34888 GCA_041748555.1 Rhodonellum sp.
TCTCGGAAAGAATGCTTCAGAACTACCTGAACGAGTTCTGCTATAAGCTAAACCGAAGATATTTTGGAAACAAGCTCTTCGACAGGTTGGTAATTGCGAGCGTTTACCCCTACTTGTATACAAGCGGATAATCATAATAAATAATATTGAATTAAAAAAAGCAATAACAAAAGGAGGAGATTATTCTCCTCCTTTCTTTTTGGTGTTATTTTCAAGTGGCGCCTTCGGTATGATTTTAAACTGATAATAATCTTCGGCCAAAATTAAGTCTGTGCCTTGGTCAAACAGAATGTTTTTATAATAAATAGGTAAGGAGTAGTTGCCGCCTTCATCCATCACCCCGAATTTTGAATCCATTCTCACCAGGATTTTGTTGGCGCTTTCCCTTCTAAGCTCGTCAAATTTTGGCTCAACAATCTCATTTCCTAAAGGATCTATCAATCCAAATAAATGATTCTCAACCGAAATGAAATAATTATCCGTTGTTAAAAAAATTCCGGAGTAGGGATTGTCCAACACCAATCTGCCGTTTTGATCAATCAGATTCGATTTACCGTTTTTCTTGACAATGGCTAAGCCGTTATGAAAATCAGAAGCCTCATCAAATTGATTGGGTATTATTATCCTATCTGTTTTATCAATATAACCCCAAGAGCCTTCTTTTTTTACCGCAGCAAGACCTTCTGAAAACTTTGAAACGGTGTCAAACTTATTCTGGACAATGAGCTGACCGCTTTTATTGATAAAACCATATTTCCCCTCTTTTCTTATTCCAAAAGTATTTTCATTTCCCGGGAAAATATACTCAATGTCAGATAAGGGGTTTACTTCCCAACCTTTTGGGCCCAAAAGCCCTGTTTTTTTATCTTTCAAAATAATATTATAATGATCCTGCCCGACCTTGAAAACGCTTTCCATTCCTGTATAATCCAGCAATATTCCATCATCTTTCATCACTCGCCTGAGTTTTCCATGAATATATTCCAGAAGAATGTCATCTTCCCAAGTGATTTTATGAAAAGAAACATATTTTATATCCGCCCTTTCCTCACGGGCTTTGATCAACATGTATTGCTTTCCATCAAAAGCATAGAAATAATCCTCCTTCATATGAGATAACTGATCAATGATTGGGTCTAAAATATAGTCCCCATTTCTGTTGATCAATCCATACCCTGTCCTTTCATGTGAGATCAGGAAGTTTTCATTTACTTCCTTAATATTCTCGTAGACGTGATTGGGGGTTTTTGACATAGGAAGAAAATATCCTTCTTCTTTTTTGGCGATTATCTGGCCGTTTTGAGCTAAAAAAGCAGATTCAAAATTGCCTAGTGAGTTGATTTTTTTTGTCATTCTATCGTATACCAAAAAAGTTTTTCCTTTTTGAGCAAGAAGTTGGGTGTAGAAGGTTTCGATTTTGTCGTATTCGGGGGCAAATATCTCTTCCCCATATTCATGAAATGCTCCCATTCCATTCGGACCTTTCGTAATGATCCAAGGTTCCAGATATTGATAGACGGATTCTCCTTTTAGATTCAAAAATGGCTTATATTCTTTGCTGAGCAACTTAAGGGTATTGTTGACCGAACTGATTCTGACACTTTCACCTAAGATGCTTATCTGATCATATTCTATGCGTGAGGTTAATTGGAAATTCCGGTCATATACTTCCCACGTTTGTGCGTCAGATAAAAAGGGTGAGAGGAAAAGAAATCCTGCCAAAAGGTTTCCCTTAAGACATATAGAAATTTTCATATTGGATGAATTAGAGGGTAATATTCAGGCTTTTTGATATCGTCTCAAATAACGGAGGAATTAAAAAATCTTCAATACAATTTTAAAAATATTTTCAATTATTTTCTGTCTTCAGAAAGCTTGAGGAAAGATGTTAGATCAGGAATTTTTCTTATCACTGACTTTTTCAAGATCAAACAGATCTGAAATAATATCGATCATTTGATCGGCCTGATTTTTTTGGCAGGCTGCCCTTAATTGAACTACAGGGACTTTGAGAATCTTTTGCATCATACTTTTGGTGATCCTGTCCATTATAGCATATTCCTTTTCATCTGCATTTTTCAGGAACCGCTCCATTTCTTCCATTCTGATTTGCTCAAGAGCATTCTTCAACTTGTTGATGGTAGGGGATACCATCATCTCCTTTTTCCAGTTATAAAACTCATTGATACTTTGTTCAATGATTGCTTCTACTTGAGGAACGGCCGCCAACCTTTTTTCTAAGGTTTCTGAAGCCTTGCTTCTGATATTGTCGACATTATAAAGTAAAACTCCTGGCACATCCTCAATGGTTGTATCAATGCTTCTGGGTACTGATAAATCCACAAATAGCTTATAGCTGGGGATACTGAAGGTTTTTACCAAAGATTTGGTGATAAAAGGTTCAGATTTCATAATGGAAGAAACCACCACATCTGCCTCTTTCATGGCTTCAAAGCATTGCTCGAAAGGTATCACCTCAAAACCCATGATATCGGCAAGACCTTTGGATTTTTCGTAGGTTCTGTTTGTAATCGTCACTTTTGCATCAGGAAGATTTACCATGTTTTTGGCTACGTCCTCACCTATTTCACCAACTCCAATCAATAGGATACGTGGCTGATAGGTATTTGCAGTAAGTTCTCCTATCAATTCTACGGCTGCATAAGATACTGAAGCTGCTCCATCCCGAAAAGCTGTTTCCTGAACAACCCTTTTATTTGTAAAAAAAATGGTATGCATCAACCTATGTAAGAATGGCCCTGCCAAATTCAAATCCGCAGAAGCCTGGTAAGCTCTTTTGACTTGGTTGGAAATTTGCATATCACCGACTACTTGGGCTTCCAAACCCATAGAAACATTAAACAAATGATTTATTGCCTCCCTATCATTGTCAAAAATCCTGAAGTATTCCAAATAATCAACCACATTGGTCAAGCCTTTCTCAAGACCGATCAATTTGATTATTTCTGAACTCAGATCAAGATCATGGGAATAATAAACTTCTGTACGGTTGCAAGTGGAGAGAATGAGTGTATCTGAAATACTGAAAAATTCTCTTAATTTCAATAACAAAGAGTGAATAGAACCTTCATCTAAAGCAATTAATTCCCTGATTTCTACAGGTGCGCTCTTGTGTGATAAACTTATCGCTCTAAATTTGTTTTGCATTTTGTTTATATTCGGTTACAAATTTACTTCAGAAAGTGTAGTAAATAAAGATTTCAATGAATCTAAAGTTAATTTAAAATTCATCTAAATAACAATTTGAGCCAAATCTTCTGCAATAATCAATAAAATTGGATATTAATTCCAATATGAGTAATTATATTGCGATAGATAATGTCTATGATATATTTTTAGTCTATGTCCTCACTCATTTTTTATGAAAACAAGAATTTATTTTTTCTTCAAAAATTATCTCGGTTTTTCCAACAGGGAATCAAGGGGTTTTGTCCTGGTCTTGCCTGTTCTGTTTTTGCTTTATATAATCCCCGAAATCTATGGATATTTTCTTCATAGAAAAAACAAGCAGAATTATCAGGTATATCTTCATAGAGTAGATAGCTTGGTAAATGCTGGTTGGGTTCCCTTGGAATCTGATAATAATTATCAGCAGAAGGTAGCACAGGATACAGGTAAAACTACATCTGTCTATAAAAAACCTAGAAGTCCGGAATTGACAAAAATACCTTTTTCAGAAGCGGATTCGGCCGTACTTCAGATTGTGCCCGGAATAGGTCAGGTGATGGCCGGCAGAATCGTAAAGTTCAGGGATAATATTGGAGGACTTTACCAAAAGGATCAATTGCTGGAAGTTTATGGCATGAAGCCTGAGGTAATGGATAAGGTTTTCGAGTATTTTGAGTTCGTTCCGGGAATTATGCGAAAACTGAGTATAAATCACCAAGATGTGAATACCCTAGCCAAGCATCCTTATTTAAATTATGGCTCGGCAAAAGTTATAGTGGCATATAGGGATCAGCATGGCTTATATAAATCTCCCGAAGACTTATTGAAAATCAAAATATTTAATGAAGATTGGTTGGACAGGTTGAAGCCGTACCTCGAATTCTGAACGGATTAAGGTTTCAAAATACTTTTTCCCCTCCTATAAAGGTGGATGAAACCTTCAGATTTCTCAATTCATTTTCCGGGGCAGTCATCATATCTTTCTCCAGTACTACGAAGTCAGCAAGTTTTCCAACTTCAATGCTTCCTTTTAAACCTTCTTCAAAATTTGCATATGCAGCCCAAATAGTCATCCCTTTCAGTGCATGTTCTCGCGTGATTTTATTTTCGGGCTGAAAACCAGCTTCAGGCCAGTTTTTGGCATCTTTTCTAACAACAGCAGAATGAAACCCATACAGCGGGTTAATATGCTCTACAGGGAAATCACTTCCTAAAGCCAGCATTCCGTTTTGGTCCAGAAGGTCTTTGTAAGCGTAAGCAGTTTTGATCCTGAAAGGTCCAAGCCGTTGACCTGCCCAATACATATCCGATGTCGCATGTGTGGGTTGAACGGATGGAATAATGCTGTATTGCGCAAATTTTGGCATATCCTCCTTACTTACGACCTGAGCATGTTCAATTCTCCACCTCAGATCATTTTTTCCCTTCAAATATTTAGCATATATATTTAAAAGTGTTCTGTTGGCAGAGTCCCCGATGCAATGGGTGTTCATCTGAAAGCCGTTTTCATACATTTTCTTGGCAAGATCATCAAATGCTTCCTCTGTATTGAGCAAAAACCCAGATTCTGAAGGATGATCATGATACGGTTTTAGTAAAGCTGCCCCTCTGGATCCTAATGCACCATCACCATAAATTTTAAAACTTTTTACAGTGAGTTTATCATCCTGAAACGGACCGGTCTGAAAATAATGATCAAGATTTTCCCGGGTTGGATTTGCCATTGCATAAACCCGCATTATCAAATCCCCTGTTTGATGCAATTTTGCCATCAGATCGATGATTTCTTTATCCAATCCTGCATCAGCAACTGTGGTCAAGCCAACCTGAAAACAATTTTCCTGAGCAGCAATCAATGCTTTTTTGGACTCATCTTCACTTGCTTCAGGTACTTTGCCCGAAACCAACTGTATTGCATTATCAATCAAAACCCCTGAAGGTGTTCCATCCAGTAAAATGACTTTTCCACCGAGCATTTCTGTTTTGGCAGTGATTCCTCCCAGATCCAAGGCCTTTTGGTTAACCAATGCTGCATGCCCATCTATCCTTGTCAGAAGTACAGGTGTATCCGGGAAAATCTCGTCAAGTTTCGATTTTGTAGGGAATTCTTTATTTGGCCATAAATTCTGATCCCATCCTCTTCCCAATATCCATGAAGCTTTCGGTGAGGTTTCCCTGTGCTTTACAACCCGTTCAATGAGTTCCTCCTCAGATTCTGCTCCCAATAAATCCGCAACCTGTAAACCCAATCCATACCTATAAAAATGGGCATGTGCATCAATAAATCCGGGATAAACAGCATGACCTTCCATATCAATGGTTTCCAAGGCTTCAAAATCAGAAAGTATGTTGGAACTACTGCCGAGTCCCACGAAACGTCCTTCCCGGACCGCAAATGCCTGAATAATATCAAATCCTTCTGACACAGTATAAATTGTTGCGTTATGAACAATGAGGTCTACCTTTTCTTTTTTTGAATCACAGGATAATATCATTATACCCCAAAGGGCAGCATGCAAAATGATCAGGTTTTTTTTCATTTGGGGTGAATTGGTTTATATTCTTCGATAAAGAAATCATATTTGTGCTATGATGATGGATAAATATGGATTTTTGAATGAACCACTTCAGCTTCCATCCTTTGATTTTCGACTCAAAGAAGATCAGGATGGAAAAATAAGCATTTTCGACTCATTGCGAAAGAAATATTTGATTTTGACTCCCGAGGAATGGGTCAGACAACATATTATTCATATGCTTATTCAATATAACAATTACCCGAAAAGTCTTTTTTTACTGGAGCGGGGCGTGAAGTACAACAACATGAAAAAACGTTTTGATGTTCTTGTTGTGGATAGAATAGGAAATCCGTTCTTGCTCATCGAATGTAAAGCACCTGAAATACCGCTTACTCAAAAGACCGTGGAACAGGTATGTATCTATAACAAAATCATCCAGGCACCTTACATGGGGATTTCCAATGGTAGGCATCATATTTTTATGAAATTCGACAAATTAACCGAAGTATATTCCCAAATCGACAGATTCCCTCTTTATGGGTAATTCGGTCGGAAAGCTGATTTTAATCATGAGAAAATTCGATGGTTTTTGATCTTTCAGAGCCCACCTATACAGTTTGTCCGACAATAAATATTTTATTTCTCATAATCACAAAAGGACAAATTGTTTGCGTTTGATGAGAAGAAAATATTGTTCTTGATAAAAAAGGCTTGGCAAGGCTTTCTGATTTTTATGGTTAATTGAATCAATCAGGAAAGGAGCATGTTTTGAAGTCATGTCATTCCGAAAACTTCAAATTGTAATAATTTTACTTATGCTATCCTTCCCTGGTTTTGGACAAAGTTTTGCCTACAAAACATTGTTAAAAGGGGTATATGAAAAGGATTTTCCGCTTGTATTTCCTGAGGACAGGAAGATTCTTGATAATGCGATTTTTTTAGATACCCGTGAAAGGGAGGAATTTGAGGTGAGTCATATGAAGGGAGCAAAATGGGTGGGATATGAAACGTTCACCCTTAAAAATGTAAAGGGAATCCCTAAAGAACATCCGGTAGTGGTATATTGCTCCATTGGAGCAAGAAGTCAGGAAATTGGAAAGAAACTGCAATCCGCAGGTTTTGAAAAAGTTTATAATCTTTACGGAGGTATTTTTCATTGGGTAAATGAAGAAAAACCTATCTATAAAGAGAACTCTGAAACACAACGTATTCATGCATATGATCCTTTTTGGGCAATCTGGTTAAATAAAGGAGAGGCGGTTTATTGATTTGAAATATCCGAAATAAAATCAAAATGCGATAACCTTTTGATGCTAATAATGTTTCCAATCAAAACCAAAAGTATCCGACCCGAAATCGGTTTTCAAAATCAAATAGTTTGTATGTCGTTTCTGCGACAATTGACAGCTAATAAAGAAGCTATTTTTGATTATAAAATAGATGAGAATATACCTCTAAAGCTGAACCCAAAGTTGATGCGTATATCAATCAATTCGTATGTCAATCAAATCTTGCCTAAATTTAAAAAAAATGAAATTCATGAAAATTCTTCCTATACTGATATTTTTTGTTTTCAATTTTGCATGTGCTTCTTCAGATCTAGGTCAAAGAGGAACAACTCCGCCTTCACACAAAATATTTGATGAATTACTTAAAAGGAATGTTTCAGAGAATGGCCTAGTCGATTATAAAGGTTTTATAAATGACAAAGCCAAGCTTGAACAATACCTTGAAATATTGAGTAAAAATGCACCTGACAGAGAAAAGTGGTCGGAGGAAGAACAATTGGCTTATTGGATCAATGTTTATAATGCTTTCACAATCAAGTTGATTGTTGACAATTATCCGGTAGAGAGCATTCAGGATCTGCACCCCACAGTCAAAATACCGTTGGTAAATACAGTTTGGCACAAAAAGTTCTTCCAAATAGGCGGTAAAGACGCTTCGCTGGATGAGGTGGAGCATAAAATCCTTAGAAAGGAATTTGATGAGCCTAGAATACATTTTGCTGTAAATTGTGCATCCTATAGCTGCCCTCCGCTTTTGAATGAAGCTTTTGTAGCTGAAAAAATAGATAAACAATTGGAAAGCCAGGTAAAAAAATTCATCAATGATAAGAGACACAATAAAATCACTCCGGATAAAATCGAAATTTCACAGATTTTCTCTTGGTTCAAAGGAGATTTTACCAACAAGGGAAGCTTAATTGATTACCTTAATCAATATTCAAATGTCAAGATCAATCCGGACGCCAAGGTGTCGAACATAAAATATGACTGGTCACTCAACGAATAAAACAATTAATACTTCTTCACCCAGAAAATTTTTGGTTATCGGTAATGGTATTGCCGGAGTAACCTGCGCAAGACATATCCGGAAAAATGACGCACATTCGGAAATCACCATCGTATCCGGTGAAACCGATCATTTCTTTTCCCGT
Organism: Rhodonellum sp.; assembly: GCA_041748555.1. Taxonomy (GTDB): domain Bacteria; phylum Bacteroidota; class Bacteroidia; order Cytophagales; family Cyclobacteriaceae; genus Rhodonellum. Next base: position 8,149 of record JBGTDA010000109.1, read on the forward strand.
ACCGCCTTGATGTACATTTACATGGGCCACATGAAATATGAGCATACCAAACCCTATGAGGATTGGTTTTGGGGTAAAAACCGCATAAATCTAAAAAGGGGCTGGATCGAAAAGGTAGACTTTGACAAGAAAAATGTTGTTTTTGAAACTGGCGAGCTTGAAAACTATGATGTTTTAATCCTTGCAACTGGATCAAAACCCAATGCATTCGGATGGCCGGGTCAGGATTTGTCCGGAGTGCAGGGTTTATATTCCTATCAGGATCTGGAGCTGATGGAAGCGAATACAAAAGAAATTTTCCGGGCGGTTATAGTTGGGGGAGGATTGATAGGAATAGAAATGGCGGAAATGCTGGCGAGCAGAGAAATACCTGTTACTTTTTTGGTGCGGGAGAAGAGTTTTTGGGATAATATTTTACCGCAGGATGAAGCCAAACTAATTAATAAGCATATCAGAGAGCATCATATTGATTTGAGGTTGGAGACTGAATTGGAAGAAATAATAGGAGATGGAAACGGAAAGGTAAAAGCAGTCAAAACCAAATCAGGGGAAAACATTGATTGTCAATTTGTGGGTCTGGCAGTAGGAGTAAGTCCAAATATTGATTTTCTTAAAAAAACTGATTTAGATACCAAGAGGGGGATTTTGGTTGATGAATATTTTCGGACCAATATTGATGATGTTTATGCAATAGGGGACTGTGTGGAATTCCGGAAAGCTCCGGGAGATGGCAGGAAAAACATTGAACAAGTTTGGTACACAGGAAGGATGCATGGAGAGACCCTTGCCCAGACGCTGACCAATATTCCTACGGTATATCGACCGGGAATCTGGTTTAATTCCGCGAAATTTTTAGATATAGAATATCAAACCTATGGTTTTGTTCCTAATGAATGGGACGAAAGTTTTGAGAGCTTCTACTGGGAGGATCATTCAGGCAAGATTTGTCTAAGATTGTTGTATAAAAAGGAATCATTAAGCTTGATAGGTGTTAATGCTTTGGGCTGGAGGTTACGACACGAGTTCTTCGATACAGCGATAGCAGAAGACTGGAAGGTGGAAAAGGTTCTTGTAAACCTACATCGTGCTAATTTCAATCCGGAATTCTTCAAGCCCGTTCACAAAAAAGTAATTGATGCTTATAATAATCAGCATGGTAAATCCATCAGCTTATCGAAATTATCATTCTTCAAAAAGTTAATAGGATCAAAGGCATGAGAAACGTACAAAGGATCGGTATTGGCATATTTGTTTTGGGGCTCGTTTTTTTTAGTCTGATTCCATTTATTGGATCATATCAGCTGGATCAGCAAATAATCGAAAATCAGGTTAAAGAGGAACATCAGGGGAAAATGGTGGAAATTCTTTCTCCTATGATTGGCAAAACCTATGATTCAAATTTTGCCTTTATCAATGATTTCAATCATTTTTTTGATGCATATAATCAAAAATTAAAAGATGCCAAAGAATGGGATAGCGTCATTTGGGATGATTACACATTTTCCATAACCAAAGCATCTTCTTTTGGCTCTGTTCGTGATAAACCTTACCTTTTTCTTGCCGGCTCAATGATTATTGCTGTTTTGGGAGCGTTGATGTACATCCTCCCCTTACACAGGAAGGAACCCGAAGGCATAAAAAATGACGGGGTTTATCATTCTTCCATGAAATCGAGAGGGATTTTGGGGATCATTACCGGCACATACCTGATATTTTTTTATATCATTCTTTATTGGTATCCCGAATATTTGACCAATTTGGTATTGATGGTTGATCCAATCAGTCTTGCTCTATCCGGTAGTCCTGCCAGTCAGTGGTTTTTGTATGGTTTGATATACACCTTGGCTATTTTGATTATGGGAATAAGAATGTTCAGGAAATACAGAGGGAATAAATATCAGACTTTGAGAACTGCCTCAGTGATGTTTTTTCAGCTTTCCTTTGCATTTCTTATTCCTGAAATTATGATTCTTTTGAACAAACCTTGGCATGATTTCAAAAATATCTGGCCTTTGGATTATACATTTTTTTATGAATATAGGGTAGAAGGCATGCTCGGCTCGGGTGCTTTGGGAATGTTTATGTTAATATGGGGAATCATTCTGATAGTAATAGGTGTGCCCTTACTTACCTATTTGTATGGAAAACGATGGTATTGTTCTTGGGTCTGCGGATGCGGCGGATTGGCAGAAACTGCAGGTGATCCCTATAGGCAACTTTCTGATAAATCGCTGAAGGCTTGGCAAATCGAAAGATACATGGTTCATGGAGTACTGGTTTTCGCAGTAGTGATGACAGGACTGACCATAGCCAATTATTTTTCAGAGTTCAGTTTACTCGGCAATGCAACCAATGAAGTCCACAATATTTATGGGTTTGCAATTGGGTCAATGTTTGCCGGCGTAATCGGCACGGGGTTTTACCCCTTCATGGGTAACCGGGTTTGGTGTAGATTTGGTTGTCCTCTGGCTGCCTATCTTGGGATAGTTCAACGTTTTAAATCGAGATTCAGAATTACCACCAATGGCGGGCAATGTATTTCGTGTGGAAATTGTTCTACCTATTGTGAAATGGGAATCGATGTGAGGTGGTATGCCCAAAGAGGTCAGAATATTGTCAGGGCTTCCTGTGTGGGATGTGGCGTATGTTCAGCAGTTTGCCCCAGAGGGGTTTTGAAACTGGAAAACGGTGAGGAAAATGGGAGGGTCAGCGATATGCCGATATTGATTGGAAACAAATCCATCACAATTAAATCTTAATGATTATCTGATTCATGATCCCGGTTTATTTCTTTTTAGTGGTTTATGTGGTGGCGATGCTGTTTATTTTCTTTTATAGCTTAGCCCAGGCACACCTACTTATTCATTTTTTCAGATTTAAAAGAACAATAAAAAATGTTGACTCTCCCTTATGGAATGATTTACCCAAGGTCACGGTTCAATTACCTGTTTATAATGAAAAATATGTAGTTGAAAGGTTGATAGATTCGGTCGCCAAATTGAATTTTCCAAAAGAAAAACTGGAAATTCAGATACTTGATGACAGCACGGATGAAACCTGTTCAATGATTCAAAACCATATCAGAAATTTTCCTGATGTTAATTTTGTATATATCCACAGGCAGGACAGAATTGGATACAAAGCGGGAGCATTAAGGGAAGGATTGGAAAAGTCAAAAGGAGATCTGATTGCAATCTTTGATGCGGATTTTGTTCCTGATCCGGAATTTCTTCTAAAAACGGTTGGATTTTTTAGCGAACCGAAAGTTGGGATGCTTCAGACCAGGTGGACCCATTTAAATGAAGATTATTCCATACTAACAAGATTGCAAGCCTTTGCTCTGGATGCCCACTTTATGGTAGAACAAATGGGAAGAAACAATCAGCATGCCTTTATAAACTTTAACGGCACAGGAGGTGTCTGGAGAAAAACCTGTATTCTTGACGCAGGTAACTGGCAGGATGACACCTTGACTGAGGATCTGGATCTGAGTTACAGAGCACAAAAAAAAGGCTGGAAATTCCTTTATCGACCGGAGATTCTTTCTCCTGCCGAATTGCCGCCGGTGATGTCAGCTATTAAATCCCAACAGTTCCGATGGACCAAAGGTGGGGCAGAATGTGCTGTCAAACATTTGAAATCTGTTCTGAAATCGAATGCCCCTATAAATACCAAATTTCATGCAGCCGCACACTTACTTAATAGTGTCATATTTATTGCTATTTTGGTGGTGAGTATAAGCAGTATTCCCATTTGGTGGGGATTTCAGTTCGATTTGATACCCATTGATTTTTTTAAAGGAGCTGTCGTATTTATGATTGGGTTTGTCATTATAGCCTCGGTTTATTTCATTGGAAACTTAAGTTTGCAGAATTATTCTGTAAAAGGAATATTGAGGTTCTTGTGGGAGTTGCCGCTTTTTCTATCGGTTTCCATGGGTTTATCTTTACACAATTCACAGGCAGTTTGGGAAGGACTTTCGGGTAAGAAATCACCTTTTATCAGAACTCCCAAATTCAATCTTGAAAAAATAAAAGGCAATTGGACTTCGAATACTTACGCACAAGCCATCATCCCCTTTTCAACTTATATAGAAGGATTCATGGCACTTGTTTTTTTATCATTGGTGGTTTTGGCCATCGTATTAGGAACTTATGAAATGTTGGTGTTCCATCTGATGCTCGCAGTTGGATTCGGAGTCGTTAGTGTTTCATCCTTTTTATCCTACAGGAAAGCTACCTAAAACCAATTGATCGAATATTGATGCGTGAAAAACCTATTGTAGATGTAATTATACCCGCTTTTAATGAAGAAAACAGCGTTGGTAAAGTAATAAACGACATACCCTCTCAGGTGCGGAATATTGTTGTCGTCAATAATAATTCCAATGATCAAACTAGGTCGGTAGCAATAAGTGCAGGGGGAATTGTTGTAGATGAACCACAGCAGGGATATGGTAAAGCTTGTTTAACAGGAATTTTATATTTAGAAAGTCTGGATATTGTTCCGGATATAGTGGTGTTTTTAGATGCGGATTTCAGTGACTTTCCACAAGAACTTGTGAATCTTATCGCACCGATTATTCAAAATGACTTTGATATGGTTATCGGGTCCAGGGCAAAGGGAAAGAGGGAAGCAGGTTCCATGACATTTCCTCAGATATTTGGAAATTGGCTTGCTACTACTTTGATGCATTATATCTATAAAACTGATTATTCAGACCTTGGCCCGTTCAGAGCCATAAAATGGGAGAAATTGAAGGAGCTTGGAATGAAAGACGAAAATTACGGATGGACCATAGAAATGCAGATTAAAGCTGCCAAGAAGGGCTTCAAAACAACAGAGGTTTCAGTCAATTATAAAACCCGGATCGGTACTTCCAAAATCAGCGGAACAGTAAAAGGAACTGTAATGGCGGGATACAAGATTTTGTTGACTGTTTTTAGGTATTGGTAAGTTTTCTTATTCTTAAAAAGTAAGTATTCATTTATCAATGATTCTAGGCTTTTAATTTAAAATTCCTCCTCATCTGTTGAGCAAAAAAAGATGGTCCGGGGAATCCCCGGACCATCTTTTAATATTAAGCAGGAATTCCTATTACTTTTTGATAAACTTCTTACTTGCCAGGTTATTCCCGTTGCCCATTAAATGGATGATGTAAAGTCCATTTTTAAGGGCTGAAACATCCAAAGTTATTTTGGATTCCTCTGGTCTCACCGCGAATGTTTTCTGAACCTGCCCATTCATGGAAACGATCTTGATTTCAAAATCATAAATACCATCCAGATTCTTGAAGATCACATTCAGATATTCGGTAGTTGGATTTGGCCCAATTGCATAATCCAGCTGTATGTCTTGGGTTTCATTTACTGCTTTGAAAATTATAGGATCTGAATAATATGAGACACCGTTACTGTCCAATGCTCTTGCTACAAGTTTATGTTCACCTGCAGGAATATCCTTCCAATGGTAACCGAATGGCTTATCAATGGCATTACCTAGAGGAATGTCATTGATCAAATATTCAACAACTTCCACTTCAGTTTCAAATTTAAGGAGATCAACATTGAGCTCGATGTTTTCTCCTGACAGAACAACCGGTTTATCTTCCGCGGTAAGCAGCCTTACCCTGGTTTGGTCCCTTCTCAAAACGGTGATTTTAACAGAAAAGGAAAGTAATTCACTCCCATCAGAATACATCAATCGAGCTTTAACACTATGTGTTCCTTGCTGAGCCTTTTTCCAGGTAAAATTATATGGGGCTGCAGTTGAAATTCCGATTTTTGAATTTCCTCTGAAATATTCGATTTTATCAATTGTTTTGCTGCTTTCAGGTATGTCCACCTTAATAATAATGTCTGAACCTGAATTGAACACCGCGTCCTTGATTGGTTGTACTATTTGGAAAATAGACTGAATTTTTTCCTTCACAACTATTGTCACCTCATCTGAATTTTTGATTTTTAAAGGATCCTCACCTAAAGCCTTGGCAGTAAGAGTATGCATTCCAACTGTGGCATTTTTCCAATTGAAACTGAAAGGACTTGATGAAGATGTGCCGATTAGTTGGTTGCCGCTATAATAATCCACTTTCTGAACAGTTTCTTCTGATCCCTGGAACATGACTACCACGTTGATATCATCCTCTTCTTCATATTCTTCATTTGTTGCAGGAGTGACAATGATTACTTCCGGAACTACAGCAACAGGAACTTCCTGAGGTCCTTCTTTTTCACCCACTATTATATCAACCGATGGAGAAACTGTAGTAGCACCTCTTTTATCCGTTGCTATGGCAGTAAGGGTGTGTTTTCCTTCCTGTACATCTTTCCAAGTGAAGTTGAATGGCTCATTTGTGCTCTGCCCGATGAAGTGATTTCCATAGTAAAATTCAACCTTTGCGACAGATCCATCTGAATCCGAAGTATTAACCTCAATGTCAATATTGGTCCCGAAAAGGAATTCATCATTATTGACCGGTGATGAAATTAGAATACTCGGAGCTGAATTGTTTTTAACACGGATGGAAATTTTTTCGGAGCTGGCTTTAATTCCAAAATTATCGGTAACAACGGCTCTTAAATTCATATTACCCAAGTTCACTGCTTTCCAGCTAAAATCAAAGGGAGGATTATAGTTGCTTCCAATGAACACGTTGTTTCTGAAATATTCGACCTTTACAACTTCAGAATCAGGAGTTTCTATTTGGACTTCAATCTTTAAGTCCTCATATCTGAAGAATTCCATGTTAGTCTTGGGAGTTATGATTTTAACAGTAGGTGCCGATCTTTCTTTTTCCTCAATACTGATGTTCACAGCCTCTGAAACCATAACAGCTCCCTTGTCGTCGGTTGCCTTTGCCGTCAGGGCGAAGCTGCCCACCGCAAGGTCGGACCAGTAGAACCGATGGGGTAAAGTGGTGTCGGTTCCCAACAGCGTGTTGCCGCTGTAGAATTCCCCTTTGGCGATGGTACCGTCAGTATCCTCTGCAACTGCTTTGACGATGATCATATCTCCCCTGATCAATTGATCATTGTCCAGGGGACTTTTGATTCTGACATTAGGGGCCGCATTTGCTTTTTCAGCCACGTTGATGTGGACCGTTTCGGAAACCGTTGATGCTCCTTTGTTGTCGGTTGCCTTTGCCGTCAGGGCGAAGCTGCCCACCGGAAGGTCGGTCCAGTAGAACCGGTGGGGTAAAGTGGTGTCGGTTCCCAGCAGCGTGTTGCCGCTGTAGAATTCCACTTTGGCGATGGTGCCGTCAGTATCCTCTGCATCTGCTTTGACAATGATCATCTCTCCCCGGATCAATTGATCATTGTCCAGGGGACTTTTGATTCTGACATTAGGGGCCGCATTTGCTTTTTCAGCCACGTTGATGTGGACCGTTTCGGAAACCGTGGTGGCTCCTTTGTTGTCGGTTGCCCTTGCCGTCAGGGCGAAGCTGCCCACAGGAAGGTCGGCCCAGGTAAACCCTTGGGGTAAAATGGTGTCGGTTCCCAGCAGCGTGTTGCCGTTGTAGAATTCCACTTTGGCAATTGTTCCCTCGGAGTCGGCGGCAGTTGCTGTGATCCCGACGGTGTCTCCCTGGATAAACTGATCACCGTCCATCGGTGAAGTGATGCTTACCGTTGGTACCACGTTTGGTTTTTCGGTGACACTGATGTTGACAGCTGCTGAAACCGATACAGCTCCCTTGTTGTCGGTTGCCTTTGCGGTGAGCGTAATGCTTCCCACGGGAGGGTTTGACCATGTGAATGAATGAGAAGAAGTTGTGTCTGTTCCCAGAAGGGTGTTTCCGTTGTAGAACTCCACTTTGGCGATTGTTCCGTCCTCATCTTTCGCATCAGTATTTATAGTGATACTTTCTTCATTATAATAGGAGGCATTTTCCTGAGGGTTTAAAATTGATACTGAAGAAGGGGCATTAACTAAGGATTCAGTCTTTAAGAGTAAAACAGAGGAATAAGATGGAATTGAAATACCCCCATTATAATGATTACCTTTTAAATCCACATAGGCTCCTCCTGATAAAGAAATTGACTTGGCGGAATTGGAATTGTTATATTCAAATAATATAAATTCTTCAATATCCATTTTATCTTTATCATAGGTAACAGGGCTTCTTTTAGTGTTTTTATCCAAGCCATAGCGATCATTCCAGTTTTGCAGATCAATCAGACCATTATTTGATGGGGTTTGGACATAGATTGTGTTGTAATCATTTACAGGTCGTGAGACAACATTATTATCAAAAACACCCATCTGTGCAGTATCGTCAAGTTTAGACCTGACAAATACATGGCATTGTTTCTCATTTTTCCCTAAATACTCATTGTTTGTTACAGTCAGATTTCTAATTGGGTCTCCTAAATTATCATGGACGAATTGAAGAGAGTAGCCGGTATTATATATTCTGTTTTCTGTGATTGAGATGTTCCGAGCATTATGTAGATAAATTCCACTACTTGTAATATTCGCAACTGTATTTCTTCGAATCTCTACTCCGGAGGTATTGTCATCCATATATATACCTTCTACATAAGGAAAATCATTTGGTCCATACGGTTTTGTGCCTGGAACTGCTCCAATTCCGTTTATGACAATATTGTCAACAACTTTTCTGCCTGTAAAATCAGTATTCGCACTACCTGTAAAAGTATAAATTCCTGCTCCATCGTCTTTGACAAAACAAAATGTATCAATTAAATTATTTTTTACAATTGTGTTGTTGCCATTGAAGTTTATTCCGATGTAGCCCATGTTTGTGAATTTGCTAAATTCAATGGTGGCATTGGAGGAGGTTTCACTCATATATATGCCATTTCCGTTGAGATCGGCATTTTTACCCATTCCCGCAAAGTTGTAAATCCGGTTAAATGTGCTGTTTCTCACCACCAAACCACGGTCATTCCATTGCTGGTGAATCCCACCATTGTACGCATCCTGAATCAGGGAATTTTCAACCTGTAAATCTACAATCCCGGCACCATGTATTGCGGATCCTCCGGAAAACGTGATTTCACATTTATCAAACCTGATATTAGCTGATGATCTTAATTGAACTGTATTATCATTTGCACCTTGAAAACTTATATTGTTAAAATGAATATGACTGATGTTTTGCTGAAAATTTAAAACATTGTTTGATGTAGCCACTTGAATATCGCCGCCGCTGGGCTCGCCTTTATCATAATAAAACCTTATTTTTTTATTGTGACCATCATAATACCATTCGCCAAACTGGTCTAAAGTACCTGGGTGATTCTGGATAAAAAAGCCATATCCAACACGTGGCTGATACCCACTCCCCGTTGTATTATAATTTACTGTTGTTCCGGAATGTGAATTGATATAATGCCTGTCGATTACCCAGTTGTTTTTCCTGATGACAATTTCTCCAGCTGAAAAATTGGTGGGGGCTTGCATTTCATTACTTGAAACACTGCCATTGCTTGCACTACTCATAGTCAGATACCCTGCATTGACAGTATTACTATTCGGATATCTACCCATTGCATACGCGGTGTTGTCAACCGCTACCACATTGACTCTCCCATTTAATATTGGTACATCAGCTTCATAAATATTTCCACCTTTTGAAATCCAGTTTGTAATTTTAGAAAATGTAGTTAGAATGGCTTTTTCAGTTCCCCCATAAATACCAAAGGAAATTGGGGACCCTGAATTTCCTGATTTTGATAGGATGATTTCTCCCAAAAATTTTTCCCCGCTTTTAAACAGAACTTGATCTCCCGGGTGAAGGTTGGGAAAGATGGAATTCAATTTTTGAATACTTTTCCAAGGCGTTTGAGGATTTTGTGCCTCTAAGGAAGACCTTGTATCACTTCCTGTGGTCGAGGAAAAGTAATAGATTGTAGCATTGGATATAGAACTAGTTAATACTAGTATCAAACCGATTAGGATGCTTGAAAGTGTGGAATTTTTACCAAACATATTCATTTTAATTAGTTAGAAATCGTAAATCAAAACCGAAAAATTGTTTTTGAATATTTAAAATATTGTTTTATGCAATACATACTATTATAAAAGAACTTGTATAATAATTTGTATTTAGGTTAATAATCGAATTAAAATTCTAAAAACAAAGAAATATTCTTAAAAAAAATTGATTGAAAAGTAGTTTTGAGTAAAATACGGGGGATAAATCGAGGCAAAAATGATGGTAATTTTTACTACCCCAAAATTGAATTTGAATAATTAAAAAATGTAAAACAGACAGATTGACATTCAATCTCACATTTGAAGTCGGGATAAAAAAAGGTCAATTATTTTTTTAATTTTTTAAAAAATAACTTTTTGGACTTTGATATCAAGTTATTTTTCAAGTAAAGGAAGTTACTCCGAAAAAACAGATCATAAAATGAAAAGTTCGCGATGAGAAAATAGACTAACCAAGACATTATGATCAATACCTGATGATTATTTTCAATAATGATATTTTCAATTTATAGTTAGATCTAAGTATTTTGAAATTTTATAAATATTTCTATTTTAATATTAAGTTGGTATAATTAATGTTTAATACAACAAAATTAATCCTAAATCTGCGGGAAATAAATTGCTAAAATTTAGCTTAAACATCTTTTAAATAAAAATATATGTAATTCAAATACATAAATTTGTTTTATAAAAAAATATAAATTAATTTTAGAAAAATGTTTAAGCTTAACTTTTAAAAATATGGATAGTGTTTACAACAGTAAGATCAGAGTAGGTTTGGTTGGAACGGGTATGATAGCCAGAGGGCTAACCAAATTGATTCCGAAAAGGACGGACATGGTTGTGTCGGGTGTTCTTACGCGCCGAAATGCTTTTGTAGATGATTTAGGGATAGATCAATCTCTTGTGACTCGGATTTCTGAAGAATTGTTCGAAAAATCCGATGTTATTGTCGTGAGTACAGGTGATCCCATTTATTCAACCGAAGTAATTTTCGATGCTTTTAAATATGATCTTCCGGTTTTAACTATGGACGCTGACACTCAGGTTCTCACAGGAAGCTGGCTTTCTCAGCGGGGCTTGTTATCTGAAGGTAATGGAGACCAGCCTGGATGCCTTGCATCTTTAAAAAATGAAATTGTTGAAATGGGCTTCAAACCCCTTGTGTATGGAAACATCAAAGGTTTTCAAAACCTGAATCCCACTGAAGAGGACATGAGATTTTGGGCCCAAAAACAAGGGTTTAGTTTACCTTCTGTTACATCTTTTACAGATGGTACAAAACTTCAGATCGAACAATGTCTTGTTGCAAATGGCCTTGGAGCTGATATTGCAAAAAGGGGATTGATTGGAATTGAAAGTGAGGAATTCGAGGGTTCAGCCTTTGAAATTGCCAAAGAGGCCTCCCGGATGAAGAAGGTACTGAGTGATTATATAATTTCCCGACAATCACCTCCCGGAGTTTTTATTGTGGCAACACATTATGAGGATTTATCCCAGGAACTGAAAACTTATAAAATGGGTGCTGGTCCGTATTACTTACTCTATAAACCTGTTCACCTTTGTTTTTTTGAAGCTGTCAAAGATATAAAAGAACTGTATTACAATAAAACTATTTTATTGGACAACGGCATGAATCCAACAGTAAGCGTTGCAGCGGTTGCAAAGAAACACCTTAAAGCTGGCTCCGAAATCAAAAAAGGAATAGGAAGCTTTGATGTAAGGGGGGAGGCAATAAAATTTTCAGAAAAACTCGATCATGTTCCGATAGGACTAATGAGTAATGTGAGGTTCAAATATGATATTGAGCCGGGTCAAATAATAACTTTTGATGACGTGATTATTCCAGAAACCCTTGCCTTGAATGCATGGATGGATACATTAAAAAACAATGTGACCAATTCAGGAAAAGAAAAAGCAATCAATAAATATTCAGGATAATCTCAAAAGCAACGACTATGAATCTGATTAACATTGTTTTGTTCCTCGGAAGGGGCACAAAATTGGACCCACCGAAAGCCAACACCCAAAGAGGATCCTCCTGTTTTCGAAAAAAAAGATAAACAGCAATTCCCAGAAAGATAATATTGGTGTTTCACAACACTATTCAAACTAAAAATTAATTTTCCCATGGATTACTCCCAAATTGGATATTTCGATTACAAATTATTTGGAGGAAATCTTTCAAGTATTTACAAAGGTAGAAAATTGGTAATCAATACAATAAATCAATATTCTTATTGTATAGCTGAAAAAGATGAAGCATTCAAAAATGCCCTTAAATCCTCAGATATTTTACTTCCCGATGGTATTGGCATAGTTTGGACGAGCTTATTGTTTAATAATAATAAGATTCAAAAAATAGCAGGGGCAGATCTTCATGATTTTCTTTTGAATAAGCTAAATAGAGATCATGGAAAGTGTTTCTATCTGGGATCTTCCGTGGCTACACTTAAGAAAATAAAAGAAAGATTGAACAGAGAATATCCCTATATAACCTTTTCCTCCTTTTCCCCGCCCTTCAAAGAAGAGTTTTCTGATGCGGAAAATATCGAAATGATTGAAAAAGTAAATGAATTTAAGCCTGATGTTCTCTTTGTAGGCATGACTGCTCCAAAACAGGAAAAATGGGTTTATGGGAACAAAGAGTTTCTCGATGCAAAAATTATATGCTCAATCGGAGCTGTTTTTGATTTTTATGCGGGGACAATAAAAAGGCCAAATAAATTTTTTATCAATGTGGGTTTTGAATGGTTAGGAAGATTTGTAGCCGAACCAAGGAGAATGTGGAAAAGATATTTCTATTATGGACCTGTATTCCTTATGCAAACCTTCCTTCAAAAATCTTCCAATGCGTCTACTTTGGTAGCGAATGATTTGGACGATAAAAAAACAAAAAAGAAAAAATTGGAAAAGGCTAATGCTTAATTTTTTTTGTATTGTAGATTAAAATGCATTTCGAATAAAAAAAAATGTAATTTATATATAGGTTTAAAATTTTTATTTACCTTTGCCACGTCACCTAAAAAAATAATTCAATTAAATTATTAGGTATGGTAGTTGGTCAGTGAAGGATTATTTAATGAGAATTATTTTTAACAACATTTTAAAAAGAGCATGTCAACAATTATATCAAAACTGAACAATATAAGTGTATCTTCAAAAGATGCCGAGTTTATTGTTACCAGGTACTCAGTTAATCTGTTAGACACTTCTCAGACTTTGACAAAACGAATTTTTGACATTGTTTTGGTAAGTTTGTTTCTAATATTTATTGGTAGCTGGTTATTTGCTCTTATAGCTATTTGCATAAGACTTGAATCCAAAGGCCCGGTAATTTTCAAACAGCTTCGTCATGGGCAGAACAATATCCCATTTTATTGTTTGAAATTTCGGAGTATGAAATACAATCCTAAAGGTCATTTCAAACAAGCAAGTAAAGGTGATCCTCGGATTACGAAGGTTGGGTCTTTTTTGAGAAGAACCAGCTTAGACGAACTACCTCAATTATTAAATGTTTTAGTTGGGCACATGTCTTTAGTAGGCCCCAGACCACACGCCATCATAATGAATAGAGATTATGCTGAAAAAATCGAACATTTTATGTGCAGGCACATTGTTAAACCTGGAATTACAGGATTGGCACAGGCTAAGGGATTCAGAGGTGAAATCAGAGATACGTATGATATTAATTCCCGGTTGAAATTCGATTTGTTTTATATCAAAAACTGGAGTCTCTTATTTGATTTTAAAATAATAATATTGACAATAAAATGTCTGGTTATCAATAATGATAATGCCTATTAAAAAGAAATAAACTAACTTTACAAGAGGGAGATGGAAAGGTTACAGAACCAATTCATCTCCCTTTAATTTTGCAATTATGTTAAAAACATCTGATTGTAAACAAAAATCAATATCATCTTCAATATTATGGTTTTGCAGTCTCTTTGCGTGGGAAGATTGATTTAAAAAGTCCCTCAATTGGTGTGCGTTTTGTTCGTACAGATTTTCCATAGCTTGTACGGCATCACAATGCAATTTCGAATGGTTCGATAATCTACATGATAATGCCCCGGCATAAACAGAATCTTCAAGATTAAACCTTCCTTTCCATCCCGCACAGACTATTATCACATCGTTTTGTTTAGTCGATAGATAATCTGCTGTTGCTTGAAGGTTAATGAATGCCCCAAGAATGATTTCCGCAGAACCCGGTTTTGATTTTTCGATTGCTAAAGTACCGTTCGTAGTGGTCATCGCAACTTTTTTATCCTTATACCTGCCTTCAATAAAAGCTAAGGGTGAGTTGCCCAATTCAAATCCGGCCTCTTTTTTTCCATTTCTTTCACCGGCTGTAATATATCCCTGATCTGACATTCTTCTGCATGTTTCCAAATCTGCTACCGGTGTGATAGATTTGACTCCATGTGCCAAGGCCGTAATCATGGTTGAAGTTGCCCGAAAGATATCCACTATGACAACAATTTTGTTAGTAAGTTCATAAAAGGGGATCAAAGCGGGACTGAGGCAAATTTCTATTCTTCTCTCCACCAATTATAAAATTTGAATGCGAATAAAGCTATTGGCAGCAATTAAATTATAATTTTAAAAGTGGGAGTTTTTTGACTACTGCTTCCATATATTTATTTCTCACAATAATGGAAATTGTAGTTTCGGGAGCGGAATATTCAGCTTTCACATATCCCATTCCAATCCCGATACCCATTGTAGGGGACTGGGTTCCGGATGTTACCTCCCCGATTTCTTCACGGTGAATATTCACGATTTTATAATGTGCTCTGGGAATCCCTCTTTCCTGAAGTATAAATCCTACAAGTTTCCGATCGACTCCCTGAAGCTTTTGTGCTTTTAAACCCTCACTGTTAATAAAATCTTTACTGAATTTTGTAACCCATCCTAATCCTGCTTCGATGGGAGAGGTTTCTTCATTTATATCATTTCCATAAAGACAATATCCCATTTCCAGCCTCAAGGTGTCTCTAGCACCCAAACCAATAGGTTTTATTCCTAAATCCTTTCCGGATTCAAAAATCGCATCCCATACTTTTTTTGCATTTTCCTTTTTTACATAAATCTCAAATCCCCCTGCCCCGGTATATCCTGTCCCTGAAATGATGACATCCTCTACCCCGGCAAAAGCCCCACTCGTAAAATGATAGAATTTAATATTATCTAAATTTACTGAAGTCAGAGATTGAATGGCTTCCGTTGCCTTAGGACCTTGAATAGCAAAAAGAGAAGTATCGTCAGATATATTTTCCAATTCTGCCCCAAATTCATTATGTTGATTTACCCACTTCCAATCTTTTTCAATATTCCCGGCATTTACAACCAACATATATTTCTCTTCCTCAAGTCTGTAAACTATCAAATCATCAACGATACCTCCTTTTTCATTCGGAAAGCACGAATATTGGGCTTGTCCAACGGATAGGTTTGAGGCATCATTTGAGGTTATTTTTTGAATAAGCGTTAAAGCTTTGGGACCGTTAACTATAAATTCGCCCATATGGGAAACATCAAATACGCCTACATTCTTGCGGACGGTATTATGTTCTTCCAGATCAGAAAAATACCTCACAGGCATATAAAAACCTGCAAAGGGTACCATTTGAGCTCCCAGTTGAACGTGGATATCGTGAAGCGGTACTTTTTTAATTATATCTTCCATGGGTCTAATTCTTTTGTCACAAAGTTAATAATTGAGAATTAACTAATACCAGTTTGATAAAAAAATGCCAATGGGATTACCATCGGCAAATTTATTCTCAATATAATTAAACTATACAGAAAAGCTTTCTCCGCAACCGCAGGTTCTGGAGGCATTTGGATTGACAAACTGAAAACCTTTACCGTTCAGTCCATCAGAAAACTCTAAGACTGTACCCGCAAGGTATAACAGGCTTTTTCTATCTACTATGATTTTGACACCCTTATCCTCAAACACATGATCAGTTTCAATCAGGTTGGCATCAAAACCTAAATCATACATTAATCCCGAGCAGCCCCCGCCTTTTACAGAAACTCTTATATTTTCATTTTCGCTATGACCTTCCTCCTGTCTTAATTCCAGGATTCTTTCTTTGGCCTTTTCAGAAACTATTATCATATCTTTAACTTTATTTACAATGCCTTAAAGTATAGATCCAACATCCTCTTTTTGGAAATGATTCACACACAAATATAAGAATTATTAAAATGAAAAAGATTGAGCATCTGGGAATAGCGGTAAAAGATCTTCAAAAGTCTAATTTGCTTTTTAAAAGATTACTGGGTGTTGCTCATTATAAAGAGGAAATGGTTCTGGGTGAAAGTGTCACTACCTCTTTTTTTCAGGTAGGCGACACTAAAATAGAGCTTTTAGAAGCCACAAAGGAAGATGGTCTTATCGCTAAATTTATCAGCAAGAGATCGGAGGGCATTCATCATATTGCTTTTGCGGTTGAAGATATTTTTGAAGAAATCAGTAGATTAAAAAAAGAAGGTTTTGAAATCCTTAATGAAACGCCCAAAGAAGGTGCCGACAATAAATTAGTTGTATTTTTGCATCCCGGGTCTACTAATGGGGTTCTGGTAGAATTGTGTCAGGAAATAAAGAAAACCCCATAATAGAAGTGATGCAGATAATTATTTCCGTTGTTGCCAACATGTAAGTAAAACAAGTCAATGGCGACCTGATTGGACTTTCGGTCTAATCTTGGTGCCTTTTCCAATATAGTTTCTTACTCATTTATAATATGTCAGAAAAAAGAACAGAAATCAGTGAACTGGGTGAATTTGGCCTAATTGATCAACTGAATAAAAATATAATAATCAAGCATTCTTCTACCCTCAAAGGTGTAGGGGATGATGCTGCAGTGATTTCTACGGGAGATAAAGTAATGATTATTACGACAGACTTATTGATGGAAGGCGTTCATTTTGATCTTTCCTATTCTCCTTTGCAGCATTTGGGTTTTAAGGCTGTGGCTGTGAATGTTTCGGATGTAGCAGCTATGAACGCTATTCCAAAACATATCACAGTAAGCATAGCATTATCAAATCGCTTTTCAGTCGAGGCTGTAGAAGCCCTTTACTCCGGTATCAATGCGGCATGCGAACATTTTTCTGTTGACTTAATAGGAGGAGACACTACTTCTTCTCATTCAGGTTTAGCGGTTTCGATTACCGCAATCGGAGAGGCAACTTCTGAAAAAATCACCTACCGTAGCGGAGCTAAAGTGAATAATATCATTTGTGTCACAGGGGATTTAGGTGCAGCTTTTATTGGGCTTCAGATTTTGGAAAGGGAAAAACAGGTGTTTCTGGCCAATCCTGAAATGAAACCTCAGCTGGAAAAATATACATATGTCACCGGAAGACAAATTCGTCCGGATGCCCGAATGGATATCATTCATGAGCTCAGAGAACTGCAAGTTGTGCCCACCAGTATGATGGATATTTCCGATGGATTGGCTTCCGAACTGTTTCATATTTGCAAAGCCTCCAAAGTTGGAGTTACCATTTATGAAGATAAACTTCCTATAGATAAACAGACTTTTGATACAGCGGTAGAGTTGGGCTTAGATCCAATTACCTGCGTTTTGAACGGTGGGGAAGATTATGAATTGCTGTTCACAATTGATCCCAAAGATTTTGAGAAATTGGAAAAACATGCAGATATTCATTTTATCGGGCATATCACTCAAGAAGATGAGGGAAAATATCTGGTTACCAAAAGCGGAGCGGTGGTTGAATTAAAAGCTCAGGGCTGGAAACATTTTTGATGAAATCTCCAAATTCTGTCTTACCCTTAAGGCAGTTTGGAGTGAAGTGTTTTGAGTATGATCCAAATTATTTTTTAAATGGCAAAAATTTTAAAATCCTCCTACTTTTTTCCATTCCAGGTCACTGTTGATGATAGGGAGCCGGATTGTGTTGTGGAGGAATTAAAGGAATTTGGAAACATGATTATCCAAAGAAAAAGGCTGGACGTGGGAGATTATCTTCTGGATGATAATTTACTTGTTGAGCGGAAAACAATTTATGATTTCTGCCATTCGATCAAGGATGGAAGATTGTTTAAACAGGTTGCGAGACTTGCCAAGAATCCGATTCAGGCCTGCATTATTTTGGAAGGGAAAAACAAAACCTTTAAGGAAACCAAGTTTTCTCCTCAAGCGATTCAAGGGGTTTTATTATCCATTTCATTAGCTTTCAAGGTGCCTGTTTTGAGGACCAAAAGTCCAAAGGAA
This sequence comes from Rhodonellum sp., assembly GCA_041748555.1. Taxonomy (GTDB): domain Bacteria; phylum Bacteroidota; class Bacteroidia; order Cytophagales; family Cyclobacteriaceae; genus Rhodonellum. The sequence continues at coordinate 26,370 of JBGTDA010000109.1, forward strand.
ACCGTACAGGTAATGATTCAGAGCTTTAAGCAGTTGACCAAGGATCCTTTGGAGGATCAAAGAATTCATCCAAGACCATTCTTTTTCAAAAAGAGAATTGACCCCTTATTATTAGCCCGGAAGATCCATATTTTGGAAGGGTTTCCCGGAATTGGGATAGACAGGGCAGAAAAATTATTGTTAAAATTCGGCAACCTTCAGGCAATTTTTAACGCCGGTAACGAGGAACTCCTTCGGGTTCCGGGATTAGGAAAAAAGACGATTGCGATATTCAGGAGTATTCTGGAAAATAAACATAGGTCTTAGTCAGGCGTGTATTCCTTAAATCGCATCTTCCTTCGGCGGTTTTCTGTGCCAGTAGGAGGCCAGCACTGAACCTGTTACATTCATCAGTGGCCCAAAGACGGCCGGAGCAAGACCGACGGTGGCAATTTTCCCCATTTCCTTGGCAATTCCCGAAGCCAGACCGCCGTTCTGCATTCCCACTTCCAGAGCAATGGTCCGGCAATCCCTTTCGTCCATGCCGAACAGTCTTCCTGCCCAGAATCCCAGGGTGTATCCGCTCAGGTTGTGGATGAGTGTCAACAGGATCAGCAACGGACCTATGGTCAGCAGGCTGTCCCTGCCGGCAGCGGTGATGATCACTATGATGACCGCTATGCCGATCATGGAAACCAACGGCATGGCACTGTCCAGCCATTGGACTTTGCCACTGAAAAACCTGTTGAACAGCAGCCCTGCCCCGATCGGGATGATCACGATTTTGATGATGTCCAGCATCATTTTCCAGACCTCCACTTCCACAAATTCCCCGGCGAAAAATCCCATCAGGACAGGTGTGACGAAAGGTGCCAGCATAGTGGTGATGGCTGTGATGGTAATGGAAAGTGCCAGGTTGGCATTTGCCAGATAGCTCATGACGTTGGAGGCCATTCCGCTCGGGGAACAGCCTACCAGAATGATCCCCGCGGCAATCTCGGGCTGGAATCCACTCGCACTTGCCAGGACAAAGCCGAGCAGAGGCATGATGCTGAACTGGCAGAGCACCCCTATGAGCACTCCTTTGGGCATTTTCACCACCCCTTTGAAATCGCTGAAACTCATGGAAGTGCCCATGCCGAACATGATGATCTGTAGCAGGGGGACGATAAGTCCGCTGAGCTGAAAACCGCCCACCTCCACAAACAGCTGCGGATAAAACATGGCTGCGGTGACCGAGGCAAAGATCATGATGGTGTATGTGAAGCCCTTCAGTTGTTCAAATCCCCGAACCCCTAAGCCCAGACCCACAAAAAACAGGATGAGGAAGGGACCGGCCCAGTTGCCGTCATTAAAAAAGGAAAGTGCCGCTGAGGTCAATAAACTTAGCAGGGAAATCCAAAGGATGGTTCTGTACATGTCGGTGCTCAAGAGGAATCGGTTTTGGGTGGTAAAAGTCAGTTAAAATATGGTCAGGAAAAGACCTGCCGGTATGCGGCAGGTCCCTGTTTTATAAATCCGGATCAACTCCAGAGTCTGTCCCAGGATCTCTTTTCGTCCCATTCCGGGGTAGGTTCGAAGTAACCTTTCGCCGAAGGGTGAAGCTGCTGCCTGATCACTTCTTCGTTGAGATCGACACCGAGGCCTGGTGCATCCAGGGGCACATTGGCATATCCCTTCGTGATCATGGGCTGGGATCCGGTCATGGTGACTATGCCTTCCCACCAGGGAGTGTCCACGGAATGGTGTTCCAGGGAAAGGAAGTTCTGTGTGGCTGCGGCGGTATGCACGTTAGCCATGAAGCAGATGGGGGAACCCGCCATGTGCATGGCCATGGCAATGCCGTTTTCCTCGGCATAATCGCCTATTTTTTTGGTCTCTAACAACCCACCCGAAGTACCCAAGTCAGGATGGACGATATCAACTGCTCTCGCATCGATCAAGGGTTTAAAGCCATTCAATAAATAAATGTCTTCCCCGGTCAATGTAGGTGTTTCCAAAGCATCGGATAAAGTTCTCCATTGATCTGTATAAAACCAAGGGACCATGTCTTCCAACCAAGCCAGACGATATTTTTCCATGGCCCTGCCAAACCTAATGGAGTTGTTGACGTCGAAATGGCCGAAATGGTCAGCTGCCAGCGGGATTTCGTACCCCACGGCGGATCTTACGTTTGCCACATATTCGGAGAGCCCTTCCAATCCTGCCTCGGTGATCTGCACCTGTGTGAAAGGGTGCATGGTACTTCCGTAGCTCATATAGTCCCGGGTATCGTACTGCCCCTTTGCACCGTTCCAGAACTTGGAATTAACCAAGGGCTCTTCTTTCTGACCTGCAACAAGGTGGATTCCCAGATCCATTTTCAGCCAGGTGAACCCCTGATCATCTATTCTTTTTTTCATCACCGCGGCGAATTCTGCGGGATCACTTACCCCTGGGGTGTCGGCATAAAGCCTGACTTGGTCTCTGTATCTTCCTCCCAGAAGCTGCCATGCCGGCACGCCGTAGGCTTTTCCGCAGAGATCCCAGAGTGCCATCTCAACGGCACAGACCCCTCCGCCCTGACGGCCGTGGTGTCCGAATTGCCGGATGGTTTTGAAAAGTTTTTCGACATTGCAGGGATTCTCGCCCAGAATCCTGCTTTTGAGCATGAGTGCAAAACGCTCATCGCCGCCGTCCCGGACATCGCCGAGGCCGTATATTCCCTGGTTGGTGTCTATCCTGATCAGCGGGGTCCTGCCCACGTTTCCGATGACAGCAACACGCATGTCGGTGATCTTCAGGTCGGAAGGTGCAGAAAACCTGTTGACTTTCGAAGTGGTATGGGCCAGGGTGTCCTCGATGCCTGCGGTCATGAACCCTCCCAGGGCAAGGCCGCCCATGGCAGTCTTTCTGAAAAAATCCCGGCGGCTGTTCTCTTCCCCGGGTTTGTTGATAACAAGGCCGTTTTTGACGGCTTCTTCTTTTCTGTGTTTCTCGATGATCTGCTGTAAAATGGTTTTCATGGTTGCTGGGTTTGGCGGTTTCCTGATATGGAAACCGGATTTGGCTTTAGGTTTCAAGGTTTGGGGCATTTAAGATGACGAAGGGGCGTTCCGGGTTGTCAGAAGCCGGAAAGCACAGCCTGCGGATCGGTTGGGGATGGGGGAGGGCACTACCAGTTACGCTCCTTCAGGAATTTGTCGAGCTCCTCGCGGGCCATGGGAAGATCCTGTTTGTTGTTGACCCATTCAAGAAAATCCATGACGATTCCTTCGCTCCACTTGCTGTCAATTTCGCCTGCGGTGTATTTGCCTTCTTTGAGTCTTTGGATACCAAACTGGTCCCTGAGCATCACGAATTCCGAGTTGATGACCAGATCGGCCAGGAGATGGGCGGGGACAAAGATGACTCCGAATTTATTGGCCAGAACGGCATCGCCGGGGAGGACATTTGCCCGGCCTATCCTGACTGGATAGTTGATGGAGGAGAGCATCATCTGCTGGATGTAGGAAGGATCGTGGCCTTTTACCCAGCCGTTGAATCCTTCGATGGCACTGAGTCCCTGCATGTCGCGGACGGATCCATAAAAGACCACACCGCGATTTGATTTTGCGTAGATGGCGTTTCCCAGATTGTCACCTATAAGGGTTCCGTCCACGATCTTTCCGTAGCCGTCGGCCACGTACACATCCCCCTCGGTGAGGGCATCTATGGGCCAGGAGTTTGTCCCTCCTGCCTGGCTTCTTCCTTCGGATTTTCCGACCTGTTTCACATTCTGTTCCAAATCGGGTCTAAGGGGCATGTATTGGGCGGTGAGCGCCCGGCCGGTCATGACCTCATCGTCTTTGATCATGATCCAGTCACCCTCAAACTGGTTGTTGTAACCCTTGTTCCGGAGATGACCCCAGGCTTCTTCCATGGACACTTTTTTGAGTCTCTCCAGCAGGTCGTCAGGAACTTTGGGCCGGCCGTCGGGAAACCTTTCCCCGGTCCATTCGGAAGTGATGGCCTCGATTTGCTCGGCTGTAGGAGTGATCTGTTGGGAAAATGTTTCAAAAGAAATAATCAAGGCAAAAAAGAAAATATAAAATTTTTTCATCATTTGAGGTTTTATGTTTTTTTAAAATAAGATGGATAAATAAATGTAATTATCATCAAGATTCAATGGTATTTTACAGGATTGGTGAGGATAGAGGTTTTTGATCATCCTCAATCGAAATACTTCAACTCCACCATCTGTCATTGGATCTGTCGGTATTCCATTCTTCTGTTGGGCTGAAATATGAGGTACCCGGAACCAAATGTTGTTTGATTACCTCATCATTTAATTCTACTCCCAAACCCGGCCCATCAGGGACCTTTGCAAAACCATCTTTAACCAAAGGCTTCGGAATATTTTTGACCATATCCTCCCACCAAGGAATATCAACTGAGTGATGTTCTAAGGCAAGAAAGTTTTCTGTAGCAGCTGCGCAATGAATATTAGCCATAAAAGAAACCGGTGTACCTGCAAAATGCATGGCCATTGGTACGCCTCGCTCCTGAGCGTAATCACCGATTTTTTTGGTTTCCAGGATGCCCCCTGAGGAGGCCAGATCAGGCTGGATCAAATCCACTGCTCGGGCATCAATCAGCTTTATGAACTCCTCTTTGAGAAATATATCTTCTCCTGTTAATGTCGGTGTTTTAATGGAGTCAGTTATCTGCTTCCATTTTTCGGTATAAAACCAAGGCACCATGTCTTCCAGCCAAGCCAATCGATAGGGTTCCAAAGCTTCACCCAGACGAATACATTCTTTATAATCAAAGTGTCCAAAATGATCTGCTGCCAAGGGTATTTCATATCCTATTTTATCTCTGACAGCAGCCACAAATTCTACCATTTCCTTGATCCCTTTATCAGTAATTTGGATTCCGGTAAAAGGATGTTCTGTTCTTCCATAGCTACCGTATTCAGACTCCCATTCCTTTCCTTTTTGAAATGCTTTGGGGTTGACTACAGAACCTTTATTGCCTTGGACCATTTCAACTCCAAAATCCATCTTCAAAAAAGTATATCCCAGATCAGCTCTTGCTTTCATTCTATCTGCAAAAACTTCCGGATCGCTGGATTTCGTCGTATCACTATACAGTCGAATTGAATCGCGGTATTTTCCACCGAGCATTTGGTAGACAGGAATATTATAGGCTTTTCCCGCAAGATCCCACAATGCCATCTCCACACCGCATACTCCTCCTGCTTGACGGGCATGATTGCCAAACTGTTTGATTTTCTTAAAAATACGCTCAATTTGGCAGGGGTTTTCCCCTAGCAACCTACTTTTCAAAAACAAAGCATAATTAGCACTTCCTCCGTCTCTTACTTCTCCCAAACCATAAAGACCTTGGTTGGTGTCTATTCTGATAATGGGACACCTCATCGGTGCTCCTTCCACCTCCGCAATTCTCAGGTCGGTAATCTTAAGATCAGAAGGGTTGGAATTTCTGTTTATTTTTTGGGTAGTGAATTCCAGGGTTTCTTCGATTGGCTTAAACATAAATCCTCCTAAAGCCAATCCTCCCAAACCTGCTTTTTGGATGAATTCTCTTCTGGGATTACTTTGCTCCACTACTTTTTTATTTTCAACAGGAAATGATTTTCCGGCAGGCAATTGAAATAAATTTTTCAGTTTTTGATTTTCAAAATTCATCTTGGTTATGGGTTTAGGTTGGTATTATTTTATTCAAAAAACGGTACATCCTTTACGGCATATTTTTTCATTCCCTCTTCATTGATTTCTACTCCTATTCCGGGTTTTTCGGATAATGTGATAAAGCTGTTTTCGGTTCTGGGGCCATCATAGGTCACTATTTCTTGCCACATATCATCAGTATCCATATAAATCTGCCATTCCATGATCTGAAAGTTGGGAACGGAAGCGCAGACATGACAGCTGGCCATTGCTCCCAAAAATGAGGCAACCATATGAGGCGAAAATGGCACATAATAGAGATTTGCCAGATTGGCTATTCTCTGTGCTTCCCCTAATCCTCCTGCTTTTTGAATGTCAGGCATGATAATATCTACAGCAGCATCTGATAAAAGCCTTGTGAAACCGTAAGCCATATAAATATTTTCACCTGTGCAGATAGGAGTGGAGGTTTGTTGGGTAATGGATTTGTAGACATCAGGATTATCGGCGGGAATGGGTTCTTCCAGCCACATCAAGTTCAAGGGTTCGTACATCTTGGCCATTTTAAGCCCGGTGACTGCATCATACCTCCCATGCATATCCACACAAATGTCAATATATGGCCCAACTGCATCCCTCACCGCAGCCATGGCATTGTACATCCTTTCTATTTCTGCCGGGTTCGCCGTCCAATTAAAACGGTCATATTTATTGGGATCGCGTCCGTCGTCCACATCAAATTTAACGGCATTGTATCCTCTATTCACCGCATTCTTTGCGGCATTTGCATAATCTTCGGGAGATGGGTTCCTGGAGGTATAAAGTGCTGTGTCACAATAAACACGGATTTTATCCCTGTATTTCCCGCCTAAAAGCTGATAAACAGGCACTCCAAATACCTTTCCTGTCAAATCCCACAAGGCAGTTTCGATGGCAGTCAACACGGCCACAAAAACCCCGGATTGGGCTCCACCAAAAAAAGCTCCCTTTCTTAATTGTTCGGCCAATCGGTTGGGGTTCAATGGACTTTCTCCCTTGATCTGGTCGCCCAATCTTTTGACAAGATGATAGGTACCATGAATAGCATCCACAGCCTCTCCACATCCCCAAACATCCTGATTGGTATATACTTTTACATAAAGTGCACCCCTGACGTATCCACATTTTACATCGGTGATTTTCAGATCCGAGGGACTGGAAGCTTGGGGTGTCCTTTCTACAGCAGCCTCCAGACCCTGACCGAAATTTGACATCCATGCCGCACCGGTAATGCCCAGCAGGGCACTTTTTGAAATAAATGATCTTCTACTTTCTTTGTCTTTAATCATGGTTGATATTATTTTGGGTGGTTTTCATTTACCAGGTTCTGTTTTTTAGTATTTCCTGGATCTGTTCACGGGGAATCGGAAGTTCATCAATGTGGTCATTCAACCATTTTGAAAAATCCCTTTCAATATCATCAGACCAACGGGTGTCAATCTGCCCGGCTGTATAAACACCTTCTCTCAACCTTTCATGCCCAAACATATCCCTCAATCGGACGATTTCGGAGACTATGACCACTTGCTCTGCCAGATGGGGCGGGATAAAGGAAACCCCACCGTCTCTTCCCAACACTACATCTCCTGCCATCACCGTCGCCTGACGGACTTTAGCTGGCTGATTTATTCCGATCAACATCGTATTAAGATTCCCCTGTTGGTTGTGGTGAGAAGGATGATAGCTGGTGAAATAGGAGGTGAAAGAGCCTATTTCCTTCAAACCTCCTATATCCCTGATGGCACCGTCATAGACAATTCCATTGCCTGTTTTCGCAAAAATCGCATTCCCAACATTATCGCCAATGGTAGGTCCATTGACATGGAGCCCGAATTGGTCAACGACATAAACATCTCCTTTTACCAGAATATCCACAGGCCAGGAATTCTGGCCCCTTTTACCTACTTTTTTACCTCTTTCGTCTATGGCATCATGGATATCGGGACGTCCGGGAAGAAATGTTGCTGTCACTGCCCTGCCGATCAATATGCTGTCGGGATTGATGGTTTCCCATTCATCTGCATATTGATAGAAGTAGCCCGCATTTTTCATCACTGCCCACGCTTCATCATGCGTAACCAGCCTCATTCTTTTAAGAAGTTCATCCGAAACTTTTGGCCGCCCGTCATCAAAACGTTCTCCTTTCCATTCCTGGGTAAGGAAAAGAAGCTCCTCCTTTGAAATTTGTTGGGCCTTAATGTTAAATTGGATAGAAACTATGCATAGCAATAAGGAAAGTATTATTTTATTCATGGGAAGTAAAAGTTATATGTGAAATATGCAAAGAATGTAAAAGATATTAACAGGTAACGAAAGTAAAATTGTATGGAAGGTCCGTTAATTTCCGGACCTTCCATGATACATGTTATTTATTCATCCCACCATATCTTGGTTTCCAAATTATCCGGACCCTGTGCCGCAATAGCTGCCTGCACATTCTCGCTATTGACCGAAATCTCTGAATTAGGATAAGTCAAACGGTTAATAAAAAGAACTTCCCGACCCGGAAATGGATTAGGGGCAAGATTAGGGAATCCGCTCCTTCTGAAATTTGCCCAGGCCTCCGGGCCATTCATGACAGATGAAACCCAATATTGAGAATTGATTTGTTCCAAAGCAGTATCTTCCACTAAAGGATTTGCTGCTATGTAAGCATCAATAGCTGCCGGGGCAATTGCAGAGGCCGGAGAAAAACTTTCCATCTGATCCATATGGGCTCTGACGCCAGCTTCAAAATATTCAGCTGCGGAACCTGTTGTAATCCATCCCCTATGCCGGGCCTCTGCCAATAGTAGCAGGGTTTGAGAGGCAGTCACCCAAAATGTGGGTGCAAACCGGCTTCCGACC
>JBGTDA010000110.1:0-16219 GCA_041748555.1 Rhodonellum sp.
TGGTACCACCAACCCTTGGTAAAAACAGGAGACCTGACTTTGGAAGCGCCGTGTGATGGGAGACTATCACGCACGGTGCTGTGAGAGGTTTGGGGTGAAATTCCCCTTACCTACTCGACTATTTTATCAAAGGGCTGAAGACAATTCTACCCACTTTATTTATTGTCATTGGAATCTGGATCTTCCAACGGGTATAAAATCCGGTTATTCTAAAATATTTTGTCTTTGATCCTTTGGAAAGGCTATAGAGATGCCGTATGGGAGATTTCAGGTCTTCTTGAGGGGATGAAAAAAACTGGAGCTTTTGAAAAGGAGAGTACGGCAATTTTTCAATAATAATAAATATTCCCCAATTGTTTATCGACTTGCTAAAAATTAAAAAAGGTCGCTCTACGGGAGCGGCCTTTTAACCTTGATTCCAATCAACCTTATTCCACAATTAATTTATAAAATGAGGTGGGATTCAGAGGGCAGAAATATTCATAAACTCCTTTTTTAAAGGTGACGATTTTTGACATGGAGGTTTCACCTTTTTTGATGGCATTTTTTAGATAAGCATCAGAAATATGATACTCCTGTGAAGATTTTCCTTCCGGGGCAATTACAAATCCCAATTCGCGATCCACGCCCTTGTTACTTACCTCAAAACATAATTTCCTGCTTTCAGGTTAAGTGTTTCAGTGAGAAATTTACCTTCGGTCTGGACAAGCTTTACTGTTTTTGCCTCTTGGGCAAAAGTGAGGGTTACAAACCCCATAAAAGCAATAAGGATAATGGAATGCATAAGTTTTTTCATATTTTTATACGTTTAGTTTTATTTGATGTTAAAGGTCAACAGACCTTTCAGGAAAATTTGTCTCAGGTAGTAAATGAAGAAATGCCCCTCATGGGATAATGTATAGGTAGAAACAATCTGCCTGGTCGTGATACTTTCGTGATGTTTATACCTTAGTTTAGTTTATATTTTTAAGGAATATGAAAAAAGTTTTGATAGTTGAAGACGATCCGGATATCGGTAATCTTATTGGAATACATTTAAGGGACTTGGGTTACCATATTGAGATTTCCAACAATGGCCGAGAAGGTTTTGAAACCGCCATATCCGGAATGTATGACCTTTTGATATTAGATGTCATGCTGCCCGATATGGATGGGGTAAGTATATGTCAAAAAATAAGGGCGTTGCAAAATTATACCCCTATTTTGATGATCACTGCCAAATCCGAAGAAATCGATAAGGTGATGGGTTTGGAATCAGGGGCTGATGATTACATTACCAAACCCTTTAGAATCCGTGAATTTATCGCAAGGGTAAAGGCCATCATGCGACGTCAGGATCAGTTTGTTCTACTTGGACAAAAAGATGAACCCAAAGTCAAATTTGACAATCTGGAGATAGACGAGAAGAGAAGAAAGATATTGGTAAATCAAAAACGTGTCGAACTCACCCCAAAAGAATTTGAGCTGTTGACGCTGTTGGCCAAAAATCCAGGTAGGAGTTATAGCAGAGCCCAACTATTGGAATTGATCTGGGGATATGATTTCACGGGATATGAGCATACCGTAAATGCCCATATCAACCGTCTACGATCCAAAATCGAACAGGATGCCAACAATCCCACTTTTATTTTGACCACTTGGGGAGTTGGCTACCGATTCAGCGATAATTGGTAAATCCAAAATTAAACGGTGTTTATGAAAAGTCTCTACATAAGGATTTCTGTGGTTTTTGCCCTCATTTTGTTGGTGGTGGGGTTTACTTACATTTTCATCACCATGCAGGCTTCAAAAATTCATTTTCTTGCTACCACTCAAAGATTAAATGCTTCCATAGCAGATTACCTCGTCAAAGAGGTTCCCCCGTTTACGGAAGGAAAAGTTAATGAGGAGGCCTTGAATATCATTATGCATTCCATGATGGCAGTAAATCCAGGAATCGAAGTTTTTTTACTGGACCCTGAAGGAAGAATCCTGTCTTATGTAGTGTTGGATTCGCATGTAAAACTTGACCGGGTGGACCTGAAGCCCATCCGGGAATTTATTGGATCCGAAGGGGAAAAATTTGTTTTGGGAAATGATCCGCGATCCAATGATTACCAAACTGTTTTTTCGGCCACAGAAATAAAGGAAAATGGCAAACTGAGGGGTTATGTTTATATCACGTTGGCAAGTGAAAAATTCGAGAAAATTGCCGCGGGCCTTTTGGGTACTTATTGGCTTAAATTGACCTTGGAATCTTTTTTGGTGACTTTGGTAGTGGCTTTGATCATCGGTTTTATAACGTCTGCCTTGTTGACCAAAAACCTTCGTGAATTTGTGAAAACAGTGAATAGGTTCAAGGATGGGGAGTTGAAAGCCAGGATACCTCCCTTAAAAACCAATTCTGAATTGGCTGTGCTCGCTACTACTTTTAATCAAATGGCTGATAATATTCTCCACAACATGGAGGAACTAAAAAAAGTGGATTCCCTGAGAAGAGAGCTGATTGCCAATGTATCCCATGATCTGAGAAATCCTCTGGCCGTAATCAACGGTTATGTGGAAACTCTCCTGATAAAAGGTGAGGAAATCAAAAAAGAAGAAAAAGCTGTTTACCTTAAAATAATCAATGATTCCACTGAAAAACTGACAAAGCTTGTTGCTGACCTTTTTGACCTTTCCAAGCTAGAATCCGGACAAATGCACCTTAAACTGGAACCTTTGCTGATCCAGGAACTACTCATGGATACTTGTCTCAAGTATGAACTCCAGGCTAAAGCAAAAAACATCCAACTCAACGCAGATATTTCACATTCCATTCCGATGGTGGAAGCGGATCTTTATCTGCTGGATCGTGTAATACAAAACCTGGTTGACAATGCTGTCAAATATGCTCCTGAAAATGGTGTCATCACCCTCAAAGCTTATTATTGTAAGACCACTTTGAAGGTATGCGTCAGTATCAAAAATTCCGGACCGGGAATTCCACAGAAAGAATTGGGATCATTGTTTGATCGTTATTATATGATAGATAAAGACCAAAATGGAATTGAAGGATCAGGATTGGGTTTGGCTATTGTAAAAAAAATCCTGGAGGTTCATGATTCAAATATCTCGGTCCATTCGGATTCCTGTTCTTATACGGAATTTGTTTTTGAACTTGATCCAAATTGAAAAGGCTGAATCAATAAACCTTATAGGTACCAAATTCAGGTATGGTTTCTTTAATTCCCGTTTTTTTTCGAATCAGACCTCTCCTGCAATCATTCCAGAAGCGCATTTCCAAAAGGAATACCCGCCGCTCCACACCAAATAACTCCATGAGTAAATTTTGCGTCCGGTAGTGTGCTTAGTTTAAAGAAATGTTCGCCCGATCCGGGAACCAACCCGATAAGCTGGAAATTATTTTCCGTATTCAATCTTAGATTGGCAGTCGTTGAAAGATAGACCGTGACTGTTCCCGTTGAGAATTTGGTATTGAAATTCTCGCTCAGACGAATGAAATAATTATCCGATTGGTCCCGAACGATTTGAAAAGATCCGGTAGTATTGGTACCACTTTGCTTGGTCAACGTGCCGCTTCTAAGGATGGTAAAATTTTTCGGGTTTTCTGATTCGACCACAATCTCCGATTCCGCTATGTCATCGCTGCAACCGGCGACCGGCATAAGTGGAAATATCAGAAAGTAAAGCATGTTTTGGATCTTCATGATTGCTTGTTTTTATTGATGGATATTTTCTGGGTTTCTGAACAAAATCCTTTCCCTGGTATAATAAATCTTACCCTCGTGTTTCAGTTCATTCATTACCTTGGTGACAGTTTGCCTGCTGGTATCTGCCAGATTTGCCAGATCCTCATGAGAAAGACAAATCTTTAACAGTATTTCGTTGCCAAACCGCTGACCTCCGGTTAAGGCCAAATCTTTTAAAGTTTCCCTTATCCGGTAGGCAGCATTTTTTTGAACCAATAGCTGATGTCTTTTTTCCAACCTGGTTTTTTGAGCAAGTAGGTTGAATGAAAATTCCATTAAAATATTGGATTTTTGGTCGGCAGAAAGTCCTGTAAGATTGAGATAATGGATGATGGAATTTTGGGAAAGGGTAATGGCAGATTCCTGAAAAACGATTTTGTCCTTAACAATACTACTCCAATCCCCAAAGACATTTCCTTCCGTAATGATTTCCCGGATGATCTGATCGCCTGTACCGGCTATAGTGACGAGTTTAACCCATCCACATTTTACCATAAAAAGCTTGTTGGCAAGTTCACCTTGGGAATATACAGTTTTGAATTTGCTTAAGTTTCTAAAAGGTGCAAACATCAATCCCTGATAAAGAGGTTTTTCTTCTTCATTACAGGTTCTTTGAAAAGGAAGGTTGATCATTTTTCTGTGGTTTGAATTGAATATAAATCCCAACACCCAATCCTCCTCCGGAATAGATGTTTTTACGACTGAAAATCCAATCGTTAAAATTCCTGTAGTTCAGGCTGAGGTGAATATTGTTGATGATAGGTATATTTGCACCAAAACTGTAACCGGTATATTCGGTACCATCCCCCCGGACAAAATCGGTAACTTCTGTAATTTCATTTACGGAAGTAAGGGCGTTCAACCGTGCATTTACCCAGACTTTTTTCCGAATATGATAGCCCGCTTCGATCCCAACAACCACCTGATCGCTAAAGGAAACGCCTTTGTATTGGGTTCTGAAATTATATGAGGTAAAAATGGAACCATAAAAAGGTATATTTCCCAAGGCAAATGAGGTGGCAACAGTGGTCCAGACATTGAATTCGCCATCACCACTGGGTAAATTGATCCGCTCAAAATTATTGACTTGGCTTTTCGCAAAATTATTTGCCTTGCCCGTTGGTATTTCGGGAGCGATACTGACGGCCAAGGGAAGATGTTTTTTTAGAACAGCATATTTGAATTCCAATCTCAAATCTCCCAGTCCAGAAACAGATTCAGTAGTCTCAAATCCATTGAAATTCTGTAGCGGAAGGTTGGTGATCAAGGTAAGTCGGTCAGAGATTCCATATTCACCATAAAATACAATGCTACTTTGCTCAAACTTATTGGTAGTGAGTTTTTCACTGCCTAATGTGAAGTAGTTTTTGGAGCTAAAGGAATAAAAAGAAGTCTGAAAAAAACCTTCGTTTTTCTCTTTGGCCCAACCACTCTGTGCTTGGGCATTGGGGACTATTAAGATCATCGCCAATATCCACGTAATTCTTAGATCTTGCATAAAACCAAAATTTAAATGACACCCGATTTACCGGGTAATGTTAGATCTATTGCAAACGGGCATTTCCGAATGGAATTCCCACCGATCCGCACCATAATATCACATGGCTATATGCTGAAAGATTGGTTCCGTCGGGAATTTTGAAGAAATTTTCCCCGGCACTTCTTACGGGACCCAACAATAACAAATTGGGGTTTCCATTTGCAGGATCTGGAACAAAAACTTCCGATTTCGATAAAAATACCGTGACGGTCCCGGTTCCCAATGCGGTATTGAAAGCCTGATCAAAGACAAGAAACTGTTTGTCCTGCCCGTCTTTGCCTAAAGAAGCTGTCCCGGTACTGCCGGCTCCGTTTTGATCCATAAAAGGTCCTGATCTTTGGATGGTCAAAGCCCCGTTCGGCAGTGAGGTATCTATTAGGATGGGATTTTCCTCCTCCGAACAAGCAACAAGTGAGATGACAAAAAGAAAATGGATAATTTTTTTCATGATGATAAGTGTTTTGTACAAGACAAAATTGCTTACTGGATGTCACGAAAAGATCACGAATTGATAAAGATTGTGTGAACTTTCCTATATTTTTCTCTGATCCCAATTTTCTCCATTTTTCCCACCATTCAAACCTTTGGAAGCTTTCGGGACGAAGAAGGAAGTCTGCCGGCAAAGGCAGGACGGATGTAACCCGCAATCTAGGGTCAGGCAAATCTTTGGGTTTTCACATTCTCCGGTATCCTTGCCAATAATCATAAAAAAAATTTCAAAGAAGGGTTTATGGGTACTGATTTCTCCTAACGTCCATTTTCTTTAAGACCTGTGGAATGAAATTGTCATAAAGGATTTAGAAAGGGGATATGGACCATTTATTCCCATATCCAGAATGATAGGCAGGATTTTTCAACAAGTACCCGGAGCCTTTGCAGTCCATTTAATTCGATTCGGTCCCAAATTTTTTGCCCATCCTATTTCCATTTTTTGTTATATTGGGAATTATGGATTTTCAATAATCAGATAATTTTCAAACTATCGGAATATAAATAGGGTATGGTTGTAGAAAGGATTACAATAATTTTAAACTTCTGATAAATTTATTTGCAGCTCGATGGCTGTATTTTCATTACCTCAATTACCTGATTTTGGACAAAAAAGACCAATTTAAAAATATAATCGGCAAGGCAAGTATCGAAAGTTTGGGGAGACCACTCTTCAGCAGACCGGGGAAAGATATTCCGTCAGGCATTGTCGTCTTCCTGGTTGCACTTCCCTTATGCTTGGGGATTGCCTTGGCAAGTGGTGCACCCTTGATCTCGGGACTGATCTCAGGAATCATCGGCGGGTTGGTGATCGGTGCCATCAGCCAGTCGGAGGTAAGTGTCAGTGGTCCTGCCGCGAGCCTTTCCGCGGTTTCATTGGTAGCATTACAGACATTGGATACATTTGAAATCTTTCTTCTGGCCTTGTTTATCGGTGGGTTGATCCAATTGCTTTTGGGTATTCTAAAGGCAGGAATTATCGCCGATTATATGCCGACCAGTATCATTAAGGGATTGCTGGCAGCCATAGGGCTTATCCTGATATTTTCGCAGATCCCATACGCCCTGGGTGTGGTGCCGGAGGATTGGAATCCCCTGGATTACTCGAGGAATTACATTTCCAATCCTCCCCAATATGGAGTTATGCTGGAAGTGGTAACACCCGGCTCCATTGTCTTGTCCATCATCTCATTGTTTATTCTGATCTTTTGGGATAAAACCGTCCTTCGGAAAATCAGGTTTTTGCCCCCATTTCTGGTGGTTGTTTTCATAGGTGTCATCCTGAATCTTTTGTTCAGGTATTTTATCCCTTTCCTTTATGTAGCAGGTAGTCAGTTGGTCAATATTCCGAATGTGGAGGATTTTTCCTCATTTCTCACTTTTCCCGATTTCAGTGCCATAGGCAATATCCAGGTTTGGACGTATGCGTTTACCATTGCCTTGATTGCTTCCATTGCCTCTCTTTTGGCCATTGAAGCGGCTGATAATATCGATCCCCATAAACGGAGGAGCCCTCCCAACAGAGAGTTGGTGGCACAGGGCATAGGAAACACACTTGCGGGTCTGATTGGGGGCATCCCCATCACTACCGTGATTGTGAGAAGTTCCGTGAATATTGAGGCAGGGGCGGAAACCAAGCTATCCACCATTATCCATGGAATCCTGTTGTTGGCCAGTGTGCTGGTGCTCAGTTCGGTTATCAATTTGATACCCTTGGCCTCGCTTGCGGTTATTTTGCTGGTGGTGGGGTATAAGCTGGCTTCCGTTGCCATCTTTAAAGGTATGTATTCCAAGGGATGGACCCAATTCATCCCGTTTTTTGTAACCACAATTGCGATTCTGGTGACTGATGTCCTTCTCGGCGTATTGATCGGTACGGCCTCCAGTGTTTTTTTCTTGTTGAGGGGAAATTATTTCAATCCTTTTCATATCGAAGAAAGTACCAAAACAAGTAAGAAAAAAACCATTCGGCTGGAGCTTTCCAACGAAGTCTCTTTTCTGAACAAACCGGCTATAAAAAAAGCACTCTGGGATCTTCCTCAACACTCCAAAGTAATTATAGACGCCACTTTCACCACGTATGTGGAGCGGGATGTTTTGGAGATTCTGGATGATTTCCAAAATACATTCGCAAGGGAAAACGATATTGAAGTCACTGTGATCGGTTTGAAAGAAAGCTATCTTCGAAAAAGCCCCATCAATCCGGTCAGCAGCCAAATAGCGCGGAAAAGCGAGTTGTCTACCCCAAAGGATATTCTGGGTTACTTGATGGATGGAAATCAACAGTATGTCGATGGAAACCTGGTATCAAGAAGGTTGAAGAACAAGGAGCTTTTGGATTTCATTAAGGACGCTCCATTGGCAGCGGTTATCAACTGCATCGACATGCGGGAACCCCTGAACATGCTGTTGAACACGGATATCGGGGATCTGATTCCGTTGCGGGCTGCCGGCAATCTTTTGGGTGACCACCTGATCCTGAGTGCTGAGATTGCCTGTAGAAAACAGGGAGCCAAATTGATTTTACTGATGGGAAATTCAAAGAATTCATTTATCAGGGAAGCTCTGAAAGCCCATTTGGAAGGCTCGGGTTCCTATTTGCATCCCTTGCTGAAGCCGGCACTTACTTCCGGTGAATTCAGCGAAAAAGAATTGGGCAATGGGGATATCAAAGTATTGGCGGACGAGATCACCTTATGGAATCTGGAGGAGTCCAAGAAAAGGATTTTCAATCAAAACGACTATATCAGGGAGCAGGTGAGATTGGGAAACATAGGCTTGTGTTCGGCCTTCTTTGACCGAAAAACAGGCAAAATAGAGTTTTCCCCCTTGTTTGATCCAGAGCTTAATGAAATTGGGCACAGGAATCAAATATGAGGTATCAAGTATCAATAAATTATTGACTGATTTCAATTCTTGTTGTGGTGGATTTGCCTTTGGAGGCAACCTAGCTGTCTACCTCTTTCACTATCAATCCGAAAAATTGATATGAATACTTTGCTTCCCAATTGGATTTATTCTATCGAATATTTAAAAAAACAAAATCTCCCAAATGATTTTGATGATTCCAATCTTGTGAAAAGTAGCTTTTCATTGGATAGGTAAACCAAATGTAATTACACTCGTTAGGCTTTTATTTCGGGAGGACCAAAAGTAGCATAAATCAAAGCCTGTTCCTTAGGGGTTAGCAGTCCTTTGGATATTTCCAAACCCTCTTTTAACCCATCTGGATAATGTTTTTGAAGATATTCCATACTCGTTGGCTACTTCCTGTCTGGACTTTGCACGTTTTTTCATAAAAAGTTAAGGGTTGATTGCTTTAAAATATCATATAAAAGAATGACTAATATATAAGTTATTATACAAAATACAAATCGACTTGCTGTTTTTTTCTAACATCGGTTTAGCGTTTACTCGCCTGATTTTCAACCCTAACTACAGAATTTCGCCTAACAGCTAAAACTTTTTGTCTTATTTTGACCTATTATGTCCGATTTTGTCCAATTTTTAAAAATTTTAATTTTATATTTTTATATACACAATATTTCCCATGGAAAAAATTATTCTAAAACCATCTACTCTCTTTAGACAGGTAGCAATCCCGAACCGGAAGAGCTTGGTTTTCTTACTTTTTGGGATTTGCATGGTCGCATTTTTCCCAACATTTTTCAATGATTTCCAACTCGCTTGGGATGACACCTGGCAGTTGCTGGAAAACCCTCTGGTACATGACACTTCCTTCAACTATATATTTTATCATTTCACTCATTTTTGGCAGCAGCAGTATTCTCCTGTCAATTCCCTTTTCTACAGCGGAATTGTTCTGTTATTTGGAATGAACGCTACAGCATTTCATTCCGCCTGTCTGCTCATTCATTTGTGCAATACCCTGCTGGTGTATGGGATCATGAGAAAGCTTGTCTTAAGAATCCTGCCACACGCTGCCAACTCAAAAGTCAATACTTACGCATTTTTTACGGCATTGATCTTCGCCATCCATCCGCTGCAGGTGGAATCCGTGGCCTGGATCAGTGCCTCCAAAATCCTGCTATATGCGTTTTTTACATTAGCCGCTCTTTGGTGCTATATCCGCTATATCCGATCCATGCATTTTCCTTGGCTAATAGCCGCCGGATTGGCTTACGCTCTGGGATTTGGTTCCAAAGAGCAGGCCATCATCCTTCCCCTCAACCTGTTGCTTTTCGATTATGTATTTGGACGGTTTACAGGCTTGACACGGAAGAATATCTTACCCTCCAGAGTCCTGCTGGAAAAAATCCCGCTTTTTCTGCTTGCTGTGGCATTTGGGTATTTCTCCTTGATCAACAATACTGTGGGAATACATCCTGACGGTGGATACCCGTTTTATCAAAGAGTTTTATTTGGGATGCACAGTTTTGTGGAATATATCTTCCGCTTTCTGGCACCTTCCAAACTTTATTTCTTCCATCCCTTTCCCATATCCCCCGGAGAATCGCTCCCCCTTTATTTTTGGGGATACATTGTATTGGTGGTCATTATTGGGTATTTCGTGTGGGATAATTATCGTAAGGGAAACCAACCGGTTGTTTTCGGATTTTTGTTTTTCCTGGTCAACCTCCTTTTGGTGCTGCATATCATTCCCCTGCCCCGACCGGTCATTACTGCGGACCGCTATATGTACCTGAGTCTGGCAGGGATAGCCTTGGTGTTGGTTTGGCAGCTGGATCAATGGCTGACTTCCCATACCAAAGCAAAAGCACCCCTACTGGTGGTGTGTTGTACATGGTTTCTCTTTTTGGGCATACAGACCTATTTCAGAACAGCCGATTGGAAGGACAGTGAAACCGCCAAAGCCAATGTAAATGAAATTATAGAAAAAAAGCAAAAAGTCCAAGAATCCGATAACCCTTTTAACCTCATTGAAAATGAATGACTTTTTGATTTCCGTTGTGATCCCCTGCTACAATGAAGCCGAAAATATTCCGGTTTTACTGAATCGAATGAAAAACACATTGGAGGGATACTGCTATGAAATCATTCTGGTAAATGACGGAAGCACCGACCTTACCCAGCAGGTAATAGACGCCACATCCCTGAAGGATTCGAGGATTTCTTACCTCTGTTTTACCAGAAACTTTGGGCATCAGGCTGCCCTCAAAGCAGGGATAGATCATGCAAAAGGCGACTGCATAGTCACCATAGACGCGGATTTGCAAAAACCGCCTGAGGTAATTCCCGAAATGATCGTCCTATGGCAAGAAGGGAACGATATCGTCACTGCAGTAAGCCAAAACGAAGGGCAGCCATCAGTAGTCAAACGCTGGACATCCTCAGGATATTACAAGGTTTTATCCTGGCTGGCAGATCATCAAATAGTGCGAAACGGAGCGGACTTTCGGTTGATTGACAGAAAAGTAGCCGATATTATCCGGAACCTCCAAAGCCAGAACCTGTATTTAAGGGGGATTTTCTCCTGGGTCGGTTACGAGCAGGCCATTACCTATTACCGGGAGGAGGGAAGACATGCAGGTACTACCAAATACAGCTTTATCTACATGCTGAATCTGGCAAGCACCGGTATCACTTCCTTTGGCATCAAACCCTTGCGGTTTGCTCTTGCGGTAGGATTGTTTTTTGCCATCCTGGCATTTAGCTATGGACTGTATGCGATTATCATAGTCTTTTTGGGCAGGACTGTTACAGGATGGGCTTCATTGGTAGCCAGTGTGGTGTTCCTGTCCGGAGTACAACTGATCGTCTTAGGGGTGATAGGTGAATATATAGGAAAAATATACCGGGAGGTCACACAACGACCAACTTATCTTGTTTCAAAAACCAATATTTCTAACCCATCCGGAAATAAGAATAATAATAGCCTTACTACGGATCCAATAGAAAGGAGGCCGGTCATGACTTGATCTTTGAGTTAATTTTAGCTTTTCTAAACATGGAAAGCCAAAACGTCAGTGGGAACGAAATTACCACAATTTCTAAAAAAATCTTTAAATTAATCTTCGGAAAAAATGAAAACGAAATTAAACAAAATCGCAAAAACCATCGCTGTGGGGATATTCTTTATGGCTTTGTTCTTTAATGTGAAGGTGACCTTGGAGGATCCTTTCTTTGAACTTGATAATAAAGTAATCGCACAAACAAGCTCAGGTAATACGGGAAATACAACTTGTTGGGACACAATTACCTACATGGAGGCTAATCAGGTCCTCTATTGCAGTACTTGCAATTATGTAAGCAACAGTAAACCTTCATTTTGGGCATCCAAATCAACTTGCTAATAAAAATTTAAGAAGTGGGGCCGTATAATTTATACGGCCTCTATAACATAATATCATTTGGGAAAAACATGTCAATAAAAACCAAAAATCATCTATTTGTCAGAATTATTTTTAAAATACTTCTTTCTGTTTACTTACTAGGCTGTCAAGATTCCTCATCAGACAAAAATATTTACATGGCGTTGAACCATGTAGAGCATGTAATTGAATTCCCAATTCAATTTACATTGGAAAATAAAACAACTCCAAGTATAGATATTATCGGCATAAGAAATTTTATCATATCCCATGACAAAATAATCTTTAGTACAACAAATCAAAATGGATCCTGGTCAATTCTATCTTTACCGGATTACCACTACTTTGGAAAATTTCTAAACCAGGGTGATGGCCCTTTAGAGTTCATGCAATTACCAAGTGCTGGAAGTAATACTACATTGATTAAGGAAAAAGAACAATTGGTAGCTTATTTATATGATTTTCAAAAAGGAAGACTGATGAAATTCAATATTGATGAATCCATTAAATCCGACAGCTCGAAAATTTCTGTTCTGAACGATTCATTACCGCAGTTTTTATTCGGGGTTACGATGATTGATAGTGCCAAATTTTTGGGTAAAAAATTAGATAATTTGGAAACTCAGCAAATTCGATTCACTTATGACGGTAAGGATGAGATCACTTCACCAATAATGGAGAGATTAAATATGGCCTCCATATCACTTGGAGAAGACTTTAACATACTATCTACCATAACGAAGTACAGTAAACGTCACAACAGAATTGTGGAAATGCCAATAAGGTTAAATTATATTAATCTATACTCCCTTGACGAAAAGTTTGAAAAAACTATCTGCATAGGAAACGAATTATTTAATATTTCAAATATTGAGAAGAAAAAAAGATGGGAGAGAATATATGCTTTTTCGGATTTACGTTTATTTGATGACTTTTTTGGTGTAGTGTTCATAAACGAAATAGATTTTACCTATGAGTTATATAGATATAAAATACCCTCCATACTTTTATTTGATTGGGATGGGAATCCATTGGCAGAACTAAAACTGAAAAATCATGTCACTTCATTTGACATTGACTTCGTCAACAAAGACCTCTATACTTTTGATGTACATTCCGATGAATTTTTCAAATATGATATAGGTGATATTTTATCTAAGTTGAAAAGTAATAAAATTAGTCCCAATTAGTCTTCAAAACAAAAACTGTCGATGAAAAAGTGGTTGGAATACATGAGGGCGACGCTGGTAATCTAAGCCAGTCACATTGGAATATTACAATAAAAAAGTAGATACCCTCTAACCTGATCAGCCGCTGGCTTTTTTCCACACTTCAAAATACAAAGATGAATAGCGTGCGTTGACACGATAATTTGCTATGATTCTCCGCAATCTTGTCAGTATGGTAAATTGAAGTAATGATCAGTCGGTCAGAGAGTCTTTGGTCTAAATATCTTCTGTTGAACTCATAGCCAAACTCATCAAAATAATTCTGAATCATTCGCTCGCTTGTAGTGTGGCAAGTCTGTAGGTGTGTCTTTAAGTTATTATTGGCTATGTGAACTATAGCCTTTACCTACGGATTATTTGCGATTGATATGGTCTGGATAGGAAAAACGTACTCAGCTGGGCCTCTATGGTAGCCAGTGTGGTTTTCCTGAGGAGTATAACTGATCGTCTTGGGGGTGACTAGGTGAATATATAGGAAAAATATACCGGGGGGTCGTCCAACGGCCAACTTACCTGATTTCAAAAACCGATAATATCAACACGTCCGAAAACAAGAATAATAATAGCCTTACTACGGATCCAATAGAAAGGAGGCCGGTAATGACTTGATCTTTGTCTTAATTTTAGCTTTTCTAAACATGGAAAGCCAAAACGTCAGTGGGAACGAAATTACCACAATTCTTAAAAAAATCTTTAAATTAATCTTCGAAAAAATGAAAACGAAAGTAAACAAAATCGCAAAAGCATTCGCTGTGGGAATTTTCTTTATGGCATTGTTCTTTAATGTGAAATCCGCATTGGAAGACCCCTTTATCAGCATAGATAATGCTGCTTTGGCACAGTCGAGTTCAAGTAGCAGTGGTGGAGAAAGTTGGATTTGTTGTCAATCTAATAGTGAAGGTTGCGGCTCATATGATGGTTCTATGTGGTTTGACCGAGATTATAGATTATTTAGTCGCTCAACCTGCCCTTAATTACTCTTTTAACATCATCCTAGTTGACCTTTTAAAAGGTCAACTAGGACCTTAATAAAATTATTTATAATTAATTGCTTTTTACAGATGAAAACCAAAGTACAAATTTCTATACTTTTCTTGACTTTTTGTATGTCATGTAATGATGATTTATTATATGAAACTGATATTGTATTAGATGAAAAAAAAATAAAAGTGATTAATATAAATTCTTTGAAATACGATTTCAAGGAATTTATGGACCCTTGGAAAGTGGAGATGGTAGGAGAACATCTGATAGTTTTGGAAGACCGGAGAATTTCACCCGAGCTACCTCTAATCCATATAATAGATATAAATAATTGGGGATATTTTAAATCTAAAGGAGTTATTGGATTTGGACCTGGCGAAATCCCAAGCACAACACTTATAGAAAAAGGATTTGATGACCATACTTTTTTTGTTTATAGCTCAATGGATAAAGTTTTATCAAAATTTAATATAAACGATAGTAATCGATATTCAATAGATCAGTTTAAACAGCCTGCTGATGTAAATTCCATTATTAAAATGTTTCCTCTCACTGACAGCACCTATATTGGAATTTCAACTAATGATTCGAGTAAGATTATTGAGTTTGATAAAGAGGGAAAGCGAATAGCAGAATACGGGGAGTGGCAAAAAATGCCAAAGCTTAAAGAATTTAGCAATTTTAATCATTTTGTATTGAATCAAGGTTGGTTTAAGGGAGATAGAGAATTGGGCCTTTACGTACGGGCTTGTATTTTTAGAGACAGGTTGGAAGTTTTTAATTATAAATCCAAGGGATTCAAAGTCATTGACGGGCCAGATCTTAATTTACCGGAATTTGAAAATTACGGTCCAAATGTTCCGTTGAATATTCCTATCAGTAACCCTTTCAGATATCGAGATGTGTCGTTTTCATCCCGCCATATTTATGCGCTTTATGGGGGGATTAATGACCAAACAATCAGAGAAACGGGAGAAATAGCAAGAAAAATTTTTGTTTTTTCTCATAGTGGCGAGCCATTGGCAAAGCTTAACCTAGATAGGTCGATCCAAGGTCTCGTCATAAATGAGAAAAAAGGAGAGATTTATGGTTTAACAAACGATAAAGATCCTGGCATAGCTGTATTTAAAATTCCCACGGGATTTTTTTAATTTAGGAAAAGATGCTTGGCATTCAGTTATGGTATTTAAACTGTTAACATTTTTCAGGAGAGGAAGGTCAGAGATGGGCTTCTGTGGAAGACAGTGTGGTATTGTTGGGATTACCACTGATCATCTTGGGTGATTGGCGAATATATCGTAAAAATTAATTGGGATGTCACTCAACAACCAACTTACTTAGTTATAAAAACAATATTTTCAACACTGGAAATCGGAAGGGGAATAACCTTATTCTGGACCCAGAAGAAAGGAGATCAGCCATGACTTGACCCTTCTGTTATTTTTGGCCCCCTCGATGGAGAGAGCCAAATACGTGAGTGGAAACGAAAATACCACAACAATTGAAAATCAATCATTGATATAGACATCACGAAAATGAAAATAAAATAAACAAAATTGCAAAAACTATCGCCGTGGGAATATTCTTTATGCCGATGTTCTTTAATGTGAAGGTGAGCTTGGAGGATCCATTCCTTACTCTTAATAGTGTGGTAATTGCACAGTCGAATAGTAGCAGTAATGGCTGTGAAGCAGGTGATACCCAGAATTGTCCAGGAGGTTCTTGTAGTTATGTGGATATTTTTGGGGGGGAGCCTAGATCGTGTTGTACAGCGTGTTGTCCAACTGATAAATCTCCGCAATGTGGTTCATCCGGCTGTAGCTGCAGGTAATAATTAACAAAAACTTGTTTCTCTTATGGTTGAGAAACAAGTTTTTAAATGTGATCAAATTATCATTAAATATTTTTGCAATGAATAATTCCCTCAATACAATACTCACAGTTACACTTTTC
>JBGTDA010000111.1:0-16098 GCA_041748555.1 Rhodonellum sp.
GCATCTTATGTGATTCTCGAGCGGGCAGTTCCGGCTATCGAAGATGGTCTGAAGCCTGTGCAGCGGAGAATTCTCCATGCTATGAAAGAGATGGATGATGGTCGGTTTAACAAAGTCGCCAACATCATCGGCCAATCCATGCAGTATCATCCTCATGGTGATGCATCCATTGGAGATGCCATGGTCAATATCGGGCAGAAGGACCTGTTGATAGAAACTCAGGGAAACTGGGGAGATATCAGAACTGGTGACGGTGCAGCTGCTGCCAGATATATTGAAGCAAGACTTTCGAAGTTTGCTTTGGAGGTTGTTTTCAATTCCCAAACAACAGAATGGCAGCTTTCCTATGATGGAAGAAAAAAAGAACCTGTTACCCTTCCCGTAAAATTCCCGCTTTTACTGGCTCAGGGTGTAGAAGGTATAGCAGTAGGGCTTTCCACCAAAATCCTTCCACATAACTTTTGCGAACTTATTGAGGGATCGATTCAGCTTCTAAAAGGTGGGCAACCGGTTATTTTACCTGATTTTCCTACAGGTGGTTTGGCTGACTTTACTGAATACAATGAAGGCCTGAGAGGTGGCCGGATCAAAGTTAGGGCAAGAATTGAAGAAGGAGATAACAAAACCCTTTTAATCAAGGATATACCTTTTGGTGTCACAACCAATTCTTTGATCGAATCCATTATAAAAGCCAACGATAAAGGAAAGATCAAAATCAAAAAGGTGGTGGACAACACCGCCAAAGACGTAGAAATCCAGATCCAGCTGGCTCCGGGGCAATCTCCGGATATGACCATCGATGCGCTTTATGCTTTTACAGATTGTGAGGTAAGCATTTCACCGAACGCCTGTATCATCATCCAAGACCGTCCGGTATTTTTGAGTGTCAATAAAATCCTTGATTACAATACCAAACAGACCAAAGCACTTCTTAAAAGGGAGCTGGAAATCCGAAAGGCAGAATTATTGGAGAAATTGCTTTTCTCCTCTTTGGAAAAAATCTTCATCGAAAACAGGATTTACCGCAATATTGAAGAATGCGAAACCTGGGAAGCTGTAATTGCAACCATTGATAAAGGCTTGGAACCCTTCAAGCCTGATTTTTATAGAGAAATCACAACGGATGATATCGTCCGGCTTACTGAAATCAAGATTAAAAGAATCTCTAAATTCGATGCATTCAAGTCTGATGAATTGATGCGAAAACTGGAGGAGGAGCTGAAGGAGGTAAATTATAATCTTAAACACCTGACAGAATATTCGATCAAGTATTTCGAAAACCTGCTCACCAAATATGGGAAAGGCAGAGAAAGAAAGACCGAAATCAGAACTTTTGATACCATTGAAGCTACAGTTGTAGCTGCTAACAATGCCAGATTATATGTGAACAGAGCTGATGGTTTTGTGGGTTATGGTTTGAAAAAGGATGAATTTGTCTGTGAATGTTCTGATTTGGATGATGTCATTGTGATCAGGAAGGATGGCAAATGTGTGGTTTCAAAAATCCAGGAAAAGGGTTTTCTAGGAAAAGATATCATTCATGTAGCCATCTACCGGAAAGGTGATGAAAGGATGGTTTATAACCTGATTTATCTGGAAGGAGCTTCAGGAAAAACCATGGTGAAGCGTTTTCAGATTTTGGCCGTGACCCGCGACCGTGAATATGATCTGACCAAAGGAACGAAGGGTTCTAAGGTACTCTACCTGACTGCCAATACCAATGGAGAAGCCGAGATTGTCACTGTTTATCTGACTCAAGGAGCCAAAGCAAGGGTTAAAGTTTTTGATTTTGATTTTTCTACTATTGAAATAAAGGGTAGGGGAGCAGGAGGAAATATCCTTACCAGATATCCTGTTCGCAAAATCCAGCTTAAAATGGAAGGTGTGTCCACTTTGGGAGGATTGAACGTTTATTATGATCCTTCGGTAGGCAGATTGAACACGGATCAGCGGGGAAAACTGATCGGGAATTTTCTGGGTGATGACAGGATTCTTGTTTTCTATAAAAACGGTGAATATGAACTGACCACCTTTGAACTTACAAACAGATACGATGCAGGAAATATATTGCTGATCGAAAAGTTTGACCCCTTAAAGGTGATTTCAGTAGTTTACTTTGACGGAGCCGGTAAAGCTTTTTATGTCAAACGTTTTCAGATTGAAACCACCTCACTTCATAAAAAATTCAGTATCATTTCAGATCATAAACAATCCCGGTTGGAAGTGGTCTCCACTGACAAACAGCCGCAGGTGAAAGTGCTTCTTGAAAAAGGCAAGGAAACCGAGGAACAGGAATATGACCTGGATATGCTGATCGATGTAAAAGGCTGGAGATCAGTGGGCAATAAACTTTCTTCTTATCCTGTCCGATCCATTAGTCTTATTGCACCTGTGAAATCTGAAGTTCAGAATTCCGGTTCTGAGGTGTCAACAGAAAATCCTGAGGAGAATAAAAACAACGATGATTCCGATGATGATGATGATGATATAGAAATAGGTTCCACCATTGAATTGAAGATCAAAAAAAATGAGGACGATCAACTGGGTTTGTTTTGATCTT
Source organism: Rhodonellum sp. (assembly GCA_041748555.1). GTDB lineage: Bacteria > Bacteroidota > Bacteroidia > Cytophagales > Cyclobacteriaceae > Rhodonellum. The sequence goes on from JBGTDA010000111.1 coordinate 2,561, forward strand.
TGTACGAAACAAACTTATCCGCAAGATTGGAGATAGCTATATTACCAAATTTGAAATCCTCTCGAAGCTGCTATAATGGCCATAAGTAGTAGCAATATGCCTGTTAGATCCGCTGTTCGTTGGATTATTAAATAGAGCATTTTTTTCTGCTTTTCCATAATTGAAGAATTTGATTTTAAACGATTTCAAAACGTTCGGCATAAATTAAACGCCAGTCAATACCCAGATCTGCCAGGGAAATTTCGGCAATATCCATCATCGGATTTGGGCCACAAATAAAGTACATATATTTTTCATCCTTTGCGGGTAAATATTTTGATAACAGTTCTTTCGTTACCAGACCTTTTTCACCTTTCCACCCTTCATCCGGTTCCTCCAAGAGATGTACAATCTTAAGGTTGATTTCCTTACTGATTTCATCAAGCTCCTCACGATAGGTGACCTCATCCCAGCTTTTATTTGCATAGATTAGAATGGCGTTTCTTTGGTCTTTATCCATGCGCATAGTCCTCAACATACTCATGGCCGGTGTGACACCGATCCCACCCATGATAAAAAAAAGATCGTGGTTAATTTCCGGGGTAAAAGAACCAAAAGGCCCTTCTAAATAGGCTTTAGTACCTGTTTTTAAATCTTTCCATGTTCCGGTAAAATCTCCGGAAGCCTTTGCCGTAAAAGAAATCAATTTACTCCGCGGACTCGAAGCAATGGAAAATGGATGTTGCTGAAGACTGAAGGGCGTTGGACCGATTGTTATCCATGCAAACTGACCGGGAAAAAACCGCATTCTGTCTTTTCTTAAGGGATTCAGACTGATGGTATAACAGTCACCGATTTCCTCTTTGACTTCCACCAACCTATAGGGATTTTTCCGCATCAGCCAGGGCCTGATGATCCGGGTATGAATGACTAAATACATTGAAGCTCCCATTATACCGGCTATTGATATTTTCTTCCAAAGAGGTTCCAGATAATGGGAAACCTGTATAGAATGTACAATCCCGATAAAAACTATGGACAAGGCCAGAAAACCATGAAGCAGGCGCCACTTTTCATATTCCAGCTTAAATGTAACCCGCCATAGACTAGTTGCTACTATACCCAAAAGAGCAAAGGAAACAAAGACCAAAGCAATTGTACGCATCAGATTTACACTTGGATCGAAATAGGAAAGAAATTCGTTTTCGGCAAGAATAAGGATGATCGGATGAGCCATCACAAAAAGTAAGGCAATAATTCCTATTTCTTTGTGAAACTGAATGATGTTATCCATCCCATAGGTCGGGGCAATTTTCGCAATCCGGCCGGAAAATAAAAACTGAAGTCCCATCATGGCCAGCCCTATAAATCCAAGTGAAACTCCCAATTCAATCCAGAAACCCCGGTGTTCAGGAATTTCCCCCATAAGACCTATTCCCAGTGGCACCAGAGAGAGGAGAAAAAAAACAAACAACCAAAAAAATCCTCGGCGATATGTGTACTTCATTTTTTTAGATTTTGGTGATGAAGTTTTAAAAAAAATCAACTGATACACTCCTGAAAAAAAATTCCGGGTACGCATCAGCTGGTTTTAATGATTTAACTGATTTTTTTAAGTAGGGTTATTGAAAGTTTATAAAATTTCTAAAAAGTAATTTATAGCAGAAACTTCTTTTAGCAACTTCTGTCTCCGGTTTAACCTTTTAAATAGAAATGGTAGATTTGACAAAATGGCAAAGAAGCGAAATAACGGCATTATTTTTTTACAATCGGCAAACTCACACTGCTAGGATATTTGCTAGAATGATGGATGCTATTTGTGGCCACCGCACCATCGGTTTCATCGTAGTTGTTTCCACCGGTGTTCATATTGCGGTCAAATCTGGGGAAGTTGGAACTGGAAACCTCAATCCTGATGCTATGTCCTTTTTCAAAATAATTGCTGGTGGACATGGGAGTAAGATTTACTTCATAAACTTTTCCGGATTCCATAAATACTTCCTTTTCATAACCTTCCCGATACCTTACTCTTTGGATGGTTTCATCCAGGTTGTAAGCTGTTCCATCAGGATAAACATCAATCAACTTGATGGTGAGATCTGTGTCTTTTACATCCGAGGAAAGGTATAGTTTGGATTCTATAAATCCACTTACCTCCATACCTTCTTTCAAAGGTTCTGATGTATAAACGAGAATGTCCTCCCTCATTTCCATCTCCTTTTGATCAAATGCACCACCTTGAACGGCATTGCCTGTGCAACATACATTTCCCCCATAGGAGCCTACAGGATCCATGGGATCATATTGGAAAGTATCCGGATTGTCTTTACCGGATTTTTTCCGGGTCAATATTCCATCACCCAATCGCGAATTTGCCTTTCCCTCACTGTTCAGGTAATAAGTAATCATTTCAGCTTCCTTGGGCGGCCAGGTACCCGAAGTTTGCCATTTATTGGACCCCATGGTATAGTACCTGACTTTTGGCATTGCTGTCACATCGTTTTCTTCCCCTTTCAGCCAATAGTCAAACCAGGCATTGATCATGTCATGATAGTCAAGCCTCGCATCGCCCACATTCCGTTCTCCGATGATTGTATTTTCTGTGGCTCTGGTATAAGCGCAGTGAAGGGTAGGGGCAATTACTAAAAACTGATTATCCCTGATCTTGGGATCAGTTGCATTGTTTCTGACATGATTATATAAAGCAAGATTCGGACTGGTCGAAACATCGTACCAGGAAACAAACCAGAAACTAGGTACTGCCAAATCCATGTTGTCATGAAACAATCCGCCATCATACCACTTCGGATCATTCGGCTTTCGGGTGATCATTTCCTCATATATTCCCTGAGGTCCATTTACATTTTTGATGATGTCCTGTACGGGTAAGTGGCTCAGTCCTTCTTTCCATTCCACCTTGGGATAGCGGGGAGCCATGTCATAAAACTGTTGGATTCTCAACAAATCCTCCTGCTCTATACCTTCAGGCAATCGAGGAGCCATAGGATCATGCTGCGTTCCGTATAGCCATGCGGTAAACAACATTTGACCTGCACCACCCCTATACCAGTTGCCCTGTTCATAATAATCCTCGATCCTACCAACCCCTGCACCAAAACCCTGAGGCACCATAGCTGCATGTGCGGGATGATCCATTGCTGCAACTGCCATCTGCCACTCGGCTGTTGATGAACAACCAAGAGTGCCTATTTTACCATTACTCCATTTTTGATCTGCCATCCACGTTAATGCATCATATCCATCTGTTAGAGGTGTTCCGAGGATATCCCATTCCCCTTCAGAGAAAAACCTTCCTCTTTCATTCTGCACCACATAAGCATAACCGTTTTCCACAGCCTCCAATGCGGCCTGAAGTGTTCCGGTTACCAATTCCCCGTCCTGATAGGTATTGAAATTATAGGGAGTCCTGGAAAAAATGATGGGTACCGGTTGATCTGTTTTGGGCCTGTAAATGTCTGTTGCCAGGCGGATTCCGTCACGCATGGGCATCATTACTTTTTGATCGACAACGGCGATTTCTTCCAGCCGTTCCAAGATGTTTTTCTCCTGGGCCCAAAGGGTTGAACTCAAAAACAGAAAAAATAAGATCGGAAAGCTTATAATTGATTTCATATAGGGGCATATTAGATAAATATACAGATGAAAGTAGGTGATTTTTAAAACATTCAGAAATTTTTCAAAAAATGATACTATTTGATTGAATATCAGTTCTTCTTTAGTTTCTCTTTTAAACCTTCAAAAAACGGAATTCTATTCTTTTTCTTTTTAGCTCTGGCTTTTTGCCTTTTCTTTTTGTTCTGCTCTTTGCTTTTTACAATAACCATCCGGGCTGAAATCCCAACCTGTCCACGAAAAAATTCTTCTCGGCCTGCCATATTGAAATTTGGTTTGTAGTCCAAGGAGATCGTTGCATTGGCGATTGTCATTTCTATTCCACCTATTAGATCTATTCCCGTGGTGGCGTTTCCATAAGTTCTGACAATTTCTTTAGTATCGGCATTTTTCACGAAACTCTCCTCCATACCAAATGAAATTCCTGCTCCATAATAATAATTGAACCGTTTGGAGATAATCGAATGATGCTTTTCCAGCAAGGCGTGAAAGGTGCTGTTGGTATTGAAATCCGATTGGACAATGCCCTCTATTGTTACATGCTTCAGAATTCGCTGCTGTACAGATATCCCCACAGTCCTGCTAACATCATTGCTTCCCAGTCTCAATCCGGCGGAAGTTCCATACCTTTGAGCTTGCACATTGGAGTAAAAAAAGGATAAGATAAGGGTTAAGAGAAACAGGTATTTTTGGCTCATCAACTTTTGAATTATAGGAATTGTCATATTACTCAATAATTATTCCAATATGAAGAAAAATAATCACCAATCATCGCAGGGATCAATTTCATTGTTATATGTCCTTGATTTGTCCAAAAACTCCTGCCAGATAAATTTCCCCGCATCATCGTACTTTACCTCCGGACTCAGCAAAAATTCATTTGTTGCCAGCAAGGTTTCATAGGTGGGATTCTGAATGTGTTTTGGGATCTTGAAAATTCTGGGATCCTTTTTAGAAAAGGGAGGGCTGATTTTGCTGTCGAATAAATAAGGCATTAACGTTTCAGAATAACTTATACCTATTGCGTCGACCCTAAAATTTTCAAAATAGGAATGAAGTCTTTGATTGATTTCTTCAAAAAAAGTAATTGATTCAGCCAACCTTACCCTGGATCCGGCTCTGGATTTTCCTTTGGTTTTAAGGTATTTAATTTGACTTTTTCCTTGCTTTTTTCTGACCATGTATGCCCTGAACACTTTGTGATCGGCATTGGTGAAGTTTTCGAAATATCCTACAGTTGCAATTCCCGAGCGGATAAGTACCAAAACATAATTTTTGAATTCCACTTTTATCAGCGTATTTTCAATTTCTGAATATTCAAGATTAAGGGGAATCCTGACCTTAAGAAAAGCCTTTGAATCTTCACCATTATAATTCAGCTGACGTTTTTTATGGTCAAACCGCCTTTCAGGTTTTTTAGAGTCCATGAATTCCAAAAAACTTTCAAGCCATTTTTCATCAAATATTTCTCTGTTCATAAATCTTCCCAATAGGATAAAAGAAAATTAATTTAAATTTGTTTTAAAGCCAAAACTTAGATAACCATGGACGAAAAAGTTGCATATCTGCTTAACAAAATGTGTGATAAAGAAGAGGATGAAGCTTATGAATATGCAGATAAACTTGCCAAGACCGGAACTGATGAAGTTTTACAAGAGCTGATCAAAATCTTAAAAGGAAATGATCCGGAAAATGCAAATCTTGCTGCTAGGGCATTGAGTAAAATGGATAATAACAAGGAAGCATTGGATCCTTTATTGGAAATTATCCATGATAAAGCAAATAGAAATACAAACGGGGCATTAGTTCAAGCACTGGAAGGGTTTGACCTGAGTTCGAAGATTGTTGATGTATGTAGAATTTATCTTTTTGGAAATTTTAAGTCCTCAGCTTTGGCTAAGGAATATTTGGATTATGTGGAATTTGACATCAGTCCTAGGGTAATCAAAAAAATAGAGAAACATCTCAGCCACTTCGAAAACAACATTTCAAATGAAGATGGAGATTATCAGGAAAAGAAGGTTGAAGTCGAAAATATTTTACTTGAAATACGGAAAATAATTAGGACTGAATAAGTAATATTTTAAATAATTCAAAGTTAAATCCTATATGGAAGTTAAACAAATGGTCGTTCTTCATGAAGATTTTTTTGAGGATTTCGGTTTTATTCTTGACACAGAGAAAATGTGCTTCTCAAAAAAGCTTCCTCAAGCCAAACAACTTATATTTCTGAATTACACACAACAAACACAGGTTAATCTCCTGGAATATCAGGTAGGAATTCGAATAGATGATGTTGAAATGATCATTAATCAGTTTTTGCCTTCATTGGGAAATTACAGAGAAAGGAGTATTACCCATCTAGAAACCCTGGATAATATCAACAGTGATTTTCCCCGAAGGTTTTTAGTGGAGAATAAACTGGAAATTGCTGCTGTAAAAGAAAAAATAGATGAATTTTTTATAAAAGAGGGGTTTCACTGGTTGGACCAATATTCCATTCCTTCTGTTCTCGAAAGATATTTCAACAGAGTTCCTGAACAGAATATCAACACCCAAAACTTCACTTACAGGTCTGCCAGAGGCGTTACGATGAGCAAACTTTATAATCCGGAGGAATATATTAATGTCAAGAATTTTTACCTCGCAAAATTGGAAGTAATGCAGGAAACACCTTTTACTTTAGCAAGTTTTCTGAATCTTTTGGATTATTTGGAAAATATTTAGGCTTTAGGTTTTCTTTTAACCCCGCTCACAGCCTCGGCATCCGAGGGATTTTCGGGCCAAGAATGTTTTGGATATCTTCTCCTCAGCTCTTTTTTAACCTCAAAATACGTTTGCTTCCAGAAATTTTTCAAATCGGCGGTCACCTGTACAGGTTTGAAGCCGGGTGATAATAAATGTAACAAAATCGGTATCCTGTTTTCGTTGATTTTTGGAGTTTCGAGCCAGCCGAATACCTCCTGAAGTCTGACGGCTAATACAGGTGGTGCTCCATCTCGTTGATATTCAAGCTTGATTTGATTTCCGCTGGGAACTCTGATTTTCTCGGGAGCAAGTCGATCCATCAATTGTTGTTGTTCAAAACTAAAATGATTGTAGAGAATTTTCGAAAGATCCAGCTTTTTAAGCTCCTCGTTTTTCTTAATTTGGGTTAAGTAGGGCATCAACCATGATTGATCATTCCTTAAGAGGAAGTCAATATTCCAATCGGGCCAATTTTCATCCTTTCTCCAAAGTTTAAGACAACTTAACCTGTTCAGGATCTGGGTGAAATCCTCGCTTAAGTTTAACAAGGATTTTCCCTCCTGAACAATTGCCACTGATATTGCCGATACTATCTCGGTTTGGGTCACATCTTTAACAGGCATGGATCTGAGGACTATACTCCCGATACCAAGATTGTTTGATGCAACAAGTCCTCCTTTCTTTATGTCCCAGGTGACTATCCTTCTTTCCTTGACCATTGGGGCCAAATCCCTTGGATTCAGAGGTGAAGCAAGGAATATTTTACCCATTCCCTCCCTGGCATCAATATGTGAAACCGCAAGCCAAGGTTCATGGGCCAGATCATCCTGATGTCCGATCATGGCCAGTTTGCCGTTAGCCAATTGGAATTGTGCATTGTTTCCGGGTCGTGCAGATGCGATTCTTTCCGGATAGGCTAGAGCGATCAGAAGTCCTGTTTCATAGGGATCGAAAGGAGTATTTTCAACTCGAATATTGAACATCCTCCTGTAATTGGAAGCGACTTTTTCAATTTTATTCATGCCTTTGACAGACAGATTTTCTTTTCGGCCCCTTCTGAGGGATTCTATCCGTAGGTTGATGTCAACTCCGCTGTTGGGATCCAGTGGGTCTCGTTCTTCCAATAATGCTGCAATATCGGTAGCCAGTGGGAGCCTGCCTTCCTCCTCTGCCTTCACCAACATATGCGCTATTCTTGGATGTGCAGGTATTTCATGGATTTTTTTGCCGTGTACTGTGATTTTTCCTTCCTCCAAAGCCTCAAGCTGATGCAGAATGTAAAATGCCTGAGAAAGCATTCCCGAAGGGGGAGGAGTTAGCCATGTCAATTCCCTGATATCTTTGATTCCCCACAAAACCATATCGAGTACTAAAAAGGCCAGATCAGCTTCCAGAATTTCAGGAATTCTGAATTCTGCCATTGATAAATGGGTGGCCTTAGACCACATTCTGATGCATACTCCGGGGCCTAATCTTCCGGCGCGTCCTTTTCGTTGTTCCGCTGAATCCTTGGCTATCCGAATTGTATCCAACCTCGATAACCCTGATTTAGGGTCAAATTTCGAAGTGCGACCAAAACCCGAATCCACCACAACAGACACTCCTTCAATGGTCAAACTGGTTTCGGCTATGGAAGTGGCTAGCACGATTTTTCGCTTTCCCTGTTTGTTTGGCATCACTGCCTGAAACTGTGCAGTCGGTGAAAGCTGGCCATAAAGTGGATGAATCCGGAACTCGGGCAATTGCCTTTTTAATATCGCCTCCGTTTTTTTTATTTCGCCCTGACCGGGCAAAAAAACCAAAATATCTCCCTGATGGGATTTGGCAGCTTGAAATACTGTGTTGGCTACGTTTTCGTGTATGGTCCAAGGATCATAATCCCCGGAATAATGTACCTCTACAGGATGAATTTTTCCCTCACTGGAAATCACTGGTGCGTTTAACAATCCCGAAAGCTGTGGCATATCCAATGTAGCAGACATGACAATAATCCTCAGGTCAGGCCTCAAGACCTGTTGGGATTCCCTACAAAGCGCCATAGCCACATCAGCATGAATGTTCCTTTCGTGAAATTCATCAAAGATAACCAAGCCAACATCCTCGAGTGCATTGTCATGATGAAGCATTCTGGTCAAAATTCCTTCAGTCAAGACTTCCAATTTTGTATCTTTGGAAGTTTGATTTTTCAAATCTGATTCTATAACCGATTGTCTGACCAACCTTTTCACCATATAAATCTGCCATTCTCATGGCGATCGATTTGGTTGCAAGTCTCCTTGGTTCCAGCATCAATATTTTTTTTCCCTGTAAAAAAGTTTCTTCCAGAAGGGAAAGCGGCAAAACTGTGCTTTTACCTGCTCCTGTAGGAGCATGGACAATGATGGTATTTTTATAGGCTAATTTCTCCTTTACCTCATGTATTATTTCGAGAACAGGAAGGTGTAGTTTGTAGGGATCGAATTTCAATAGACTAAACTTTAACCGTAAAGATAAAAAAAGCCACCGATCCGGGGAAATGGTCCCCTCAATCGGTGGCAGTACTTTAATATTAGAAATACTATTCTATTTTAGCAAAAGCTTTTCCGTTTTCCCATCTGATCTCAAGACCATCCGGTTTCACTTCATAAACCAATCTTTCTTCAAAGCTCTGGGACTCTTCTGAGGGTACATTTACTCTCAGTACATCTTCGCTTTCTTCGTATTTATAGGCTCCCCACTGTTTTGCCACTTTATTGAAAATAAAAGTGGATTCAGTTTCTCCCGGGATAATAAAGAAACTGTAAGTTCCAGCAGGTAAATCCTGTCCCTGGATTTTGATATCCTCCGAAGTTTCGAAAGTGGTGGCATCATCGGCACCGGCTCTCCAAACCTGGCCAAAAGGCACCAGGTCTCCCCAGATTGTTCTTCCCTTTACCGCAGGGCTGGAGTAATTAACGGTAATTTCGGCTCCGTTGATTTCACCTTCAGCGGTTTGTGCAGGGCTGGCTTTCTCGTCTTGGGCTATAGCTACAACAGAAAACATCGCTAAAAACGCAATCGATAAGCCAATTTTAGTAAACAATGCTTTTTTCATAATGAAATGGATTTATAGTTAGTATGTGTTAGATAACTCTATTTTTGCAAATAGGTATATGGATCCCCTATCAAATTTTGATCCAAGATTGTTTCCGGTGGCTTTCTATGATCCTTTCACAGATCAGCAACTCTCTCATCCCATCGGCGAAAGTAGGATAGGAGGGATTCCCGGGTTGTTTTCCTTCCATCACAGCAGCATAAACCTCTTTAAACATCTGTTTGGAAGTATCGGGAAAACCTTCATTATGACCTCCCGGAAAACTGATCAGCCCGGCAGCTTCTTTAGAAAACAGGGAAGGATCCTTCATCAGGTGCTGGTTTGGTGTTTCTCTTTTTCCGATCCACATTTCATTTGGTTTTTCAGAGCACCATTCAAAGTTGGCTTTAGAACCGGCAATTTCAATATTAAGCCTGTTTTTTCTGCCTGAATTTACTTGGCTTACTGTTATAGAGCCTTTATTTCCATTGTCAAAACGCAGCAAAACAGAAGCATGATCTTCCGTATTGATCTGCACTTCTTCATAGTCCGAGGGTTGAAGTACTTTTTCCGAAAATGTTTCAATTTCTTTCAAGGGCTTCAACCTGGATTTATGAACAGTTGAAAAATCAGCCATTACCTCAGTCACTTTTAATCCTGTAACATACTCTGTCAAATCCAGTAAATGTGATCCGATATCCGCAATTGCTCTTGAATCTCCGGATTTGTCAGGCTCAAGTCTCCAGTTATAATCTGTCCGGAAAAACAGCCAATCCTGTAAATAGGAACCCATGATGCTGTATATTTCACCTAGCTCTCCGGACTCCCGCATGTTTTTCATCTGCCTTACCATCGGATAATAGCGAAGGTTGAAATGTACTGCATTGACAAGTCCTTTTTCTTTGGCAATATAGACAAGTTCCTCAGCCTCTTCAATTTTAGTGGCCAGAGGTTTTTCACAAACAACATGTTTACCGGCTATTAAAACTGCTTTTGCCTGCGGAAAGTGAAGAAAATTAGGGGTACAGATATGCACAATATCAATGTCCGGCTGTTTTAACATTTCCTCAAAAGTGAAGGCATTTGGAATACCCAAAAGTGCAGCCTTGTCTTTGGCCAATTCAATAGTGACTTCACAGAGTGCTGTGACTTCAACGTTGGGAAGTCTTCTGATTGCTTCCAGATGGGCAGGTCCGATAAAGCCTGTTCCCACGATGGCGGCTTTGATTTTTCTCATGATCAGGGCATTAGGTTAAATGGTTTGTTATAAATTATTCAAAAAATAAAGATAGGGTATTATCTCTTTTTAAAAAAAACTTCATGAATTTAATCTTTTTAAGGAATCCGTCTAACACCTACTTGATACACTTTATCAAATTCTTTGGAAAAAAGGTTGAGTTTATCTATTGAAAAGCCTTATTTTGATTAACTTAAACCTTTAAATCATTAAAAAGAAGAGCTATGGCAAACTACAACCTTAAAGTTAACGGAAGGAGTTATGAAGTTGACGTTGAAGAGGATACCCCCTTATTGTGGGTATTAAGAGATCATCTTGGACTGGTAGGAACCAAATATTCATGCGGAATTGCTCAGTGTGGTGCCTGTACCGTTCATATCAATGGTGAAACAGCAATCTCTTGCGTTTTACCTGTTTCCGGCATTGGTTCTGATGAAGTAACAACCATCGAAGGGCTTTCCGAAAATGGTGACCATCCTGTTCAAAAGGCTTGGGAAGAAGTGGATGTAGCCCAATGTGGTTATTGTCAGGCAGGTCAGATTATGACTGCCGCAGCTTTGCTTAAAAAGAACCCATTACCAACAACAGGTGAAATTGAAACTGCGATGAACCGCAATATCTGCAGATGCGGTACATATCATAAAATACGTGAAGCTGTTGTTCTTGCATCTAAAAACAAATAATCATGGCAACTATAACCAAAACAAGTAGAAGGGATTTTTTAAAAATAGCGGCGACGGCCGGAGGAGGATTGTTCATTGGCTTCTCATGGTCAGGTTGTGATTCTCCAAAGATGAAGGTTCTGACCAATGAAGAAGTCTTGGCCGATGCTCAGAAATTCAATGGCTTCCTTTCCATTTCACCTTCAGGAGATGTCATCATTTATTCTCCGAACCCGGAATTGGGCCAAAATATAAAGACCTCCTTTCCAATGGTCATCGCAGAGGAACTGGATGCCGATTGGAAAAAAGTACGTGTTATTCAGGCGCCTTTGGACACAGAATTATATGAAAGACAAGTCACCGGCGGCAGTGGTGCCATGCCACATTCCTGGGAAAGACTAAGGAAAGCTGGGGCAACAGCCAAATATGTTCTGGTAGCAGCTGCTGCCAAAAAATGGGATGTTTCTGAAAGTTCCATTACCACATCCGAGGGTGAAATCTTTCATAAAGACAGTGGCAAAAAGATGGGTTACGGTGAAGTGGTCAATGACGCTGCACTTTTGACTGCTCCCGATGATGTGCCATTGAAAAATGTAAATGATTTCAAAATCATAGGTACACCTGTGAAAAATGTTGACAACATGGACATGTTTACAGGTAAACCTTTGTATGGATTGGATTTTTATAGAGAAGGGATGCTGAATGCAATGATCCAGCGACCTCCATTTGGTATGAAGATAAAATCAGTCGATGATTCCGAAGCCAGGGCAGTTAAGGGAGTTGATGACATCATCACTTTCAACAACAACGTGGCAGTAATCGGAAAATCCACGTGGCCTTTGATGAAAGCCAAGAAGATACTCAAAATAGAATATGAAAATGACGGACTTGTAGAAAGCAGTTCAGATCATGACCGCATTTTCAGGGAAATGTTGGACGGTAAAAACGCAGAAGTGATGCGGAAGGATGGAGACGTTGCTTCTGCTTTTCGAAATGCGGCCCAAGTTATTTCAAGTGAATATCAATGTCCTTTTCTATCGCATTCTCCCATGGAGCCAATGAATTTCTTTGCGCATGTAAAAGGTGACCGGGTAGAACTTGTTGGACCAACCCAAACTCCGGAGCGGGCAAGGAATGAAACTGCTGAATTACTGGGAATTCCACCGGAAAATGTTTCTGTGGAAATGACAAGATTAGGAGGCGGTTTCGGTAGAAGATTAAGAGCTGACTTTGTCGTGGAAGCAGTCGAATTGTCAAAAAGGCTGAACGCACCTGTGAAACTTACCTGGAGCAGGGAAGATGATATCACGGGCGGAGCTTACCGACCGGCTGTCAGATACAGATTCGAAGCGGCTTTGGATGACAAAGGGGAAATGATCGGCTACAAGCTAAAGGGTGCCGGAATCAATACCGGTAACTCAACCAGACAGGATAATTTTCCGGCAGGATCAGTGAAAAATCTATTGATCGAATCCGTCGAACATAAATCTCCAATCACTTCCAACCCCTGGAGAGCTCCTATTACAAACTTTCTGGCCTACGCCGAGCAATCCTTTCTTGATGAAGTTGCTTTGGCAGCAAAAAAAGATCCCGTCCAATTCAGATTGGATCTTTTGGAAAAAGCCAAAAAGTCACCTGTCGGGGAAATCACGTATGACATTGACAGGATGAAGGGAGTAATACAGCTTGCTGCCGAAAAATCCGATTGGGGTAAAAACGAGAATGTGATGCAGGGATTCAGTGTTTATTTCTCCCACAGATCTTATGTTGCCCAAGTTGCCAACATCGTGATGGAGAACAACCAGCCTGTTCTGAAGAAAATATTCGCAGCGACTGATTGTGGAATTGTTGTCAATCCAACCGGTGCCAACCATCAGGTAAGAGGTGGAATAGTTGATGGTATGGGACATGCCATGTTCGGTAATCTGACCTTTGAAAACGGAGTTCCAAAGCAACAGAATTTTGATACGTACAGATTGATCCGAATGAAAGAAGTTCCTGATATAGATGTTCATTATGTGAAAAACAACATAGAGCCGACCGGATTGGGAGAACCTGCATTACCACCAACCGGTGGTGCAATTGCCAATGCCATATTTAAAGCAACCGGTAGAAGATTGAGAAGTCAACCGTTTGTTGAACAACAGGAGTTTTCGGATACTAACCTGCAGATCAGCAGGTCATAGGTTTTTTGTATAGAAAAAATTTATTAACAGTTGAACAGATA
>JBGTDA010000112.1:0-39409 GCA_041748555.1 Rhodonellum sp.
AATGTCCTTTTGTTGAGTTGACTTATCTCCGCCAATCAGAAGAACAATTACTTTTCCGTCTTTTTCCTTGAAGTAAACTCTGTAGCCTTTCGCAAAATTTATTCGCATTTCCCGAATTCCGTCGCCAACAGTTTTACAATCACCAAAATGTTCATCAGTTTCTAATTTTTGAATTCTGAACAAAATCTTTGCCTTTGCCTTAAAGTCTTTTAACTTTTTCAGCCATTTGTCAAATTCAGTGGTTTTCTCAATAAAGAACATAAATTTGTATCTACTTGGATACAAAGTTAAGAATAAATTTTGGATTATTTACTTTGAAATTCAGTTTTCGGTAGAGTGAGTTTTGTAGAGTGAGTTTTAATGCACCACAACGGCCTCGTGCATGAGGCGTGCTAGGCCGTCGGCCGTAGCATGGCTTATGCACCTTGTGTGTGCCCAGCATGGGCATCTGGTATCGAAAGATACCAAATTATTCCAGAGGGTGAAAGTCCCTTGCAGGCAATCTGGTGAAGCCTGTTAGCAAGTCGCAAGCTGGTTGCCGTGAGGCATACAGTGAAGGAGGCGAGACTACAAAATCCGGTACTGACAAACAGGAACTGCATGCGGAGGCCAATAAGGGAGGGTGAGTAAGCACATCTTTACAAAGCCCGTAACCAACAAGCCCTTTTAGGTAGATGCCGCAGGAATCAGGGCTGAGCACGGAAGTGCGAAGAGCCAGGTTGTGCAGAGGCAAATATGTCCTTTTCCCGTTGTCACGGGACAGGCTCTGGGGAGATCTCAGACTCCACGAGATGGAAACTGAGAAGTCAGCAAAGGCCATAGTAGTCCACAGGACTTGAGCTTCGGAAAACCGAAGAGTTCTCACGAGTTAATGAAGGGCCGAACGTATTGCGAAGTGAAAATTCGATAAGGAGCCTTTGTGTAGCCTTATCTTAGAAGTAGTGGAAAGGGAATGTTGGTGTAAAGAGCGGCATTCCTATGCTTTACGAACCGCCGTAAACGAGACCCGTACGTACGGTGGTGTGAGAGGCGCACCTCGTCAGAGAGATCTGGCGAGGCCGTCTACTCATTAGCGGGCGTTATTTCATTTCATTGTTTAGATTTTCAAACAATTTTTTTAAACTAGGAATATGTTCCTCTTTTATTTTTTTTCCACCTTGATCGATTAACCCTTCAATAGCGTCACTTTCCTTTCTGGCTGGCTTATCTCTTATATCATCTGTTGGGATACAAGTAAAGTAGTAAGTAGGGAATTTTTCACTTAATCCATCTTTTAATTCTGAAACATTATTGTCTAAAATAGTAGCAACCTTTTTGAATCCCAAATCAGACATTACGTTTAAAATTCTTTCAAGGTTTGGAGCGCCACCAACACCCCAACCAAAGAAATTTCCATTGACATTTAAATCAAGAATATTTAGAATTCTATTGATAAAAATGACATCTTCCTGCCCTTCTGTTAGTATGACTCTATCATCAAGAAAAAATACCTCATTTGCGTTAAGACCGAAAATATGTGGATTATTCAAGTTTTTAAATAATGGTCTTAAAGTATCAATCGTTTCAGCTTTTAAGTTATTAATTTCTATTTGTCCATCATATTTGGCTGTTCTAGCCAGTCTTCCGCCATTTAACAAACTATTCCAGTTAATGAAGAAAGGTGAGTGAGTTGAAATTATTATTTGTCGATCTGTTGAAAATTCTAATAACACATTACATAGTTTTCTTTGTAATGATGGATGCAATGAAAGCTCTGGTTCATCTATAACAATTACATCATTTGGTTCAGAATCATATAATGTATCAACAATTGTAAAGATACTTATCAAGCCTTCTCCAGCTCCATCACTATTGTGATAATTGTCTCCATAGTTGAACTTAATATAATATTGACCACTGTCGTTTTGGTCTATGTACCATTTTGGTAGTGGATTTAAAATCCTTTTAAGGACGTTATTAAATTTTTCTTGGTTTTTTTGAATTTCAAAGATTCGGTGGTTGAAATTATTCAGTTCCTGACCTCTAATTGATGGCAATGTAGATTGACTTAAATATGTGCTTTTACTCCAACTTCCTTTGCCAAAAAAAGGATTAAAAGTTCTCCTAGATGGTAATGTATGAATCTTTACTTCATTTTTGGTAATGCCTTTTTCTTCGAAAATTGATTCACTTCCATCGGCATCCGATGTATTCAAGATTATTGATTGCTCATCATTCCGTATTAATTCTATATAAATTTTGTCACCTGCTTTTTTGTTTCGTTTACCTTCCGTGAAACTGGGAGGCTCATTTTGCGAAATAGCCCGAAGAGATTCGTAGATGGTTGATTTTCCAGAATTATTTGGACCAACAACGATTGTCAATCCAGATCCAATCTCACCGTTTGGTATTGCTATTTCTAATTCCTGTTCGGTTTCAAAACCTCTAAGTCCTTTGATTTTAATTTTTTCGTATTTCATCGTTCTAAATGCCCGCTAACCGGTTCTGCGCTTGGCGTTCGTGCGGGATTTCGGAGGACAAAACTGTCAACCTACCACAAAACTCCAATTGAAAAACTAAACTTGAATTTAACCACTTCACCCCGCATGACGCCAAACGCATGTAAGGGCATCGTGCTTCTTCTTCGTCCGCTAGTTTTTCTGTCGGTTTTGTCGAGCGTTGGGACAGACACACTCTTTGCCAAGCTTTGGTTTGAGCGTTGGCTGGTGCGGCTTGGCAATGTGTGTGGCTGTGAAGGGCTGGATTAGTCATGTTTCAAATGTTCTTTTAATTCAACCATTTTAGCTATTGCGTTTTTCAGTTCTTCACGGTGCAAAGGATTCTCCGAATGATGTGAAGCTGCATTCATTATTCTGTCCAAGATGTCTTTCGTCTCGGTGATGAGCAGTTCTTTTCTGTTTTTCTTTTCGTTGAACTCAATCAGAAAGTCAAAAAGTCTGGTTTTGATAGTGTCTAAAGCAGTTTTTTCGGCTGGTGTTAATGTGCCATCTGCTGAATAGTCTGTCTTTATCTTTTGGAGTTTTGCAATGTCCATGTCATGGAGAAAGCGTTGGGTGAAGTTCTGATGTCTTTTGTGATTCAAGGTATTGAAGGCCTTTTCTAATTTCGAACTCAATGTTTCAAAGTCTCCGTTCAGTTTTTTCATGTCCGGGTCGAGATACTCGGTCAATATGGCTTCCGCTTCTTTCCTTAATTCATTGCCACAAGCATCAAATTCATTTTCTTCAAAATTTCTAATAGCCTTTTGAAGTGGTGTTTTGTCTTCTTTGATTTTAGGAGCGGAACTGTCTTTCTCATCTTTATTGAAATTGAAGTACACCCATTCTTCTTCATCGGTATTTCTTCGAATCAGGTTGAAAAAGCCTTTGTCGTGAGTAAGGATAAACTTTTGAAAGCCGTCAAAGAATTTTAAATCTTCCTTTTCTTCTTTGTTGAGAATGATTCGAACTACATCCATACGGTTGGATAAATCCAAACTGATAAGCATGTCATCCAGTACAAGTATTTTAAAACGTGAACCAGCCAAAGGTCTTGTCCGCAATGCGCCAATACGAACGCCTATGGCTATTCTAGTCAATTGGGCTTCATTTAGGAATGATTGTACCCTTTCTATTTGTCGCCATTTTTCGGGAATAGTTTCATCATAAATTTCAACACCTAATTTAATATGCAGGAGGTCGAGACGTCTACCTTCCATATTGTCCCGCCAAATTCTGTTTTTTACAAAATCAAACTTGAATTTCTTTTCGAAACTCAAAGAAACTCTTACAACATCCTTACCTTCAAAGAAATGGTCTTTTAAAAACTTGTTTGCGTGACCTGATATTTCGTCCAATAGGGACTGAATCTTTTCATTCAGCAATTGTAGTTGTTCTTCGTAGGTGGCTTTTTTACCAGAAGAAACGACATAGCCCCTGGGCGTTCGCGGAACATCCAACGTTGGTGCTTTAATAATATCATCCAGCCAGTTTTGAGTACCATCAGTCATGAAAGGAAATATATCCCGTTCAAAAACTGGCCAAAGATTAACTTCCTGTTTGTGAGATGCTCGATAAAAGTTGTGTAGCAGTTTATAATTGATAAAGTCACTGGCTATGTTGAGTTCTTGAATGAGCGTGTTGGTATCATCATTCGTATTGATTACATCATGCGAAATAGTGAAGGTTTCTTCATGTTGTGTTTCTGTATCTATGGCGGTGACTTTGATGAAGGAATCTTCATTCTCGTCCATAAATACGTTTTTCAATGTTTGGTGTGTGCCTTTATTCGATGTCACGTATTTCTTGAAATACTTCTTTACGCCATCATCATCTTTGATACTGCTTTGCAAAAGGGTGTATAAAGCCCAAAACAATGAGGACTTACCCGAACCATTATTACCATAAACCAAAACATGCTTTCCGTTTACTGGAAAAACCTGCTCTAGCTGAAAAGCCTTTTGAATTATTGTCGCTCTGTTCGTCCGTGCGTTGGCAAAAAAATGGCTCTTTTGGTTTTTCAGCGTTGGGCTGTGTTTCGGAAAAAACCAAATGTGCCATTTGTGCGGTGGGTTTTTAGCATGTGCCCTAACGGTTTGTGGGTTTTAGAAGTTGGAGATTTTGAAGCACAAAGCTGTCTGCCAGCTCTGTACTTGATACGAAGAACTAATGTTCATTTAAGCATTTCGCCGCCAAATTCTTAAACCTGCTGTTAGCGGTTCGGCATTCTTTCTCGTTGTTCATTTAGTCTATTCATCACTGGTTTTTCCACTTCGTCAAACTGATATTTTAAAGTGTTGGTGTTGTTAATATTCTATTTCCATATTCATCTATTGTCAACCTGGAACAGAGGGAACTTCTATTTTAAGGTTGCTTGTTCCTTTTACGAAAGTTATATTTATATATACTGTTCTTTCCTTTTTAGAAATTGAATTCAAATATTCGGGCTTCTGAACACCTATAATTTTGGTCAATTCGTCATACAATTTGTCAATTTTAAATTCCTCAATTTCAATAGTCATACTTAAAGAAATGTCTGAAAAGAGATGAACATCAACAACGTCTCCAAATTTTGAAATCACACTCTGAATTTTATTAATTGCAGAGTGCCTTTCGTCATCACTAAATCCTGTCCAAAAAATATTCTCCATTATTTTTCTTCTAATTTATTAATTGCTTGTCATTTTTTATGCTGACCGCTAACGTTTCGCCTTACGCCACTTATGGCGCCAATGATTGATATTGGAACCAATGACGCCATAAGTAGCGGTTATATTTGGATTATCTAAAAGTAACTGATTTTTTAAGAGTTCAAACTTCCCAACTGTCTTTTTATTTGATTCAAACCCCTGGTTATAATCATGATGAGAAACCTAAGGGCAAAGGCAAATTTGTGTGGTTTTTTAAGAGGTAAGAAGAATTATCCAATTGGGAAAGGGAATCAAGCTTTATCTCCTGTTTTTTCAAAAAGCAACAATTGACTGTTGATCTTCCGGGTGGTGCAATGGGTGAAAGGTATTCCTTTTTGACAGGTTGAAAAAATGAAATTTTGAAACCCAACATTGGTTATTCAAGCCGAAATAGCACAAATTACAGTTCCAATCTTTTATCCACTGTATTAAAACCAATTCCAAATGACTGACAAGTTAAAACTGCCCCATGCAGATCTCAAAATTTCACGGTTGATTTTTGGCTGTTGGGCCATCGTGGGAGGATTTAACTGGGGCCCACAGGAGGAAAGGGATTCCCTGGCTGCCCTCAGGGAAGCTTTTGACCAAGGTATTACCACCTTCGATACCGCCGAATCCTATGGGGGTGGTGCCTCGGAAAACCTATTGGCCAAAGCTTTGGGAGATAAAAGGAAGGATATTGTCATTGCTTCCAAAGTAGGGCCTGACGATTTTGCCCCTGAAAATGTAAGAAAAGCCTGTGAAAGGGGACTGAAAAACCTGCGAACCGATTACATCGACCTTTATCAGTTACACTGGCCCAACCCGGATCTTCCAATGGAAGATACCCTTGGAACCATGGAACAGTTGAAGCAGGAAGGAAAGATCAGGGCCTATGGGGTGTCCAACTTCGGAGCAGGGAATCTGGAAAAATGCCGCGTATCCGGATTCCAGATCAGCAGTAACCAAATGGCTTATAATCTACTTTTTAGGGCGATTGAATTCAGTATCCTTCCCAAATGTTTGGAGGATGGGGTACCGGTGCTTTGCTATTCTCCCATCATGCAGGGGCTGCTCACGGGAAAATTCTCCTCAGCAGCTGAGGTGCCGGATGACAGGGCCAGAACCCGGCATTTTACCAAAGAAAGGCCCCAATCCAGACACCGGGAAGAGGGCTGCGAAGCCTTGACCTTTAAAACCCTTGGCGAAATCAAGGCTTTTGCGGAAGATGTGAATATTTCCATGGGCAACCTGAGCTTGGCCTGGCTGCTTGAACAACAGGGGGTGGCTTCTGCCATTGTGGGAGGAAGAAATCGGGAACAGGTAAGAAAAAATATGGGTGCCCTAAATTCAAACCTTACCCCTGATATGATAAACAAACTGAACGACATCACTGCCCCCCTCAAAGAAACCTTGGGCGCCAACGCTGATTTGTGGCAAACGCAGAGTAGGGTGGTTTAGGGGGGTCATGGTATATGGTATTGGTAATAGTATATGGTATTTGGTATGGATTTTTGCTGAGATTTAAATTTCAACTCCCCAATTCGCCTATTTACCAATTCAACAGTTCAACAATTCGTCAGTTCATCAGTTCGGCATTCCTAAATCGACATTGTTGCTGAACCCTTTTTGTGGGAGAGAGAGAGGGCCTTTATCTCTACGTTTTTTGGATGGATTCGGAGAGCGTGAAGAAAATGAGTTAGCTCCTGAGGGTTTTCCGAAGGAGATCCACTCATTTTTAGCTCGCAGAAACCAGCCAAAAATCAAATTGGAAGCTTTACCGAATTTTAAGGTAAAACGACCCAATTTGAAGCAGAGATATCAGCCTTGATTTTTTGTTTCTTTTTGATCAAGCAAAAAGAAAGAGAAGTATACTTTTTACATCCCGAAAACAAAACCAACTCAACAAAAGCCATAATGTATCAATAAAAAAAATTATGCCTCCCATATTAATCGACAATTCACCAGTTCGACAATTCACCAGTCGACAACCCAAATAATCCTCCTTGGAATTCAAAATTCAAATCGCTAGTTTAGAATGTGCTGCGCAGTGGGCTATTGAACCGATGCGATTTGGGGATCCAATCAGGCCTATTGTTAAAATCCTTCAATCTATTTTTATTCATCTAAAACCAATTCCTTATGGCTGCCATGAAACCCATTGTTCAGATTTCCCTTGACCTTACCAATATAGATGAAGCCTTGGAGACAGCGGCTTTGGCCATGCGGGCCGGAGTGGACTGGCTTGAAGCCGGTACACCCCTCATTTTGGCAGAAGGGCTTCATGGGGTGAGAAAACTGCGTGAGGCATTTCCGGACACCCCGATTGTAGCAGATCTCAAAACCATGGATGGCGGCTATTTGGAGGCAGAAATGATGGCCAAGGCGGGAGCCACCCATGTGGTGGTCATGGCAAGGGCGCATCCCGAAACCATAAAATGCGTGGTCCAGGCTGGAAAGGATTATGGCGTGAAAGTTATGGGAGATAATTTGGGTTGCCCCGATATGGTGGAAGGTGCCAAAATGCTGGAAGAACTCGGCTGCGATTTTATTGTCCACCATATTGGCTACGATGAAAGGAGGGGAATAGCTGCAGCAGGAAAACGGATGCCAAGTCCCCTTGACCAGCTTCGGGAGGTGGTGGCTGCCGTGGGCATTCCTGTGCAGGCAGTGGGTGGGCTCAGCCTGGAACAGGCCATTCAATGTCCACAATATGGTGCACCATTGGTAGTCTTGGGAGCCCCTTTGACTATCGATGCGGATGCTTTTAAAACAGCCGATGGGGATTTGGAAGCTTCTTTGCGCAAGATTTGTGAAGCCATTCATGCCCAGGAAACTGTATCCATCAAATAATCAAATCAGATCATATGTCTCTATCGAATCAATCAGCTGCCGTAGTCAATTTTTCAGAAAAAAAAGGATCTGTTGAAATCCGGGATATTCCACTTCCGGAAATTGGAGAGGAAGATGTGCTGTTGGAAGTGGAAAATGTAGGTGTCTGCGGATCTGATCTGCACCAATGGACTTCCGACCACAGCTGGCCGGTAAACTATCCGGTGGTGTTGGGCCATGAATTCGGAGGAAAAATCGCCGAAATGGGCTCAAGGGTTAATGGCTGGCAGCTAGGGGATAGGGTGGTCAGTGAAACCGCTGCCATCATAAGTCCTCTGAATCCGATGAGCCGGATCGGAATGTACAATTTGGACCCAACAAGAAAAGGATTTGGCTACGGGGTAAACGGGGCAATGACCCGGTTTGTGAAAGTTCCGGCCAGGTGCCTGCATGCAATCCCCGATCAATTGGCTTTTGAAGAAGCCTGCCTTACTGAGCCCTGTTGTGTGGCTTATAACGCAGTGGTCATGAATTCTCAGGTGAAGCCCGGTGATCGGGTCCTTGTAATCGGACCTGGCACCATCGGAATTTTATGTGCGGCCATGGCCAAGTTAAACGGGGCAGAAGTCGTGGTATTGGGCCTGGAATGCGACAAAGGAAGACTGGAGATTGCTAAAAAATACGGTTGTGAAATCCTTTGCGGAGATGCTACATCCTGGGCCCGGAAAGGGGATGGAATGGGTGCCGACTTGATTGTGGACGCCGCAGGAGCCAGTGCAACCCTACAAATAGCCATGGACCTGGTGCGGCCAAACGGACAGATTACCAAAGTCGGTTGGGGCCGCCAACCTTGTAATTTCTCTCTGGATCAGATTGTCCAGAAAAACGTCAGGTTACAGGGCAGCTTCAGCCATAATTGGCCCATTTGGGAAAAAGTTATCGGCCTGTTGGGGAGTGGATCCCTGGATGTCAAACCGATCATCGGCGGAATATGGCCCATCACGGAATGGCACGATGCCTTCGAAAAAATGCATAGTGGACAGGTAGTCAAAAGTGTTTTAAGGCCTGTTTAACATGAGATTGAAAGATAAAGTGATTCTTATAACCGGGAGCACCACCGGAATTGGAAAGGCCATTGCCATTCGCGCAGTGGAAGAAGGCGCAAAGGTGATCCTGCATGGGCTCGAAGAAAACCTGGGTCAAGAGGTGTTGGAGAAGCTGGGAACCGATAATGCAGTGATGCATATAGAAAATCTGAATCAGGAAGGAGTTGAACACAGATTGGTGGAGTTGGCTATAAAGACTTTTGGAAAATTGGATGCCCTTGTTAATAATGCCGCCATGGTGGTTACCTCCAATATTGACACGACCGATAAAGCCTATCTACAGCAGGTGCTTGAGATCAACACCATTGCTCCCTTTCTTTTGATCAAAGCTGCTTTGCCTTATCTGTCGGAAGAAAAAGGAGTAGTTCTCAATATCGGTTCGGTGAATGCCTGGAGCGGAGAACCAAATTTATTGGCCTATAGCATTTCGAAAGGAGCCTTGATGACCATGACCCGGAATCTTGGGGATGTACTTCCCCGGGAACATGGTGTGAGAATCAATCAAATCAATCCGGGCTGGGTGCTCACCGAAACAGAAATAATCCGGAAAAAGGAACAGGGGTTATCGGAAAACTGGTTCGAAGACCTTCCGGCAATGTATGCTCCGGCGGGCAGAATCCTGTGGCCGTCTGAGATTGCTGCCGCTGCTGTCTACTGGCTGGCCGGAGAAAGCGGTCCCATCAGCGGTCAGGTAGTGGACCTGGAGCAGTACCCGATGCTGGGAAGGAATGCGCCTAAAGACCATAGTACGATTGAAAAAGACCTTTGAGGTTTCTTTCAACCTCGAAGGTCTTGAGGTTTTTGGATCAGGAACACCAACCTTTGAGGATTCTTTTTATCCTCGAAGGTTTCAAGGTAGAAACGTAAACCTTTGAGGTTTGAAAAAAACTCAAACGAACTGAAATTAAAATCCAAACCTTCGAGGTTTGAAATAAAACCTCGAAGGTTGAAAAAGACATAATATGCCAAAATTAGCAGCATTCCCAAAAGCCTATATGCAGGCGTTATGCAAGGATGGGAGCATGAGATTAGCAGAATGGATAGAGTTGGCCTCCAAACTGGATATTGAAGGTTTGGAGTGGTATGCGGGATTTCTGGAAATGGAGGACCGAAAAATGTGGCCAGAATTCCGCAAAATGGTAGAGGACAATGGAAAAGTAATCCCGATGATGTGCTGTTCACCGGATTTCACCCATCCTGAAAAAGCTTTTCGGGAGACCGAAATCGCAAAGCAAAAATACTGGATAGACATGACCCACGCCTTAGGCGGGTCCTATTGCAGGGTGCTTTCGGGACAAAAACGACCGGAATTATCCATTGAAGAAGGCGTGAAGCTCGCCGCAGAAAGCATCCGTGAATGTTTGCCTTATGCCCGTGAAAGGAATATCACCCTGATCCTGGAAAACCATTATAAGGATGATTTTTGGGAATATCCGGAATTTGCACAAAAGATGGATGTCTTCACCATGTTGGTCAACAGCATCGACCATCCCAACTTTGGGGTGAACTACGACCCCAGCAATGCTTTTTTGGCCGGGGAAGATCCTTTGGAATTGCTTTACAAGGTCTCTCATCGGGTGGTGACCATGCACGCCAGTGACCGATATCTGAAATTCGGCACTATTGAAGACCTCCGAAATGAAGAGGATGGGGCAGTGGGCTATGCCAAAAGGCTCAGCCATGGTGAAATCGGAAAAGGAATGAACGATTATGACGCCATTTTCTCTGAACTGAAACGGGTTGGCTTTGATGGCTGGATCAGTATTGAGGACGGCGTGGATGGCATGGATCAGCTGGAACGGAGTGTTGCCTTTTTAAAGAAAAAAATAACAGAGTATTGGACCTATTAACCGTTTGATTTATGGACAGCCGAAAATATACCGTTTTATTATATTGACAATCCTACCCAACAATTGGATGCTTTCATTTTGATCTCAACAACGGAAAGAAATTTCGACCGTATCATTATTACCATTCCGGGATGCCTCCGGAACACAAAAATAGGTTACATATTTTAAATGGACGCTCCAAAAAACCGTTTAAAATGTATTTTGAAAATTTGCAAAAACACAAGTTACACAGAGATTGGATCAAAAGATACATCTGATTCTTTGAAAGAGGTTCTTTTTTGGCTTCGGTCAACGGAATACCTAAGCCAAACGGCAGCGGAACCCTGCATTATTTTTTCGGATATCCACATGCCCTCTGACAGCGGGATCGAAATGGATAGAATCTTTGAAAAAGTAAATAGAAAAGCTCCTTTTCTTATGCTCAAAAATAAGCATGGAAAAGGAGCTTTTTCATATTTCAGGGAATTTATTTTGACCTGACTTCCATTTCGGTTTGGCCCTGATGTTTTTGCCCATAAACGTCAGTTGCTTCAATTTCAATGGTATGTACGCCTGCGGGGAGGTTTGCAGGTATATTTGACCTCCAGAGGTGCTTGCTTTTCTGAGGCAGTGAAGGTCTTCTGCCATCAAGCAATTCTTCTGTAGTATCCCATTGGAACAGGTCCACCATATATTTTGGATCATAGTCATCCAGATAATTCATATCCACCCAGTCTCCTCCATTGATTTTATACTTCACATCATTTCCCTCAGTTCCCATAAAGAAATTCACATAGATTCCTGAGGTGGTTCTTTTCCCTTGTTCTATCAGCTTTGGTGCAAAGATCTCCATTTGATATTCCGGTGATTTGCCTGCCACCTGATATCTAGCCTTGTATTGATTTCCATCAATATCCAGAAAAACATACCCCTTTGGTGTGCCGTCTCTCATAGTGGATACGGGCAAACCTTTTTCATCCATCAATCCCTTATACCAATCTCCGGATGGTGTGCCTATATTATAATGATGGTGTGGTTTGTCCTGTTTCCAACCCGCTTCTTTTCCAAAGAAATCCTGTCGCTGATAATGGGTATGGGCAGAGAAGGACATCGTATTTGGATAATCAGCCAACAGTTCAAAAAGACGCTCCCTGTCCGCATCTCTGAAGGAGTCGCCCTCTTCAAACAGCGGTATATGCATCGCCAAAATGATCAATTTATCCTTGGGAACAAGCTTCAGATCATTTTCTATAAACTGCAGCTGATCTTCCCTGAATCCACCCCAATAGCCAACCCCATCTCGGGGATCCGGATACAGGATGTTTTCCAATAAAATCACGTGGACATCTGCGTAATTGAAAGCATAAGTTGCAGGCCCAAAATGGGATTCGAAAGTTTCATCTGTAAGCTTGTCATCATCCACATCATAATTCTGGTCGTGATTCCCCATGATATTGTACCATGGTATGCCGATTTTCGCCATTACGTCAGAGTAAGCGGGAAATAAACTCAAATCATCACCTACCAAATCTCCCATGGAAATGCCAAATTCCACTCCTTTTACACCCTCGAGTTCCTGAACAATAGCTCTTTGGAAATAGCCTACCTCCTCCATGTTGTACGGCTGGGGATCACCGAATACCAAGCTGGTAAACTTCTTGTTTTCCTGTGCTTGGCTTAAGCCGAAGTCAATGGATTTGGGTAGGTCACCGGTTGGATCGGAACCTTTATATTTCATTTCCGGGGATCCGGATGGCTTGTGCACATAAAAGTGCTTGGGGAAATTATATTCATTGAGCGGAAGTGAATATCCTGCCGGCTTGATGACAAAGATCAATTCCCCATCATTGAGGGCAATACTATATTCCCCCTTTTCATTGGTGGCCACAATGTCTTTGCCGTTTGAAACACCTACTCCGGATATTCCTTTTTCACTTCTTTCCATTTTGCCGTTTCCATTGGCGTCATCATAGACGGTTCCTTTGGCCATTTCCTGTGCGGAAAGGGCGCCGAAAAGGCAAAATAGTACTGCACTACTGATTAACTTTTTCATTTTTTCTGTTTATTGTTCCCACCAAACTTTGATATTTAAATTATCACCTCCCATTCGGGAGACTACTTCATTGTAATTGTCTGTATTGTTGATTTGTACAACTACCGGGTATCTAAATTTAACAGAAACCAGCTGATTATTCAACATTCCATCATTTTTAGGCAATTCAGGCAATTCTGTTCTTCTATCCTCAAACCAATGCCGGTATTCGCTGAAGCAAAGGCCAAAATATTTTTGAAGCATAATCTGCTCAAATGTGCCATTATAAGCGGCAGCGGGATTGTTGAAATGATCTGTGTGCAGGTATCGGATTGTTGAGGACCCTTATTCAATAGCATGGAAAATAGATTTGCATAATTCCCACAAAATTAAAACAGTGTGATCAGAAGGCTATAGAAGGGGAGTTATGATATTATTAAGTTTGAATGAAGGAAATTAATCTTGAAGACAATGCTCCAATGAATCGGTTTCAGGAATCAGGAACAGGAAGGTTTTTGAACCTTTAAAAAGGATTAAAAAGGATTATATTTTTGAATAGGTTCTCAGCATAATTATTTTTTTGAGCGTTGAAAAAACTCTATCATAAAAATCACAAACTGTCTGATTAATAATGGCCAATGCGGTATCCCCGTTATAATTGTCACCTAATCAGGTGCCATCAATATGGATTCAAGATCAGCACAAACGGGCATTTAAAATCCGTAAACAGCAAAACTTTTGCTGAAGGTGGAAATTGTGGCGAAACAAAAGATACGAAAGTATTGAAAGTAAATTATTCCCAACAAAACAATAAGGTGACAAAAACTTAACGGGGTTATTTTTCTTGCCGATCATAATGGTGGTTATTTTGTGATGCAAAAGCGACGCGAAGATACTTTTAAATCATAGAAAAGGTATTTTGAGAAAAAGGGAGAAGCGCTTTTATAGCTTTCAGGAATTGATATTATATATAAAAAAAATTTGTATATCCGCTATTCTTCCAGAAGCAACTGCTTATCGAGGAAAAGGGCCAGAAGACCGAAGAAAGAAGTATGAAGAAGCCATCAATCTAGCATTTGGCAGAGGATCCTTTGGTTTTTGGCATTTACCGGTATCATTGCGGATATACATAAAAAAAAATATTAAGTCCTGGTCACTGGCGTAGTTTTTTTCTGAATGGGAAATGAATTAGGCAAGTATCAGGCACAAATTATTATTAAAAATCAAAATATATCCTTTTGAGCCTATGATGAAATTAAAAGGCCGGATCTCTGAAATCAGGATCCGACCAGGAGTTTTGCGCTACTGCGAATAGCGCAAAACAGATTTTATTAATTAGTTAAATAACCTTTAACACCTTACAAAAATATGAAATTATTTTACAAAAACCTTCAGTGCTCCTACCCTTTGGAAAGGTTATCGTGGTCAAAAAAATCCGGCCGTCCTTCAAAAGGCTTTTTGCTCACACCTTTAATGGTCTTTTATCTTTTATTTACCTCTTTTCCTGCATCAGGAGAGTTGATTTATTCCAAGACCGATTACCCATTTGTTTTGGCCGACCCGATCAGGGGAAATGTAACGGACAAGGCAACGGGCGAAACATTACCCGGAGTGAATATTATGATTAAAGGAACCTCTTCAGGAACGATTACCGATATTGAAGGTAATTATATGCTAAACGTTCCGGATGAGAATGCTGTATTGGTTTTCTCCTTTGTAGGTTTTAAGACCATGGAAATACCCGTTCAACAGCGTTCTGTCTTGGATGTACAATTGTCTCAGTCAGAAAGAGGGCTGGACGAGGTGATAGTGACTGCAATAGGGATTGAGCGGGAAACCAGGGCACTAGGCTACGCAGTAACAAAAGTAGAAGGTGATGAAATTACTACCGGCGGCAACCCAAACCTGGCAACCTCTCTGGCCGGAAAAGTACCCGGCATGCAACTCACACGCTCTACCGGTCCAATGGGATCTTCCCGTATTGTCTTAAGGGGAGAGGCCTCGCTGGACATGGACAAGAACAGGGCTCTTGTCGTAATTGACGGAGTTCCGGTAACCAACGATCAGAACGGCGATGGAGAACGTTCTTATCTGGGAGCTGGGGTAGATTATGGCGATGGATTGTCTGCCATAAATCCGGAAGATATTGAAAGCATTACCGTATTGAGAGGCGCTTCTGCAGCTGCCCTGTATGGTTCTCAGGCGGTAAACGGTGTATTGATGATTACCACCAAAAGCGGTCAGTACAACCAGGATTTAACAGTGAATGTTAGGCAGTCGACCTCTATCCAACAGGTAAACCGATGGCTGCCCCGTCAACACCTGTTTGGCTCAGGCAACCGGTCCGAAAATGATTATTATGCTTTTAAGGATTCTCCCGATGGAAACCAAAACAGAAACGGCCATTCTTGGGGCCCCAAATTCATGGGACAGAATTTTTACCAGTACGATTCTCCCCATAGCGCTGTATATGACCCTAACAGAAGGGATGAAATATGGGAATTTGAAGAGGGTGGCCAAACGCCATGGTTAAGTAATCAATTAGAGCAGAATTTTTACGAAACAGGTATTACCAGTACTACCGGGCTTTCGGTGGAGGCTGGAAACAATAACGCCTTCTTTAGGGGGTCTGTGGACTATCTGAACAACGAATATATTATGCCGAATACAGGCTATAATCGTTTAAACCTTGCGTTGTCGTCAGGCATCAGAACAGGGAAAACCAGGTTTACTACTAAGATAAACTATATGAAACAAGCTTCTGATAATTTACCTGCAGAGGGTTATGACCGTACAAATGCCCATTACCAGGTTTTTTGGCTTAATGCAAACGACAATCTTGACTGGTATCGCCAAAAACACTGGCTCGACGGACAGGAAAATGTGCAGCATAACGGCATTGGTTCTTTAAGTGCCAATCCTTATTGGTTGCTTTATAATTCCATCAATACCCTGGATAAAGACCGTATTTTCGGTAATATCCAGCTGGATCATGATTTTACTGATAATTTAAAACTGACAGCAAGAAGTGGGATTGATTTTTATACTGAATTAAGAACCAGGGAGAGAGCTTGGTCAGAACCTCGTAACAGCTTTGGGAATTATCAGGAATCTGCCATCAAAAACATGTTATTGAATACAGACGTGATCCTCAGTCAGCAGCTTTCAAAGGGTGATTTTGCTATAAATTGGAGTCTTGGTGCCAATCACAGATATACTAATGGCAATGGCATGAATGCTGAAGCAGGAGCTTTGACCATTCCGGGGGTTTTCAACCTACAGAATTCGGAAGAAAGACCTTTGGTGAGGAATAGCAGGCGGCAAATGGAACATTTTTCCGGATATGGTGTGATCAACGCCGTTTTCAGGGATATGATTTACCTGGATATTACAGGTAGAAATGACTGGACTTCCACACTTTCTAAAGATAATAATTCCTATTTCTATCCTTCTGCAGCCTTGTCAGTAGATTTAACTGAATTGTTACAGCTCGACCTCCCCGCCCTTTCGTTTTTGAAATTAAGGGCTTCTGCGGCACAGGTGGGCTCGGACACCGACCCCTATCGACTGAGCAGGTATTATGCGGCCTCAAACAGTATCAACGGGGGTTATTCTAATCCTTCAACACTTCCTAACCCTGACCTGAAACCCGAAAGAACGAATGCTACGGAGTTTGGTATAGTGGCTAATTTTCTCGATAACCGGCTGAATCTGGATGCTACCTATTATAAATCGGTAACCAAAGATCAGATATTAATCCTACCGGTTGATCCGGCTTCCGGATATACAGGCGCTTTAATGAATGCAGGATCAGTTTCCAACAAGGGCATTGAATTGCAGCTTAATGCAAAACCTTTTATGGGCAGAAACTTTACCTGGGACGTTTCCGCCAATTGGTCTGCCAATAGAGGTAGGGTAGAAGAGCTAGTGCCCGGTGTGATCGATGTTTACGTTATCGGTTCTTATGTAGGATCACGGGTATTGGTAAAGGCTGAGCCAGGAGAACAGATGGGCCGTATTTACGGAAAAGGCTACGATATGCATGATGGAAAGATCATTTATAAAGATGGACTGGCACAGCGGGACAATGAAGAAGATTACCTGGGAAACGTTTTCCCCGAATGGCGAGCCGGTTTAATAAACACGCTTCGATATAAGAATTTCAACCTTTCTTTCCAATTTGATTACCAGCATGGAGGAAATGCTTATTCCATAACCCACTTCCTGATGAATTATACCGGCAAATCTGAAAAAACCATATATGGCCGCGAAAGTGGGGCTCCATTTGAAAGCGGTGCGGAATATGACAAGGCCTCACAAAAATGGATACAGAATACCGATGGGCGCTTTGGCGTGATAGGCGATGGTGTAATGCTGGTGGAAGAAACAGGTGAATACATACCTAATACAGTATCCGCACCGGCACCTTACTACTACAATGCCATGTACGAACGCGATCAGATCGAGGGTAACATCCATGAAACCACCTTCCTGAAATTAAGAAACTTTAGGTTAGGCTACAATTTACCGGCCCGCTGGGGATTGAAAGGTGCACAGATCGGCATATTCGGGAATGAGCTTTTTGTATGGACAAACTTCCCTTCTTATGATCCGGAGCAATCCGTAGTTAATAACGGCGCCCTAACCCCGGGATTGGAAGCAATGGGTTCGCCCTCCACCAGATCGATTGGACTGGACCTTAAAGTTACCTTTTAAAAAAAAACAGAAAATGAAAATGTATCTAAAAAACTACTACCACCGGGTTTTAATAATAGGCATTGTTATGCTGTCAACCAGCTGCCATGATTTCGAAGAAATCAATAC
This sequence comes from Rhodonellum sp., assembly GCA_041748555.1. GTDB lineage: Bacteria > Bacteroidota > Bacteroidia > Cytophagales > Cyclobacteriaceae > Rhodonellum. Next base: position 17,770 of record JBGTDA010000112.1, read on the forward strand.
AGACCCTACGCGAATGACGGAAATCAATGCGGCTTCACTGCTTACCCAAGTCATTTTTGATGCAGGAACCAGATCCCGTGCCTATGGTGATATAGGAAATTATGTCGGCCAGTACTGGACCAATACTTCTCTGATTGATCAACGCCACCGTTATGATTTCAGGGGCTCCGATTCTGAAGAAGTGTACAATAATATCTACCGTACCTTATATGATATCAAGGACATGAAGAATAAAGCAGAAAAGGAAGAGTTAGATGATTATATTGCCGCAGGTCTAATCCTGGAAGCCTATCTGACTACTTATCTTACCGATGTCTTCGGTCCTGTCCCTTATTCGGAAGCTTTACAGGGTGATGAATTGAATTTTACACCAAAATTTGACTCACAGGAATCGATCTATCGAAGCAATCTGGAAAAGCTTGATGAGGCTTATGCTTTACTGGAAACAAGGCCAGGTGGTCATTTCATCCGCGGAGGAGATCCTTTCTATGCAGGAGATAATGTAATGTGGAGAAAGCTTATCAATAGCCTGAAACTGCGGACGTACATGAAGATGGTAAAAGCAGATCCTTCGGTGATAAGTAGAATCAAAATTCTTATTGAACAAGGGGAGCTGTTTTCTTCTCCGGATGAAACCTGTGCGATCATATATGATGGACGGTTTGGGTTGCAATCCACCAATGCAACAGGTACGAGCGGATCCACGGCTATTGGTGAAACTTTTGCAAATGAATTGCATAAAACCCTTGACCCCCGAAGGCCTCATATGGCAGCTTTAGGGGTCGATACGGAGGGAGAGCCAGTGAATATTGACGAAAACGGAAACCCGGTGTACCTTGGCGTGCCTTCGGGAGAAAGCCCGGATATTATCCGTAATTTTTCAGGATTGGCAGCTCCCTATACAGGCATGAATGGTGTAAGGGCCCCGTCGGTGCTTATCTCTCATGCCGAAGTTGAATTTTATATTGCAGAAGCCATTCTGCAGGGATATGTTTCAGGAGATGCTTCCGCACATTACGAAAAAGGGATTCAATCAGCCTGTGCATGGTGGGGAGTTCAGGACGCCGACATAGAGGCTCATCTGGTCAAAGAGGAGGTAAAGCTTTCTTCAGATAAAGAAATGGCCTTAAAACAGGTATGGAGAGAAGAGTATATCAATCTTTATTATCAGGGTTATGATGGGTGGATCAACTACAGAAGGGTGGGATATCCGGAGTTTAAAGTGGGATCAGCTATGTTAACCGACCAGATACTGAAAAGGATGGTATATCCCCCACTGATTAAAGCGATAAACCAGAAAAATTACGAACAAGCGGTCAGTGAATTTCTCGACAAAGGAGATACGATGCTTTCGGGAAGCTGGTGGTCTGAATAATCTTTTGCAATTAATGCAATTAAAAGGAGCAGGTTTGGAGATAAAGCCTGCTCCATTTTACATGAAAATATATATAAAGAAAAGATGCGTAAAATAACCTATCTAGCCATTATTATACTGGTTTCAGCCTCCTGCTCCATTCAGGAAAAAACAGCGACAGCCGTAGAAAACGGGTCCTCGTTTTCAGATTCCGGGATGGTGAAGCCTGTGGATTATGAATATAAAAAAGATTCGGTTTTTACTGTCCTTTCATGGAATGTGGAACATTTCCTAGATAGCTATGACGATCCATATATTGATAATGAACGTGAAAATAACCCTCCTGATAACATGCCGCTTCGGCTGAATCTATTATTGAAGGCACTCAAAAAAGCCGATGCGGATATTGTGGTGTTGCAGGAATTTGAAAGTGCTAAATTTTTAAAACAACTCGCAACAGACTCTTTGCCGGAAATGGAATATCTGTATTTTGCCGATGTTCCCAGCCATGATTGGTATATGAATGTGGTGGTCATGAGCAGGTTCCCTATGGGCGTTATTAGCGGATATGGATCTGTGACTACCCCACTGCCGGGCTATGTGGGAGAAGACGGGAAGGAGGAAACCCAAAACCAGATCAATACGCGCATGTGGTCCATAGATGTTTTTCCTGCCGAAGATTATTCCTTTCTCCTTACCGGTGCACATTTAAAAGCCGGCAGAGGCGAGCGTGATATTGCGATGCGAAAGGGCCAGCTAAATTTCCTGGTAAGTCAGTTTAATAGTATCCTAAAGCAATACCCTGATAAGAATATGATGGTCGCCGGAGACTTAAACGCCATACCCAATTCCGAGGAGTTAGCGCTTTTAATCAAGAATCCAAAGCTGGACAATCTCTTTGAAGATAGAATTGATAGCGCAATTCATTCTCATCCGGCAAATGAACCCAGCAGGCGGCTTGATTATATATTGGTGAACAGGAATATGAGTAGGGAGGCATTGCCGGAAGGCATAAAAGTGGAAAACTTTTTCACGCCTGATACCATGAGGATCATCAGTGACCACCTGCCTGTTACCGCTACTTTTTACAGGCAAGATAAGTAGCTGCCCATATAATATGGAATCCATCACCATTTGAAAAGAAACTGTAGTAACGCAATCTATTCACAAGGAAAGGATTGTTGAAAGGCTTTGATTTTATGATGTATACAGAATATCAATTTCTGGAGGAAAAACTTTTTTGGTATTTTTACACTTCTTATGAAACCAATCCCATATACATTTCTGCTTTCTATCCTACTTTTTCTTTTATTCTTTGGCTGTTCACAATCAGACGAAAAGGTAAAAAAGGCGGCTGGGAAAAATGAAATTCCCGGACTTGAAGATAAGGGTGAATTAAAAAAAGATACGCTGTTCAATGAGGAGAATCTTTCTACGGATTATTCTGATATTTACGTTTCCATTGGTGAGGTTTACCATAAAGAAGGGACGTATTTTGTGGATGTCAAGGTGGAAACGAAAAGGGAAAATTACCATATCGATATTCTCGGGAATCTTTCTGATAGTAATGGGAATGTAAAAGGATCAAGAGTGGATTCTTTTTATGGACCCGACAGTTTTGTGCATACCTATGGTTTTACCGAAATCGAGGGTTTCAGACCACATTTGTTGTTGCTTTCCATTTATAACCCCATCGATGGCAACTGGAACGACCTGAAATTTATTTATTTTTAATAAAATCCGGTTATCATCGGGATTTGTTAGGCCTTCATAATAAGATATACCTACTGATTCAATATTTGGGGTATTTAAAAAAATCAAAAACCCTAACATTCTCATTATAAGAAGCTAGGGTTTAGGGGGGTAATTAAGGATTACGGATTGATGACTCTTTTCTGGTAAACAAATCCGGTAATATTTTATCTGATTGCTTTTCTGCTTTCAGTTTTAAAGGACATCCAATACATATAAAAAAAAGCCATTTGTGGGACAAATAGTAGTATGCCGTTTGTAACAACAGCACCTAATGATAACCCAAAATCCAATCCCAACAACTTGATTCCGGCAATCAGGATAGCCAAGGCAAACATGGCAAAAAGGTTGGCTATTAATAATTTTTTCTTGTTGTTCATAATGTTCTAAATCTAGATTTACTAACAAACCTTAGCTGTTTAAATCCAGACTTTTTTGTCATCAAAATCTTGAATTCGATGTAAGATGGCATTAAAAATTTTATTTCCAAACTATTTTTAATGCAGGAAAAGGCAATTGAATATTGTTGAAAATGTATGATTTAAGGGAGTTGTTTTACACAAAACAATTACTGTAACTCATAAAAATAAAATTGCATTTTAACCATAAAAATGTAGTGGCCTGATTTTTATTTACCCCTAAAATAATTTAAAAATATTTTATTTTTTTTTGGTGGGGGACTAAAAAGAAGAGATTAACCCCTGGACCACGGCTTCGGGAAGAAAAAGCGATAAACATAAATAGTTGTCCAGGTTATTCTGTTTTCAGGGAAATTTTTTTATAAAACAGGAGTCAATCAGTAAAAAAAAAAGGCACCCATATAGCGGAAAATCCTCTTCGTAACAATTCCCATAAACATTAGCGATATTTTTAGTATTATAGACTTGCTATAAAATCTTGAACAACAGCTTTAAAACATATAAAAATGAATAAATCAATCTACAGCTTACCAATTGCGCTATTCCTGATTTTTTCAGCCGGATGTACCGGAAACGATAATGGTAACGGTGAAACAGATAACCTTCCAAGAATTGCGATTGCGGGAATAGCGATTGAGTCCAGCACTTTTTCTCCCGCTGTAAGCCGCATGGATGCATTCAGGGTGAGCAAAGGCGAAGAAATTTTCAGTTTATATCCATTCCTTTCTCCCGACTCTACCAATAGGGAGCGGGCAAACTGGTTTCCTGCATTGTATGCCCGCGCCATTCCCGGAGGTGCTGTGACCAAGGGAACATATGATTCTTTGGTTAACGATATGCTTGATTTGCTTCGGGAAAATCTGCCATATGACGGTCTTTTTTTCGATATTCACGGAGCCATGAGCGTTGTAGGACTTGATGATCCCGAAGGTGATCTCATCATCAAGGTTCGAGAGGTAGTGGGTAATGAAACGATTATTTCCACCTCAATGGACCTTCATGGAAGTGTTTCATGGCGTCTGGCAAAAAACACCGATCTGATCACCTGTTACCGGATGGCGCCACATGAAGATGCCATGGAGTCAAAGAAGCGGACTGTGGATAATCTTCTGGAAAGACTGGAAACCGGCAAAGGCAAGCCGGAATATAAGGCTTGGGTTGCGGTGCCGATATTATTACCGGGAGAAAAAACAAGTACAAGGATCGACCCGGCAAAAAGCTTATATGCCAAAGTGGGGCCGGCCGCCGATCAGGAGGGTGTTGTGGATGCGGGAATCTGGATAGGATATGCGTGGGCGGATGAACCCCGGAATCAGGCTTATGTAATGGTGACGGGAGATGATAAAGAGAAAGTCACAGGAACTGCCAAAGACCTGGCAAAAAGTTTCTGGGAAGTGAGGAAGGAATTCGATTTTATTGCACCAACTGCTTCTCTCCAAGAAAGTCTGGATAAGGCGATCGTCAGTGACAAAAAGCCATTTATCATCAGCGACATGGGAGACAATCCGACAGCAGGAGGGGCGGGAGATGTCACCTGGACTTTGGCTGAAATTCTTAAAAGGCCTGAATTCCAATCCGGGACTGGACCGGAACTAATTTATGCTTCCTTACCCGGGCCTGAACTCGTTGAAAAAGCCATCGAAGCAGGTATAGGAGCCCGGGTCGAAGGATATGCCGGAGCTTTTATTGACTCCAGGTTTGCTCCTCCGGTACTCCTGACAGGCGTGGTCACTGCTATCGAACACGGAGATCAGCATGCCGAAACAGAAGTTGTAGTGAAGGTGGGTAGCGTATCAGTCATTGTAACAAAAAAACGCAAGCCTTATCACAGAGAATCGGATTTTACGCGGTTGGGACTACGGCCACGTGAGGCCGATATTCTGGTGGTAAAAATCGGTTATTTGGTACCTGAACTGTATGATATGCGGGCTGATTGGATCATGGCACTCACACCCGGAGGTGTTGATCAGGATATTGAAAACCTGGAATTCACCAGGATCAACCGCCCCATGTTTCCCTTCGACAGGGACATGGAAGATCCCGACCTAAGCCCTGAATTAGTGCCTCTTTCCCATGAAAACAATTAAGCTCTTTCAATAGGAATTACAGGATGTCATCTTCCGTCCTCGGACATCCGGCTTTTTCACATCAGTCAACGGTTCTCTTCGTACTTGCAAAGAGATTCTTCGTCGTGCAAAAGGACTTCCCTAAAGTAAAGATTATAATGGCCCTCCTCGCAAAGACGTCGAAACATCGGTCATCGGTCATCGGTCATCGGACATCAAGAGATTGCCAGGTCGTGCAAAAGGATTTCCTAAAGTAGAGATTTAAGGCACTCCTGGCAAAGACGTCGAAACATCGGTCATCTGTCATCGGACATCCGACAATTTCCACTTTCCCCTTCCCTCATTTGTTACAAAATGTGTAAATGGATGCACAATAGGCGTTTCCATTTGCGGTTCATTCTTCTTTTTTTCCGGGGTGGCGAAAACGTTCCCTGCAATAAATTGCTTTAAGATTAGCTTTGGGAAGTTTCTCTTCGGGGTTTTAAAAAACGGTCCGGCCGGAATGGTTTTTGGATTTTATTGGCTTAAATCTATATAAAACTTAAACGACATAAATTATGAGTAAGCAACATTATGATCACAATGATCCCAATATCGCAAGTAAACCTACAGCTTCCAATCAGCCGGCTGTAGGAAACAACGCAAAAGGTTCTGATCTCGGAAGCAATCAAAGCAAAGACATCAACAAGACTTTTGAAGATTCAAAAGAACAAATCAAATCCACAGTAGAGGATATGTCCAACAAGAACAGCAATTCTCCTCAAAACAAAGATAAAAAGGAAGGAAAAGTAGCCAAAGAAATTGAGGACAAAACGGCAAGGATTCCTTCTGATGTATTCTTATGGACATCATTCGCCTGCATGGGAGTATCCCTTACCTTAAAAATCTTGAAGCAGGATAAAACCGCTCTTTTTGTAGGTCAGTGGACAACTCCTTTTTTAATCATGGGGGTTTATAATAAAATCGTTAAAACCCAAGGATCAGAGTAAATCATTGTATTTCGATTGATTAAAAAAAGGATCTTTTTTGATGCGGAACCAAGCGGAGAAAAGATCCTTTTTTTGGATTTTAAACAGATGAAATGGAAAATCAACAAAAGAAAACTGCACTCGTGACCGGGGCAACAGGGGGGATAGGCTACGAAATAGCGAAAGAGCTGGCAGAAAAAAAATTTAACCTGATACTCGTCGCAAGATCGAAGGAGGATCTTGAGAAAACAGCCAATGATTTTGAACGGCAGTTTGGTGTTGAGGCTAAACCTTTTCAGAAAGACCTGATGAAACATGGTGCGGCAGAAGAACTTTACAATGAAGTAAAAGCGGCCAACCTTGAAGTAAATGTTTTGGTCAACAATGCCGGGGGCGTTAGAGGAAAATTTATTGAAACATATTTAAGTGAAGAGCTGGATATATGATGCCGAAGGGGTTAATTTTGATGAGGTGCTCAATGATCTGATTCCCATAAACATCAATTCATTTACTACCAACAATGGGGAAATACACTACCTGGATGAAACCGCCAGTCCAAATGTCGATGTCTTCTTGGAAAATCTGACAATTAATGCTACTAATCTTGGAAATGTAAAGCAGGAAGGTTCAGCTTTGCCGGCTTCCATTGTCATGTCAGGAAATACCATTGGGGGAGGAGTACTTTCCGGAAGTGTTGATTTGAATATTCTGAAGTCAAATCCGGATTTTGATGCAGATGTGGAAATTGATAAAGTCAACCTTACTGCCCTGAATGAGTTTTCGGAGGCTTATGGAAATTTTACCTTTGAGCAGGGGGAGTTTTATATTTCGTCCGAAGTAGCCATGAAGGATGGGGTTTTTGAGGGCTATCTAAAACCGATTCTGGAAAATGTAAAAATTCTTGACATTCAGAATGAAGATACTTCATTGTTGAGGAAAGCATGGGAAGGCGTAGTATCGGCAACAGTGAAGGTTTTCACCAATCCCAAAACCAAACGCTTTGCAACCGAAATCCCATTTCAGGGAGATACCAACCAAACCGATGTAAAACTATTCCCAACCATCTTTAATGTACTTAAAAATGCCTTTGTTGAGGCCTTCGAAAAGGATCTCAAAAATTCCATTGAATATGGGGATATTGAAGGGTAGAAAAGGTAGAGAGTGTAAGGGGAGAAAGTAGAAAGGTAGATGCGCCTAAAAGCGCGTAGATCGGGATTATAATATAAGTGATAGCTCTTACTCCATTTCGTAAAGCTATTGATGGGAAGATCGTACAATTTCGCAAAATCTACGCGAAGCAATCTACGCCACCGGCATCTACGCAAAGCATCTACTTTTTTGTAGAGGGTAGAAGGTAGATGCACCTGGTGGTGCGTAGACTTGTATTATGCTATAAACGGTAGATGGTTCTCCTCTATGCGAAGCAATTTACGCCACCGGCATCTACGCAAAGCATCTACTTTTTTTGTAGAAGGTAGATGCACTTAATGGTGCGTAGACTTGTATTATACTATAAATGGTAGATGGTTCTCCTCTACGCGAAGCAATTTACGCCACCGGCATTTACGCAAAGCATCTACTTTTTTTGTAGAGGGTAGAAGGTAGATGCACCTAATGGTGCGTAGACTTGTATTATGCTATATATAGTAGATGGTTCTCCTCTACGCGAAGCAATCTACGCCACCGGCATCTACGCAAAGCATCTACTTTTACCCCCGGCATTTACGCAAAGCAATCTACTCTTAAGGCATCTACATGGTTATCTGAGAGTTTTGATTTTGATTTCGCGAAATTCCACTCCCTGACCTTCGGCCTGTAATCCGATGTAACCTTCAGTGAGCGGCTTGCCATCTATCTTGATTTGAGGATCATAGCCGGTGGCCACCTCACCACCGATCTGCGGATGGGTGTATTGGAGGACAGTGTCGCCGTTGACCATGTGGATGACCAGAGAATCCCCATACACGATAAGATCAGCACTGACCCACTCATCCCACCCGTATGTGTCGGAGGAGGAATTGATGCAATGCTGTGGAAACATTTCTCCCTTATAAAAAACCTCCGTTCCAGGTGAACACATATTTCCGGTGGGTCTTGATTGGTCTTCTTTCTCCCTTGCCAGCATTTGATATTCAACTGATATCGGCCAATCCTGCTCCTTCAATATGGTATTCGGAGCTTGGGAATGAAACATCACACCGCTGTTTCTGTAGGTATAAACAGGTGCATCCCCCATCCACTGATCGGTAAACTTATACTCGAATTTCAAATGGAAGGAAGAAAAAGGTTCTTTGTAGAAAAGATGTCCATACCGCTCCTCAAAATTCCCGTATTCATCATAATTTACCTGAACTACACCGTCCACCACCCGAAAGGTATTGGCATAATTATCCCCCGTTTCATGATGGTGGATTTTTACGATCCAGTCATCCAGATCCTTTCCGTTAAAAAGAACCTGCCAATCCTCATCCCGAATATTTTCTGATTTTCCTGTAGAGCATGAGGAGAATTGGAGGGAACTGACAATAATACCAAGTATGAAAATGTTTCTGATCATGAGGTAAAAGATTAAGTTTTCTAAAAGAAGGTAAAGCAAGGTAGCTACATTTTTTTAAAGAGGGTAACTTAATAAGGTCACATAGTAAAACAGGGCACTCCTACCAATGACGGTAGATGCCGGTGGCGTAGATGCTTTGCGTAGATTCCTGCGGAGTAGATTCCGGTGGCGTAGAATGTCTATGGTGTAAATTGTCTAGCCGAATCTACGCGCCTTTCGGCGCATATAATTATAGTTATAAACAATAGCTTCTCATCAACACCCAGCATTACCGTTTGCGATCCATTCAAAATAATTCCCAAACACTTCCGAAAAATAGCTTTATTTACGAAAGCCAAGACTTTATACCGAAAGTTTCACTAATTTAATGGCCATAGGAAAATTAAGCTGAAAATTACATTATTATACTATCCCATGAATTTATCATATTCCCCGGATCAAACAACAAACCAAAAGAACGGGTAATTCTCAGCATCCCAGGAAAAATTATACCACATTTATTACAGATTCTTATTGGGTTCAATGCTATATTGAAAGACGGCATTTTAGATTTAATTGATATGACTTAAGGTAAATCTCTTTTTAGAGAATTCTAAGAAATGAGTTCTATGAAAGGTAAAAAACATAAAAAGTCCCTTTTGGGCTTTTACATGCTTAAATTATATTTGCTGATAGCAGTACATTGATATTAAACAACACTGATACAAACTGAAAATTCATTGCATACATGTCTGCAACAAAACATAATTCACCGCCTGAATCAACCCAGGATTTCCCGATCGTAGGTATCGGAGCTTCGGCAGGGGGACTTGAATCTTTTAAACAAATGATTGAGACCATTGATGAGCGATCCGGAATGGCTTACGTTCTGGTCCAACATCTTGCCCCGTCACATGAAAGTCTCTTGCCCGAAATCCTGTCCAGGTTCACTGTTCTTCCTGTCCATGAAATCACGGACGACATCAATTTGGCCCCCAACCATATCTATATTATTCCCGAAAATAAAATATTGACTGCTTTCGATGGGGTTCTCAAATTAAATGAACGGGACGCCAACGACAAAAAGAACAGGCCGATAGACGTCTTTCTCAGGTCATTGGCAGAAGTGCACAAGAGCTTTTCTGTAGGGGTTGTTTTGTCCGGAAATGGGTTTGACGGAACGGACGGACTCAAAGCCATCAAAGAATGTGGAGGAATCACTTATGCCCAATCGCCCGAATCAGCTCCCTTTGATTCCATGCCCAGACAGGCGATCAGTTCGGGGGCTGTCGATTTCATCCTTTCTCCCGGAGAAATGCCGCGGCATTTACAACATGTGAAAAAAGCCTACCGAACAAATTATGCCTATGCCGATGATACGGAGATTCCGGCAGATGATGAGGATGTTTTCAGACAGATCCTTTGGCAGCTGAGACATCGGACAGGTAACGATTTTTCCCATTATAAGCAGCCCACACTTCGCAGGAGGATTGCCCGTCGGATGGTACTGACCAACTATGTAAAACCGGATGATTATCTGGACTTCCTTAGATCGGACGAAAAGGAACAGGATGCCCTGTTCAACGATATACTGATTCCGGTGAGTTATTTTTTCAGGGACCACGAAATTTTCGATACCCTGGATGATTCCGTGTTCCCTTTGTTGATCAAAAACACCCAGGAAGGGGAAAACCTCCGGGTTTGGGTGGCCGGTTGTTCCACCGGTGAGGAAGCCTATTCTCTTGCCATCTGCCTGCATGAGTTTATCTCCGAAAAATCACTGAATCTGAAAGTACAGATTTTTGCTTCGGATATTTCCGAAAGCAACATTATCAAAGCCAGAACCGCTATATACGGCAAGGAAGACCTAGTGAATGTATCCTCATCAAGGCTTCCTAAATATTTTTCCAAAACAGATGGGGGTTACCATATCAATAAGGATATCCGTGACATGTGTGTGTTTGCGGTCCATAATTTTGTGAAGGATCCGCCTTTTGCCAAAATGGACCTGATCACCTGCCGAAACGTGTTGATTTACTTCAGCCCGTTCTTGCAGAAGAAGGCGCTGACCACGTTTCATTATGCGTTAAAGAAAAACGGAGTCCTTTTTTTGGGCAAATCGGAATCCGCGACCAGTGCGGGCAATCTTTTTGAGTCTTTGATCAAGAACCACAAAATATTTGTTCGCAAGGCAGCTCCGGTAAAATTTCCGAACACCTCTTATGAACCGATGGAAATTACCTCTCAGCTGACCAGGAATCCACGTCAGTGGAAGAAAGCGGAAACGGAACCGGATTTCCAGAAGTTGGCGAATGCCATCATCTTCAAAAATCATACACCTGCCGGCGTCATCATCGATCATAATAAAGATATCGTTCATTTTCATGGAGATACCGGGCCTTTTTTGGCTCAATTCTCGGGTAGACCCACTTTGAATATTATCAAAATGGCACGCGAAGGACTTGCATTTGAATTGAGAAATGCTTTGTTAAAAGGGAAAGTCCACGATAAATTCAGCAAAAAAGGCATCAAACTCAAAGGCAAAAACTATCTGGTGGATTTGGAAGTAATTCCCATTCCAACCAATCTGGACCCACATTTCCTGGTTTTGTTCCATAAAATCGAGGTGCCGGATAAGCAGGAGGAAAAACAAGTAGGGAGTGAATCCTATCGGGAACGCATAAAATTATTGGAGGAGGAGTTGGGGCAGCTCCGCGAGGACATCCGCAGCGTCACCGAAGATCAGGAAGCGGCCAACGAAGAATTGCAGAGTGCCAACGAAGAATTGTTGAGCAGCAGTGAAGAAATGCAGACCCTGAATGAGGAACTGGAGACCTCTTCGGAGGAACTGCAATCCAACAACGAGGAATTGATCAGTGTCAATGAAGAGCTGATGGACCGTCAGGTTCAGCTGATCAGTGCCAGAAAACATGCAGAGGCCATAGTGGAAACCATTCGGGAGCCATTGGTGATCCTGGACAGGAATCTACGGGTAAAAAATGCAAACCACGCTTTCTATAAGTACTTCAAAACAACCGAGGAGGATACGGAAGGTCGATTGGTGTTTGAGCTCAACAACGGTCAGTGGGACAATCCGAAACTTCGCGCACTTTTGGAAAGTATTCTTCCCAACAAAATCCAGATCGAGGATTTTGAACTTGCAGGTGATTTTTCCCACATAGGGGGACATATCCTTATGGTCAATGCGCGCCAGATTCTCAACGGCAAACATGCCATTGAGTACATCCTAATGGTTTTTGAGGACGTTACCGAAGCTAAGGCTGCCAAAATCCATAAAGAAAGTGAAGAACATTTTCGGGCATTGGCCGATACTGCCCCTTTATTGTTATGGATTGCCGATACCCAAGGAAAATTCAGTTTTCTGAATCACATCTGGCTGGATTTTACGGGTCGCAAATTGAGCCAGGAGTTGGGCATGGGATGGGCCGAAGGAATACATGAAGAGGATAAAAATCAAACCATAGAGACCTATCAGCAGGGTTTTCATAACAGGCAAAAGATTCATTTGGAATTTAGGCTTAGGAGAAATGATGGAGAATATCGTTGGATTTCGGCCGTAGGAATACCCCGAAAAACCCCTCAAGGAGAATTCATAGGTTATACAGGAGGATGTATGGATATCCATGATCAGAAGACTTTTTCTTCGGCTTTGGAAGAAAAGGTTTCCAGCCGAACCAAGCAGCTACGGGATTCCCAAAACTTTCTGAAATCCATTCTGGACATGACCCAGAATATGATTTACCTATATGATTTTGAAGAGGAAAAAGTCGTTTTTGTAAATTCCAGAGTCACCCATTCTACCGGATTTAGACCTGAAGAAATAGAGCATGCGGAGCATGACCTGTATACTTCCATGATTCACCCGGAAGATGTGAAACAAGTAGAAAAACAACGCAATAGGATCCGGAAATCCTCTGATGGACAAATGTTCCAAATGGAATACAGAATCAGGAACAAGGATGGGAATTGGACTTGCCAGCTATCCCAAGGACTGGTTTTCAAGAGAAATAAAAAGGGTAAGCCAATCCAATATATCGGAGTGGCCACGGATATTACCGAACTAAAGAATGCGAACGAACAGTTATTGGCCAAAAACACAGAGTTGCAGCGCAGCAATGCCGAATTGGCTTCCTTCAGTTCCATCGCCAGTCATGATCTGAAAGAGCCACTTCGCAAAATCCAAACATTCCTCAAACTGGTTCTTGAGGATAGCCAAAACCAGCATTCGGATCAGAGCAAGGGATATTTGGAGCGGGTAGTGATTTCCGCTTTCAGAATGCAACAGTTGATCGATGACCTGATCAGTTATTCAAGAACCGGAAGCCAAAAAGTGAAATTTAAGGTAACCGACCTGAATCACCTGTTGCAAGAGGTGTTGGAAGATCTGCAGATTTTCCTTGAAGAACAGCGAGCGGAGGTTGAAATCGGTAAGCTGCCGACTATTTCTGCCATTCCGTCCCAGATCCGGCAACTGTTTGTAAATCTGATGGGTAATGCCATTAAATACCGAAAACCTGAAGAGGCTCCAAGGATAAAAATATCATCAGAAACGGTAGATCCCGAAACAATTGATTATTTGAAAGGCGATTCGAAAATAAAGTTCTGTAAAATAACGGTTGCTGACAACGGAATCGGATTTGATCCGAAATACAGCAGTAGGATATTTGAGCCCTTTCAGCGGCTGCACGGCAAGGATGATTATTCCGGAACGGGTATAGGCCTTGCGATTTGTTCCAAAATTCTTGAAAACCACCACGGCTTCATCAATGCGGATAGCGAGGCCGGAAAAGGTTCGGTATTTAATATTTATGTTCCATTGAAACAATAACAACTCAAGATGGCAGAGTATAAGAGGATATTGCTGATAGAAGATGATATGGATGATCAGCTGTTTTTTAAAATGGCAATAGCCGATATTGATCCTAAAGCGGATTGCCTTACTGCCCAACATGGAGCTGATGGTTATAAAAAACTGATGTCCATGCAGGAACCTCCCGATATCATCTTTTTGGACCTCAATATGCCTGTAATGAATGGTTTTGAGTTCCTGAAAAGGATTCGTGAAGAATCTACGCTGATTGATTTACCTGTCATTATTTTCAGCACGTCCAACGATGAGAGTGATATCACCCATTGCCAAAAGCTGGGGGCTTCCGGATATCTGCAGAAACCCAATGACAATGAGGATCTGGTGGATAAATTAAAGGAGATTCTATCTGTTGATTTTGGAAAACCACAGCATCATTTTGTTTTTTGATGGGTTCGGTTTTCCGCTTTGTGCTTTGAAGAGATTGCCACGTCGTGCATTGACTTGTTTGTAAGTAATAGATTAAAAACGCACTCCTCGCAAGGACGCCGGCTTCGGTCTACGGTCTTTTTTACATCGGTCATCGGTCATGGGACAATTTCCCACTTCCACCTATGGCATTGTTTTAGCTTATTTTTACTAGTCTTCAATTATAACCACTCTAAAAAAAATCAATATGTTATATTCTAATTTAAATTTCCAGCCATTACATCCGGTATATTTCTCCGGAAAAGGAAAACAGGATGTTGATACAGGTACTTCCAGAGAAACTCCCGGATCCAATGAAGGAGCGAGACCGCCACAAAAAGACGATTACAATGAGGAAGATGGGCCACCAACTGAGGAAGTGGACAATGAGCAAAAGGACCGAATGAAAAAAAACAGAGAGACCCGGTTGGACAAAAAACCAAATGATCAATAATCCCCAGAAAAACAATTTGACATGGATTTCGATTAAACCCAAGATTAAGAAAATTTTGAATCTTTCCAATTCACAGGATGGAATCTCAAATTTTTAAAACTGATGTTTAACGAACAATTCTCATTTATCATAAAAAACAAAATGACGAAAGATAAAATTTTAGCCATAATTTTTACTATTTTGATAATCTTGGCTTCACATCCCATCTTGGCTCAGATTCCTGAAGGAATTCCAAATAATCCGAATGCGTTAAACATAGAATCTTCGGAAAAAATTTTGCTATACCTCGTACTTCCGGTTGTAATTTTGGCCATTCTCACCTATTGGTATTACAAAAGAAGCAAAAGAAGGAAGAATTAATTAAAATCGGAGCAAGATTATTATCACATAAAATCAGCTGATTTCCGGATTGGCTGATTTTTTTTATTTGTATCGTATGATTAATCGTACCCATGTTTCCGGTTTTGGTTGCACTCGGATTTCTTCTTCTATAATAACAAATGATCTGTTTGTAAGTAAATGTTTTTTAAGATTATTGAAAAATAGAATCTGACTCCGTGCAAAATGTAAACCCACCCTGTTTTTTATGATTAAGCATTCACCTACATAGTAAGTAGCAAATTAAATAATGTGTTTGTTTATGATCATTATTCAATCATGTAATCTTTTTAGTAAATTATATAACTTTATTCTTTCTATTTTTTATTATTTGCTTTTCCTCAAAAGTTTACTGGAATATTGGCCAATCCATATTCCTCTACTAAAAAAGTAGGCTTTTTAATGTTTGCCAAGGAAAGATTCTCTCAGGATCCTTTCTCCAATCGGCAAAGAATTTTATAACAATACGAACCTCAAAATACCACAAAGATGATGGAAGACAAGGAATCAAAAAATCAGGAAAGTGAAAAAATCAAAGATCTGGAAAAAAACAAAAGGAATGATGAGGGAGAATTTTTGACCAGTAATCAGGGGGTCAGGATCAATGATAACCAGAATTCCCTGAAAGCGGGCGAACGGGGCCCAACCCTTATGGAGGATTTTCTTTTCAGGGAGAAAATGACCCATTTTGACCATGAAAGAATTCCCGAACGGATCGTCCATGCAAGGGGAAGTGGGGCTCATGGATATTTCGAACTTACAGAATCCATGTCCAAATATACCAAGGCCAAATTTCTTCAGACTCCCGGTAAGAAAACGCCTGTATTCGTGAGGTTCAGTACTGTTGTAGGATTCCGGGGATCAACAGATTTAGCCCGGGATGTAAGGGGCTTTTCTGCAAAATTCTACACAGAAGAAGGAGTTTACGATTTGGTGGGAAACAACATGCCTGTGTTTTTTATACAGGATGCCCTGAAATTTCCTGATCTGGTTCATTCTATCAAACCTGAGCCTGATAACGAAATGCCTCAGGCAGCAGCAGCACATGATACTTTCTGGGATTTCATATCCCTGATGCCCGAAAGCATGCACATGATCATGTGGGTGATGAGTGACCGGGCTGTGCCGAGAAGTTACCGCATGATGGAAGGCTTTGGAGTTCATACCTTCCGTTTTGTGAATGAGGACAATAACTCGGTTTTCGTCAAATTTCACTGGAAGCCGGTTTTAGGAACCCATGGTGTATTGTGGGATGAAGCCCAAACGATTTCCGGTAAAGATCCGGATTACCACCGACGGGATTTATGGACTGCGATAGAAAACGGCGATTATCCGGAGTTTCATTTGGGAGTGCAGATAGTGGAAGAAAAAGATGAGCACATATTCGATTTTGATCTGCTGGATCCCACCAAACTTATTCCTGAAGAAATGGTTCCTGTTCAGATCATCGGAAAAATGACGCTGAATAGAAATCCGGATAATTTTTTCGCCGAAACCGAGCAGGTGGCATTCCATCCCGGTCATGTGGTTCCGGGAATTGATTTCTCAAATGATCCATTGTTACAGGGAAGATTGTTTTCCTATACGGATACTCAGTTGTTGAGACTTGGTGGACCGAATTTCGCTGAGCTGCCCATCAACAGGCCATTGGCACCTGTACATAATAATCAGCGGGATGCCCCGATGCGCCATACGATCAATACTGGGAAAGTCAGCTACGAGCCGAATACCTTGGGAGGTGGCTGCCCATTCCAGGCAAAAGCCACCGAGGGTGGATTTGTTTCCCACAATGAACGGATCGAAGCCCATAAAGTCAGAGCCAGAAGCAAGAGTTTCTTTGACCACTACAGTCAGGCCACTTTGTTTTACAACAGCCAGACAGAAATGGAAAAGGAGCACATGGCCAACGCCTTGATGTTTGAATTAGGCAAAGTAAAAACCAAGGATATCCAAATCAGGATGGTTGGGCATCTGGAACATATTGATCGGGGTTTGGCTGAAAAGGTAGCCAAAGCCTTGGGTATTGAAATTCCTGATTCATTGGACAAACCATTGAATCAAAGTATTCCTGCCGATGGAGACCCGGATGATTTCCAGCCGCATAATAAATCCAAGTCAAAACTGAAAAGCTCATCCGCCTTGAGCATGGCCAATACTGTAAAAGATACCATCAAGTCCAGGATGATTGCGATTCTCGCCGCAGATGGCGTAAATGGAAAATCCCTGAACACCATGAAAACAGCCCTTGAGGATGATGGTGCACATGTAAAAGTGGTGGCGCCACATCTGGGATTTATTTCCGCAGAAGGTAGTGAGCGGATCAAAGTGGATGAGAGTTTCAAGACCACGGCCTCTGTGGAATATGACGCAGTTTATTTGCCTGATGGGCAGTATTCAAAGGCGCTGATGGAGGAAGCTGAAGCGATACACTTCATAAACGAGGCTTATAAACACTGCAAGGCGATAGCAGCCGACGGTTCCGGAGAGGATCTGATCAATGAATCTGCAATCGGCCGAAAAATCCGGAATTCAAAAAACAAGGAAATCCTGCAAAAAGGACTGCTGATCAATCAGTCACCTGCTGATTTTGCCCATGCAATTGCCCAGCACCGTTTCTGGGAAAGAGAAAACCCGGGAAAGGTTCCTGCTTAAACTTTTGAATAGTGCGTAATCCGGTTGAATATTCAACAGCACGAAGATAGAAATACCCGTTCTGAAGTATTTTTCCCTCTGAAGGCTAAATGGTCTTTGAGGGAAATATCTTTGGAAGGGTATTCTTTTATTTTGGGCACCCACGGGTTGTTAATGCATATTATGAATCGATCATGGTAATTAAGTTTTAAAAGCTAAAATTTTGATGCTTTTCTAAATCCGACCCAGGTTTTCAAAATTTGAATTGTTTATTTTCCAAAGAACAAAACAGCAACGCTTTACATGAAAGAGAAAGTCTATGATTCCCTGATCCAATCTTTGAAAACCGGTAAGCACCTGAATATAAATCTCGTGAATGGCGGTAAAATCAAAATTGAGAGAAGGTTGCCATTTTTATTGATTTTTAGAAATCCCGATCCGGAGGATAAACAAGTTGCTAAACTGGTGCTGGGAGAATCTTCCTATCTAGTGACTATAGGGGGTGATTATTCATTGGAGGAAGTAAAGGGAAATGTAAAGATGTTTGCCAAGACCCTTTCCAAGGTATTCGGAACCATTATGGTCATGGAAATCTGGCTGGGCACTCCTGAAAGTAAAACTTTTAAAATCAAGGCCGCAAAATCAAGGGCTCCATCCACCATACAATCCCTTACCGAGGGATTACAAACATATTGTAAGATTCATCCGGAGCTGGAGGTTAAAATAGAAGTTACAGAAGACCGGCATCCACCAGATCAACCGGTAATATTATCGATGGATGATTGTAAGGACAATGGAGTATATCTTTTAGGACTCGAAATTCCACCCTTTTTCAGAAATGTCGCCGAAGATGAATTTTATTACGTGGTTTTCAGGGATTTTCAAACGGTATTTTCGCAGATTCTGAGAAAAACTGTTTATGACTTTTTGCGTGTTCAAACCACTTTTAAAATCGAAGATTTTAATATGTTGGGAAGTAGCAAAATTGGAAATGCTGTTTGGGAAATTGACAGAAGGCTTCATGAAATCCAGATGAAATTCCAGTTTCTCCTGCTGATTTCACCCACCAATACCATGCAGGCCAAGAAAGACTTCATAGCCAATAACTTCCAAGGAAACCCCAAGTTTCTTTACAGGCTTTTACCCATTGATCCGGATGAGTTAAAGGAAAATCTATTCAAGATCGATGTGAGGAGTATAGAAGATCCCGCACTTGCATTTCTTTTTTTGGATAAAAGGGAGGAGGTGGAAAAGCAGATTACAATGCTGAAGGAAAGAGGCACCGAAAATTTCAAATACAGCAGTATCAGGTTGTACAATGCAGTGGATAAACCTTTATTTGAAACAGCTAAACATCTTTTACGGGAATTTCCGCCGGAAGAAGAATTCACCGGGCGGTGGATTGATTGTCATGAAATGGCTGATATATGCAGAGCGGAAGTCAGGTACTACAAAGCGTATTATCCGCAACTCGACGCCAAAGTTGAGGTGAAAAAGGATATCGTCGGGATGTTGGTTTCTAAAGGGCATCTTTATATCGGGGAGAGTTACCGGATTCCTGAAAACCGGATAGATGCGCTGGTGCACCATGAAATCGGAACCCACGTAGTGACATTCTATAATGGTAGAGCACAGCCGTTCAAACAGCTCAGCGTAGGATTGGCGGATTATGATGAACTGCAGGAAGGGCTGGCAGTATTGGCAGAATATTTGGTCGGTGGGCTCACCAGATCCCGTCTCCGATTACTGGCAGCGAGGGTAGTAGCCGGTCATTGTCTTACCGAGGGATACGATTTTGATGAGACCTACAGGGAGCTGACCAAGGATTACAATATGGATGCGGAAACTGCTTTTCAGATCACGACAAGAATACATCAGGGCGGAGGAAGCACAAAGGATATCATTTACCTCAGGGGATTGATAAATCTTATCGATTATCTCCAGCAGGGTGGGGAACTCGACCCGCTTTTTATTGGGAAGATAGCACTTAAGCATGTGCCTTTGATCAATGAACTAAAGCTGAGAAATATCCTGGTTCCGGCTCCTATGCAACCTAGATATTTAAACAACGGAAAAGCGAGAGAAAGACTTAAGAAGATCACCAACGGTCTGAATGTGGCGGATATGATTGACTAGGAGTGGGAGGGGGAAGTGCGATGTTTTGAAGTACGAAGTGGGAAGTGCAGGTTTGAAGTACGAAGTGGGAAGTTTGAAGTACGCAGTGGGAAGTTTGAAGTACGAAGTGGGAAGTTTGAAGTACGAAGTGGGAAGTTTGAAGTACGAAGTGGGAAGTTTGAAGTACGAAGTGGAAAGTTTGAAGTACGATGACAGATGACCGATGGCCGATGTAAAAAATGCCGGAGGACGGAAGACGGAAACCGGTGTGATTTGACGATGCGTCATTCTGAACGAGCTTTGGTGAATCTCTAATTAACCGGGAACCCTACAGCGAAGTGAAGAATCTCATGGGGTGGCAGGAAAAGAGTGTCAAGTAATTTCAGGACGTGACAATTGCGAAGAGTGCCCTGTTAATCTTGGATTGAGAACAGAATAGAAAACCGGACCAACATTTTAATTTATTAATCCAGCTATATATGAAAATAATTTTTGTAATAAACCAAATGTCTACTGAAGAAGCTTGGTATGACACCACACTACTTTCCCTTACTGCAATGCAGATGGGGCATGAAGTTTATCTTTCAGGAGTGGGAGAACTCAATTACCTTGAAAACGGGCATATGGGAGCCATAGGCGTTAAGGTACCCAAAAATAAAAAATTCAAAGATCTTGAGGTTTTCATGGCGTATATGCAAAGTGAAGAAGCCAAGCGGGTTTCCATATCCTCCGAGGATCTTGATGTAATCTTTCTTCGTAACAATCCAAGTGATGATTCAGGAAGCCGTGAGTGGGCCAAAACCGCCGGTATGATATTCGGTCAGATTGCATCTGAAAGGGGAGTGTTGGTGGTCAACGATCCTTTTTCTCTGATGACATCTTTCAATAAAATGTATTTTCAGCACTTCCCTGAAGAAATCAGACCAAGAACAATAATAACTCGAGATTTGGATGACATCAAAGAATTTTATAAGAAAGAAGGAGAAAAAATAATTCTCAAGCCGCTTCAGGGATCCGGTGGAAAAGATGTTTTTTTGATTGACAGCTCCACCAATATCAACCAAATCGTGGAAACCATGACCAGAAATGATTTTATTATTGCCCAGGAATATCTTCCCGCAGCCAAAGACGGAGATGTCCGTGTATTAATGGTCAACGGTAAAATTCTGGAAATCAACAACAAGCCTGCAGCTATACACCGGAGAAACAAGTCCGGCGATATTCGCAGTAATATTCATGCAGGAGGGACTGCAAACAAGGCTAAAATCAACGGAACAATCCGTAAATTGTGTAGCATGGTGGCTCCAAAACTGAAAAAAGACGGGATGTTTATTGCAGGAATTGATATTGTGGGGGATAAGATAATGGAACTCAATCTGGACAGTCCGGGGGGATTGGTTAGTGCCGAGCAAATGGAAAAGGAGAATTATGCAAACGAAGTGATCAAAAGCCTGGAGAAAAAAATAGAGTTTCAGAAATATTATCTGGGTAAGTTACCAAATGCCTATCTGGCAACATTGGATATATAAAAAATGTGAATATCCGCCTATATACAAGTGACCAAATAATTTACATTGACAACTAGTGACAATTAGTGTATTTTGAATTTAAAATTGGTTTTCTTGGCTTTAAATAAATCCATTAGCCATGAACATCCTACAATTTAATAAC
>JBGTDA010000113.1:0-39805 GCA_041748555.1 Rhodonellum sp.
TCCTGAAATATTATGGCCGGAACAAATCCGAGTCTGATTATCGCAATTAGAAAAACAATCAATAAATTAAAAAATGGTGCCCATTATCAATGGGGACATATGGGCTCCTTTAACTGTGGACATCTTGCCCAGGAAATAGTACAACTTTCCCGTGAGGAAATCCACCGGTACGCCATGCAACGTTCAGGAAATTGGAATGACCAATTGATCGAATATTGCCCTACAAGTGGCTATCCAATGGACGTGATGATCGGCAAATTGTTGGAGTCTGGTATAACTTTGGAAGAACTCAAACACCCGGAAAGCTTATCAGACCCCAAAGTGCTCCACCTAATAGAACAACCAAAAAGGCATCAGCTTTTGAAAAACAACAGAGAGGATGTTATTTTGTACATGAATACATGGGTTAGAGTATTGGAATCAAATTGGGTGAATACCACCATAATAAATAATACTTTAACAATCAATAAATCCAATAATAAAAATATACCTGCGGAGTTGTTGGCATAGCTATTTTTTTTCCTTTATTTAGTGTGAATCAAACCAAACATAAATAACACCATTAAAACCACGCTAAGATGAAGGAAGAATTTGACGACGAAAATGATTTTGAAGAGGAGGACGATGAATTTGCTGACGAATTTAAAGATGAGGTTTACGATCTTGATGAGGACAGTGAATTTGTAGATGAAAATTTTATCGATTTTGATGATGATGATGGTGATGACCTTGATCATGATGAAGACCTCGATAATGATGAGGAAATTGAGGACTTTGATGACGAAATTGACTAGATCTCAAAAATCTCAAGCAAGTGGATGAAAACTTCCGCTTGCTTATTTTTCTTCCGGATTTTGAGTAGAAGGATGTGAATGCTATCTTTCGGGAATTAATGAAATCAATAAAATTGAAATATTATGCTTTTAGAAATTTTCAGTTCTCCGATTGCTTCAGGTGCTCAGATATTCCTTTTGATTGTTTGTATACTGATTGGATTAGGTGCAGGGATTTCCGCCATGGATGCAAGAAAATCTTTATTCAAAAAAAATAGCGATAAAGAAAAACATTGATATCAAAGGATAAAAGAAGGCCGTAAAGGCCTTTTTTTATTAGTGAACATTCCCCATCATTTTTTTAATTGGCTTGCTCAAAAGCAATAGCAGCAGCCCCGCTCCCACTGCTGTATAAACAATCAACATATATTGGTGCGGCATTTGTGCCAGCTGTTCATCAGTTCCTCCGCTGGCCTCTCCTGCGATCAAGCCCGCAAACAGGTTTCCCAGTGAAACGGACAAAAACCAAATGCCCATCATCTGACCACCATATTTGGAAGGAGCCAGTTTGGTCACTAAACTAAGCCCGACCGGACTAAGACTAAGCTCTCCGAAAGTATGAAGCAAATAAGTCATAATTAACCAGGTGGGAGCCGCCAAATCCCCGGATGCCGCAATCTTTGCAGCAAAATACATCACGAAAAACCCCATTCCCAATAACAGCAATCCCATTGCAAACTTAATAGGAGAGCTTGGCTCAAGATTTTTCCTTCCCAACCAAACCCACATAGCTCCGAAAAGCGGGGCAAAAATGATAATGAACATGGAATTGATGGACTGAAAGTAACCTGCAGGAATTTCCCATCCCAAAAATGTTCTTTCCGTGAACCGCAAAGCAAATAAATTCAACGTTGAACCTGCCTGTTCAAATCCGGACCAGAACAATGCCGAAAACAAAAACAGAATAGCTATTACGCCAACCTTTTTTCTTTCATCATTATTTAATCCCCCAAATAAAATGACATATCCAAGATACACAAATGCCACCACCGCGATAATGGTACCTGAAGCTCCTGCCAAAGCGTAAATATCAACAGGTATCACACCAAAAAACATCAGGAATACTACAAAAATGATTATTGCCCCAATTCCTAACAGAATATTAACCAACTTCTTTTTCCCCAGTTTTTCCTGATCCGAAACAAATGTGAGGTTGTCCCCATATCCCTCGAGGTGTTTTCCTGACAACTTATATTGGACCAGACCTATCACCATTCCCAAACCGGCCAACCCGAATCCCAAGTGCCAATCATATGCCGCCAAAGTACTACAAGCAATGGGAGCTATAAATGCTCCGATATTGATACCCATGTAAAAAATGGAAAATCCAGCGTCCCTTTTGCTACTACCAACAGGATAAAGCTGGCCCACCACCGAACTGATATTCGGCTTCAATAAGCCTGTACCCAGCACTATAAGTATCAATCCCAGGTAAAAGGAATTGGTTTCCAGGGAAGTCAGAGTCACCTTGACCTCAGGCTGATCTATCATAAATGAAAATATACCCGGCAAGGCCATGGTGAAATGACCCAGCGCTATGATTATCCCACCATACCACACAGATTTTTTCAATCCAAACAATCTATCAGCAAACCAACCTCCAGGCAAAGCGAACAAATATACACCCATGGTGTAAAGTCCATAAATAGCTCCTGAAGTCTGATCATCAAAACCCAGACCTCCATCAACAATCGCAGTGGTCATAAACAGGATCAACAGCGCCCGCATGCCATAGTAACTGAAACGTTCCCACATTTCCGTAAAAAAAAGGGGCATTAAACCTTTGGGATGACCAAAAACAGTTGGCCCCTCAAATAGATCCGCTCCAATGGGTCGGGTATTGAGGTGAGATTTATTTTCCAAAATTATATTTGTTAGGGTTTGATTATTCTATTCGTCCACAATGATAAGAGAATTTTTTCAATTTGATCTAAAATAGTCGATCATTTGGGATCAGTCGCAATACCTCTCCACAAACGGAACGCTAACCATAAAAAGAAGCGTAAATCAGCTTTCGAGCAACGTATATATTCTTTACGTTATCGATTGAATTGATAATAAATGCACTATTGAAAATTATATTATTCAGGATTGGCTATCTTTGAGGCAGAATATAAACCCAAATAAAATTGAAATTATTTATGCAACATTCCCATCTAACAAAGGAGAATAAAACTTTATCCAATTTAGGAATTGAAACATCACAAACTGTTTTTTGGAATTTAAACCCTGCCGAATTGGTAGAACATGCAGTTCTTAACAATGAAGGTTATCTGGCAGATACAGGTGCATTGATGGCAGACACGGGTGAGTTCACCGGTAGGTCTCCCAAGGACAGATTTATTGTCAAAGATTCTAAAACAGCCGATTCGGTATGGTGGAATGATATCAACATCCCTTTTGAGGAAGATAAATTTGATGATCTACATCAAAAACTGGTGGAATTTCTCAAAAACGAAAACATCTATGTAAAAGATGCTTATGCAGGCGCTGATCCAAAATACAGGTTAAAACTCAGAGTAGTGAACACACTTGCCTGGCAAAATCTTTTTTGTCACAACATGTTTATAAGGCCCGAATTGGAGGATCTGGAAAATTTTGAGCCTGAGTTTACTATCATTTGTGCACCTGGATATGAAGCTGATCCTGAAAAGGATGGAACATGTGCAAAAAACTTTGCGATTCTCAATCTTTCAAAAAAAATGATTCTGATAGGTGGAACCGCCTACGCCGGAGAAATGAAAAAGGGTATTTTCTCGGTTCTGAATTATATCTTGCCTCAGGAAGAAAATGTACTTTCCATGCATTGTTCTGCCAATGTCGGTAAAGAGGGGGATACTGCAATTTTTTTCGGATTATCAGGGACCGGAAAAACCACACTTTCTGCCGATCCAAACAGAAGTTTGATTGGGGATGACGAACATGGTTGGAATGATGAATCAATATTTAATTTTGAGGGCGGTTGTTATGCAAAAGTTGTGGACCTAACCAGGGAAAATGAGCCGGAAATCTGGGATGCCATCAAATTTGGGGCAATTGTGGAAAATACAAGGTTTTTTCCAAAGTCCAGGACCATAGATTATTCCAATAAAAGCGTGACTGAAAACACCAGAACAGCATACCCCATTCACCATATCGACAATGCAACAGAACCTTCAGTAGCAGGTATACCGAAAAACATCTTCTTTCTTACAGCAGATGCTTTTGGAGTGATTCCTCCAATTTCCAAATTGAATAAAAGTCAGGCCATGTATCATTTTATTTCCGGATATTCGGCCAAAGTTGCTGGAACGGAAGTTGGAGTCACAGAACCAAAAGCAACTTTTTCGGCTTGTTTTGGCGCAGCCTTCCTTCCGCTACATCCGACAAAATACGCGACACTTTTTGGAGAAAAAATGGAGAAGCATGAGGTTGATGTCTGGTTGATCAACACAGGCTGGACAGGTGGGCCGTATGGTGTGGGATCAAGAATGAAACTAAAATATACCCGTGCGATGATTTCAGCTGCTCTTGAAGGAAAGTTAAACGATGTATCGTTTAGAAAACACAGTGTTTTCGGGGTTTCAATACCTGAGGCCTGCCCGAATGTACCTAAGGAAGTTCTGAGTCCCCGCGCCACGTGGGCGGATAAAGCTGCATATGATAAAAAGGCCAGGGAACTCGGAGCGGCATTTAACAAGAACTTCGAAAAATTCAAAAATTTTGCCAATAAGGAAATTTTAGAAGGTGCACCTACAATTTGAAATCAAAAGTAATAACTCATTTAAGCTGTCCATTATACTTCCGCTGTTTGAATTCTTTCAGATTATGGAGGTAAAATCATTCAGGATTTATTATTTTTGAGCAAACAATATCTTATGAAAACAGCAGAAATAAAAACGGAAAAAGGAACCATGAAGGTGGAATTCTACGAAAAGGATGCTCCAAAGGCCGTTGAAAACTTTATATCATTATCCAAAAAAGGCTATTATGATGGACTTACCTTTCACCGGGTGATTCCGGATTTTATGATACAGGGTGGTTGCCCTAAAGGTAACGGCACAGGTGGACCGGGTTATAAAATCGACTGTGAACTTGATGGGGAACTTCAATACCACGACCGAGGAGTTTTATCTATGGCTCATGCCGGTCGAAACACCGGTGGATCTCAGTTTTTCATCTGTCATAGCAGAACAAACACCGGCCATTTGGACAGAAACCATACCTGCTTCGGGAAAGTAGTAGAAGGTTTGGAAATAATAGATGAAATCAAGCAAGGTGATAAAATCGAAAAAATTACTGTTCAGGAATCCTAATCAGTAAACACCCGGATTTAAAATTCCGGGTTTGTTTTTTATTAGCTGAATAAAGCTCCGGCAATGGTTGCTGTCATCAGGCAGGCCAAAGTTGCGGCCATTAAGGCTCTCATTCCTAATTTTGACAAATTTCCCTGCTGATTTGGCGCTATGCTGCCAATTCCTCCTACCTGAATGGCGATGGAACTAAAATTGGAAAACCCACATAATGCATAAGTAGCGATGACAATTGATTTTGGAGAAAGTGTTCCGGCTTCTTTCATCTCAGCAAGTCCAAGATAAGCGACAAACTCGTTGATAACAGTTTTTTGACCAAGCAAAGATCCAACTTGGAGCGTGTCAATCCACTCTACTCCTATCAGCCAGGCAAAAACCCGAAACAGTTGCCCAAGAATATATTCCAATGAAAACCCTGAAAACTGGCCGCCGGTGCTGGAGATTATCAAAGAATTCAAACCGGTATACTCTCCTATCAATCCTGACAATATATAATTCAAAGCTGCAATTACGGCAATGAAAGCCAAAAGCATTCCTCCGACATTCAATGCCAACTTCAGTCCTTCACTTGCGCCAATGGACATTGCATCTATAAGATTGACCCCAAGGTTTTCCTGACTTACTTCTAGCTTGTCATTCAGATTGTCTTTTTGGGTTTCAGGAATCATTATCTTTGACATGACGATGGCAGCCGGGGCATTCATGATGCTGGCACCTAATAAATATGCTGCAAACCTGCTCTGCTCTTCGAGGCTGTCACCTCCAAGAAACGCAACGTATCCAGCAAGAACTCCCCCGGCAATTGTGGCCATACCTCCTGTCATCAAACACATCAATTCCGACCGTGACATTGTGGGAATAAACGGTCTTACCAAAAGTGGGGCTTCTGTCTGGCCCAAAAAAATATTTCCAGCCGCAGATAAACTTTCCGGTCCGGACAACCTCATGGTTCTTGCCATTACCCAAGCTATTGCGAATACAATTTTCTGTAGAATTCCCAAATAGTATAATCCTGCGGATACCGTAGAAAAAAATATTATTGTCGGCAAAACCTGAAAAGCGAATATAAAACCGAATGAATTCGTGGCTAGATCCCCGAACAGAAAAACAGCACCATCTGTTGAGAAGCTTAGGAATTTAACAAATCCTCTGCTTACGGTTGCAAATATTTTAGCTACAAAATCAACTTTGGTAATCAGAAAACCAAATATAGCTTGGAGCACCACACCGATAGCAACCAGCCTCCAATCAACGGATTTTTTATTGGATGAAAAAACAAAAGCCACCGACAGCAAGGCTACAATTCCAATTAAACCTCTGAAATAATCCATGAAAATAATTCTTTGACTACAGGTTGGGTATTTTGCTTAGCGGTGTGCTGTTAAGGTCAGTTTTTCATTATCCAAAGCATAATTATAAAAGCCCGGAAAGTCCGGGCTTCTACGTCAATTCCTTTTATTTATTTCATCCCGAATTCTCGCGGCCCTTTCATAATCTTCGCTATTTATGGCTTTTTCAAGCATCTGATTTAGTTTGTCTAAGCTGAAATCTTTTAAAGATTCGCTGGACTTAGTTGGCTGACGGGAAGTTTTAACCGTTTTTCGATGTTCCTTTCTATCTTCCTCTTCATTGAACTCTATGCCTGCTTCTGACATCACTCCCTGTGCGCAGAAAATCGGAGCATCAAATCTTACCGCAATTGCAATAGCATCCGAGGGTCTTGCATCGATTTCTACCATTTTGGACGAATTTCTACATACTATCTTAGCATAAAAGACCCCTTCCTTCATGTCCGAGATTAGTATCTGATCAATAGAAAAATTAAAATTGGAAGAAAATGACTTGAACAAGTCATGCGTCATGGGACGGTTCGGTATGATCTTTTCAATTTCTATAGCAATAGCCTGAGCCTCAAACATACCGATAACAATCGGCAATCTCCGGATGCCACCTATCTCACCCATCACCAAGGTAAATGAACCTGATTGTGAGTGATTGGATGAAAGCCCCAGAATTTCTAACTCAATTGTTTTATTCACAGAAATTATTTTAAAGACTTAATTGCTTGGGTTAATTTTGGTAAAATCTCAAATGCATCTCCAACAATCCCATAATCTGCAGCCTTAAAAAAAGGTGCTTCAGGGTCTTTGTTGATCACAACAATATACTTTGATGAATTTACGCCTGCAAGATGTTGAATAGCACCCGAAATTCCAACTGCGAGGTATAAACTTGGTGCAACTTTTACCCCGGTCTGTCCCACATGTTCGTGATGCGGTCTCCATCCTGTATCCGAAACCGGCTTGGAACAACCTGTCGCAGCACCCAATGCTTTTGCAAGATCCTCAATCAGGTGCCAGTTTTCAGGTCCTTTCATTCCCCTGCCTCCCGACACCACAATGTCTGCTTCAGGTAAAAGTACTTCTCCTGTTGCTTTGTCAGTTCCGGTGATTTTAGTCGCGAAATTGGCGGGATCCAATTCCAAACTTAAAGTTTCTACTGTTGCAGGAGTGCCGTCTATTTTAAGCTCCACTGCATTCTTTTTGACAGCCAAAATCTTTTTGTCGGTCATTACCTCAGTTTCGGCAAACGCCTTTCCTGTATAAATACTCCTTTTAATTTTATATCCTGAAGTGGTATCAGGTATTTCGACAACATTCGAAACCAATCCTGCATTTAACTTTATTGCCAAACGGGCAGCAACAGCATCACCCAGAGAAGATTTGGCCAGAACTAAAGTTGAAGCTCCGATTTTCTCAAAAACCTGTCCTACTGCATCGGCATGAGCCTGAATGATACCCAATGTTAATTTTTCATCATTTACATGAAGTACTTTATTTGCACCTGCTGCTCCCGCTTTAGCCAATTCCTCCTCAGAAATCGTCCCCAAGGCAACTGCAATTACCTCAGCTTCATTAATTTTACCTGCTAATTGTTCTGCATATGAAACTGCCTCCAAACTTGATTTTTTGACAGAACCTTCTGCATGCTCTATATAAACTAAAATAGACATAATATCCGGTTATTTGGTTGAATAAATATTTTGATTAAATAACTTTTGCTTCGTTTTTAAGCAATTGGACCAGCTCTTCTACATTGTCTTTATCAATGATTTTAACTGCCCCTTTGGCCGGTGGTAATAGGTAAGAGATAACCGAGGTAGTTACAGTATCGTCTGACGGCTCCACAACATTGAGAGGTTTTGTTCTTGCTGACATGATCCCCCTCATATTGGGTATTTTCCATTCTGCAATAGGTTCCTGGCAACCGGCTATAAGCGGCAATTTCCCTTCAATATATTCTTTTCCTCCTTCAATTTCTCTCGCCATTTTGACGGTCTCCCCGTCGATCTCGAGCTTCATTACCGGAGAAACAGAAGGCATTCCCAATAATTCACCAACCATACCGTGAACCATTCCACCGTTAAAATCGATGGATTCCCTACCCATCAGAATCAAATCATAGCTGCTATCCTTTGCTATCTTTGCTATCTGATTGGCCACAAAAAAAGAATCCTTGGGAAACGCATTGACCCGGATTGCATCATCCGCACCTATGGCCAAAGCTTTTCTCAACGTAGGTTCAGTTTCAGCTTCCCCTACATTCAATACCGTCAGGCTCGCACCCAATTGTTCTTTCAGCTCTACAGCCCTGGCTAATGCATAATCATCATATGGGCCAATAATGAACTGTACGCCGTTTTTATCAAATTTGGTATTGTTGTCGGTAAATTTAATTTTGGAAGTGGTATCCGGCACATGTGTAATACAGACAAGAATTTTCATTATATATATTTAGGTTTATTATTTTAAAATTGTGAATTTAGTCATTAAGGCCTTAATTAAAAAAAGAATCCATGAGCAATTTGTCCCGAATTGAAGTCCTTAAAGAATTTGCCGAACAAGAACCTGAAAATCCATTTAATTGGTATGCTTTGGCTTTAGAATATCAAAATACTGATCCAAAACTAGTCAGAAGTCTCTATCACAAACTCTTAATTGAGCATAAAAGTTATTTACCAACATATTTTCATGCCGCACTCTTTTTTTCTGAATCCGGCGAAAATGAATTTGCAAAATCCATTTATGAATCCGGAATTGAACTTGCCAATGCACAACAAAACGCGCATGCACTCAAAGAATTGAAAAACAGTTATCAGAATTTTATTTTTGAAAATGACCTATGAAGCTATCTCAGGAGGATTTGTCGGAAAAATTGATTCCCATTTTCAAAAAAAAAGGGAAATTATTTAAAAAAAAAACAAAGGTAAAAGCCCGGCATGCAGGTGAAGGAGAGGTGGTATACACCATAACCTCAGATGGACTTGAAACAAAAAACTTAGCAAATCAGGGAGATATGCTCATCGAGAATCATGCTCAGGAAAATTATCTGGTCAGCCAAAAAAAATTTGAAGAGAGGTATGGTAAAGATGTGAACATTGATAATGATTGGGCTTGGTATATTCCAAAAGGAAGCGTAATAGCTTTGAAAATTGATATGGAACTGTTGGACTTCCTGAATCAGGCTGATAAGTTTTATTTTATGGCTCCCTGGGGAGAAAAAATGATTGCCAAAAAATCCGATTATCTTGTTTGTCCTCCTGATTATTCAGAGGTATACCGTATTGCAAAAAAGGAATTCGGAGAAACGTATAAACCTGTTAATGATTAACTTATTCCAATGACAATTTTCCCCATTTGTTTTCCCGCTTTCATTTTATCGAAAGCTTTTACCGCCTCCTTCATCTCAAAAACAGTGTCTATAACCGGAGCAATCTGACGTGTGTTTACAAATGCCAACATTTCCTCAAAATCCCTGTCACTGCCCATTGTTGTACCCATTATCTGAATTTGGTTCCAAAATATTTTTCTTGCTTCCAAAACCGATGGATTACCCTTGGTCGCACCATATAAAACAATTCTTCCCCCGGGTTTTACCACTTCGATCAAATCACTTAGGGTAT
The DNA here is from genome assembly GCA_041748555.1 of Rhodonellum sp. GTDB lineage: Bacteria > Bacteroidota > Bacteroidia > Cytophagales > Cyclobacteriaceae > Rhodonellum. The sequence goes on from JBGTDA010000113.1 coordinate 10,089, forward strand.
CTCCCATTGCACTGTCTATAATCAAATCAAAACCGTCCGTTTCAGCCAATGCATAATCTGTCCAACCTTCATCTTTATAGTTAAATCCTGCGGTCACACCGAGTTCCAGTGCTTTTTGAATTTTTTCCTCACTGCTGCTGCTGACATATACTTTGGCTCCAAAAGCAATGGCTAATTGAGCAGCAAGCTGAGCCACACCTCCGCCAAATCCTGTCACAAGAACCTTTTCACCTGCTTTTATATCACCGCGATAAGACAATGCACGAAATGCCGTCACGCCTCCCAATGGTAGACCGGCTGCCTGATCAAAGGATAAATGGGATGGCTTAGGATGAATACGATCCAAAGGAACATGAATATATTCTGCCAAAGTCCCATGGTCCGGCATCCCCAAAATCTTAAAATCCCGGGATTGTGCTTTTTGGTTATTTCCCCAATGAAAGGCGGGATTAATTACAACTTCTTTTCCTGGCCATTTTGAGTCCACTCCATCACCAATTTCATCCACCACACCAGAACAATCGGAACCAAGAATAATCCCATCCTTAAGCGTAGGATATAATCCCTGTCTACACCATTCATCCCGGTGGTTTAACGCTGCCGCCTTGATTTTTACACGGACTTCGTTTTTCTTAAGGTAAGGAATTTGTACTTCCGCCAGCTCAATTTTATCAGGCAATGATTGATTGAGTATGATTCCTTTCACTTGAGATTTATTTAAAAGTTATTATTTTTATTAAAACGGAGCTGTATCATCTCCACCAAAACCATGATCTCCCCCATTGGCTTTACTTTGTAACCGGATGGTGTTCCCTGATTCAAATTCCTGTCCTGCGGAAGCACCCGGAAATTTATTGCCATAAAGCGCGTCTTGGGGACGATAAGGAACATTGATTTCCAGGTCGGTAAATTTGGTGTATTTTCCAATAAATCTCAATTTCACATTTTGCAGAGAACCGTTTCTGTGTTTGGCAATGATCACCTCACCTACTCCTACTGTAGAATGACCATCTTCATCTTCAGTTATACCATAGTATTCAGGTCGGTATAAGAACATCACCATATCCGCATCCTGTTCGATGGAACCTGACTCCCTCAGATCGGATAGTTGGGGCCGCTTGTCTCCACCCCTGGTTTCCACTGCTCTTGAAAGCTGAGAAAGCGCGATGACAGGGACATTCAATTCCTTGGCTATCTTCTTCAAAGCCCGGGATATACTGGCAATTTCCTGTTCACGGTTACCTCCGCCTCCGGTGGACTTAGCATCTCCTGACATAAGCTGAAGATAATCGACTACTATCATCTGAATATCGTGCTGAGCTTTCAGTTTCCGGCATTTTGCCCTCAGCTCCAAAATAGACAATGCAGGAGTATCGTCAACAAATAAAGGGCATTTAGAAAGCTTCGCTGTTTTATGAACGAGCTGTTCCCATTCATAATCTGCAAGATTTCCCTTTTTGATTTTTTCTGAATCCAATTCTGCTTCAGCAGATATCAGCCTGTTGACTAGCTGAATGGAGGACATCTCCAGAGAAAAGATGGCCACGGGTCTATTATGATCCACTGCGGCATTTCTTAATACCGACAATACAAAGGCGGTTTTACCCATAGCCGGCCTTGCTGCTATAATTACCAAATCGGATTTTTGCCAGCCCGAAGTTACTCTATCCAATGCGGTAAAACCACTCGGAACACCTGTCAAACCATCTTTTTGACCTTTCTTTGCTTCTAGCTCAGTGATGGCTTCCTTCATGATCGATCTCATGTCGGAATAGTTTTTCCGGATGTTTTTTTCTGAAATCGCAAATAGAGCCTGCTCCATTTTATCGAGGAGTTCAAAAACATCCGTGGTGTCTTCATAAGCCTCTTTTTGAACCTCACTTGCAATCCTGATCATGTCCCGCTTCATGGACTGCTCCGTTATAATACGGGCGTGAAATTCAATATTTGCCGCCGAAGAAACCTTCGAGGTAAGTTCTGTAATATAAAAAGCACCACCCGCTATCTCGAGCTTTCCGTTTTTCCTAAGCTGATTGGTAACAGTTAGCAAATCCACGGGTTGACTTTCGGAAAAAAGATCCAGGATTGCCGAAAAAATCTCCTTGTGTGCCTCCTTATAAAAACTTTGAGTACTTAGGATATCCACCACTGCCGTTAAGGCATCTTTTTCTAGCATCAAGGCTCCCAAAACAGCTTCCTCCAGATCTGTTGCCTGAGGCGGGAGTTTTCCCAAACCTGAGGACGTGTTCAAATCCGGTTTTCTGCGACCTGAGAGTCGGTCCTTACTACTGGGATTATTTTCTGCCATATCAACAAATGTAATGGGTTTGGGGCAAAGGTTTTGAACAATTTATGCACCAGTTATCAACAACCTTGACTTATTCCCACCTGTAAAATAAAACGATTTTTTATGGAGTATTTTTATATTTTAAGGGAGTTTTTTATTAGTGTTTTAGTTTTAAATCCATTGATCAATATAGTCTACATCTCCATTGATCAATATAGTCTACATCTGAACGGAAAATGAAGATTTACATTTTCCATTATTGACGGTTCCCGATCAAACATCATTTTGTACTTTTGGATTTACTTTCTCAAATTATGCCCAAACAATATCATTTCATTGCAATCGGTGGTGCTGTGATGCACAATCTGGCTCTTTCTATGGTGGAAAAAGGTGATAAAATCACCGGGTCCGATGACGAAATTTACGAACCTTCCCGAACCAGACTTGAAAAAGCCGGGATTCTCCCTTCTGAAAAGGGATGGTTTCCCGAAAAAATCCATCCCCGGCTGGACGGAATTATTCTTGGGATGCATGCCCGTCAGGAAAATCCGGAACTTTCAAAAGCGCAGGAACTGGGGGTTCCGGTCTATTCATTTCCGGAATTTATTTATAACCAAAGTAAGGATAAAAAGCGGGTTGTCATCTCGGGTAGCCATGGTAAAACAAGTATCACTTCAATGGTTTTACATGCTTTGAAAAAACATCAGGTAGATTTCGACTACCTCGTGGGAGCTCAGATCGACGGATTCGATCTCATGGTAAAGTTATCCGATGCTCCTGTCATCATTATTGAAGGAGATGAATATCTTACTTCTCCACTTGATCGACAGCCAAAATTTTTTCATTATCATCATCACATTCTGCTCATGAGCGGAATCGCGTGGGATCATTTCAATGTATTTCCTACTTTTAAAAATTATACCGAACAATTTGAAAAGCTGGTGGAGCTTACTCCTGACGGTGGAACTTTCATTTACTGTCAGGAGGATCCGATTGTGAATCAATTGGGAAAAGGCTGCGAGATTGAAGGTGTGAAATGTGTTCCCTATAAAGCCCATCCTTATGAAATCCGCTCCGGAAAAACTTTTCTTCTTACCTCAGCAGGACCTGTAGAAATTCCGATTTTCGGGGAGCATAATCTTCAGAATCTTCAGGGTGCATTGGAAATCTGCAGAAGTCTCGGACTTGAGGATACACAGTTTTATGATGCTGTCAGGACCTTCAAAGGTGCCGCCAAAAGACAGGAAATACTTGCCCATTCCACAAACAGCATTCTCTACCGAGATTTTGCACATGCTCCTTCGAAGTTGAAAGCAACCGTTGAGGCTGTAAAAAACCAGTTCCCCGGCCGAAGGCTTATTGCCGTACAGGAACTTCATACCTACAGCTCCCTCAATAAAAACTTTCTTTACAATTATGCACACACCTTTGATGCCTCAGATGTGGCTATTATTTATTTAAATCCAAAAGCAGTATCTTTGAAAAAACTGGAACTCATGGATGAAGAAACACTCCAATATGGATTCCAAAGAAAGGATTTGATGCTTTTTACCGACATTGATCTACTAAAGGAATATCTGGAATCCCGAGACTATCAGCAGACCAATTTACTTTTGATGAGTTCCGGCAACTATGACGACATGGACCTGAGTTTACTCAAACAAAAAATAAATCAACACCAATAAGATGAATTTAAATATAAAAACACCTATTGCATTTTTTGACCTTGAAGCAACCGGTATCAATATATCAACAGACAGAATTGTTGAAATTTCTGTTGTAAAAGTGCATCCCGGTGGAAATGAAGAAATCAAAACCATGAGAATCAATCCCACGATTCCCATTCCGAAGGAAACTTCGCTGATTCACGGTATCTATGATGAAGATGTAAAAGATGCCCCTACTTTCAAAGATGTTTCAAAGGAGTTGTATCAGTTTTTTGCCGGTGCAGATCTGGCAGGCTTTAACGTCCTGAAATACGACATACCACTATTGGTGGAAGAATTTTTGAGAGCCGGGATTGATTTTGATATTGAAAAAAAGAACCTATTGGATGCCCAAAAGATTTTTCACATGATGGAAAAGCGAAACCTATCTGCAGCCTATAAATTCTACTGCGGCAAATCCTTGGAAAATGCCCACAGTGCCGAAGCGGATACGCTGGCCACCTATGAGGTTTTTAAAGCTCAGATCGACAGGTATCAAGGTGAAACCGCCGAAGATCTTCAGGGAAATCAATTGGGAACGCTGGAAAATGACATGAAAAAACTTCATATGTTATTAAATGAAAAAATGGTGGATCTTGCCGGCAGATTTATTTTTAACAATAACGGTGAGGAATGTTTCAACTTTGGCAAACACAAGGGAAAACCAATTCCTCAGGTATTGAAGGAAGAACCATCCTATTATGATTGGATGATGAAGGGTGATTTTCCTTTGGATACCAAAAGGAAATTTACTCAGATCAAGCTGAGAGATTTTAATAAATAAAAAATGAGCCTGATGTTTTCCATATCAGGCTCATTTTTTATTAAATTCATTGTTTTTGGCTCTTATTATAATATTCCAAAGCCTCATCCATTGCTTTGTTCAGCTGATTTATCCTACTGGTGGGAGCTGGGTGAGTTGAAAGAAACTCCGGAGGCCTTTCTCCACCCTCCTCGTTCATTCTCTCCCAAAAAACAGGCGCTTCTCTAGGGTCATATCCCGCAAGTGCCATAAAATTAAGACCCAGTTGATCAGCTTCCAATTCATGTTTCCTGGAATATTTCAGCATTCCCAGCTGACCGCCTATACCCGCAGCCTGAAGGAAAATACCTTGCGTCAAAGTAGGATTTTGACCCAACGCAGCCTGAACACCTCCTAGAAGGCCATTTACAACCAAACCGTTTGACATTCTTTCCCTTGCATGATTGGCGATGGCGTGGGCCACCTCATGTCCCATCACCACGGCAATTCCGGTTTCATCTTGACAATACGGCATTATTCCTGTATAGAATGCCACCTTTCCTCCGGGCATACACCAGGCATTAACCTGATCATCCTGCAAGAGATTGAATTCCCAATTGAAGCCTTTTAAATGTTCTGCATAACCATTATCTGTCATGTACTTTTCGACCGCTACAGAAATCCTTTTTCCCACCTCTACCACGTTTTGACCTTGTGGTGTATTGGTTACCACCTTACTTTCCTTCAATACCTCATCGTATTGCTGATAAGCCATAGGAAGAATTTCGGAATTGTCTACTAAAGAGAGCTGATTTCTTCCACTAAAAGGGACTTTGGCACAGGAATAAGCAAATATTCCCAAAGCCATCAATAAAAATATTTTTCTTATCATGTCATTTGATTTTTTTTAAAATAGAAATTTTGAAAGTCCAAAAAAGATGCCACTTTAAAAAAGTGATTCTATTTATGATTAATTTAAATTTTCAAAAAAAGAAACAATTCTATGACACCTGAGGCAGAAAAATTTCAGAAAAGAATGACTAATCCATTTATTTTTTGGTCATCGATGCTTTTCAAGTTGCCTTCAGCGGTTTTTTGGAAATTAAAAATCAAAGATTTGACTGAAGAATCCTGTTCAGTAACTATCCCATACTTTTGGCGAAGCCAAAACCCTTTCAAATCCATCTATTTTGCTGCTATGGCAGGAGCCGCAGAGTTGAGTACCGGTGCGCTTTGCCAACTGGCAATGGCAGGCAAAGGAGATTTCAGTATGTTAGTTATTGATTTCCGTGCGGAATATTATAAGAAGGCAAATGAAAAAATAACCTTTATCTGCGAACAGGGATCTGAACTCCACAGGTTATTAAATCAGCTTCAAACAGGAAAAAGCAATACACTCATCATGATATCTTCAGGAACCAATTCCACGGGTGAACCCGTAGCTAAATTTTATGTCACCTGGTCATTCAAAAGAAAGGCTTGAATATGGTTTTTTTCTTAATTAAAATTGCAAATAAACAGCCATCACAAAAGTTAAATTTTGTCAGATCAAAATTTAAAAAGGCAGCCTAATTTGCCAATTTGACACTTTTCCTGTCAATTTTCCTTCTTTTCCGTATTGGCATTTTGATTGCTGTTTTCTAATTAATAAAACCAAATAAAAACCATTAAAAAAAGGAGGTAATTATGTCACTCGTAAAAAGAAACGGAAATGGCAACAGATTGCCAGGAATGACTAATTGGTTCGATGACTTCTTGAACAGAGATATGTTCGATTGGGCTAATGGCAACTTTTCTGTTACCAACACAACACTGCCAGCAGTGAACATTAAAGAAACTGAAAAAAGCTTTGAAGTGGAGGTGGCAGCACCGGGAATGCAAAAAGATAATTTCAAAGTAGAATTGGAAAACAATTTACTTACCATTTCTTCTGAAAAAAAGGAAGAGCATAAAGAAAAAGAAGGTGAAAAATTCACTAAACGTGAATTCAGCTATCAATCCTTCCAAAGATCATTTACATTACCACAAGGTTTGGTTGAGGAAGATAAGATTGAAGCAAAATATAGCGACGGTGTTCTCCATCTGATAATTCCAAAATCTGAACGAGCAAAGAAAAAAATGGCGAGAACCATCAAAATTTCATAATGAAGAAATGTGATCAGCAACCGGAATTGAGTTTCCGGTTGTTTTTTTAATTGCAACCAATTAAAAAAATATTGAAATTTTAAAACCTTCGCCGATAGGCATGCAACCTGAAAAATTCCCACAGCAATTTTTCCACCCTGTCTCTTTTCATATCCAAAAACTGATGATCGGAATTTTCCAGATTAAAGGCTATGATCAAGCTATCGAGTTCCTGATCGTTTAGGGAAAATTCTGCTTTCAGAACCTGCATGACCGAATCGGATTGAATCAGCTCCAGGTAATCTTTTTTCCTTTCCAGAATAGCCAGCTTTCGGGCATATTCTCTTTTATGCCTTTCGCTTTTCATGAAATAAGAAATGGGGCCGTCCAGAGTGAGTCCCGGTTGAAGCCCCGGGTTGTCAGCCAGACCCGAGTAGATTTTCCCGGGTCCTGTAGGCCGGTCGTTGAGGGAATTCATTCCTGAAAGATTTCCCACCTGAAAAGGAATCCTGGCTTTCCGGGCATACAAATCAAAAGTGGGCATCAGTCGGGCATTGAGAAATATTTCGACAACAAAATGAGTGTCTTCTCCTACATCGATCCTTTTGGGGATATAATTTGATCTAAAAAAAGACAAAGAATCCCCTGTTGAACCTAAAACCCTGAAATATCCCCGCTCATTGGTTTGGCTGCTGTCATTGTTGGAAAGGTTGACAACCCAAACTTTATCCAGATAACCTCGGTCCAAACCATCAATTACATTCCCGGTAATGGTTTGACCAATACTTGGAATAGAACTGCAAACAATTCCTATAAACAGAAAAACAATGGACCTGAACACAATGCAAAATTAACGGATCGGTTTCCCGTTTGGAAATTTCAGGTGTTAAAAGACATTAAGGGTGTTAAAAGACATTAAGTTCGGCTTTCCATTTCAATATATATCATTGCAGATCTTCGGTTCGCAATAAGTAATCCGATCCCAGAAACTCCTCATTTTCTGTTCTGAACCACGATCTCTCAGCGGGAATTCTCATGTTATCAACTATCAGTTCATTCTGGAGATAGATGATTTCGCCAACTCCTTTTTCCTCATCTGTCAAAAATTTATAGGCCAGCATTTGAAATGTTTCCGGATGGAGATAAAAAAACCAAACATCCTTTTCATAAGGCACCTTTACCAGATAGGCATTTATACCCTCCATCATCTTTCGGGAATATTCTTTTTCTATATCTGTTCCTTTATCCATTAATTTCATCGGTAACCCCCAAAGGAAGGTGTAATAATTTCTTAGCATCAAGGCCCTTTCACATGCTTCAGTTCCTTTATCCGCAATTAAACAATTTTGACCTTTCACTTCATATACCAATTCCTCTCCTCTGTTGATGTATTTAAAATAAGCATTCGGAATATCCAGTTGAACTTCATAATTCCTGGAGCTTTTACCGGGTCTTGTGTCGGAAAATAACATCACCTTTCTAAAGGAATCCCACTCTGCTTTTGGATCATGATAACCAATGGACTGTTCGATCAGCTTTTGGCCGGTGAGTTTAGGTTCACAGGAAAATAAAACAAAAAGGAAAAGGAAAGCAGGAATTATAAGATTGTTCATTCAGAATAATTTTTAGAAAATTACGGATTTACCACAATTATGATTACGGATACAGAATAAAATTTTAATATGATTACCTTTGCACCTCCTAAAAGCTTTAAACAAAATGTCCTCTTATAACCTTACCCGGATAGCTCCAACCCCTAACGGATTTTTACACATTGGCAATGCGATGTCCTTTGTGGTAACCGCAGCATTGGCGAAAAAACACAATGCTAAAATCCTTCTCAGGATTGATGACCTTGACAGGGAAAGGTATAAAGCCAAATATGCACAGGATATTTTTGATACCTTGGATTTTTTGGAAATACCATTTCAGGAAGGACCGAAGGATTTAAAGGATTTTGAAACGCATCACTCACAGCTTCATAAGTTGCCTTTATATCAAGCAGCACTTGAAAAACTAAAAAGCAGAGGCGTACTGTTTGCATGTAACTGTAGCAGAAAGAAAGTCTCCATCATGAATGCAAGCGGCTATTATACAGGAGTTTGCAAAACCAAAAAGCTTTCCTTTGAATCTCCTGATAATTCCTGGAGGATGAATACGCCCATTCAGGAAGAAATTCCTATTAAAACTATGAATGAAGGTGTCATCAGCGGAAAGATTCCGGGAATTTTGCGGGATTTCATTGTCCGCAAAAAAGATAAAATGCCTTCCTACCAACTCACCTCGGTAGTAGACGATATCCGGGCAGGTGTTGATTTGATTGTGAGGGGAAAAGACCTTTGGGGTTCTTCATTAGCCCAGATCCAGCTTTCCGGACATTTACCTGAAAACGGATTTGCGCAAAACACTTTTCATCATCATGCTTTGGTCACGGATGGCCAAAATAAAAAACTATCCAAATCTGCCGGAGACACCTCCATTCAATTCTTAAGAAAGTCCGGAAAAAAACCTGCTGATATCTATAGGATGATTGGAGAAAGTATGGGCATTGAAAGTAGGGTTAGTTCGCTTGAGGATTTCTTCACGGAAGTTTAAAAATTTAATCAAGGTTCATATAATAAAGAGAATACAACAATTGCATTTTTTTCTTTATGGCATTGATATTCCGGGTTAAACCAAATAGCCAAATAGAAAACGAAAAAAAACACATATTTTTAAAGCACATGGAAATTCACTTGATTTATGGATTGATCAAATCATCAACGATTCGATCAAAACTACCATGAGTGAAATTCATTTCCAGTGACAATCCCGTAATCGGGAAGAAAATTGTAGAACTGGGATTTCCTAAAACAGCTATTATTGCCTTGCTAAAGAGTCAGGGTGAATTTATCACTCCAAAAGGCACAACTGAAATACTGCAAAACGACCAGCTTTTGGTCCTTGCCGAAGATAAAGCGGCTCTGGAAAGTGTATATGAAAATTTAAATCTACCACTTCCCGGTCATGAGGAGGAGGACTTGGAATAGAAAATTAATCATAAAATTAACCGCGATCGTATAGATTTGTAAGATCCTCTTTTATAGCTGCCTATTAGGGGGAAAGTATTCTTTTGACAGGTTTTTTGATTATATTCTCAGGAATTTTTGTCAAAAAAACCGAACCGGCGGGATTTATTTGAGTTATAATAGCATTGATCCATCACCGGACAGTATCAGCAAATAAATAAAATTAATTTAATTATTTAATAAGTGAACATATAAACAACAACATCATGATCAGAAAAGCAACAGCCGTATGGCAGGGAAGCGGAAAAGAGGGCAAAGGCCATCTTAGCACCCAAAGTTCAGTTTTAGACAAAACACAGTATTCTTTCAACTCCAGATTTGAAAATGGAACAGGAACAAACCCGGAGGAATTAGTCGGTGCAGCCCATGCAGGCTGTTTTGCCATGCAATTGAGTGTGAACCTCAGTAAGGCGGATTTTCCGCCTACAGAACTTCATGCCGATAGTGAAATTACTTTGGAAAACGGTGCCATTACGCAATCCAAGCTTATCCTGAAAGCTAAAGTCGATGGAATTTCTGAAGAAAAATTTGCAGAATTGGTGAAGGATGCGGAAAAAAACTGTCCTATATCCAAATTATTGGATACAGAAATAATAGTGGAATATACCCTAAACTGATTTTCCCGTTTTCTTTAAAATAAAAAATCCCGGCCGGAACCGGGATTTTTTTATGCTGCATTTCGGGCGGCATTGATAATACCGAACATGGTTCTCAAAATGAGCTTTTGAAGCACTGCTGTCTCTTTTCCATTATCAAGCATGGTCTGAATGGCATATTGCTGAATCGTAATCAGCGGCAAGACAATTTTTTCCCTGATGGCAATGGAAGCTTTGCTTACCGGGTTGTCCTGAAGGAGCTCTTCCATGTCAGAAAGTAACAACAACATTTTGATTGACTTTTGATATTCCTCATACATCACATTCCAGATATCTCCATAGTCCGGATTGTCTTTCAGGTAGGCTGTGGATGGATAAAAAGATTTTGCCAGAGATTGCATAGAATTGCCAAGCAATGACCTAAAGAATAGGGAATCATGATATAGCTTTTTCACCTGCTCAAACTTTCCGTTATTCTGAAGGTCCTCCAGAGAAGTTCCCACTCCAAAAAACCCGGGAATGTTTTGCTTCATCTGAGCCCAGGATCCAACAAAAGGAATAGCCCTCAAGTCTTCAAATTTCAGGCCTCCATCTTTTCCTCTTTTCAGGGGCCTCGATCCGATGTTGGTCATTCCGAAATATTTGAGTGGAGTGACATTTTCAAGATAAGGAAGAAACTGATCATGGTTCTTGAAATCTTTATACTTTTGGTAGCTGACATCAGCCATAGTATCAATCAAAGCCCGCTGATCGGCACTGAGATTTTTCTCGGATGAAGGATATAGGTGGTTTTCCAGTCCCGCACTCAGCAATTGCTCCAGGTTGTAAGTACAGGAAACCGGTTTTCCATAGTTGGCGGAAATTGTCTGCCCCTGAATGGTCACCTGAATCTCCTCGTTTTCCACAAGCTGGCCCAGAGAAGCGTAGAAATTATGCATATTTCCACCACCTCTTGCAGGAGGCCCTCCCCTTCCGTCAAAGAAAACCACGCTGACATCATAAAGCCTGGAAGCCTTTGTCAATTCTTCCTTCGCTCTGAATATGGACCAGTTGGCGCGGATGTATCCTCCATCCTTTGTTCCATCAGAAAAGCTCAACATAATGGTCTGCTTTCCTTTTCTGAATTCCAGGTGGTTTCGATATTCATCATTTTGATAAAGTTGCTCCATGATTTCCGGTGCTTTGGCCAGATCATCTATGGTCTCAAAAAGCGGAACAATATCTAGATCCAGGGTTTCTTTCCCTTTGCCTAAAATCAGTTTGGCCAAACGGTAAACCTCCATGACGTGAAAAGCCGATTGACAGTTGGAAATGATGTAGCGATGCAAGCCAGCCTCCCCGTTTTTATCCTGTACATAGGTTATGGCGTCAAAACTCTTCAGCATTTCCTCATTGAAAGGGTCTTTGAATTTATCAAAAGGAGGAAGATCATCAACGGTAAAAATTTTAGCGATCTTCTCATCATGAGAGGCTTTCTTAAATTTTTCCAAAGCATCAGCTCCTTCCCGGAGTTCGATGATTTCCTCCCACAATGCATCATGCTTCCTGCTGTCTTGTCTAACATCCATATTGGCAAAATGGAATCCAAAAATCTTGACTTTCAATATGAATTCGTCCAAGTGATTCAAAAACAAACCATCATGATGTTTAATAATTGCCTCTCTGGCCAACAAGAGGTCCTCCAAAAGGGATTCCTTGTTGGTATAATCGGGAGAAACATCAAACAACGTATTGTAAAGTCCTTTTTCTACTTTGGTCAAAATGGGAGCAACATTTTTGAACGTCAATCTCCTTCTTACTTTGCGAATATCCCTGTAATAACATTTCATAATCCATTTTTGGAGCCGGTCAGCTACACGCTCTGTAATATCGGCCGTTACAAATGGATTACCGTCCCGGTCTCCCCCCGGCCAGAAACCCACTTTCAACAATCCGGGGTTTTCCCAATCATGTAGGGGCAATTCCAAATGATTCAACAACCTGATGAGAACGTCTGAAATACTTGGGTAAAATACGTTTTCCAAAAACCAGATAAGACTTACCGCCTCATCGTATGGTGTTGGTTTTTCTTTGTTTATAAATCCTGTTTTGCCAAGCTGCTGGAGCAAAAGATCGATGTTTCCAAGATCATTGTCCCTGATGGCAGTTTCCAGATCGGTGATGATCCCCAGAACATTCCCCGGATAAAACTGTGTGGGATGGGCTGTCAAAGTAAGTCTGACGGAGAAATTTTTTAATTTTTCGATCAAATCTTCCCTTTTCTTGTCATTGTCCACTCTGGCAATAAGTGCGGTTATGCTACCTTTACCTTTCAGGTCATGTATCTTTTCAAATGCAGCATCTTCAATGGAATCGAACAATACCACCTGACGCTCTACATATTGTACCATTTGAAAAAGCAGCGTATACCTTTCTTCCTGGCTATTGGTAGCCATCAATTCATTAAAAAAGAGTTCGATGATTTCCTTCGGCGTTTTGGCTTGCTCAAAGCCTTCCTGACATTTGGAAGTTAAAATAGGCAATAATGTACCTGTCCGGTAGATGTCGTTAAAGGGAAGATCCAGAAAAAGACTGTTGTAGATGGTATATCTTTTTGCTACCTCTGTTTGATAATTTCTTGACATATTTTGGTTAAATGGTTTGTGAGGTGTGAATTTAATAAAAATATGCCGGTCTGAGAATTAAAACAAACCATTATTCCCTTCTACATAAAATCAGGGATATTAAAGCATTTTAGAAGGTTAGTATTCAAACAATTATACTGTCACGTGAAAAGCTCCCAGACCAATCGCCTAGATTTATCGATAAGATTTACCTTTTTTTCGTACTTTAGAATTTCAAAGTATTGAAAGAAATACCTTATAATCTATGGTCATCGCAATCTTATCCGGATTTATTTTGGCGGTTTTGGTTCCTTTTTTCAGTCAGTTCCTGAAAAAAACAGGAGCCTTGATTTTCCCTGTATTACCTCTGGTCTTGTTTATTTATTTCGCCGTTCACATCCCTCAAATCAGTGACGGTGAAGGATTGAACTTTCTATATCAATGGGTTCCCAGTTTTGGAATCAACCTTTCCTTTCATTTGGACGGGCTGTCCATGTTGTTTGCATTGTTGATTACAGGAATAGGAACGCTGGTGTTTTTCTATACTTACAGTTATCTGAAAGGTCATGAATATCTGGATCGGTTTTATGGATACCTGAGCATGTTTATGGCTTCCATGTTGGGTTTGGTTCTTTCGGATAACATCATTACGCTTTTTATTTTCTGGGAGCTTACCAGTATCAGTTCATTCTTTTTGATTGGCTTCAACAATGAAGATCCATCTTCAAGAAAGTCGGCAATGCTGGCTTTGGGAATTACCGGATTTGGAGGTTTATTTCTCTTGGCCGGAACGATATTGCTGGGAGCTGTGGGCGGCTCTCTTTCGATTTCCGAATTAATGTCTTCCTCTGACATCATCAAATCACATGAAAGTTATGGTTGGATAATTTTCTTAATCTTCATAGCCGCATTCACCAAATCTGCCCAATTTCCCTTTCACTTCTGGTTGCCGGGTGCAATGAAAGCCCCTACGCCCGTCAGTACCTATCTGCACTCCGCTACCATGGTAAAGGCCGGTATATATCTTTTGGCCAGGTTTTCACCAATGTTGGGCGATACTCCATCGTGGAACACCACCCTGATCATTGTCGGATCCATTACCATGATCTATGCGGCAGTTCATGCCTTGTTCAGGCTGGATCTGAAAGGTATATTGGCGTATTCTACCATCTCAGCCTTAGGAATTCTTGTTTTCCTGATAGGTCTGGGAACAGAGGAAGCCTTGCTGGCTGCCGGTATTTTTATTCTTGTCCATGCTTTATATAAGGCCACGCTTTTCCTTGTCACGGGGATCATTGACCAAGAAACGGGTACACGGGATGTTACAGCTTTATCCGGCCTAGGCAAAGTTATGTTGCCAGTTGCTGTTGCGGGTCTTTTGGCAGCATTGTCCAATGCCGGTGCGCCACCGTTTTTTGGATTTATAGGAAAAGACCTGATTTATGGAGCTACACTTCCCTATGGAGATTGGGCTTATGTATTGACCGGAGCTGCTATTCTGACCAATGTTTGCCTGTTGTTTGCCGGACTTCTGGCGGGATTAAAACCTTTTATTGGGAAACTGCCCACCCAATATGAGAAAGCACACCTTCCAAGCGCATTGATGTGGGTTCCACCGCTGATCCTGGCTGTTCTGGGACTTGTATTCGGTTTATTCCCAAAGCTCATAGAACATGGACTAATTCAGCCGGTATTTGCCAGCATGACGGGTTCGGACACAGCTATATACCTTCAGCTTTGGCATGGTTTCAATGTTGTGCTCGCCCTGAGTATGGTTACGTTGACTTTGGGAGCTTTTTTATATTGGTGGATAAAACCTTCCGAACAGTTTTTACAAAAGGCTTTGAGGTTTGAAATAATTTCACCGATCACCCTTATATATAAATTCGGTGATGCTTTTACCGGATTAGCAAAAATATGGACAGGATTTTTCCAAAACGGTTATCTAAGAAATTATGTGATCACCATTATTGGTTTTCTGACGGTCATACTGGCATACAGGCTTTATAACAGTGTCAGTGTATATATACCTGAGGGCGCTTTTTCTAATGTTACCATTTACGAGATCATCGTCTTGATAATAATGGCGGCTTCCATTGTGCTCACGGTATTTACCTCCTCCCGACTCGTTGCTGTAGCCTCTTTGGGAGTAATCGGGTATTCCATCTGTTTGATCTTTCTTTTTTACTCCGCGCCTGATCTGGCAATGACACAGTTTTCCATAGACACCCTTACGGTTATATTATTTGTTTTGGTAATCTATAACCTTCCAAAATACAAAACCTTTTCAAGCAATATTGTCAGAATAAGGGATGGAGTATTATCGGTTTTCTTCGGATTTCTCATAGCGATACTGACCCTGGAAGTATTGGTTGAGCCGCTGAATAGGGAGACTTCAAAATTTTATGCAGAAAACGCCTATACCTTGGCGAAGGGAAAGAATGTTGTCAATGTGATCTTGGTGGATTTCAGGGGTTTTGATACGATGGGAGAAATCACGGTGTTGGCAATTGCCGCACTCGGAGTTTATAGTTTGTTGAAACTCAAATTGAAGAGTATAGAAAAAGAGTAAGATGAAAACAATAATATTTAAAACTGCCTCGAGTTACCTGTTACCGTTGTTGATCCTGTTTTCGATCTTTATTTTGTTGCGGGGACATTATCTTCCGGGAGGAGGGTTTGTCGGAGGTTTGATAGCCTCCATAGCTTTTGTGATCCATTCTTTTGCAAACGGGCTGGAGCAGACCAAAAACATCCTCAAATTCCATCCGGGGCTTTTAATTCCAATTGGATTGTCAATTGCCATATTCAGTGGATCGGCTCCTTTGTTCATCGGAGAGGGATTTATGACGGGATTGTGGTTTGATGATCCCATTCCTGTAATCGGTATGGTAGGTACAGCCTTGTTTTTTGATACAGGAGTTTATTTCGTGGTAATCGGGATTACTCTGACCATCATTTTCACCATTTCTGAAACAATTTGATATGGAGATTTTATTGATTGTAATAATCGGATTGCTTTATGCCTCGGGGATTTATATGATGCTCAGGAGAAGTATGGTCAAACTCATCCTTGGCTTGATTCTCTTGGGAAACGGAGCCAACATGTTGATTTTTCTTCTTGGAAGAATTGTAAAAGGAGAACCGCCGATCATTGCTGACAGTGCCAAAATATTAACCGAAATATATGCAGACCCCATACCACAGGCATTGATCCTGACTGCCATTGTAATAAGTTTTGGACTTCAGTCTTTTGCCATTATTTTGGTCAAGCGTGCCTATAAAGTGGTGGAAACAGATGATCTGGATGAATTAAATTCAACTGACGAAGATATATGAATAACCCATACATTGTATTGCCGGTTATTTTTCAGCTTTTCACAGCCATATTGTTGATGGTTTTTTGGACAAGGGTTAATGCCCAAAGGCTGGTAAGTACCATTTGCAGTATCATTTCGCTAGTAATTGCCATCCTCTTGTTTTCCGAAATTTATAATACAGGAATCCTCACTACACAAGCAGGTGGATGGAAAGCTCCGTTCGGAATCACATTTGTTGCTGATTTGCTCAGTGGAACCATGGTTTTATTGACTGCCATTTCGGGGTTGGCTGTAGCTGTTTTCTCCACAGGAAGTATCCGGAATGCAAGACTTAAATTCGGCTACTTTCCTATCTTACATTTTCTGCTGATGGGGCTCAATGGAGCCTTTCTGACAGGTGATATTTTCAATCTTTATGTTTGGTTTGAGATTATAATCATTGCCTCCTTTGTGCTCCTGACTATCGGTGGAGAAAAAGCGCAGATCGAAGGGGCCATAAAATATGTAACCATGAACCTGCTGGCCTCTGCAATATTTTTAACTGCCATTGCTATTCTTTATGGAATAGCCGGAAGCCTGAATATCGCCGACTTATCCATTCAGATTGCCCAAGTAGAAAACAGGGGTTTGGTAAATGTGACAGCAATCCTGTTCCTTATTGGGTTTGGGATCAAATCAGCAATATTTCCTTTATATTTCTGGCTTCCTGCATCTTACCATACTCCTCCTCCTGCAATTTCTGCAATATTCGGTGGGTTGTTGACTAAAGTGGGAGTTTATGCCTTGCTACGGGTTTTTACTTTGATTTTCATACCCGATACATTCCTGAGTAACCTTTTGATTGGCTTGGCAGCAATGACCATCCTTTCCGGAGGTTTGGGAGCTTTACTGCAGGTTAACATGCGTAAAATCTTCAGCTATCTCATTATTTGTCACATCGGATATATGTTGATAGGCCTTGGCTTATATACCGAGCTGGCATTGGTGGGCACTGTCTTCTATCTAATTCATGATATTATTGTCAAAACCAACCTTTTCCTTGTTTCGGGAATTGTATTTAAATTGAAAGGAACCATGAATATCGAAAGGCTTGGAGGTTTCTACAGATCTTTTCCAAAGTTTTCTTTATTGATGGCAATTCCAATGTTTTCATTGGTAGGAATCCCTCCTCTATCAGGATTTTGGGCAAAGTTGTTTTGGATCGAATCAGGTTATACCACTCAAAATTATTTCTTAATCGGGTTTCTTCTTTTGGGAAGTTACCTGACACTTTGGGTTATTGCCAAGATTTGGTCGGAAGTGTTTTGGAAACCTGAAACGGAGCTTCCGAAAAAGATTGGAGTAAAATATTTCTATGAAATAAAACCCCTTAAAAGATGGGCGATGGTGGTGCCGGTAGTTCTACTTGGCATTACTTCTTTGTATATTGGGTTCTTTGCGGAGCACATCATCATATTGTCACAGAAGATATCTTTCGAGCTCATGAATCCCAGTATTTATATTGAGGCAGTTTTAGGATCAAATACAGCAAATCCATGATCAAAACCAGGTTTTTATCCAATCTTCTTCTTTCCTTTATCTGGGTAGCCATCACAGGGTCTTTCACAGTGGAGAATTTCGTGTTTGGATTTTTCCTGAGCTTCTTTCTGCTCTGGATTATTTCTCCCAACCGACGCGAACAAAAATATTTTACCCGAGGACCTAAAATAATCGCTTTTATCCTGTTCTTCCTTTATGAATTGATCAAGGCTAATATTGAAGTTGCCTATGATGTAATAACCCCCCGTTTTTTCATGCAGCCGGGCATCGTAAAGATTCCCCTGAATGCGAAATCGGATTTGGAAATTACCTTGCTTGCCAATTTGATTTCCCTCACTCCAGGCACATTAAGTCTGGATGTATCGGATGACAGAAAGGTTCTTTATGTACATGCGATGTATGTAAAAGATAAAGAAGAATTCATTTCAGGTATTAAAAACGGATTTGAAAAAAGACTACTCGAAATCACAAGATGAGTTTATACGACTACTTATATTATATCATACTTCCGCTGCTGAGTATATCGGTTTTGATTATATTCATACGGTTTTTATTGGGCCCTACGCTATCAGACAGAGTGGTTTCACTGGATTTATTGTTAACCACAGGCATCGGAATCATCGCAGTTTACAGTATCCATACCGACCAACCGACATTTTTGGATATTGCCATGATCCTGGCTTTGATAGCGTTTCTGGGCACGGTCGCTTTTGCTTATTATTTGGAAAAAAGAGAAAAAAATGACTGAAATCATTATTGTAATATTAAGCACACTGGGAACACTGTTCATTCTACTGGCAGCAATAGGAGTAGTGAGGATGCCGGATATTTATCTGAGGATTTCAGTTACCACAAAAGCAGCCACTTTGGGCATAGGATTGATCCTATTGGCTTCGGCTGTGTATTTTAATGAAGGGCCTATTACTGCGCGGATTTTGGCTATTATCCTGTTTATGTTGCTTACTGCTCCGGTGGGAGCTCATATGATTGGAAGAGCTTCGTATTTCACAGGAGTGAAACTTTGGAAAAAATCACAGGTTGATGATCTTAAGGGAAAGTATGATCCGTCAACACATCAATTGTCAAGTAAAGATAAAAATTCCGTTTCCAAAGATTCATCACATCCTAACAGCTCCGAAAAATGAAAAAACCTGGTTTATTTATCACCGCTATTTCAATATTGCTTATGCTGAATGCCTGCGATGAATCTCCCTCCGAAGAAACAATAGGGCCACAATATTCATTTCTTGTCGGAACATATACTGATTCAGGGGATCAGGGTATAAATCTGCTTAGTTTGGATCCTGAAAATAAAACCTTACAAAGCAAGGTGATTGCTGAAGGCATTGGAAACCCTTCTTTTGTGATTACCAATAAAAATCAGGACCATGTGTTTGCTGTTGAAGAAAGTGCCGGAGAACGGGGTGGAAAAGTGAAATCATTCAGGCTGGATCTTGATGCCGGATCAATGGATTCTATCAGTACTGTAGACAGCTATGGTGATCATCCGTGTTACCTCAGCCTAAGTCCATCGGAGAAATTCTTGGTTACTGCCAACTATAGCGGGGGAAATTTAAGTATATATGAAATTGAGGATGGCGCTTTGAAGCACGTTCAAACAATTCAGCATGAAGGGGGCAGCATCATTGAATCAAGACAGAAAAATCCTCATGTCCACAGTGCAGTTTTTCATCCGAATGGGCAACAGCTTCTTGTAGGAGATCTGGGCGCAGACAAAATTTACATTTATGACTTTAATCCGGATTATGCTGTACCGTTTTCTCCGGCTAATCCTGCTTATTTTGAGGTGGAACCCGGTTCAGGTCCAAGACATTTGGCGATCCATCCGAATGGACATAAAATTTATCTGGTGCATGAATTAACAGCGGAGGTGGGTGTTTATAATTATAATGAAGGAAAAATCAGTCAAGCCCAAATTCTTTCACTTACAGGTGAAAGTTTTTCGGGATCAGTCGGAGCAGCTGAAATCCGGATCTCCGAAGATGCCGGCTTCATATATGTTTCCAATCGAGGAGATGCAAATGAAATTTCGGTTTTTGAAGTCGGAAAGGACGGAAACCTGACCTTTGTGCAAAGAATTTCTACAGAGGGAGAAACCCCTAGAAACTTTATTTTAAGCCACGACGGCAATTATTTATTGGTAGGAAATCAGGAATCAAATGAGATCCGTCTTTTTGATAGAAACAAAAAGACAGGAATGCTTTCTCCCACCGATGTGAGCATAGCCATTCACAAACCTGTTTATTTTCATCCGATTCAGTAGGGATAATCAAGCATATTATTCATGGCGATTAACCAATATCCGGAGATTATTGAATTATATTTTAAATGAAACTTTTACAGTGGTATCAATTAAAACTTTCCTTATTTACAGATTTCCGGATTTTGCATTGATTGGGCATTAACAGGGTTTATCGAAAAATAATTTAAACATTAGCATTAATTATAAAAACTATCAGTATCTTTGACCCATTATTAATACAATTTATATAATCATGAACACAGGAAAAGTAAAATTTTTTAACGAATCAAAAGGATTTGGTTTTATCGTAGACGATGAGTCTTCAAAAGAGTATTTTGTACACATCTCAGGATTGGTTGACGAAATCAGAGAAGACGATGATGTTACTTTCGACCTTAAAGAAGGAAGAAAAGGACTCAACGCTGTGAATGTAAAGTTAGCATAACAAAGGCATTGACACTATGTAAAAGCAACCCTGTTAACTCAGGGTTGTTTTTTTATGGCCGTTCCCAATTAACCTTTTTATCATATCCAAGTCTCCCTTTGTTGATGTACAGTGGAGATTTAATGTTGTTGGTGTACAGCTGACCTGTCCCTAATCCCTGTGGAAGTCCAATAGGGTAAGTGTCGGTAAACTGCGCAATGGCATTCAAACCGATATTGCTTTCCAAAGCGGAGGTAATCCACCAGCCTATTTTCAGTTCCTCAGCAAGGAAGATCCATTCTTTACTTGATTCCAGTCCGCCTACCAAAGTTGGTTTTATAATGATAAACTGAGGTTTTATGGTCTTCAGCAATTTTATTTTTTCATCCCTTGATTCAATTCCAATCAATTCTTCATCTAACGCTATTGGAAGTTGGGAATCCCTGCACAAGGCGGCCATCTCAATCCACTGTCCCTGACGGATCGGCTGCTCTATACTGTGGAGATCGAATTGGGACAACTGCTCCAACTTTACAAGTGCTTCCGTGGGAGAAAATGCTCCATTGGCATCAACCCGAAGCGTAATATCTTTTTTATAATAAGTTGATCTAATGTAGGCCAACAACTCACATTCCCGGTCAAAATCTATTGCACCGATTTTCATCTTGATGCAATCATATCCTTCCTTTAACTTTTGGTCAATTTGCTCCATCATAAAAGATTTGCTGCCCATCCAAATCAGTCCATTGATAGGAATTGTCTTCTCCTTATTAAAAAAATCCGTATTGAAAATTTTACCGTTGCCCCCATGGAATAAATCCAAAAGTGCCGTTTCAAATGCAAACCGGATACTCGGTAATGTTGCCGAAATGTTCCGTTTAATCCATTTCCCGAAACCTTCTTTATCAATTTGAATATCATTTCCTGATAGCTTAGAACAAATTGATAGAAGCTGATCCTCAAAATCAGGTACGTCATCTACACTGAGTTTAGGTAGCGGCGCTGCTTCCCCCCATCCTACTACCTCATTTTCAGCTTTTTCAGATGCTTTTATAAAATAGGTCACTTTCTGTTTTAAAACACCTCTGGAGGTTCCTGCTTCGAATTTAAAATCCATTAAATGTGTCCGGAAAGAAAATTCTACCTGCTTCAATACTTTTCCCATGGTTTATGATTCTTGTCTTATCCGAAATTGTTAAGCTCTTTGTTTGTGTTCAAGAAAAAAATTTAAACTTATCTTTGTCCTTTCAAAAGCCATCAAGATACCGATTAAAAGATCCTATGCTTAAAGCACCAGCTTGGAAAGACATCAGATTATCTGATTACGAATATAACTTGCCTGAAGATAGAATTGCGAAATTTCCTCTGGAAAGGCGGGATAATTCCAAACTTCTTCATTTTAAAAATAATGAAATCAGCCATCGTTCTTTTTCGGATATTCCCGAACTCATACCCGCCGGAAGCTTAATGGTTTACAACAATACCAAAGTGATACCTGCGAGATTGATTTTTCAGAGGGAAACGGGGGCCAAGATTGAAATATTTCTTTTAAAACCGGTAAAACCAAATGCTGTTATTAATGAGGTTATGATTCAGACCTCGGACGTGAGTTGGGAAACCATGATCGGAAACCTTAAAAAGTGGAAATCCGGGGAAGTTCTCAAAGGTGAAATCTACGTCAATGAAGAAAAAATCATTTTGTCTGCAATTTTGGAAGATCCTGAAACCAGGACTGTCAGATTTAGCTGGTCTGGTAATGAAATTCCATTTGTAACTATTGTGGAAGCCTCCGGGGAGGTTCCACTCCCACCTTACCTCAACAGAAAGGCAACCGCGGAGGACAAACCCAGATATCAAACTGTCTATTCCCTGAAAGAGGGGGCAGTGGCGGCGCCTACGGCAGGGTTACATTTCACCGATGAGGTACTCAGTAGATTGGAAGGAAAGGGAATCATTTCTGAATACCTGACCTTACATGTTGGTGCAGGTACTTTTCAACCCATCAAAGAGGAGGTAGTCAGCCAACATAGCATGCACAGTGAACAGATTGTGGTGAAAAAATCAACAGTGGAACAAATCGCAGCTTTCGAAAACTTAATTGTTGCCGTGGGAACTACGTCATTGAGATCCCTTGAAAGCATATATTGGTTTGGGGTTAAATTATTGAATGGAGTGGAAGATATTTTCCGGATTCCCAAATTATTTCCTTATCAATATTTTTCTGTATTGCCTTCAAGAAAAGAAAGTTTCAGTGCTGTTGTGAAATTTATGGAGAAAAAATCCATATTTGAGCTTACCGGAAGCACCGAAATCTTTATCATGCCGGGATATGATTTTAAAGTTTGCCATGGGCTTGTGACCAATTTCCACCAACCTTCATCTACATTGATACTATTGGTTGCGGCATTTACCGGTGGAAACTGGAGAAAGATTTATGAGGAGGCGCTTAATAATCAATACAGATTTTTAAGTTATGGTGACAGTAGTCTTTTGTGGGGAAGGGAGTAGAAAAAAAATACTTTAATCCGGATTTCCGGATCCCAATTTATTAATTCCATTGATGAGGTTTTGATAATAAGTCCTACCAACAGGTATAAGGTCATTTCCGACCTTCAGTTCCCGGGGGTTTATTGTATTGATTTCATCTGTTCTTACAATATAACTTTTGTGGATCCTTATAAAATCCATCTCGGGTAAAACAGTCTCAAGTTCTTTCAAAATATTCCTCAATGAGAAAACATTGAACCTGGTCACCATTGTCGTATAATTCCCATCACCTTTCATCCACAGGATATCCCGGAACTTTACTTTGACAAGATTTCCTTTATCACGGATGAATAAAGCATCTTTAATCAGAAGATCAAACCGATTATCGTTCTGTCTTTCACTCCTTTCATATCCTTTAAATTTCGATTTGGCATCTTTCACTAACCCTTCCATATTTCGTTGATTTGAACTTTCAATTACTAAAACCCAAAGTTGCACTGATTGTTTATGGAGAAGCGTGTAAACTACTTTTGGAATTGCACTCTGTTAGATTTCTGATGGTATTTCTTGCTTTCCGATTATTCTGAATACTAAAAGATTTGATATGATCAAAGTTTGGTGGTAGATTGGGCTGAATATTTTAAAAATTCACCTACCCTACCCCATCATCAAATGTTACCGCGAAATATTCCAACGATAATTTTGGTTCTCCTGGTTTTTTCAGGTTGCTTTTCAAAAGAAGACAAACCACTACAAACCGGAACGGTAAGTTTGGGTGCATTGAAAATGGTGACTTATGACACAGGCAATCCCAGCAATGGAAAAACTGAAGAAACAACTGCCTGGTCTCATGTTTTGAAATCCCAAGCTGTTCTGAAGATCATCAATACTAAAACCCTGGATGAATATTTTTTGAACTACGATCCAAATGATTTTAGTGGAAACTATCAGCTTTCTCTGCCATACGGTGATTATACCTTTTCTTCAGAGATTGACGGCAGTGAATATGAAAATTATCTCCCATATTTGACAACAGGTTCCTTCAGGCTTAATGCACCTACTCTGAAAATAACACTTCAGGCCGAATCTCCCTATGGCTTGATTACGGTTGAGAACAGCAATATTGAACCCAATCCGGTATTGGTGGATAGCCAGCCTATAGCCATGAATTTATTGGGAGGCTATTATTACAAGTATGTATTAAAAGATAAATCCCCGGTTCTGGAAATTATTGAATCAGTTTTTGAAAACACCATCCAAAGGTCTATAACAGTTCTTCCTTATAAACATTACAACTACATGGTAAGAATATCCGACGGGAGCGGAAAAATCATAGAGCTGATCATGACAGACTTTGAACTGATTGAAGAAGAACTTTTGGTTAATATCGGAACGGTTCCGACCACATATACGCCCACATTTGTAAGCATGTTGGCCGAAGAAGTGAATGAAAGTTCGGCTTTGGCCAGTATTGAAGGGAAACTGTATACCATCAATGATGCCGAGAAGGAAAACATAATCTATCAGATTGAAGCATCCACAGGAGCTGTCATTAAAAGGGTGAGAATCACCAATGCTGTCAATACAGATTGGGAAAGTTTAGCCCAAAGTGAATCCCATCTTTATATTGGCGATTTTGGTAACAACTACGGAAATCGACAAGACCTCACTATTCTCAAAATGGTAAAAAATCAGGTACAAACGGGAACCGAGGTCTCCGCAGAAAAAATATTTTTCACCTATGCTGATCAAACTTCTTTTGCTACAGCTACACACAACAACAATTTTGACTGTGAAGCATTTTTTTTTGCCAACGACTCTCTGCATCTATTTACCAAAAACTGGGTTGATGGCAAAACCAAATATTACACCCTCAGCAGTCAACCAGGCAATCATATAGCCAAGCTCAAAGGCGAATTCCCTGTAAACGGGTTAATTACAGCCGCCGATATCAATCCCCTGAGTGGTGATATTGTAATGCTGGGATATGAGAATCCGGGATTAGGTTCAAAAAGTTTTGTTTGGCTTTTTTCAGGATACCCGGGTTTTGATATTTTCAATGGCAAAAATTCAAGAATCAATATCGGAAGTCCTGCAACTTTGGGTCAAACAGAAGGTATTGTTATAAATAAAGACAATTCCGGCTTTATTTCCTCCGAAAAAATTCAATTGGGTGCGTACTCAGTTGCCTCCCAGCTTTACAAATTTGATTTTAAAGCATACTTTTAAACCATATCCCAACCCCAATCACAATTAGCAATGGATATAAAAATAACCAAGGATTTAAATTTGATAGAGCTACTATTAATAAATTAGGAGATTAAAATTTGATCCCGGACCTAAGCCATTACATTGTTAGGTGAAATATTCGAATTGGAGGTGATTTGCTCAAAATCACCATAATCAATATCTTTCACCATCATAATTAGTGCATTGGCAAATTCCTGCTTACACATACTGAGATAAAATTCATATTCTGAACCTTCACTTTTAAGAACTCTTTTTCCATCAAAAATTCTTGTAAGCTCTTCTTTACTTTTCGCCCGCACCAAAAGCTGATCTTGGTCCTTTCCGCAATTCACTATGGAATAGGTTCCATATAGAGAAGTAACTATCATTTTATAAAGATTTAATTATTTGAATATTCCTTTTGAAAATTAAGAAAAACAAAAACCTTTCCAATTGGAAAATTGTGAGTTAATTTACAAAATGTCAGAATGTGTGGGTAATGGAATTATATGTCTTTCGAAAGTTAATAATGAATCCGCATATTAAAAATACCCTGTTCAGGGTATATAAATCATATTATCATTTTACACTAAACTTGAATTTTTATTTAAAAAAAATAAGCTTTTATCCACGGGTTTCAATTTTACATGGTAAAATTTCAAAATTTTCTCAGGATAATTTATAATTCTCCACTGTCCGCTTAAGTCAAACAATCCAGTATCAAAACTTATTGACTGATAAACAGTACCTTACTTTTTCGGCTTCTTATTCTTTTATTGAATACTGATTATAGCCTTACAATTTTGTGAATATGGATAAATATCGTTTATATTTGCAACGCTTTAGAGAATTAGGTGAAAGATTTTAACCTTTTCAAAAGTACAAAAACTGTCCATCAGGATGGTATTTTAATAAAATCGAGAGGTTGGTGAGTGGCTTATCCGATAACTATCGGGACAGCAGTTTGCCTTTATTTATTAAAAAAGAGAGTTGGGTGAGTGGCTTAAACCAGCAGTTTGCTAAACTGTCGTACGGGTCAATCCGTACCGGGGGTTCGAATCCCCCACTCTCTGCGAAGTGGATTTCAATCCTGTTCAAAGCTCATTATCGGAAACGGTGATGAGCTTTTTTCTTTTAAAACAAAATGACTCAGTATCGTTATAAAACACTGATTTATAACTAGTTAAAAGAATTTTTTCATCGCCGAAATGGCTTGTTTCAATTACACTTATTAATTAGGCAATTACTTTTCTTTTTAGTCAAAATTCAAATAAATTTAAAATAATTCAAAAAAAATGTGCGTAAATCCTGTCGTACTCTTTTTGGAAAAAATTACACATATTTTTAGACTAATCTAAATTACACAACTATTTAGACCTGTCTAAAATTTGAAATAAGTTCTAAAAATGCCGAAAATCCACCCAAGTCAGGTTTTCACTCTGAAAGAGAGTCCCATTAATTCCATAGGTTCAAATCATCCAAAATTCCGATCTCATGCTAGAAAAATCATTCAGTCTGAATTTCTACTTAAAGGACAAAAAAAATGTTCCCGATAATATGTGTCATGTCTTTCTTAAGCTCACCATCAACGGAGAAAGCAGCGTAATTTCCCTTAAACTGGATTGGTCAAAGGATAGATGGAATAAAACTTCAGGTAAAGCGGAAGGAAAACAGGCAGATGCAGTTTTACTCAACGAATATCTGGAGTCGGTAAGAATAAAAGTAATGCACGCCCGACTCAAATTATTGGACGAAGGCAAGGAAGTTACGGCAGGGAGACTAAAAAATCTTCTCCTTGGTCAGGATGATGAAAACAAAAAATTACTTGAAGTTTTCAGGCTACATAATGATAAGATGGCTTCTTTGATAGGAATCGAATTCGCGCCTGGAACAATGGAACGTTATAAAACTTCCTATGACCATACCTATGCCTATATTAAATGGAAGTATGGCAAAGAGGATATTGAAATCAGAAAATTGGACTATGAATTTATTTCAGATTACCAGTATTGGTTTAAGTCAGTGCGAAAATGCAGCCACAACACTACGGTGAAATATTTGGCCAATATGAAAAAGATTGTCCTGGATTGCGTCAAAAAAGGATGGCTACAAAGAGATCCGTTCCTGGATTTTAAAATGGTCAAAAAGGATATTCCCCGAGAGGCACTGACAGAGTCTGAACTCGACCATGTCTCAAAAAAGATTTTCTCGACTCAACGTCTCAATCTGGTCAGGGATTTGTTTATTTTCAGTTGTTACACCGGACTGGCATACATCGATGTTAAGAATCTGGATAAAAATCAGATCATTCAAGGTATGGATGGAGAGAAATGGCTGTTTACTCACCGGCAAAAAACAAACTCTCCCACGAGGCTCCCCCTTCTTCCTCAAGCCATGAAGATTCTGGTCAAATACCAAGACCATCCTAAAGCAGAAATCTCGGGAAAGGTACTTCCTACGCCTAGTAATCAAAAATTGAATGCCTACCTGAAAGAAATCGCAGATCTCTGCGGTATTAATAAAGAACTGACTTTTCATATTGCCAGACATACTTTTGCAACTACCGTAACACTTGCCAATGGAGTTCCTATCGAAACCGTGTCAAAAATGTTGGGCCATAAATCCCTTTCCCAAA
Source organism: Rhodonellum sp. (assembly GCA_041748555.1). Taxonomy (GTDB): domain Bacteria; phylum Bacteroidota; class Bacteroidia; order Cytophagales; family Cyclobacteriaceae; genus Rhodonellum. The sequence goes on from JBGTDA010000113.1 coordinate 38,112, forward strand.
CCCAACATTATGCTAAAATTCTGGATACAACTGTCAGTCACGAAATGAAGGCACTTCGGGAAAAGCTGGAAAATCAGGAGTTAATTAAAAGAAAAAACTCGAAAAAGTATAAATTTTAATCGTAGAGCTAATTTTAAACATTCCATCTATACATCCTAAGTTGAGAATTACCGTCTTTCCTATGGTGGAATCACTAAAACTGTTGCATGGGGAACAGTAAAATAAAAAAATAATTAAATTAAATCTTTTACCTATTTACTTTTTTAACATCAGACCCTAAATATAATTTACCTGAATTGTAGGTAATCCATAGAAAATAAAATAAAAAAACAATCCTTTGACCTACAGCCGGAAAATCCGGAAATACAAAAACCCAGCCTCCAAAAATGATTGTTAATAAAGTAAATACCAGTGTCGGTTTCACTGCATTGGACCAATATGTACTTTTTCTCATTAATGGGGGATAAGAAAATGCTCCAACTAAAAAGAAAATATAACTTCCAAAACTCCCAACGGTATGAAGCACCATTGTCATTGATTTAGAATTTTCAAAATCTCCCGGAAAAAAACCTGAGACAGACATAAATATTCCGCTAAGAAATATTCCAACTAACGGAAGCTTACTTGCACTACCGGATTTTATGTTTTTATAAAGACCGACTGCAAAAATTGATATTAAAATTCCTGGGATAATATATCCGAATACATTCCAAACCCATTTAAAGGGTGCTTCTACCGAGCCAAGCTCACTAATTGCCTTGGTAAGGTAACTGAAATCAGGCCTAAGACTGGATAAGATTAAATAAGTCAACCAAAATATAGTAGGGGATAAAAATCCAATTATAGCATATTGTTTATTAGACATTTCTTTTCTAAATAATAGATTAAATTCCGAGTAAGCGGTAGACGAATCCCATGGGATTGGAATTCTTTGCAAATTTTCTTCGTTTTTGTATATTTTTTTTTCTTTCGTCCTTAAAATTTTCAACAAAAGTTTTTCTACTGTTAAATGTTGTGTCAACTCTTTCCGAATCAAACTTTGCATTTATTTCCAGCAGATTTTGAGGAGTTGAATATGCGACTTTTGTATCCTGGGCATTTGAAAAATTCATCCCCATCAATATAAACGCAAGACCTATTAGTTTTTTCTTATTCATCTTATCTGATTTAAATTTCCGACAAATTTAAAATCTAAAGGAGCTGCTGAATTTGATGTACATCAAAATTCGTCTTTTTCAGCTCTTATTCGGCTAAGGGTTTCCTGGGTAATTCCCAAATGAGATGCTAACATTCCGAGCGGAACTCTTGCTATTTTGTTTTTCGATGTCTTGCAAAAGAATTGATATTTTTCTCTGGCTGTATGGAACCGCATGGAAATGATTCTTTCCGATTGTCGAACAAAGTAGCCAGAAATAAGAATTCTTCCGAATCTTTCCATTTCGGGAAAATCTTTGAAACACTGTTCAAGTTTTGAAATATTAATTGCTATAATTTCGGATTTTTCCAAAACCTCAATATAAAAATTGTCTGGAACGTTACGCATAAAGCTGTAAATAGAGGTTATCCATTCACCTTCCGCTGAAAAATCATCTGTAATCTCTTTTTCTTCTTTCTTGTAGAAAATTCTTACCAATCCTGATTTTATGAAATAGGTATTTTCACAAACTCTCTGTGGTCTGTGCAGAAATTTTCCT
>JBGTDA010000114.1:0-1922 GCA_041748555.1 Rhodonellum sp.
TCCAAGCCGTCAGGATTTGGATGGACAGCGTCCTGCGAGTGTTCCGGAAGTGCAGGGTAATATTTACGCGGATTATACCTTCGATTTTGCATAAGCCTTATCGGTTAATGCTGGATTATTCTACACTGGTGATCGATTTGCAGATAATTTTGGGGCCTTTGAAGTTGAAGGTTATACAAGACTGGACTTGGGAGCGCGCTATGAATTTGATTTGTTTGGAACGAATATGACCGCACGTCTCAATGTTCGCAATGTGACCAACAAACAATTTATCGAAGGACTTGCCTTCGGCAGTTTCCTCTATGGGGCTCCCACTACGGTTAATTTCTCGCTGGCAGCAAGATTCTAATTTGTGATTTGAACCACTCATGCAAATAAAAAAGGCAGTAAGGATTTTACACTTAGGACTCGGACTGGTCACTGGATTAATTCTTTCAGTGGTAGGGGTTACGGGATCACTGTACGTGTTTGAACCGGAACTTACTGCCTTTTTTGATCGCGAACTCTATCATTTGCAAGGGGACCAGGTTATTTTCAGCGATGACATTGCGATCGCTGAATACATTGAAGCTGAAACAAACCAATCCATTCAAAGTATTCAATGGCCCAAGCGGGGACGCGAGACCTATGGATTTAAGCTCTTCCAGGATGAAAACTGGTACTACCTTGATCAATCTACCGGGGTAATCACGAAAGGAGGAGTAGCTCTAGGGAATTCATTTTTTGGTTTTATTCTGGACTTGCACACTACTTTGACCCTGGGAGAAATTGGAAGAATGATCACAGGTGTGGCTTCCATACTTTTTGCCTTGATGATTTTGACCACGGGGCTGTATTTATGGTATCCCAACAATAAAGGAAGAAGAAAATCCAGCTTTAAAATAAAGTGGGACGCAAATCCAAAGCGTTTGAATTATGACCTACACAATATCACTGGTTTCTACTTTTTCATTCCACTTTTTCTTGTCGGAATTACCGGAGCGGCGTTCTATTTTGATGATGAAATCCAATGGGCAGTAGATAAATTTACCTTTTCAGAGCCTGCAGTTGAATCAGTTTGGAAAGTAAAAAGTGAATCTCCTGAATCTGGCTTTCGGGGGGATTTTATGAGCACAAAAAATGCGCTTATTGAAATGAATAAGTACTATCCCAACATGTACAAGCGAAACTTGTGGATGACAGATCAAGCCGACGGGAAGTTGTCTTTCGCCTACCAACACCGAACAGATATCTACTCCGGTCCCGATAACCGAATTTTCTTGGCAGTTAATCCCTATACGGGCGAAATCTTATCGGAAAATAATCCTGCAAAATTACCCAGAGGTTCGGCCCTGATGGCAGAATGGCAATTGCCTGTTCATTTTGGAGAATTTGGTGGAATGACCACACGGATAATCTGGTTTATTGCGGGACTTCTTCCTGCTATTTTAACATACACCGGTTTCAAGATTTGGTTGGGTAAAAACAAGAAAAAGAAGCCACAGAAATTTGGTAAATATGTTCATGTCTAAATTCTTGCTTCTCCTTAACAGCGATTTTCAGTTTCGCTCAACCCTTCTGAATTTCTTTCCATCAGTGAAGAGGTGGCGTTCTAATTATACTATAAGGTTTTAGAATGTTTTAGAATATTGTTAATTCAACTATGCCCCAAAAAAGAAGCGGAATGAAAAGTACAATTCTTTAAAAAGTCCTTTGTTAAAGAGGATTATTTTCCAGGTACTCCGCTGCCCTATTATACCATATTTTAAATTACTAAAACTGACTCAGATAGCTCACCTTGGCGATTCCGGATTGATTTTGAATCGGTGTATTCTGAATGTTACTTTCATTGTAGACCAGATAAAGAAAACTCAATGGGGCAAATTCCCAACTTCCTCTGAGGTTGATTCGAGCCTGTTTGTCGAAGGTGTTGTATTGATAAA
>JBGTDA010000115.1:0-67910 GCA_041748555.1 Rhodonellum sp.
ACTCAAAAGAAACACCTCTGTTCACGAAAAAGCAAAAAAAGGTCCGAAAATTCCGGACCTTTTTTATCAAACATAATATTAAATGAATATGTTTTTAATATATTTTTTGATCAATGGTTTGGACAAGTATTTTTTTACAAGCGAGTAATTATTCGCTTTGATAATATCCCTCTCATCAACTGAACTGCTGAGGATATATACTTCAGGTCTATAGGTTTTGGGTTCAAATTCCTCAAGGAAATCCCATCCCGTCATTCCGGGCATATTCAAATCCAAAAACAGGTAATTTGGATTTATATTGGATAATTCCTTTAATGCCTCTACTGCACTTTGATATTTGAAAAACCTGCAAGGAACTTTTATGTTCTTTGATATGAGTTTTTCAGTTATAAATGTACTGATAGGGTCATCATCAATTAATACGATCTTAACCATTAAATGCAATATATTGGTTTTGAAATACATTATGAATAGTACAAAAATACATTAATTGTTTTGAAATGCAATTTCCACCACAATTATATTTTCCTGAAACACAAATTAATTTAGATAATATTTTTGATAATCAAGAAAAAATAATTTTAAGTAATAAAAATGTTAACAAAAAAAAATCATGCTAAATTGTAAAAATTTACTTTATTAATTAAAAAAAATGCTGGAAATAATCATGTATTTATTTTTCTTTTATTTTGAGATGATCAAAGGGGTTTTCCCACAAAAAAGAAATCCATTGACTTCAATATTATTTAAATCATTTAGTCTTCTGATTGATATGAGTGTGGAAAGTTTCTACAATTTGGTCAACAGATTTTAACAGTTTTTTGAGCTTTTCTTTTTCATTATTTATTTCACTTACAGCTGTCAGCCTCATTAACATTTTGTCTTTTTGGGGATCAATGTAATCAACTATCAACTGCAACAATTCATAATTTTTAGTGGTTACGGTATTATATCGGTTGTTCATCCACATGGGACTGAACATCCACGGATCCCAAACACGGCCTCCCCACATGGGATATCTGTTGTTGTATATTTCTTTCTGACGGGGATCTTCGTTTGATGTGTATCTGATTACCAAATCCGGCTTTTCCCGTTCATAAATCAGACCTAGCTCTTCCATTTGTGCATGTAGAGCTTCTGAAATTTTCGCATCCAACAATTGATCGTTAAAACCAGCTTGCCCTATTTCCTGATTTATTATGACAAAACTTTTATATTCCCTAGATGGAGCGATTTCCGTGTTTTCTTTAAAAATTTCAATAGAACTACAAGACAAATTAAAAATAAGGATAACCAGGATAAGTAATACTTGAAGGTGATTTTTCATATTAATGGTGTTTGTGCCTGTATTAACGATCGGTAATATGAATACGGTATTGATTATAGACATCATTTTATTGGTAAAACAATTACCTTGTCAACAAATTCCACAGTTCCTGATTATTAAGGATAAGTAATGTGATATATTGGTAAAGACGCAAATATTGATACTACAAAAATTATAAACTATGAATCCAACAATGCGGAAACTATTTATTCTTCTGAATTTGGCCTTCATCTGCCAATTTACATTGGCCCAGGAACGAGAAGAAATCTCAGATGAAATGGCACTTATTTACGACACCACGTATTGGGATACGGAATTTCGAATTGGATTAAATTTCAATCAGGCCGCATTCAGTGGAAACTGGAAGTCAGGTGGTGTTAACTCTTTGGCCTTTGGTTCCATTTTAGCGGCAAAAGCAAATTACAAAAGGGATAAATTTTCATGGATTAATCAACTGGAGCTTTTATATGGTGTGGTCAAGAACGAAGGACAAGACACCCGGAAATCGAATGACAGGATTTTTTTTGATTCTAAAATCGGTTATAAAACATCCGAGCATTGGGGAGTATTTTCTTCTGTCAATTTCATTACCCAATTTACTGAAGGATACGAATATCAAGAACCTGAAAAACTAATAATATCCGGCTTTTTTTCACCGGCATTTTTGACTTTGGGATATGGAATGGAGTACAATCCGAATGAGGAATTTGCGTTAAGGATTTCACCTCTATCACCTAGGTTCACTTTTGTTACTGATCCGGAAATCATCAATAATGTTCCACTGAACTATGGAGTTCCTCAGGGAAGGCAAGTAAGAACTGAGTGGTTGGCTTTTCAGCTCTTTGCTACTTGGGATAAGGAAGTCAATGAAAATCTCAGTATTCAATCGAGGTATCAACTTTTTTCAAATTATGAAACTTTGGCTTTTAAAACCATTGATCATAGGCTTGATCTCACTATAACTGCCAAAATCACAAGGTTTGTTGACGTAACTTTCACCAGTATAAATGTTTACGATATTGATATGGATCCCGGTATTCAATATAGCCAAGCCTTGGCTTTAGGCATATTGTATAAAGTAACCAACAAAAAGTAGTTTTTGTACATGTTTTATGTTTAAAATTTTGAATTTTATATAAAAGTATTATTTTTGTTTATATTGTGGTAGTTAAATAATAGTTGGTTTAGTTTTCATAGAAAGGGCAGGAGAATTTCTCCTGCTTTTTTATTTATTTTAAATATTAGACTCATTACAGGAATAACTGTGATCAATATGAATTGATCTGTATTATTTGAAGAAATTGCCATCTAGTAATTTCTATATACCCAAAAAAGCCTCCCAAATTTCCTGGGAGGCTTCTGTGCGCGCGGAAGGATTCGAACCCTCAACCCTCGGAGCCGAAATCCGATATTCTATCCAGTTGAACTACGCACGCGATTAAATCAGTTAAATCTGATTCTAAATTTTAAGAAATAGCTTCTCTTACTCTTTCTGCCGCATCTTTCAACGTAATCGCCGATGAAACTTTTAATCCGGATTCGTCAATGATTTTTGCTCCTTCTTCGGCATTTGTACCCTGAAGCCTTACAATGATGGGTACCTGAATATTTCCAATGGATTTATAGGCTTCTACAACGCCGTTTGCGATTCTGTCACATCTTACTATTCCTCCAAACACATTGATCAAAATGGCTTTTACATTGGGATCCTTAAGGATGATTCTAAAACCTGCCTCAACTGTAGTTGCATTGGCTCCACCTCCTACATCCAGGAAGTTGGCAGGTTCACCACCGGAGATTTTGATCATATCCATTGTGGCCATGGCAAGCCCGGCACCGTTTACCATACAACCTACGTTGCCGTCCAGTTTCACATAATTAAGATCTGATTTTGCAGCCTCTACTTCCAATGGGTCTTCTTCGGCCAAATCCCTTAGATCTGCAAGATATTTATGTCTGTAAAGTGCATTGTCGTCAAGATTCACTTTGGCATCTACAGCTATGATTTTATCATCTGATGTTTTCAAAACAGGGTTGATTTCAAACTGCGATGAGTCTGTTCCTTCATAGGCTTTATAAAGAGATGTAATGAATTTTACCATTTCTTTGAAGGCCGTTCCTGTCAAGCCGAGTTTGAAGGCAACTTTTCTGGCTTGGAAACCCTGAAGACCAACACATGGATCGATCCACTCTTTTATGATTTTATCAGGGTGATTTTCAGCAACTTCTTCGATGTCCATTCCACCCTCGGTAGAGGCCATAATGACATTGCAGCCTTTAGCTCTGTCCAATAATATGGACAAATAATATTCTTTTGGTTCGGAAGCTCCAAGATAATATACATCCTGAGCGATCAAAACTTTATTGACTTTCTTTCCTTCGGATCCTGTTTGATGGGTCACCAAAGTTCCTCCAAGGATGTTCTTGGCTTTCTCGGAGACTTCTTCCAATTTTTTGGCTATAACTACTCCGTTTGAACCGGTTTCCTGAATTTTCCCTTTTCCACGGCCGCCTGCATGGATCTGTGCTTTGATCACAAACCAAGAAGTACCCGTTTCTGCACTGAGTTTTTTAGCAGCTTCAAGAGCAGCACCAGGGGAATCTACTACAATACCTTCCTGAATACTCACACCATAACCCTTTAAAACCTCTTTTGCTTGATATTCGTGTATATTCATCCTTGTAAAAATTTTTGCCCGAAGTTAAGCTCTTACATTTGAAATTTCAAGTTAAGCCTTGCTCTTTTTGGGAAATAAATGGCATTTTTGACCAATTTGCCATAAAGTAATTTTATTTTTGGGCAACCTAAAAATCTGTATGTTAATCGCAAAAGGAATACATAAAAACTACGGGGACCTTCATGTACTTAAGGGAGTGGATGTTACCATTGCAGATGGTGAAATCGTTTCCATTGTCGGTGCCTCGGGAGCTGGTAAAAGTACTTTGCTTCATATATTGGGAACACTGGACCAAGCAGACCAAGGAGATATAAAAGTCGGTGAAATGCCTGTTTCCAATTTAAAAGGCGATAGTCTTGCTGCTTTCCGGAATTTGGAAATCGGATTTATTTTCCAGTTCCACAACCTGCTTCCGGAATTTAGTGCTGAAGAAAATATAATCATTCCGGGCCTGATCGCAGGTAAATCCGAAAAGCAACTCAAGAAGAGAGCTGCCGAGCTCGCTGAAATTTTAGGAGTTTCTTCACGACTTGAACACAAACCATCGGAGTTGTCCGGTGGGGAGCAGCAGCGAATAGCAGTTGCCAGGTCGCTGATCAATAATCCGAAGATTATTTTTGCAGACGAACCCAGTGGCAATCTTGATTCAAACAGTGCTCAGGCACTGCATGAATTGTTTTTTCGATTAAGAGCTGAATTCGGCCAGTCTTTTGTAATTGTTACACACAACCTGGAACTGGCCCGAATGGCCGATCGGATGCTGACGATGCAAGATGGTAAAATCCTGTCGGAGGATAAAAGAGCGGATGCCTGAAATAAGTAGGTAAGGAATTTTTTTAATCATCCTCACCTTCCTTAAATGTAAATATCAATGTCTACTTTATCAGCTTCAGCAATTCTTCTACATGGGTTTTGGAATCCTGTATGTCCGTAAATATATTTAGGATGACATGGTCTTTATCCAATAAAAAAGTGACTCTTTTGGGAATTCTCAAAGAAGGCACCAAAGCATCGTATTTTTTACAGACTCTTCCTTCTCTATCAGACAATAGTTCAAAGGGCAAATCATTTTCCTTTTGGAATCTCAGGTGCGAGGCTATATCGTCTCGACTTACTCCCAAAATGGTAATACCCGCATCTTTGAATGCCTCAAACTGATCACGGAAATCAACGGCTTCGGCTGTACAAGGCGGAGTGAAATCTTTTGGATAAAAGTAAAGAATGTAGGGTTTACCGATACCGTCTTTTTCCAATTCAAATATGCCTCCCGCTGTTGTTGGGAGTTCAAAATTCGGTGCTTTTTTTCCTTTTTTGAGGGCCATATGATTAAAAATTCTAAATAATTATTGTCAAATTTATTTGCAGATTTCAAAAGTAAGGATTATCCCCATTTTATTACTATAAATCCACTCGAATACATGAACTATTCAGGTATCATGATGCTTAAAACATTGTAATCGCGTTAAAAATTCCACCAACTTGAGTAATAAAAGTATTCAACATATGTTGATCGCGGGGATTTTGTTTTCCCTGATGAATGTGTCTGTAAAGTTGATCCCTCATATTCCTGCCATCCAGATTATTCTTTTCAGATCCGTTTTCAGCTTTTTTCTCACCTACTATTTACTCAAGAGAAATGGGATCCGGGTGTTGGGCAACAACAAAAAACTTCTAATCTTAAGAGGAGTGTCAGGATCAATTGGATTGATCGCCTTTTTTTATACCCTTCAAAGAATTCCTTTGGCAAGTGCAGTCACCATCAATTATCTGGCACCTGTCTTTACCTCCATTTTGGGGATTTTTATAGTAAAGGAGAAGGTGAGAAAAACACAGTTTCTTTACTTTGCTGTTTCTTTTGCGGGAGTTGTCATCATAGAAGGTTTTGATCCCAGGATTTCGTTTATAGATTTGGCTATAGGCCTGATCGCATCTTTGGCCATGGGAGTGGCATATAATATAATCCGAAAAATCAAAACTTCGGAAAACCCACTGGTAATTATGCTGTATTTCCCTCTCATCACTACGCCAATTGCTGCTTTGATCAGCTTTTTTGTATGGGTTCCACCAATGGGTTGGGATTGGCTCATTCTTTTGGCAATAGGGATACTGACCCAATTTGCCCAATATTTCATGACGATGGCTTATCAAAATGCCAATTTGGCCAAAGTGGCAAGTTTGAGCTATATTGGCATTATCTACGCATTAGGCTTCGGATATTTGATTTTTGACGAAGCCTATAGCTTGATTATCTATGTAGGTATGGTATTGGTCCTAAGTGGGGTTATCCTTAATTTGAAAAAATAAAAACTTCATCAGAGTGTATATCCCAAAGCAAAAAAATCTAAATTAAACCGGTAATGGCCATTATTATGTTCCATTTTCTAATGGAAGGACATCCTTTCTTTTTGAAAGTTTTAAATTTGAATTAATCAATTTCCGCCACTTATTTACTTTCAATGAAAATCACCAAAGATCTTTATCAGGGTTCCCTTGCGCTTTTAACTGATTATTATCAACTGACCATGGCATATGCCTATTGGAAATCGGAAAAGTCAGAGGACAAGGCCATCTTCAATCTTTTTTTTCGAAAGCATCCGTTCCAGGGTGGCTATACTATAGCTGCAGGTTTGGATTATGTGATTGACTTCTGCCGTAACTTTTATTTTGAAGAAAAAGATCTGGAGTTTTTGAGAGAGATGAAAAACCAGGACGGCAGTCAAAAATTTGAGGAGCCATTTCTGAGATACCTTTCCGAAATGAAGTTTACATGTGACTTAGAAGCGGTGGAAGAAGGAACAGTCGTTTTTCCACATACTCCCATCATCAAAGTAAGTGGCCCTCTGCTTCAGTGTCAGTTATTGGAAACCCCATTACTTAACATCATTAATTTCCAGACACTTATTGCTACCAAAGCAGCACGGGTGGTATATGCTGCAAAAGGTGACTCGGTAATGGAATTCGGACTGAGAAGGGCACAAGGAATTGATGGAGCAGTTGCAGCCAGTAGGGCATCGTTTATCGGCGGCTGCTCGGCCACCAGCAATGTAATGGCTGGAAAGCTGTTTGGCATTCCCGTTTCCGGAACCCATGCACACAGCTGGATTATGTCTTTTGATTCGGAACCGGAAGCATTTTTGGCCTATGCCGAGGCCTTTCCCGATAGCTGTGTTTTTTTGGTGGATACTTATGATACACTTAATGGAATCAATAATGCCATTCATGTTGGAAAGGTATTGAGGGAAAAGGGTCATGAGATGATGGGAATAAGGATTGATTCAGGCGATCTGGCTTATTACAGTATCAGAGCTCGGGAGATGCTGGATGAAGCCGGGTTTCCTGATGCAAAAATAGTGGCGAGCAACGATCTGGATGAGAATATCATTACCTCCTTAAAACTCCAGGATGCCGAAATCGATATTTGGGGTGTGGGAACCAAATTGGTTACTGCTTATGATCAGCCCGCATTGGGAGCAGTCTATAAATTGGCTGCTGTCAAGAATCGGGAAGGAAACTGGGAGCCCAAAATCAAAATTTCACAACAATCCATCAAAATCAATATCCCGGGAAATCAAAACATAGTACGGTTCACCAAAAACAACAAGGTGATCGCAGATATGATTTATTTGGAAGGGGAGAACTTGGAAAGGGATGAATTTAAAGTTATTGATCCGATAGATCCGACAAAAAGAAAAAAAATCAGTACAGCAGGATTGGAAAAGGAAATATTATTGAAACTTATTTTCAAAAAAGGAGAAAAGGTCTACGAAAGACCGACCATCCACAGGATCCGGGAAAATACCCAAGTCAATCTTGAAAAATTCGATAAATCCCACAAAAGGTTGGTGAATCCACATGTTTATCCGGTTGGATTGGAAGAGAAACTTTATAAGCTACGCAATAACCTTGTTCTCAAAATAAAAAATGATGGAGAATAAAATTATAATTTTCAGTATACAGCAATACAGGTATATTAAAGAAGAAATCCTTCAACTGGGAGATTTTGAAAACGGTGAAATAGAGGTTAGGTTGTTTCCTGACGGGGAGCGATATCAAAGAATCCTCAACAATGTCAACAACCGGGATGTAGTATTGATAGGGGGAACCATTTCTGATGCGGATACTTTGGAAATTTATGATCTTGCTTTTGCCTTGATCAAATATGGCGCAAGATCCATTTATTTATACTTTCCATATTTTGGTTATTCCACCATGGAAAGGGCTGTGAAGGCGGGGGAGGTAGTTACCGCCAAATCCAGGGCAGTTATGTTTTCCTCTTTGCCCAGAACCAGCCTCGGCAATCATTTTGTGTTTTTCGATCTACATTCCGAGGGGATTCCCCATTATTTTGAAGGTCCGGTTCTGATCAATCATATTTATTGCAAACCGATCATAACCAAGGTGGTTGACGAGATGGTAGCGGGTGGTTTTGTGATGGCCTGTACCGATGCCGGTCGGGCAAAATGGGTTGAATCCCTGGCAAATGACATGGGGGTAAATGCTGCTTTTGTATTCAAGCGGCGGATATCCGGAGTTAAAACAGAAGTGACAAGTATCAGTGCCGATGTGGAAGGGATGGATGTAGTCATCTATGATGATATGATCAGAACCGGTGGTTCATTGATCAATGCGGCGAAAGCATATAAGCAAGCCGGTGCAAGAAAAATTTACACCATCACCACCCACGGTCTGTTTACAAATCAGGCATTGGAGAAGATCAAGAAAAGCGGTGTTATAGAAAAAGTGATTACCACCAACACACATCCCAACAGTATGGCCTTGAAAGGGGATTTTCTTCAGGTCGAAAGCATTTCACCGTTGATAATAGACCACTTAAGGTCGGTGTAAATTTCCTGTCAATTCCTTTTAAAACAGGATTTTTAAATAATTGATTTGAGTTCCCAAAAGACGCAGAAAATATAAAACATGAAAGCACTGATAATAGTAGATGTTCAAAATGATTTTCTTCCGGGTGGATCATTGGCTGTCTCGGGAGGTGATGAAATCATACCTGTCATCAACCGGTTACAGGAAAAATTTGATTTTATAGTTGCAACCCAGGATTGGCATCCTGCTGACCACGGAAGTTTTGCATCAAATCACCCGGGTATGAAGGTCGGTGAGTTTATTGAACTCAACGGGGTTCAACAAATTCTCTGGCCGGACCATTGCGTTCAGGGTTCCGGGGGAGCAGAATTTTCCAAAGATCTGGACAGGAAAAAGTGGAAGGCAGTTTTTCAAAAAGGGACAGATCCGTTGGTTGACAGTTACAGTGGTTTTTTTGATAACAACAGGCAAGGTGACACAGGTTTAAGTAAATACTTGAAATCCGAAGGTATAGAAGAGATTTATATCTGTGGGCTGGCAGCTGATTATTGTGTGAAATTCACTGTTCTGGATGGACTGGGGCAAGGCTTTAAAACTTATCTGGTTTCCGATGCCACCAAAGCTGTGAATATTCGTGAGGGAGACTTCGCAAAGGCAGTTTCAGAAATGGAAAATAAAGGGGCCAAAATACTGTAATCGACTTCCATTGGGTAAAACTTGGGGAAATTGAATCAAAAATTACCCTAAACCATTTAAAAGAACCTATAAAAAAAATCATTTTCAAGAATGCAAAAATTAAAAATTTCAAGTCTCTTTCTTTTCGCAGTTTTATTCTTCACAACTTCAAAACCTCTTAAAGCACAAAACAACAGGATTGCAGACAACAGCAGTATAGGATGGTTTGCCTTTTTCGGGAATTTCAAACTGGATGAGAGGTGGAGCGTGCATGCGGAATTTCAATGGAGGAGGACAGAATTTTTGTTAGAACCCCAACAGAATATTTTCAGAACAGGTCTGAATTATTCATTCCATGATCAGGTGACTGGCAGGTTTGGCTACTTGTTCGCAGATACCTATCCATATGGTGAGATTCCAATCCAAGGTGCCGGAAAGCTTTTTCCGGAACACAGGATTTATCAAATGATGACAATAAACAACCCTGTAGGACGGGTGAATCTTACCCATAGGTTCATGTTGGAACAGCGTTGGGTTGGGACTTTCGAAAGCGCAAGTTCAGGCTCGGTTGATGATTATACATACCTGAACCGTACCCGATATATGATAAGAATGGATGTACCTTTTAAAGGTATTCCCAACCAAGTCAAAGCGGCATATTTCGCCTTTTATGATGAAGTGATGGTTGGCTTTGGGAAAAATGTCAATCAGAATGTTTTTGATCAAAACCGTATTGGCTTGTTGCTGGGGTATAAATTCAATCCGCTACTGAGGATCGAAGGAGGATTTTTGAATCAAACCGCTCAGCTGGGAAGACTGGTCAATCAACGCAATGTGTTTCAGTACAACAGTGGGTTTATTGTGAATACCTATATTACACTTTGACCAATTTAATAATAAGAATGGAAAATCTAAAGATAGCAACCGCCCAGTTTGAACATAAAAGTGGAGACAAAAATTATAATCTCGGGATGATTGATAATCTAAGCGCACAGGCGGCGTGGGAAGGAGCGAAGGTCGTTTCCTTTCACGAATGTTCCATAACAGGTTATACCTTTGCCAGGGAACTTACCAAAGCGCAACTTTTGGATGTAGCCGAATTCATACCACAAGGTGAAAGTATAAAAGCCTTGGCCGAAATTTCCGCTAAATATGATATCGTCATTCTTGCTGGACTTTTTGAGAAAGATGAAGCGGATAATATTTATAAGGCTTATATCTGCGTTGACAAAAACGGCCTTGTAGATAAATTCAGGAAACTGCATCCATTTATAAATCCCAACATCACTCCGGGAGACAGTTATTGTGTATTTGAAATTCATGGATGGAAGTGCGGGATTCTGATTTGTTATGACAATAATATTGTGGAAAATGTAAGGGCAACGCGACTTTTGGGTGCGGATGTTATTTTTATGCCACATGTGACCATGTGCACACCATCAACACGACCAGGTGCGGGGTTTGTAGATCCAAAACTTTGGGAAAAAAGGCATATTGATCCAACCTCACTGCGAAAGGAATTTGATGGGCTGAAAGGAAGGGAATGGCTGATGAAATGGCTGCCTTCCAGAGCTTACGACAATGCTGTTTATGCTGTTTTTTCAAATCCGATTGGAATGGATCATGATCAGTTGAAAAACGGTTGCTCCATGATATTGGATCCGTTTGGTGATGTCATTGCAGAATGCCGAAAACTCGATAATGAAATAGCCCTTGCGACACTGGTTCCGGATAAACTCACACAAGCGGGAGGATATCGGTACCAAAAAGCAAGAAGACCGGAGCTTTATAGCGAGATCATCGGGCAAAAACATCATCCAGAGCAAAAAGTAGCTTGGCTGAATCAGGAAGATTCTGATAGACCTTAAGCTAAATCAGGTATTCTACAAAAATCCTATTTCCCCTGAACTCAATCAGATCCCCAACTTTCTTATCTTTTAAGGCTTGGAATAATGGTGAATCTCTTGAAATCAATTGATAATCCTGATCATTCATTTCGATTTTACCCAAAGAAACAGAAATCCACATTTTTCCTGTAGAAAGCTGAACCAAAGCCCCTTCCTGAATAATTTTTTGAGGGCCAATTGGAACAGCATTCAGCCGATAAAGCAAGGTTTGGGTCCGCTTCAGCTGGGAAGATAGCATATCCTGGTTTTGTTTGATCATTTCCCTTTGGGTTTCATATTTATCCCCCGCAGAACTTTTACTTTCGCCTGCACCTGCTGATCGCAATTCATCCAGCTGGTTTTGGATGTTTTGGATTTGATGACTGAGGATTTCTTTTGCTTTGGCTGCCAATGCGCCCTTTTCGGAAAGATCAATTGGATTCATATGAATTTAAAAGAAGGAGGTTATTAGAGATAAAATAGTAAAGAATCGGATATTGAAATGTTTTAGAAGTAAAAATCCATTCAGTTATTTAATCCTTTGATGATAATATGTCCTGTACCTGATTCCAGGCAGGGATATTGAAATTCATTTTTCAGCTTTTTCGGATTGTTGATTGTTTTATAAAACTCATCCAGATATTTCAATGTGGACTTGGTATACCTTTCTTCTAAACGAGAATGACCCGTGTACAAGGCATAAATTTTGTCTTTCAATTGGTTATAGTGTGCAATCACATGATCAAAATGAGCCATATCTGTAATGCAGAAACCCCGATATCGCCTGTTTTTTGTATTGCTCAACAAAAGTTCTTCAGCGGGTTTTGCATAAGGTGCACCGACAATTCCGGCATGATCAAAATCATATGGAACTGTGGAGGGTTTTGATAAAGAGTCGGCTGCCATGAGTTTCACATTCTGTCTGTATTGCACAGACCAATCCGTATTCCCTATCAAATACTCAAATACGGCCATATTCAAAAAATCTTCCAGCTCAGTTTGGTCGGGTCGGACCAATGTCCTGTCCACGGAAATCATGTTGTTTCGCTTGGCCATCTGATCTTCTTCCTCCAGCAGAATGCCATAGAACGGACCGCTTTTCTTTTCCTTTATGTTCGGATCCCGCAGAACAACTTGCACCAGGCGGGTTCGGAAACTTTTTTCCGTCACCAGATTATAGAGTTTATAAGTGAAGTATTCCTGTACAACATATTTATCGCCTTTACACGGCATCACGAGCTTTAACTTATCCTGATCATGGAAAATCGTTTGCTTGCTGTTTTTTTTCGAGAAATTCAATAATAAAGGTGGATAAGAGCAAACATCTTTTCTTCTCCTAAAATTTCCCCTGGTTCTCACCTTTATAGGAATGGCAACGGCAGATGCGGTTTCATCAGAATAAGATAAAGTAGCAGGTCGATATTCAGGAGTACCTGTTCGGTCATTCAGTAAATCCACCAAATCTCCCGAAATTGTGATCATCAAAACATCATCTTCTTCAAAAATCCCCTTAGTCTGTGCCCGAATAAATCCGGCAGAGAAAGCAAGAAAAAAAAGTAACAGCGAGAAGTGAAAGCCATAAGTTCTAAATGCTGTTTTTAGAATATTTAAAATAATGGAATTCATAATTTTAGCTATGATATTCTGAGTAATGTGGAAACTTAAGTTAGATATAATTTTGCAAAATTGATGAAGTACATAAGAATCAATTATCTTTTCAGCAAGAATAATTATCTTAGACATTTAATATAAAGCTCATATGGAAATAGAGAAAGAGGATAAAACGAATAAATCCGGCAGGGAAAGAGAAACACTTTTTAGGACGGTCTATTCAAATCATACCAGTTTGAGGCAAATTGTAGATGGCAAAGCAAATATGATCATCAGCATCAATACCGTTATTATCTCTTCCATAATTGCCATTTCGGGTTATGGTCTTATTGCTGATAAGCTGGACCTTTATCGCTTCAACATCATTGCGCCCATTGTTCTGATAATGCTTTCCTGTCTTGTTTCAGCCATTTTCGCCATTATGGCTGCCCGGCCGAAAATCATAAAAAAAAGTGTGGAAACCAATCCGGCGACAAGACGCAGCTTGCTTTTCTTTGGTGAAATCGCCGAGTATACCCAGCAGGAATTTATCGGTAAAATGGAGGAACTTTTGAATTCGAGAAAGGATATCTACGAAGAAATGATCATAGACCTTTACAGTCAGGGTGTAATTCTAAAGCATAAATACAACCTTTTAAGCTATGCCTATCAGGTCATGATGTTTGGGTTTAGCTTCGGAGTTATTGTCTATTTGATATTTCTTGTTTTTAAATTGGAAACCGCACCTTCATACATGTAGGTTTATCAGTATATTTAGTAAGGACCCTCTCATCTATTTAATCGATTGAAACCAACAATTTTTTTATCCTATAGAATGATGATTTTAAATTTTCTCAATTGCTCCCAAACCCGGAAAAGGTAAGGAAGTAATGATGCAGATCAAATCTTTTAATTTAAACTGATTAATATGAAACCTTTTATCCATCTACTTATTCTGATTTTTTTTCTCAGTGGTTATGATATAGCTCAGGAAAATGATGTCAGCCCACTTTTTCAAAACGATGAGCCCTTGGAAGTTAGGCTTACCTACTCTTTCAAATCACTTCGAAAAGATACCAATGATACCCTTTACATGCCAACCCATCTTTCATACAAGGATGAAAATGGTGTTTGGGATTCTGTTCCGATTGTTCTGAGAACCAGAGGGAATTTTAGAAAAAATCATTGTTATTATCCTCCATTGAGGATTAAGATCAAGAAAAAAAACGGAAAAGGTAATTTATTCGAAGGCAATAAAAACCTTAAACTTGTTCTTCCCTGTCAAACCACCAGAAATGCAAATGATCTGGTGGTCAAGGAATTCCTTTGTTACAAGCTATATGAACCGATTACTCCCTATTTTTTCAATTCGAGATTGGTTAATCTGACCTTGACAAACGACAACGGTAAACATTCCAAAGTCCATGAAATAAAAGCGTTTTTCATTGAAGATGATGATGTGGTCGCAAAGCGATTTGACAGTAAAATCATGGAAGGAATGCAGATAAATCCGATGTTGCTACAGGATACAGCTTCTACAACCCATGATTTTTTCCAGTTTATGATAGCAAATACCGATTGGTCAACTTTTGCACAGCATAATGTAAAAATCATGCATCTGCCGCCAAGATCCTATGTTCCTTTGGCATATGATTTTGATATGTCTGGATTGGTAAGTGCACCCTATGCGGTGGTCAGTGACCTGTTGCCGATTAATTCGGTCCGGGATCGTTTGTATAGGGGTTTTTGTCGAAATGAAGGTTTGTTTGAATATGTGAGATCCGAATATATCCGCATAGAGCCGGAAATATGGGCATCATTCAAAGCTGTTGAACCTCACCTTAATCAGAGTGACCTATCCTCCATGAGAACTTATATTGAAGAATTTTTTGGAATACTGAAAAATGACAGGAGATTTAAAAGCGAGATTTTAACCAAGTGTAGGACCAGAGACTGAGAGGTTGAGTAACCTCTGCCTATTCAGGGATTTTTCATTTATTCGTCACCTTCTTTGATCAATTCTCCTCATAAAAACAGAAGATCCAAAGAACCTTCTGTTTCGTTTTCTATGAATCTATGTATAATGGTTTTCATTTAGTCGGATCAGGTTTTCGAGAACGGATTCTTTCAATCCCTTATGTTGGTTTAGGTCCATCCCCCAAAATTCTTCTTTGGATAAAGTTTTCGTAACAATGGTTTCGAGGTCATCTTCTTTCCAGATTTCCTGAAAGAAAGCCAAGACAGGCTTGTCATCCTTCAAAGGAATGAGCTCTCCTTGTGTTTCACCTTTGTAAAACCTGATTAATGCCGCAAAAGCATGAGTCAGGTTCATAGGCCATTTTCCTGTTTTTTCATGATAAGCCAGAAGGCTTGGTAATACCCTTACTTTAAATTTGGAAACGGAGTTGAGAGAAATGGAAATAAGCTCATGGTGGATAAAGGGATTCATAAATCTATCCAATACATCATTCGCAAATTGCTCAAGCTCCTCTTTTGGCAAATCCAGTGTCGGGATGATTTCATCAAAAATAGTTTCTTTAATAAATGCACCAACAGTGGGATTCTCCACAGCCTCCCTTACTGTTCTCAATCCATACAGGTAAGCTACGGGTACCAATGCGGTATGGGCACCATTGAGGATTCTGACTTTTCGGGTTCGGTATGGACTCTGGTCTTCAACGAATTTTACTTTCAAATTTGCTTTAGCTGCCGGAAAAATTTCTTCCAACTCTTCAGGTCCTTCAATTACCCAAAGATGAAATGGCTCCGCCTTAACGACAAGGTTGTCCTCGTAATCCAGATCTTTTTGGATCTTATCAATATCATCTTTTGGGAATCCCGGTACAATCCTGTCCACAAGCGTATTGCAAAAATAATTGGCTTCATGTATCCAGGCAATAAAGTCTTCTGACAACTGCCAAAGCTGGGCATATTGAAGAATACAACCTTTAAGCTGAATACCGTTTTTATCAATCAGCTCGCAAGGAATAATGACCAAACCTTTATCGGGTTCACCATCAAATTTCATAAACCTTTGATAAAGCAAAGATGTGAGTTTGCCGGGAAATGTCACCGGAAGTCTGATAAAGCTTTTATCCTCAGGATCAAATGTAATTCCTGCCTCAGTAGTGTTGGACACAATGAACTTAAGGTCCGGGTTTGCTGCCAATTCCAGGTAAACCTTGTAATCATCGTAGGGATTGATGACAGAATCCACACAGGTAATCAACCTGGTTTCCTGAACAGTTTTGCCGTCCTGCAATCCCTGTAAGAGCACGTGGTAAAGACCATGTTGAGCATTGATCATATCTGCCATGCCCTGAGGAATCGGCTGGATAATTTTTATATTGCCGTTAAATGGGGTTTTTTCGTTCATAACGTCCACCATCCAATCCACAAAACCACGTAAAAAATTTCCTTCACCAAACTGAATCAACTTAATAGGTCTTTCGGGAGTAGGGGTGGTATGTCTGTTTAATTTCTTCATCTTATGCAGGGTGTTTTTTAGGCTTTGATCAAAATAATAATACAAACTTCTACATGATTATCTACTGTAATACTTGTTAAACGCAAAAAATCCAACAGATTCTTTGCCTGACACAAAATTTCGGGTTAAGCCTTCTTTCTGTCTAATAACTATTTTCCTAAAAAAACGAAAGCTATTGGCAAATAGCAGATACGTATATTTTTACTTTTTAGTTAATGAAACTTGAATTTCTCCCTATCTACTTTAAAACCCGCTATCCCAGAGTTGACTTTCGGATAATCAATTCGGGTTTGAGTACCGTTTTATTTGCACTGAATATTTTGGGATTCGCATTCAACAGATCAAAGAACGTTTCTGCTGTAACCCGACCCATTGGAATACTCTTTTGGTCAACAGTCGTAATAGGAGGGTCTGTAAATGAGGTGAACGGCTCGTTCCCAAAACCTGCAAGTTTTACCTGCCCGGGAACGGAAATTCCTTTTTCCCGCAAAACCTGAAGAGCCCCCATGACAGCATAATCGGAGGAAGAAAATACAGCATCAAAAGAGATCCCTTTTTCCAAAACATTCATCATGCTGTTTCTGCCGTCTTCCAGCTGCATATTGCTTTCTTCGATGAGTTCAGGGTCAAATGGAATATTGTTTTCACGAAGGGCATCTTCATATCCACGCATCCTTTCCTTATAAATGTTGATTTTTTTTGGACTTGTAAAATGGACAATCCGCTTGCACCCCTGTTTGATCAGATGATCCACCGTCTGATATGCCCCAAGGTGATCATCAATGACCACTTGGCTTACATCCAGCTGATTGGTGATCCTATCAAAAAGCACTAAAGGAATTCCCTTATCAAGCACCTTCTGGAAATGATCAAAGTTCTCGGTGTTTTTTGCTATGGAAGCAATGATACCGTCAACTCTTGCGTTGAGAAGTGCTTCTACAGTCTGTACTTCTTTCTTATAATCCTCATAAGATTGAGAAATAATGACTTTGTAATCAAGGTTATTTGCGATGTCCTCGATTCCTCTGACTACGGAGGAGAAAAAATTACGGTTTGCTGTCGGCACAACCACTCCTATCAATTTGCTTTTGCCACTTCTCAAGGCAGATGCAATATGATTGGGCTGGTAATTAAGCTGCTTGGCCATCTTGATCACCAGTTTTTTGGTGTTATCCGATATCCGGGGATGATCATTGAGCGCACGCGAAACCGTGGAAGCTGTTATGTTGAGCCTTTCTGCAATATCGTGAATAGTGGATTTACCCTTTTCCATAATTTATTGAATTACCATACTATATTGCTTTCTACCCCTTTACAAAATTCATCGATTGCTTCGTGATCATTTATCAAACTTCATTACTCTCTTGGTTTACCAATGGTTGCCAATAATCCCCCATCAACATAGAGTATCTGTCCATTGACAAAATCACTTGCAGCTGATGCAAGAAATACTGCTGCACCGCCCAGATCATCAGGATTTCCCCATTTGCCTGCAGGTGTTCGGCTTATGATAAATTCATTCAACGGATTTCCGGGAACACGAAGTGGGGCAGTTTGATCCGTTGCAAAATAGCCGGGGCCGATTCCGTTGACCTGAATGTTGTATTTTGCCCATTCAGTGGCCAAGTTGCGGGTGAGCATCTTCAATCCACCTTTTGCTGCTGCATAGGCACTGAGAGTATCCCTTCCCAGTTCACTCATCATGGAGCAAATGTTGACTATTTTTCCTCCACCGTTTTTGATCATTGATTTGGCGACAGCCTGGGACATGATAAAAGGCGAAACAAGATCCACGTCAATTACTTTACGGAAATCAGCTGGGTCCATATCAATTGCCGGAACCCTCTTGATGATACCGGCATTGTTGATCAGAATATCTATTTTCCCAAATTCCTCTACTATTTTTCCGATGTTCTCTGCCACTGCATTTTCGTCCGTTACATCAAAAAGATAACCCTTTGTCTTTATCTCTTCGGTAGCATATTGGTGAATTGCCTCTTCCATTTTTGAAGGAGTATGGCCATTAATGACCGACGTGGCTCCATGATGAGCCAAAGCTTTCGCCATCGCCATTCCCAATCCATGAGTTCCTCCCGTTACCAAGGCAACTTTTCCACTGAGATCAAATAGGTTTTTCATAGTTCTGTTTTTTTTAAAACAAATCAATTGGAGCGACTAAATCCATATCTCCATAATCCAGATTCTCGCCCGCCATCCCCCAAATGAAAGAATAATTGGAAGTTCCCGCTCCACTGTGGATTGACCAAGGAGGGGAAATTACGGCTTGATGGTTTTTCATCCAGATATGCCTCGTTTCTTCAGGTTGACCCATATAATGGCAAACTGCCTGGTCATCGGTTATTTCAAAATAAAAATAAGCTTCCATTCTTCTGTCATGGGTATGGGCCGGCATGGTATTCCAGACCGAACCTGGTTTCAAAACCGTCATTCCCATCTGAAGTTGACAGGTTTCTACTATAGAGTTGACCAGAAGCTTGTAAATTGTTCTGTGGTTTGAATTTTCAAGAGAACCTAATGTAACTACCTCCGCATCATCCCAAGTGACCTTTTTTGTTGGATAGTTTTTATGTGCGGGAGCGGAATTGAAATACAGGTAACTGTCTCCTGTAGCGGAAGGATGAAAAATTACCTCTTTCGATCCTTTGCCAATATATAATGCTTCTTTATGTGCCAGCGTATATGGAGTGCCATCAACGGTTATGGTTGTTTCAGCTCCAATATTGATGATTCCGATTTCCCGCCTATCCAGAAAATTTTCAGACTTAAGTTGATCTATAGTTTCCAGTTCAAGGCAATGGGAAACAGCATGGATTCCACCCACAATAAAACGGTCGTTTAAAGTATAATCCCCATGTATCTGATTTGCCACAAAGAGATTCTCAATCAAAAAATGCTCCCTTAAGGTAGCCGTATCATAATTTTTCACATCCCTCGGATGGTTGGCGTAAAGGGTTTTTATATAAGTATGCATCTCACTTTTTTGATGTAATCGTTTGCGCAATATAGTATTATTTAGTTTTATTTTTCATCAGTGGCTGCTAAAAAAAAATCATGGAGATAAATAAAGTAAAATTGCATAACATTCTATTAATGTTCCAAATAGAAGTTTATATAGCCGCTTATTAAAAAATAAGAGACGATTTCTTTTTATTCTGAAACTTCTTTTATATATATGCAATCGATTGCTCAATCAGAACATATTTTAAATTCAATTCAGTTTTGAATGCCGGTCATTCCTTCCAGCCCTCCACAACATGATCTTCAAAAGAGCGAAAAAATGAAAACCAAGTATTATCTACCCTTAGTTTTTTCTCCAACTTTAATAAGCTATTAAAAAAACAATTCTATGAAATTCGAACATTTTGCATTGAACGTGGAAAAGCCGTTGGAAATGTCAAGCTGGTATGAAAAGTATTTGGGTCTGACAGTTGTAAAAAAAACGGAAGAAGCTCCCTTTATGATTTTTATGGCGGATAACAGCGGCACTATCATGCTGGAAATCTACTCCAACCCAAAAGGGCCTATCCTGGATTTTAAAACACAACATCCTTTGGTAGCTCATCTGGCATTTGTTTCCGAAAATCCGACAGCAGACAAAGAAAGATTGATAGCAGCGGGTGCCACCTTGTTTTCGGATGAGGTTTTGACCGATGGTTCCCATTTGGTGATGCTTCGGGATCCATGGGGATTGGCGATACAATTCTGTAAAAGAGCAGTCCCAATGCTTCGGTAAAGGCTTATAAGTTTTTGGTTAGATAATATGATTTGATTGGTCAAAATTTGAAACTATATGAAAAACATTTCCAAAATAGGCTTCTTTTTATGTATAGGACTTTTATTAGCCTGTTCACAAAATCCCGTTGAGGAACAGGATCCCTGGGATCAATTGCCTGGAATTCTCGCAAAAATCAAACCGCCTGAATTTCCGGATATGAACCTGAATATTTTAGACTATGGGGCAAAAGGAAATGGAATCACCGATGCAAGTGAAGCCCTTAGAGTAGCGATTGATGATTGTGCAGATGTGGGGGGAGGAAGAGTGATAATTCCTGCGGGTGATTTTCTTACCGGTCCGATTTACCTCAAGAGCCATGTGAATCTTCATCTTGAAAAAGGGGCGAGGCTGTTGTTCTCCACTGATCCGGATGATTATTTGCCCAATGTATTTACAAGATGGGAAGGTGTGGAGCTGATGAATTATTCACCGTTGATTTATGCCTTTGAAGAAACTAATATTGCCGTAACCGGTGAGGGAATTCTTGACGGACAGGCCAATGAAACCAACTGGTGGCCATGGAAAGGCAAAGCCGAATACGGCTGGAAAGAAGGTACTCCGCATCAGGAAGACAAGGATAAAAGACATGCACTTTTTAAAATGGCTGAAGACAATGTTCCTGTAGAGGAAAGAATTTTCGGAGATGGTTTTTTCCTGAGGCCTCAGTTTGTTCAGCCGTATCGTTGCAAAAATGTGTTGATCCAGGGCGTTACCATCGTCAATTCCCCCATGTGGATTTTAAATCCAGTTCTTTGTGAAAATGTCACCATTGATGGAGTTAAGGTGATCAGCCACGGACCCAATTCGGATGGTTGTGATCCAGAATCCTCCAAAAATGTCTTGATCAAAAACACCTTTTTTGATACAGGGGATGATTGTATAGCCATCAAATCAGGCAGAAATGCTGATGGAAGAAGAATCAATGTCCCCAGTGAAAACATCATTGTCCAAAACTGCAAAATGGCCGATGGCCATGGCGGAGTGGTAATCGGGAGTGAGATTTCAGGTGGAGTCCTAAACGTATTTGCCGAGGATTGTGAAATGAACAGTCCAAATCTGGATAGGGTCCTGCGCATCAAAACCAGTTCAATGCGGGGTGGATTGGTTGAAAATATCTATATGAGAAATATAGAAGTGGGTCAGGTAGCCGAGCAAGTGGTACGCGTCAATATGTTCTATGAAGATTCGGGTGCCTATGTACCGAGCGTAAGGAATATTGTGGTTGAAAACCTTACCGTAGAAAACGGTGGAAAAGTCGGTATTCTGTTGGAAGGATATGAAAGCTCTCCGGTGGAAAACTTTATTTTAAGAAATGTTGAAATCAAATCGGTAAAGGAAAATTACCGTTTCTCCAATGTCAAAAACGTTCAATTTGAAAATGTGCGGATAAATGGTGAGGAGATTAAACCAAAAAAAAATTAATTTATAAAGTCATGAAAATATCCAAAATAGTTCTCCTGATGTGTTTAATTGGAGTTTTTGTCCAATTTGACAATGTACATGCCCAGAATGTTCCCAAAGATGAAGTTGACGAACCCATGCTTTGTATCGGAAACTTCTGGACTGAAGAAGAAGGTGCTGAATTTCTTCGAAATATAAGAAGAACCTATTCTACAGCCGGGGAATGGGAAAATAGAGCGGCCCTCATCAAGCAACAGATCCTAAAGGGTTCCACGTTGGAAACATTCCCTGAAAGAAATCCCATGAATCCCATTATCGGGGGAAAGAGGACTTACGATGGTTATCAGGTTCAAAATATTGCCTTTGAGAGTTTGCCGGGGGTATATGTCACCGGAAGTCTGTACTCACCAACAGAATCCAAAGGTAAAATTCCCGGAATAATAAGTCCTCATGGCCATTGGACCCAGCCGGGTGAAGTAGGCCGTTACAGACCTGAAGCTCAAAAGCGATTTGCTGCCATGGCCCGGATGGGAGCAATGGTCTGGGCATATGATGCCGTCGGCTATGGACAGATGGAGGAAATAGGTTGGGAACATAAGCACCCTGAAACACTGAAACTCCAGCTTTGGAACAGCATCCGGGGAATAGACTTTCTGATATCGATGGGAGCGGATTCCTCCCGTATAGGTGCTACAGGAGCTTCAGGAGGAGGCACGCAAACCTTTTTGGTGACAGCTGTCGATGACCGGGTGGCGGTATCGGCTCCGGTGGTAATGGTTTCTGCACATTTTTTTGGTGGGTGCGAATGTGAAAGTGGAATGCCTATTCACAGAACAAAAAACTTTCAGACCAATAATGTAGAGATAGCGGCATTGGCTGCACCTAGACCGCTATTGCTTGTATCGGACGGCAATGATTGGACCTCGAATAATCCAAATGTTGAATTTCCCCACAGCCAATATATTTATTCCCTGTTAGGCCATTCCGAAAACGTTGAAAATGCACATTTTCCTCAGGATAATCATGATTATGGAGACAACAAACGGCGGGCAGTCTATCCTTTTATGGCCAAACACCTGGGGTTGGATCTCTCCAAGGCGCTCAACCCCGATGGTTCATTACTTGAAGATATGATTGTCATTGAAGACCAAAAGCAGCTTTACCCCTTTGACAAAAACAATCCGTTTCCTTCTACTGCCATCAGACATAACAGTGGAGTTGTATGGAAATAGGGTAGATAAATGCTCTGAGATTGATGTTTTACATTATCTATTGATATATTTAACTATTGTCCATCCTGCATTGACATTTTATTCATTAAAAACTTTAACCAATAATAAACCATAGCATGACCGAAAGAAGAGAATTTATTAAAAGAAGTTTACTGGGAACTGCCGGCATAGCCGTTGCCGGTATGGGATTAAGTGCCAAATCCTACGCTTCCATTATCGGAGCCAATGAGCGGATTAACATTGCCGTTATTGGGATCAGAGGCCAAGGCGGCAACCATATCAACCAATGGTGTGCCCTTAAGGACAACAGGAATGTACGTCTGAAGACGCTTTGTGATGTGGATGAACAATTGTTTCCTGAAAAAGCAAAGGTGGTAGTGGAGAAATCAGGCGTTACGCCCTTGACGGAATGGGACCTGCGGAAGGTATACGAAGATCCGGAAATTGATGCCGTTTCCATTGCTACTCCAAATCATTGGCATGCTTTGGCCACGATATGGGCCGCACAGGCGGGAAAACATGTTTATGTGGAAAAGCCATCAAGCCATAATGTTTTTGAAGGCAGGAAAATGATAGAAGCCGCCCGCAAATACAACGTCCGGGTACAAACGGGTTTTCAAAACCGGTCGATCGCCAATGTGATGGAAGCCATAAAGTTTTTACACGAAGGTGGTATTGGTGAGGTTTATATGGCCCGGGGACTTTGTTACAAACCCCGGGATTCTTTTGGAACTTCCAAGGACAGTACCCCGCCATCCACCTTGCATTATGATCAATGGTTGGGTCCTGCGCCTTACAGGGCTTACAATGAGAAAAGAGGT
The DNA here is from genome assembly GCA_041748555.1 of Rhodonellum sp. Classification (GTDB taxonomy): domain Bacteria; phylum Bacteroidota; class Bacteroidia; order Cytophagales; family Cyclobacteriaceae; genus Rhodonellum. The sequence continues at coordinate 23,718 of JBGTDA010000115.1, forward strand.
CATTACAATTGGCATTGGCATTGGGATACGGGAAACGGTGATACGGGTAACCAAGGCCCGCACCAGTTTGATGTAGCACGATGGGGTATGAATAAAAACGAGCATCCTGTTTCTGTGTATTCCTCGGGTGGGATTTATGGGATGACATCGCAGGAATGTTCTCAGGAAACTCCCAATACACAGACGTCAGTATTCACTTATCAGGATGGAAAAATCCTTGAATTTGAAACCCGGGGAAGGTATTCCAACGGGGAATCAGGATTGGGAATAGAAATAGGCAATATTTTTTATGGAACAGAGGGGTATCTTGAAATTGATGGAGGGACCTGGAAAGCTTACAGACAAAGGGAAAAGGAGCCTTTTGCAGGATCCAAAAAAGAGGAAGTCAAAAAAAGCGACTCAAACTTCCTTGCGGCACCCGGTGGAGCTGAACATTATGCCAATTTCCTTGATGGCATCAGAAACGGGAATGATACCCTGACCTGTGATATTCGGGAAGGTCATTACTCCTCAGCCCTACCTTTGTTGGCAAACATTTCCTACAGGTTGGGAAGGGGTCTGAAATTCATGGGTGATTACGAAAAATTCGCCAACGATCCTGAAGCCGATGTGCTGCTGTCACGACCGAATAGGTCTCCATATAGTATTCCGAATGAGGTATAATTAGAAAATCCTGTTGATTTTGTTTTAAATATGATATAAAAAAGGCCTTTTGATGGTCTTTTTTATATCATAAAAACTCAAAATTTTGAGAACATCCATTGATAAACCAAAATGCTGAGAGGGAATTTGAGATGAAAATTATAAAGGTTAAAATCAAAACTCCTGAAATCATTATCACTGAAAGTTTTTAGCAATTGATATGGGAAAAAATAAAAGGATTGCCGTCAAAGGAACTGAAATCACCATTTTTCAGGGGGAATCAAGTGACTTTATTTCTCTCACAGATATTGCCCGTCATAAAGATTCCGCTAATACAGATACGATTATTCAAAATTGGTTAAGAAATAGAAACACCATAGAACTTTTAGGCTTTTGGGAACAATTGTATAATCCCGATTTTAAGCCCGTCGAATTCGACGGGTTTAAGAATGAATAAAGGGTTCGAAATCGACTACTTTAATATGGGTAAAGACAATGGCTAAAGGAAAAAAAATAAGTGTAAAAGGTACTGAAATTTCAATTTTTGAACAAAACCAAATTGATTTTATAAGCTTGAAGGACATGTCAGGAGGCTTTAAGGAAGTGGTCTGATAGGCAAATGGATTACCAATAAAAATACTTTAGAGTATTTAGGTATATGGGAGAAAATCAATAATCCTGATTTTTAATTACACCGAATTCGGGGTAATTAAACAAGAGGCTGGTGTAAACAGGTTTATAATGTCCGTAGGTCAATGGATAGGAAGAACCCAAGCCATTGGTATGCTCGTAAAACCGGGAAGATATGGCGGTACTTATGCCCATAAGGATATAGCCTTTCATTTTGCCATGTGGCTAAGCCCAGAATTTCAAATATACTTAGTTAATGAATTCCAAAGGCTCAAAGTTGAGAAAACAATCGTTTAAAATTGGAATGGAATTTTCAACGCACTTTGGCAAAATTAATTACCACATTCACACTGATGCCATCAAGGATAATTTGATTCCTGATACCCCTGACAGAAATCAAATTTCCTTTATTTATGCTAAAGCGGATGTTTTGAATATGGCTCTGTTGGGCCAAACAGCCAAGCAATGGAGTGATGAGAATCCAGATAAAAAAGGTTATGTCCGTGATTATGCCACCATTGAGCAACTGGTGGTATTGTCCAATATGGAAAGCACCAATGCGCTGTTGATCCAACAGGAAATGCAACAATCCCAACGGCTGGTGCAGCTCAACCAAATGGCGATAACCCAAATGAAATCCTTATTGAACCATAGGCAGTCTGTTAAGAAATTGAAATGATGGAAAAAGACATAAAAGCGTATTGAACAGCTGGAGGAGAAACAAAGAAAATCAGAGAAAACTTTGAAAGATTAAATTAAACTGATAATATATAACTTTTTAAACCGCATAACACATACAATATGCCCGCATATGTCCTAGTAGAAGTAAACATCCACGATCAGGAGCTTTATGAATCCTATAAAAAACTCACTCCGGCGACGATCGAAGCTTTTGAGGGAAGGTTTGTTGTCCGTGGAGCACAAACAGAATCATTGGAAGGGGACTGGAAACCGGAGAGGTTTGTCATGCTTGAATTCCAATCGGTCGAAATAGCCAAAAGATGGTGGGCCTCCGATGAATATTCAAAAGCCAAAAAAATCCGACACCGGGCGGCTACTTCCAAAATGTTGGTTGTGGAGGGAATAGAAAAGTAGTAGAAGGGAGAAAGTAGAGAGGGTAGATGAGATTAGCCTTAAGCAAATTGCGGCTGATTTTTTTATTAATAATTTGTATAGGGTAACTTATGTTTTAAATTAATTTTAAATGAGTCAAATCAGAATTCCATATTCCACTGTTTTAGATACTTTATACAGAATTTTGGTGAATCAGGGTTTCAGCGAAGACCGGGCAAAATTATGTGCTTTTCTTTTTGCAAGGGCCAGTGCGGATGGTATAGCTTCCCATGGATTGGACCGTTTTGATGAATTTTTAAACATGATCCATAAGAAGCTTGTGGATCCTAAAGCAGAAGCTACTTCCATGGGTAATTTTGGCGTTTTTGATCGATGGAATGGAAATCTCGGTCCCGGACCTCTTAATGCCTATCAATGTATGGATAGGGCGATTACTATTTCCAAAGAAAGGGGCGTAGGAGTGGTTGCCCTTCAAAACACAAATCACTGGATGCGTGCTGGCAATTACGGATGGCAGGCCGTGGAAGAGGGATGCATCGGCATCTGCTTCACCAACACCAAACCCAATATGCCTGCATGGGGAGGCAGCGAGCCCGGTCTTGGCAATAACCCTTTGGTGGTGGCATTGCCAAGAAAAAAAGGACCTGTTGTTTTGGATATGGCCATGTCCCAATTTTCATATGGAAAATTAAACACCTATCTCCGAAATGGTGAGGAAGCTCCTTATGATGCCGGGTTTGATAAATCCGGCAAACTAACTAAATCTCCTTCCGATATCATAGAACATGAATTGGCTTTGCCGATCGGTCTTTGGAAAGGAGCTGGTCTTTCTTTGGTTCTGGATATGCTTGCGGCTATATTATCCGGTGGACAGTCCACCCATCAGATTGGTGAAAAGAAGGAAGAATATGGTGTTTCACAGGTTTTTATCAGCCTTTATCCTCCCAAACTGGGAATGGAGGATTGGTCGGACGAAACAATGGATGCGATAATCGGAAATCTGAAATTGTCTGAAGTTTTTGAAGGCAGTCAGGTAAGGTATCCGGGGGAGAATATTCAGGATATCAGAAATGAAAATATAGAAAAAGGAATTCCAGTGGACAAATCAGTTTGGGACAACATTTTAACAGAACTACCATGAGCAGAAAAATCGGTTTCGGAATAATTGGTACAGGCAGCATTGCAGGCAAACATGCCGCGGCGATCAGAGAGCTGTCGGGTGCTGAATTGCTGGCCATGTGCAGTTCTACAAAGGAACGGGCCGCTGTTGCGGAAGGAAATTTCAAGGTTAAGACCTATTCAAATGTGGATGAATTTTTGGATCATCCTGGGCTGGATGTGGTCTGCATTTGTACGGCCAGTGGTAATCATTTGGAACCGGGACTTTCAGCCGCGCGAAAGGGAAAACATCTTTTAATCGAGAAACCAATAGAAATCACCCTGGACAGGGCTGATCAGCTGATTGCTGCCTGCAAAGATGCAAGAGTGAAATTAGGGGTTATTTACCAGAATAGATTTAACGCTGGTTTTCTTGAACTCAAAAAGACTGTGAAAGAGGGAAAATTAGGCAAACTGCTGATGGGTAACGCTTATGTCAATTGGTTCAGGGATGCGGAATACTACAGCAGCAGCCACTGGAAAGGCACCCATGCCGGAGACGGTGGCGGAGCTTTGATCAATCAGGGAATTCACACCATTGACTTGCTAGTGGATATCATGGGGGATGTTTCATCGGTTTATGGCAAAGTTAAAACGGTGCTATATCCGATAGAAGGAGAGGATCTTGCGGCTTCGGTGGTCAATTTCACAAGCGGTGCTCTGGGAAACATCACAGGAGCAACATCGCTTTTCCCCGGCTATCCCGAACGGCTTGAAATTTATGGAACGGAAGGAAGTGTTATTTTAGAAGCGGGCGAGATTACGCAGCTTAATATCAAGGGAACTCAAAATTCTCAACTTTCAGGTCAGGTGGGCAAAGCAAGCGGATCTTCGGATCCAACAGCAATAAGTCATGAGCAGCATATGAAACAGTTTGAAGATATGATCGATGCAATACTTGAGGATCGTGAACCCATTGTGACCGGAGAAAAAGCCAGAAAATCACTTGAACTTATCTTGGCAATTTACCGGTCTTCAAAGGAAAACAAGCCGATTGATCTTCCCTTAAAATAAGCTTTTGAAAAATACGAATGTAGCCAATAACACAAATTATCTTCTGAAGATATTTTCTACGTTTTGGATGTTGTTGGTTTGATGACCTACTATTCTTTGGGTTCTCAAGTATCGGTTCAATTCGTATTCATCGAAATCCGGACTTTCGGAGTCAAAGCTGCTGATCCTGACCCGGCCTCGGGAGTGGATAAAGGATTTGTCTCCGATCCACATACCTACATGAACTACCCTGTCTTTTTTATCACCTGAACCTTTTTCACCAAAAAAGAGCAGATCACCGACTTTCAGGTTTTCCCAGTTTTTTGTCGTATCCACTGATAATCCCTCGTGAACCTGCTGTGAGGCATCCCGTGGAATGACCTCCCCGTTAAGAAAAAATATGGTTTTGGTAAAGCCACTGCAATCCACACCTTTAATGGATGTGCCTCCCCAGAGGTAAGGAATTCCCATCATGTTTTTGGCAGTGCTGATCAGGTTTTGTGGACTGGTTTCCCGACTCTCCATCCAATCTTCAAATGGCATCAGCTGTTCTTTCCTGACAAATCCTGTTCTTCCATCCGGCATGGTAACACCAATATGGTTTGGACTTTCACCTGATTTCGTAAGGATGTTCCCGGCGGTAAGATCACTGACCATTTCCTGTTCTTCAGTATCGGAATAAGCATAACCAATCAATTCTGTGAAAATTATTTTTTCCTGATTGAACCAGGATTCCATTTCTTTTTGGTCCAACAATTGGATTCCTCCTGCATCTACCCAGGAGATGTATTGATCAGGGGTTTGGATCAGGTACCAGTTGCCTTCTTTTTTCAATACTTTCAATGGAGTGCCTAAAGTGGCTTGAGTGGCCAATTCAGCTGAATGTTTCGGTTCACTTCTGATATTGGCAACAGATAAAGTCACCAAAGCAAATTCTTTCCCCTCCAATTCCTGTGAAGGGAGTACTACAACCTCATCTCGGTAATCGATTTCTGCTGAATCCAATTTGACTTTTAGCTGAACCAAAGCTTGCGGAAGATTGGTTTCACCGGTGAGAATGTTATTTTCAAACTTCAGATTCCACAATGCCACTCTTTTGTCGGGAGCAAATTCCTGCCTGACTTCCTCAATCATTTCAGCGGAATTGTTCTCTTTTTTGGATTCACATCCAAACAGCCAGTATATGGAAATCAGGAATATAAGCGGGATATATAATTTGCCGGGATTTTTCATTTTGATTTTCGGATTCTTTAGCAAAGAAATAAAAAAATATGTATATCCGCTATTCTGCCAGTTGCAATTGCTTATCGGGGCAAAGGGCTAGAAGACCGAAGTCGGAAGATGCCCTAGCATTTGGCAGAGGATCCTTTGGTTTTTGGCATTTATTGGTATCATTGCGGATATACATATAAAAAAAAACCGCGGACCCAAAAATCGGATCCGCGGTTTTAAATATTGGGGAGTTCAATTAATTTTCAGATAATCCAGGTGATCTCTCCAAAAATTCCTGATACAATCGGATATGTCTGTTGCTCATCGGGACTCTGTAGCCATCGATGAAGACATGTCTGATCTGGGTTTTGGTTTCAAAAGGATCACCTGAAGAAACGAATAATGTTGCGTCCTTGCCGGCTTCTATGGAGCCCATTTTGTCAGCCAAACCGAAAATTTCAGCAGCGTTAATGGTAACTGCTTTTAGTGCCTCTTCTTTTCCCATTCCATAAGCTGCGGCAAATCCTGCATTGAAAGGCAAGTTTCTGACATTTTCGGCATCATTGGAACGAATCACTACTTTCACGCCTGCTTTTGCCATTTTGCCGGGATTCGTGTATGATGCATCGTAGGGATCGGATTCCCGTGTAGGGATTGATAACATGGGACCTGTAATGACGGGTATATTTGCTTCAGCTATTTTATCACCCACCCGCCAGCCTTCTGCAACACCTGTCAAAATTGCTTTTACATTCTTGGATTTGATCCATTCAAGCGCTATTTCTATATCGGGAGCAGCATTCACCTCAACCAATAAAGGAAGCTCTCCTGAAATAACTTTGGCCAATTGCTGCATCTCGGGATAATATTTTAAGGATGCTTTGGCACTGTCCAGCTTGTGAAAGGTCACAGCTTTTTCCCAAATCTCGTCCAGGTTTTTCTTTGCTTTCTCAGCTTCTTTTTTGATATCTTCATCACTTCTCCTGTCCCAGGTGCTGCGTCGTGCGGAAGTGGGAAAATTGACTACCACGCCCTTGAATCCTGCATACATCTGGTCAGGCGTGTAGCCGTTCAGATTAATCAGCGCTGCTGTTCCGGGAAATAGACCGCCTGAGGGCGTCGCTAAAGTTGTGGTTACTCCGCTAACCCGGGTTACCGGTATTGCCACCGAATTTGGATTGACAGCTACAAGAGCTTCCATGTTGGGAGTGACCTGGCCTATTTCGGCATAATCCTGGGTTTCTGCCAAGGAATTTACTTCCACCAAGCCCAATCGGCTGCTGCTGTCAAACATTCCGGGATAGATAAATTGTCCTGTACAATCGATCACTTCAGCATCTCCTGCCTGGACATTTTGTCCAACCGCTTCGATTTTACCATTGGAAATGAGTAAGCTGCCATTTTGGATCGTACCATTTGTCACTGTTACGATGGTGGCATTCTGCAAGAGAAACCTTCCATTCCTGGGCTTGATAAACTCCCCGTCAAACTGAGCCTGAGCAAAGTAGGGGAGTAGCGTCAAAGCCAGAATATAAAATATTGAATTAAATTTCTTCATGTTGAATAGTACTAAGAATTGTCCAAAGATCTGATTAATGGGTGTGGTCAAATAAATTTCTTCCAAAATTGGTGAAAAAGAAATCCACTCCATGCATACACTTGTGGTCATGTTCTTTTAAGTAAATAGGTTCCACAGTTTCTGTCGCACTTACTTTGATCCTCATATCGGTGGCATCCTCATTGATATCAAAATATTTCACACCATCCACAAAGGTCATTTGTGGAATGGCATAAACTGAAAGCGGATGCGTATCGAAAATTACAAGATCTCCTTGCTTTCCAACTTCAATCGAACCGACCTGATCGGCGATTCCCAATTGCTTGGCAGGATTGATGGTGATCAACTTCAGGGTTTCCTCGTCTGAAAGTTCTCCGTATCGCTGGGCCTTGCCTGCCTCATGATATAGATGACGGATCAGTTCACCTGAATCGGAGTTGATCGAAGTGAGGACACCGTTTTTTGTCAGGATGGCTGCATTGTATGCCGTTGAATAATAAACCTCGAATTTGTATGCCCACCAATCGGCAAATACTGAGGCTCCCATTGTATATTCAGCCAATTCCGGTGCTACCTTAAATCCTTCATTGACATGGGAAAAAACGATTTTGGTGATGTTGAATTCTCTACAGACATTGATAAGCATATAGATCTCATCGGCCCGGTAGGAATGACAATGGATAATGATTTCCCCATCCAAAATATCTACCAAGGTTTGTAATCTGCTGTCATATTTCGGAGGAACAGGAGTTGCTCCTTTTTGCTTTCCGGCATTTTCATAAGTTTCCCAGGCCTTTTTATATTGAATGGCATCATTGAAACCGTTTCGGATAATTGCTTCCACACCCATTCGGGTACGTGGCTGATTGTTGTTTCCTCTCCCGTGAACTCTGGTTGGATTTTCACCTAAGGCAAATTTGATTGTTCTTGGAGCCTCCTGCATAAAAAGATCCGCCGGATTATGCGTTCCATATCGATGCTTCAGGGTTATATTCTGTCCACCGATTGCATTTGCAGATCCATGCATTGCATGAGAAACCGTCACTCCACCGGCCAAAGCCCTATAAAGTCCTACATCATAGGGATCAACAACATCTGCCATTTTCACTTCAGAAGTGATGGGAGAAGTGGCTTCATTCACAGCCTCAAGCGCTACATGGGAATGGGCATCAATAATTCCGGGCATCAGGTATTTTCCTGAGGCATCTATGGTTTGTGCATTTCCCGCAGAAAGATTTTTTCCAATTGATCTGATGATTCCATTTTCGACCAAAACATCGGTTTCTTCCAAAACCCCGTTCGTCACTGTCAGTACGGTGGCGTTTTTGATCAGGACAGAACCCTTAGGTGTTTGCGCCCGGGCCGACAAACTCCCCATGATAAAAAATGCAGCAATAATATATTTATATCTGTTCATTTTCTTGTTCATAAATTGGATTGGTTGGGCTTTTTAGTAGCTCTGAAAGGGAAACTGCCTGCATCAACTAAATTAAGATTACCTGTAATGGTGTCATCTTCAATTTCTCCTTTGACTGTAACCTGATAAAGACTGCCTCCAACAGTTACATCAAAAGCAAATTCAAGGATGTTTCCGGATAATTCAATATCCTTCATTTCTGAACTTGCGGTTCCTCCTCCGGATGGATCTTCATAGGTTATCTTTCCGCTATATGAGTCACCCGATTGTTCAATGACCATGGTACCGCTACCGCTGCCGTCAGGGGTGTCGGAGGTATAATCCCATTCCCCTATGATGCTCACTGCTTCGGTACCGTTGCTGTCTTTTTCAGTTTTCTTAGGTTTGATCTCGAAATCAAAAATATAACCGTCGGCGATTACATGCTTGATTGCTGTATTTTCCTCAAATATAGGGGCGGTAGTAATGACCATATTAGCCAGTTTGCCTTTTTCCAAGGTTCCCGCAAATTTTTGGATTCCCAGGATGGATGCGTTATTACTTGTTAAGGCAGATAAAGCGCCCGCTTCACTTAACCCGTTTTCAATCATCAATCTGAGGTTTTTCATTACATCACCTGATTTGGATCCACTTGATGTAAATCCAAAAGGAACGCCTGCTTTTTCCAATATGGAAGGCTGTGTCAGCGCATTGTTATATGCGGCTATCACCCTGTCGATTCTTTCTTTGGAATCCTCACTCACATCTTCTTTTTTCTTTTTGGAAGCCTTGTCATCCGGTAGGTTTAGGCTCAATAAGACCTGAGTTCCCGATTCTTTGATTTCTTCAATGACATGCTCTACTTGTGTTACACCTACCAGAACCAGTTTGAAACCGAGTTCTTTTTGTAAACTCAGTGCTCTACGGATTTCCAATTCGTCGGAAACCTCAAAAAATATCGGGATATTCTGATCCAGAACCGGGTACAATGCTTCCAGTGTTTTGTTGATTTCAGGCCTGTTCAAACCCACATTTGAGGCGAATAAGCGACCGTGTTGTGAGGAGAGCTCAGCATTTTTATACAGGTCTCTGAATTTTGCCATTACTCCCAGGGCTGTTCCGGGATACATTCCTCTTGATCCTTGAAATTTTGCATATAGTCCAGTATTCTGAGCTATTATATTGGTGGAATAATTATTTCCATACACCACAATAGCTGCTTTTCCGGGAATCATTCCACCTTCGGGAACCAATTGCCCAATAGTAAACCCTGTTTTTCTCCAATCTGCCAAATGGCTGCTCTTTGAATCAAAATTATCCAAAACGGCTCTCCACGGTGTAATTCCCGCAATTTCATCGGGTGGATTAGAAGGATTGAAATCCGAAGGACGTTCAGGATCTTTAGGTTTGGAGACACCTGCTTTGCTTGCCCCGTCAATAAATCCCGGATAGATGAAAAGGGAATCTCCCGGAATGACCTGTGCTTCAACAGGAAGTTTAATACTGGTTCCTATTTGCTGAATCAACCCGTCCTTAATCAGAATGGTGGCTCCTTCTATCAGTTTACCGGGTGAGGTGGTTATGGTAGCATTGGTGATTGCATAGGTTCCGGTCACTCTTCGTTCCCCGGATGGATCGCTTTGGGCGGTCAGGGAAGAAATTGTTCCATAAAAAACCAACATCAGTAAGCTACTCAAAAGCTTGAATTTGAGGTTTACTTTCATGCTAAAGGTTTTGTTTTTTGTTTTTAAACATCTTGTAAGCTAACAAAAGAAATATTTTGCAAAAAAGTTATTTTTTTTTCAAGGGGTAATAAAGTTAGGAACGGCAATTATTTATAATCATAAATCATATAAAACTATGTGTAATATTCTTTAGATTAATTGAATTTTTTTAAGCGGAAAACAGTACTTTTTTTATAGTTATTAACTTGTATATTTCACAGTAAAAAAACCGTATAAAAATGAAAAATGTCCTGATTATCGAAGACGATCTGTTGATTTCCACTTTGGTTAAATTTCGGCTAAAAAAAGATGGATATAATGTTTCGATGGCTGAAGATGGAATTTCCGGTATAGAAGCCATTGATAACACGCCACTGGATTTAATCATTACCGACGTCATGATACCTTTTAAAAACGGGATTGAGATAATCAGCCATGCAAAAAAAAATAAACCTAATATTCCTATCATTGTGCTGAGTTCCTTAGGCGATGAAGAAAGCACTGTATTGGAGGCATTCAATTTAGGTGTTTCTGATTTTATACCAAAACCTTTTAACCCAAATGAGCTTGCAATCAGGGTAAGAAGGTTAATCAATACCTAAATCAATGTCTTCCCTACGCGTTGTTTCGTGCTTTTTTACAATCATTATATTCAACTGTGTTTTTTTGCATCGGACGTGGGCCCAACAGGACTCCCTGACTCAATTGCAATTTGAAAAAATCATACTTTCCGAAAACCGGATTCAGGGACTTCAATATCAGCTTGATGTAAACCTCCCAAACAAATCATTTGATTTATCAGGTTTGGGAATGAAAAAAATCCAAGGATCCCCATCCGTATGGTCAACTGATACGCTTTATACTTTCAGTATGGTAAAAGAAGTCCGGGACTCGATTTCAACATTATATAATCTAGAGGTAAATCTGCATTATTATCTATTTGACAAGAAGGTTGCTTTATCTGCAGCTAAAGCATATGTGGAAAGCATTATCAGAAACCAAATTTTCATTCCTTCCGGAATTGCTGAAGAATCTGATGCAAATGAGGGACAGTTAATAGTAAAAGGGGCCAAATTGCCTTATAAACCCTTTTATAAACTAAAAGCAAAAATATTGAATGAAATCAAAATGGTTCTTTTGCTTTCCATTCTTCTGCTTTTTTTAGTCTCTTCATTTATTTTGGTAATTGCCATGTGGTTCATCAAAATCAAAAAGAATAAAAAGGAAATTCTGTCCAAAAGATTTAAGCAGCTGTCGTACGGCCCAATTTCCACGTTGCTTTTTGAGTATGACCTGGATCAGCTAAAAGAATTTTCAAAATCCGATCTTGAAGCATTTTTCCCCAAGAAATATCTTTCTAAGAATTTGTTCAAAGATGTGATGATTCAGGAAATCATCAGTCTCAACAAAAACATGAAAGGGGATTTTAAGGATAAATTAAAACTGATTTACCGGACACTGGAACTTGATAAGTTTTCCCTTAATAAGCTGAAGCAAAAACGCTGGGATATTGTCACCATGGGAATAGTAGAGGCAAACGAGATGGATGTCATTGAAGCGGTTCCACTGATAGAAAAATATGTTTCCCATAGCAATTTTTACATTAGGTCACATGCAATTTCTTCCCTGTTGAATCTCTCAAATGACAAAAATCTGATGGTGCTGGCGCAGCAAAAGTATTTGCTTTCCAAATGGCAGCAGATGATTTATTTGCGGATAATCAAGTTCCTTACGATAAGGGATACGGTTAAAATCATTTTCCTGCTGGAATCCGAAAACGAATCGGTAAGGATTTTTGGGATAAAGCTGGTGAGATATCTCGGAAGATTGGATAGAATTTTGAAACTCTCCGAGATGTTTCCATCTGCGGGAAATGCTGAAAAGGTGGAAATTCTGAAGAGTTATAATGCCTTAAATGCTGTTCACCACATTGAACAGGTCCATGATGCTTTATTTTCGGAGGATCCCTATGTCTCTCTCTGCGCAATCAAGACACTTGAAAACCTTGGGAATGACCACTCCCAAGCATTGCTTATGGAAAAATTGAGAGGTTTAATGGATTTTGAGTTTAAAAAGGCGATTCTAACAAGTCTCTACACACTAAATAAAACGGCGTTTTACGATATCATCGCAGGTGATCGGGATGAAGAGGTGGATAAAATATGTTTGCATCTGGAAGACCCTGTCCTGACCCATGTATAGTTTATTGTTCAGCATAGTGATGGAAATATTCGGGATTCTTTTCCTCTTGTATAGCTTTTCCATCATTTTCATTTATATCCTGATTACGGTATTATCGGCAATGGAAATGCGTGATCACCTGTGGAGAAACAAATTCGCAGATTATAAGGATATCATTACTTCTCCACTTGCGCCGGGGATTTCCATAATTGCTCCTGCCTATAATGAAGGAAGTACAATTGTGCAGAATACAAAAAGCCTATTGACTTTACATTATGGGAGATTCGAGGTGATTCTGGTAAGTGACGGCTCCAAAGATGATTCTGTGCAGCAGATGATTGATAAGTTCGACTTGGTAAAAACAAATTATGCTTATCATCCAACCATTCCTTCCAAACCTGTTCGGGCCATATACAAATCCACCAATCCCAGCTATTCCAAATTGACCCTGATCGATAAAGAAAACGGAGGAAAAGCTGATGCTCTGAACGTGGGCATCAATGTTTCTTCACTGGAAATCATAGCCTGTATAGATGTGGATTGTATTCTGGCCAGTGATTCACTGACCCGGATGATGCGGCCGTTTATGGAAGAATCAAACAGAAAAGTGATCGCTGTAGGTGGGGTCATCGGTGTTGCCAACAACTGTGAGGTCAAAGACGGAACCGTTACAAAGTATAGATTACCTGACTCGATGTTTGGACGGTTTCAGGTGATTGAATATTTCAGGGCATTTTTGATGGGCCGATTGGCTTGGAGCAGAATAAATGGATTGATGTTGATTTCAGGCGCATTCGGGTTTTTCAACAGGGAACTGGTGCTTAAAGTGGGTGGATATTTTCCAAAAACTGTGGGCGAAGATATGGAGCTGGTGGTGAGGATGAGGCGATACATGGAGGAACAAAAGTTGCCTTATAAAGTGGCATTTATTCCTGATCCCCTTTGCTGGACCGAGGTGCCCGAATCTGCTGAAATCCTCTCCCGCCAAAGAAACCGATGGATGCGGGGAACTATAGAAACTTTGCAGCTGCACAAAAAATTAAGTTTAAATCCCAATTATGGTTTGATGGGATTAGTTTCTTTCCCCTTTTGGAATTTGTTTGAAAAGACAGCACCCATAATGGAGACCTTGGGATTGACCTATACCTTAATAATGATAATTACAGGTGATATCAGTGCATTATATTTCATAGGCTTGTTTATTTTGATTTACTTTTTTTCCATCATGATTTCCTCGTTCAGTATACTGTTTGAACAGATAGCATACAATAACTATAAGAATAAGGAGGATCTCAACAAGCTTATCCAAACAATGTTGTTGGAGCCTTTCATTATTCATCCCAGGGTTGTCTGGTGGGGAATCAAGGGACATTGGGATTTTATAAAGGGTAAAGGTGGCTGGGGTGTAATGATCCGAAAAGGTTTCAATAAAGCAACCGACAAACAAGAAATAAAGACAAACGAGGCAGCATAATCCTATTCATGATGTATCCAAAACACCACCCTTTTATATTATGTTCTTTTTTGATCCTGATGCTGTTTTCGGTTGCGGTAAAGGGACAGGAAAATTTTGATCCCGACGCAAAATATCTTGAAGCAAGAAAATTGATTCTGGAAGGGAAAAGGGCAGAAGGTAGGAAAATAGCTTTTGATATTCTGGATCACTATCCAACTTATGCCGATGTCCTGATATTGGTTGGCAGGTCCTATAGCTGGGATGGACAATATGATTCAGCATCTGTAAATTTTGAAAAGGCACTTCTTGCAAGTCCTGAATATGAAGATGCATATGTGGCATATATTGACAATCTTTTTTGGAAAGAGGATTTGGAGAAAGCAAAGGAAATCATCGATTTGGGAATAAATAAACTAGGAGATCGTGCCGTTTCGCTACAATACCGTCTGTCGAGGCATTTTTATTTTCAGGAGGATTATAATCAGGCATTGGATCTGGCAGAACAGATTTTTGAAAAAAAACCTAAGATTGAAGGATTATTGAATTATATCCAGAACCTTAGAAGGTTGAGCCGGGTCAATGCGGTGGGTGCTACATATGATCATGATTCCTTTAGGGGCCAGATAACAACTTGGAACACTTATTCTCTATATGGAAGAACAAGAACATCCTTAACGGGAACACTGATTGCCAGAGTTACACAATCCTATAGATTTGACGGAAAAGGGACCCAATTTGAATTGGATGCTTATCCATCACTGGGTAAAAACTCCTATGGTTATTTTAATATCGGGTATTCTGAAGCGTTTTTCTTTCCAAACTACAGATTCGGAACAAGTATTTATTGGAATCTTCCAAAAGCTTTTGAGCTGGAGGCGGGGTACCGATACCTGAAGTTTTCGGAGGCTACGCATATTTTCACGGGATCCATTGGAAAATACGTCAGTAACTGGTGGTTCAATTTCCGCATGAATCTGGTGCCCGGCAATGAAGGGAACTCAGTCAGCGGAAATCTCCAAACACGCTATTATTTTAAAAGTGCAGAGGATTTTTTCAGCATCCAGCTGAGTACAGGAGTTTCTCCGGATGAGGAGAATCGGGACTTACAATCCCAATTATTGAATTCATACCGGGCCCGGCTGGGTTATCAACAGCTTTGGACAGATCGATGGATGGGATTTGGTTTTATTGGATATTCCCGCGATGAGATAAAAAATGGGAATTCCAGGTATAACCTCAATATATCTTTGGGAGCTGAATTCAGATTCTAATGGGAAAACCTCTGGAAAATTTTTTACCTAACGAGCTCAGAATATTCCTGAAATGGGTCTTTGTTTTCATGTTTATATTTTTGGTTTTTCCTTTGACAAGCCTTTTGATTTGGCAGCTATTGCCAAAGGAAAAAATGGAAGTAATCATCCTCGACAAAACGGTTGTTGACAAAGATTTTCGGGAACATCACGCCATCCATTGGACGCTCAACCACCTGAAATATGTAAATGGAAATGGCATATCCTTTGACCACAAAAAAGATTTTTTCGGGTTTTTTCCTGAAGGAGAAAACAGTTATAAGATCCATGATTTTCAAAATATAGATGATCAAAAAACGGATGAACTTATCGCCGGGTCTTCGCTGATCTATATAGCAGATACTTACGGGGTATATAAGAATGATTTTACATCCGTATCAACGTCAGAACTTTCGGCTAAAATCTATGGAGGGATGGTGCAGAAAGATGTGGATTTCTTAAAGAAGGCTTACGAGGCCGAAAAAACAATCATTGCTGAATTCAACACAGTGGCATCCCCAACAAAGAAAAACATCAGGAATGAATTCGAAAATCTGATCGGTTTCAGGTGGACAGGTTGGATAGCCAGATATTTTGATGAGCTGGATACAATGATCAATAAAGAAGTGCCTGAGTGGATAATTGAGGCATATAAAGAACAACATGACAATCAGTGGGCATTATTGGGGTCGGGATTGGTTTTTCTCCATGAATACGGGCGGATCGAGATTTTCGAAAACGGTAGACATACAGGTGTAAAGGTTCCCAATATCCAATCAAGCCTTCAAAGCCAACAAAAGTACGGAATTCCCAAGACGGTAAAATATCCGTATTGGTTTGATGTTATTCTGGTGAGCAGAGACTTTGAGGTTATTTCCTATTATGATATTGAACCGACTGCTGAAGGTCTTGAAATGCTGAGGGATATGGGATTGCCCAGATATTTTCCTGCGGCTGTGGTTAAGGCAAACGGAAAAGGAAAAATCTACTATTTCTCAGGGGATTTTGCCGATAATCCGATAGCCAACAGTTCCTATAAATATTATGGTGTGGCAGGATTATGGAGAATGTTTCTTCAGGCAGATGATTATTCCCATCGGGGAAGTTTTTTTTGGAATTATTACTTCCCTCTGATGGAGAATATTCTTGAAGTAATAGAGGCCGAAGATTAAATTTTTTCCCTGAAATTATTTTCCATCCGGTGTGGACGATTTTAATGGATCGGGAATGATTCTGTTAAAATCAATGACAAAGCTGTTGGAACTTTTGTAGTCCTCAAAAAGCATGGTAAGCTTATCCCGTATAACTATGTCTTCAACCGGATCAAGATTCATATTGTCTGAAAGAATAAACAGCTGATTATCCGAAAGTACATATTCCCCGTCGATGTATTCCAACAGTTGGTTTTTGTTTCTCATGAATGGATTGGAAATCAATGAACGGAATACGGCAGAAGTATCCAAAACATATCCTTTCCAGGCAACTTCAGAAGGTAGATCCATTTCAAACCTGTTCGAAAGCAGTGACAAGAGTGTGGGAGTTATTTCATAATGGGTGGTCACCCCATGCATCCGTTTTGTTCGTTTTAATTTTGGTGAATAGATAAGAAGCGGAACGTGGAATCTGTCAATCCTTGTTGACATGGGCACTTCAGGAAGTCTATGGTCTCCTGTTACGATGAATATGGTGTTTTCATAATTCGGCCTTTTCCTGTATATTTCAAAAAATTCACGGATGGCATCATCTGCATAAATGACACTCGTATATACTTCCTGATAATTTAAATAACCCGGCATATTATCCGGAGTTACTTTTAGCGTATTTGTCAGGTGATCCAAAAACATTCGGTTGTAGATTTCCTGGTCAGGAACAATATAAGGATCATGGGAAGTTTGGGTCTGAAAGATACTCATCCGTGGCTTTTCCGAATCTTCGGGAATTTTTCTGATCCCGTTTTGAAACATGGCTTTGTCAGGATATCCCCAAGAAAAACCAGAGGTGGATGGGGTTACTTTGAAATCCGCATCAAATGAATCAAGACCTATGGCCTGATCGATATCCTGATATTTTAGAAATGAACCCACTTTGTCAAAATTGATATCTGCCCCAATGTTGAAATTCGTGTGGTATCCATTGTGCTTCAGCAGGGAAAACAAGGTTAGATGGTCAGGGAGGTTGGGAGCTTCTTCCATAAAACCGTTTTTTGCAAAAGGAAGTGAACCGAATAATCCTGTTAGAATTCCGAATGTCCTTCCTGTTGTAGAAAGATTGTTTTTCCAATAAAGACTATGATCACTCAAGGAATCCAGGAATGGGGTAAAGCTTCCCAAATAAGCGTCCTCTCCGGAATATGCCTTTCCAAGACTTTCAACTATAATGAATACAAGATCTGGTTTGCCGTCAAACTTATCAAAAAAAGGACCCAGCACGTCCGGATAATTGTTTTCGTGAAGAAAAGGATATTCAGTATCTGTGAATTTTTTATTTACGAGTAAATTTTCACCTCCTTCTGAAGGGAGGTAAAAATCAAAGTAGCGATTGCTGGCAGACGAAAAATAATTATAAGATTGATTATAAAGGTAATAGGACTTGTTGATCTTGAGGTTGGATTCAACCTCAGCCACGCGACTTTTTTCTGTCCCGCTCAAGAAGTTGAACATGATAACATACAGGTAACAGCAGGCACTCAATATAAGGAAGGAATTTAAATGTAAAGGAACTCTTTTACCCAGTCCGGTAATTATATATATTGAGAAAAGAATAATCAGAATGATAAACGAGTTGGTAAACGTCAAAGCTCCGGATGCGCGGACAGTCATGAACATGTCGTTCAGGGAATAGGCAAATAAATCTTCACCCAGCGGCAAAAGCATTTTTGTGAAATAAAAAACAAGAGCAGCATGAATGACAATCAGAATCGTCAGGATAATCCTGGTAAGAACATGAATGGTTTTGGGGGCAAAAAAACCGATGCTGATGTAGAGGAACAGCAAAATCCCCAAAATATAAAAGCCCCATTCAAAATCATAGAACAACCCGGAAGACAAAATCAAAACAGGTTTGAAATCCAATGGATGTACTTTAAATACCCAAATCACCTCTATTATCCTCAACAATACAACTACCAAAAGGTAAATTATACCAACTTTCCAAAATTTTATAAAATTGGTTTTTAGGTTATCGAGAAAACTGGATTTAATTTCTGCGTAATCGGACATTTGGGTAATTTCCTGGGCGGGATGGTATTGGCGATCAAATTATTCCATAATTTTTTCTAAAATACCTATATTGCATGATTATACAATAATTATATGAACAAAGGTACGCTGCTTAAAGAGCTTTTTTCGAATTTATCCACCACAGGTGCTGTGACATTTAGCTCAAAGGCACTGGTTAACAAAATGTTATCATACGCAGATTTTAAAGGTGCAAAACTGATTGTGGAACTAGGTGGCGGTGATGGTAGTATCACCCAAGGTATTGTAAATAGAATGGACCCGGATGCCCAGCTGTTGGTTTTTGAAATCAGCCAGAATTTTTGTGACAATCTGGAAAAAATCTTTCCTCAGAAAAATGTGCATATCATCTGTGACTCTGCAGAAAACATCGATAAATATGTGAACGGAATTAAAGCGGAATTGATTTTTTCTTCATTGCCCTTCAGTCTGATTCCGAAAGCGGTAAGAGATCAGATATTTGTCAAGAGTAGAAATACTGTTTCAGAACGGGGTCAGTTTATTCAGATCTGTTATTCATATCTTTTGAAATACCAGTTTGCCAACCACTTCACTGAAATCAGAACAGTATTTACCCTCAAAAATTTTCCGCCTGCTTTTATCATGATCTGCAATTAAGTTTTGCTAAAAATCCTCTTCAGAAGAAACAATTGTTTCAACTGATTTTTTGCAAAACCCATTATTAAGGTTAATAGAATTCAGGTCGGGGAGAGTATCCAAGTTCTTTTAATGGATTTTTTAAGTGATAAATATTTTAAATAAAATGGATTTATCTTATTGACCTTATAAAATTGTTTTGGACAAAAAGCAACAACTACCAATTTTAAAAATTGCCATTCTTGAAATGGGACGATTAAAAAAAGGAGAATTTTTTAATCCATTAGAGGTTATACAGTGGATATTCCCCCAAGATTGGAAACATTTTATCCCGGAACTAAATGAAGAAGTTGAGAAGCTAATGCATGAGGGTGAAATCCAATTTGCTGAAGATGGTGAAACTGCTTTTCCTTTAGACTTGGAAAAAAATACTATCCGAATAAAAACAAAGCGGTAAACCAATCAATTATTTTGTTGGTTGTGATTGTTCAGGCCAAGAATTATTTAAGATTTTGGATCTGAAAATTCAATTCATTAAGACAAAAAATCAATCATAAATATGCAGGATTTACCTAAAACCAATATAGAAATTCCTCAGGGATATGAGGTGACAACCTTAGGGTCGGGATGCTTTTGGTGCATTGAGGCCCTTTATCTGAATCTTGAAGGTATAAAAGATGTACTTCCGGGATATAGTGGCGGGCATGTCGCTGATCCAAGTTACCGCCAGGTTACATCGGGCACGACCGGTCATGCTGAAGTCATCCGGTTTTATTATGATCCGAAGATTATTTCTTTTAGAGAAATACTTGAAATATTCTGGTTCAGCCATGATCCAACCACCTTAAACCGTCAGGGTGCTGACGTTGGTCCCCAATATAGATCAGCGGTATTTTATCACACGGAAGCGCAGCGTGAAGATGCAGAAAAGTATAAAAAGGAGCTCAATGAATCAGGTGCTTACGACAGTCCAATAGTTACAGAGATTACCCCTTTTCACAATTTTTATGAAGCCGAAGATTACCACAGGAATTATTATAATCAACATGAATTGCAGCCCTACTGCCAGTTTGTAATCAGACCAAAAGTGGAAAAATTCAAAAAAGTATTTGCTTCAAAAATGAAGTAAGCAGTAGGGGTTACAACTGACTTGGGAAAGTTATTTGTCCTTAATCTGTTTTTATTTTACTTTTACAGATATACAAAAGTTGGAAACCATGAAAAGATCAGCTCTATATATCTTTGTTTTCGCAATGCTTATTACATCCTGTAATCCCGGCACAGAAAACACTTCCTCAGCAAACGTTGAGCAGGTTTCTTCTTCAGGCAGCTTTGGTGCACCCGTAGAGGAAGTCAATTTAATGTCCACCGCGCAGATGTTTGATGCCTTGGAATCACAAGGGGAATTTCGGGGGAAGGTCATCGGAGAAATAAAAGAAGTCTGTGTGAAAAAAGGATGTTGGATGACTATGTCCCTACCGGATGGGCAGTCAATGCGGATAACATTCAAGGATTATGGTTTTTTTGTGCCGACGGATTCTCAAGGCTATCCGGTCATCATCGAAGGAACTGCCACTAAAAGTGTTATTGATGTAGAAACATTGAAACATTATGCAGAAGACGCAGGTAAATCCAAAGAAGAAATAGAATCCATAACATCCCCAAAAGAGGAATATGCTTTTGAAGCTGTTGGAGTGATCATCAAAGAAAATGCTTAGGAAGAATTATGGCGATTGCATTGGATAATTTGCGTGTTGGTAGAACCTATGAATTCACCAACCAGGGAGAAAATAGAAAAATTGAGGTTTTGGCCAGGATTTCCGGTGAAAATTTCAAGGTCAAGGATCTGGATACCACTGAGATCTATACCATTGAAGAGCTCCTTAGATGGGGGAAAGGTAAGGATTATGAGCTGGATGAATGGCGTGACGAAGATTGAATCAAAGGCTGTTATAGAGTTAAAAATAACTTTATAACAGCCTTTTTTTATTTAATGCAATGCTCTGAACCCGGGCTCATAAATGATTCTCATAAAAGCACTTATACTTTCTCCTTGACCACTGACAGGTATTCCTGTCACAATTCCCACCATCAGATTTTCACTAAGTCCCACACGCATCTGTGGTCGTAGAACGGCGTTCATTTGCCCCTGATAAAATTCTTTGTTGATTTCCAGACCTATAAAGTTTCTTGTACCGGTAATCATATAGTGGAAATTTGTATGCAGCTCGTAATGAAATTCGGTTTTATGGTTGAATTCCTTTACAACCCTTGGGCCGGTATAAATGAGTGTGTGGTAATTTGCTCCCCATCTTTTGGCCGCGACAAGAAAAGGATTGTAAACATTTCCTTTAAACAAATTTCCCCAACTCATTTTATCCAGATCCACCAATTCGAATTCATGGATATAACCCAGGGCAAGAGAAGTTTTGGCTTTTTCAGAGACCAAAAATGACCATTGACCGGCCAATTTAAAGGATTCAACACGGTCAGCAGGCCGCTCTAAATCCTGAGGGAGGCTTCCACGTGCCGAATAAAGGGTGACAGGGACTTCTATCTCCAATCCTAATCGGTCGATTGGTGCCCATTCATATTCGATCAGAGCTTCATACTCATCAAAGCCTCCTTTGTCGGTCATACCAAGGCCGAGATTCCATTCTTTTTCACCTTTTCGAGCGCCAAGGTCCCGGATCAGGTCAATATATAAAGGTTCGGCATGAAGAACCTTTGGCTTCTGATCAATTTTAGGTTTTTCTATTTCTGCCAAGAAAAGGCTATCCAAAACCATTCTTTCCTGCCTTGTGCTGTCTGAAGTTTCTTGTGCCATTGCTGTAAATGCATACAGGAACAGCCCTCCTATAATTAGGAAATTTTTCATTTTTAATAAATTTTATTATTTATGATTCGATGGAAAATAAAATATGGATATCCGCTTGTTACAAGTGATTTTCGAAGCAAGGGGACGGATGACCGATGACCGAAGCTAAAAAGGGTCTAATTTGAAGAATCAGATGTGTCTTTTGATCCCATCTCTTTTTTACTTGTATGGTTGCGGATATTCATAAAATAAATCAAATACGGAACTTTGGAGGTGGGGAAATAATTTCCGGAGGATTGATTCCGAAAGAAGGGGAATAGAAAAATGTTGGTTTTATAAATAAGGACTTAAACTTACATTGATAGCTCCAGCCGTTAGTCGGTCCAATCATTTTTAGATCAAGTAGTGACCGTTCTTCAGTCGGGATTTCGGTATCGGGAACCGTGTTTTCGTCCATATCCAAAAAATACTCCAGAACCATTTCGGTAAGGGAATCGACAGGATCAACATTCCTCAAAATATTTGAATTGGTTTCGGAAGACTGGTAAAAATTCGCACTCAGGTTGATGAAATTAATCAACAACAGATAGCAAAGGAATCTACCCACTACATTTGTCTTCAACCGGCTAATCATACGGCAAATATAAGGATTGCAATTAGATTAAGCTGTTTTACAACTTAAATTGATAACTGGAATCATATAAACTCCGGAGGCCAACAGGTTATTGATTATCTTTGGATCCAAATAAAACAGAATATGGGTAAAGTGAGTTTGGGTTCAGCATTGCTCCGGGGAAAATGCCCAAGATGCAGACAGGGAAACATCTTTCCGACTTCCATGTTGAGCTATAGAAAGCTTTCAGAAGTACATCACAGGTGTCCCGATTGCGGTGTTTCTTTAAATCCCGAACCTGATTTTTACTATGGAGCCATGTACATCAGCTATGGTTTTTCTGTTGCAATTGTGATCAATGTATTGCTTATCCTGAACTACCTATTTGATGATCCGGATGTATGGGTTTACGCCTCAACAGTTCTGGCAGCAAACGTGATTTTGGTTCCGGCAATGCTTCGTTACTCAAAAATCTTATACCTCTATGGTATAGGAAAGCTGAATTACAATCCTGAATGGAAGAAGCAAAACTGATTTTATTTTCTCACCAATTCCCGGTAGACAGCTGTAAACAATATTAAACAAACTGTGACACATCTACTTGAGCGGCCTCCAACATGAATTGGTGGAGCTTATAATTTTCGATAAAACCCGGAAGATTTTCACTTCCCGGACCAAACATGGCTAATTCCACATAATCTCCCGAATGATTTGTTCCTGCCCATTGGATGGAAGTGTGCGCTGACTGCATGGCCGACAATACGTGGAAAGGATGATTTTGAGGGTTATATAAGCCGTCCCCACCCAATTGGTAGTTTTGGAGCAATACAGCGGCTTCCTCTGTTTTTAAGGGGATTTTTTGATATTCCATGATAAGATCCACAATCTGAGCAACTGTGTTTTCTCCGGAAATCCGGCTTAGTACCCATTCGTTTGAGGCTGTGGTGGTATGTAACCGGCCAAAGTTATTGTTTGCCTGGCTTCCTGAAAACAAGCCTGGATTTGAATTTCCATGATCTGTGGTAACAATTACAAGTGTTTCCCCATCCTGCATCGCAAAGTCCATTGCTTCCCCAATTGCCTTGTCAAAATCAAGTTGATCATATAATAATGCTGCACTATCATTGCCATGTGCAGCCCAATCTACTTTCCCTCCTTCTACCTGCAACACAAATCCTTTATCATTATTTTGAAGCAGTTCGATTGCTTTTTTTGTCATGTGAGCCAGACTGGGAATCATTTTATTCAGTTTTGGATCGTTTTCCCGATCAATAGCATAAGGCAAACCATCCTCAGAGAAAATTCCCAAAAGAGGTTTGTCTCCGGTTGCCATTGACATTTGCTTTTTATTTCTAACAACCTCAAAACCCGCATCTTTATATTCTCCAAATAGATCTCTTTTATCAACCCTGGTTTCGGCTTTGAAAAACTCCTCGCCGCCACCCATCATAACATCAAAACGGAGCTTCAAATATTCCTCAGCGATGGAAGGCTGGGCATTTCGAGTTGAAGAGTTGACACAGAAGGAAGCAGGGGTGGCGTGGGTGATCTGAACTGTGGTGACGCAACCGACAGATTTTCCGTCGGATTTAAATTTTTGTAAAACCGGGACGGGCTTTTCTCCATTTGGAGCGATATTAAGTACTCCGTTATTTACTCTGACGCCACCTCCCCATGCAGATCCTGCAGCGGCCGAATCTGTCACAAACGAGTTTGCAGAGGCAGTATCCATCAATGACCTTCTAAGTGTGTTGTCCTGATATAGGCGGATCCAATTGGATGATTGTCCTTCTTTTTGACGGATTAGCAAGTCCGCCATATTCAATGTGCCTGAACTCATGCCGTCACTGACTAAAAAAATAATGTTTTTGGCAATTTTATCATCTTTCTTCCCATTGGCAAAACCGGGAATTGCGCTGAAAGCACCAAGTCCTAATGTCGTCAATGCTCCGTTTCTAAAGAAATCACGTCTTTTCATATTTGATCACAATTGGTTTAATAATAAATTTAAGGATACCGGAAGGCAATTTATTTAATATTAAAACAAACGGGACCAATTTTGGATTAGCTTTTTGTTAATAGATTATTCAGTTTGTTAACGATATGGTTCAATTGAATAAATCCCTTGTTCCGTGCACTAAATTTAAAAGTTTGAATATGGCAAAAAATGTATTTGGAGAAACCCTAATTACCTGCAGTAGGAACCCTTTGACTGGATTTTTCCGAGATGGATGTTGTAAAGCCGACGAACATGATCGGGGAACCCACACGGTTTGCACCGAGATGACAGACAAGTTTCTAACCTTTAGTCAAACCAGGGGAAATGACCTGATAACTCCCAGGCCGGAATGGGATTTCCCGGGCCTTAAGGCGGGAGACCGGTGGTGTTTGTGTGTTGGCCGCTGGATGGAAGCTTATCATGAAGGAGTAGCCCCAAGGGTGGTATTGGAGGCAACCCATGAAAAAACTTTATCTTTTATTACACTTCATGAATTGGTTAAATTCTCGGTATAAATTTTCATTTTGATCATTTCAATTTTTGATCTTTTGAGTCCCCCAATTTTTCTTTTGATAAATATTTGGTAATATTTTATTTAATTTTGTGTGTAATACAAACAAATTTAATAATAACATAAACAAAAAATGTGTTTTACCGTTTTCACTTTGATTTCAATCAGCTTATATGGAAAACCTGCTAAAAAGATTAAGAGTTGATGTGAATGAAAATATCTTTTTGAAAGATCCTTTCAGCTCTGATCTGGGAAAAGAGATCATCAATATCAGCCTGATTTTGATAGCGGATCTGGGGATTGAAAATTTCACATTCAAAAAATTATCCGTTAGGATTGGTTGTACAGAATCAGCTGTATACCGGTATTTTGAAAACAAGCATAAGCTGTTGTTGTTTTTAACCTTATGGTATTGGGGCTTTTTGGAAAACAATTTGGTACTTGCCACAGTCAATATTACTGATCCCAAACAAAAATTAAAAATCGCTTTGGAAATAATGGTAAAAGGTCCTTTATTTAAATATAATGATTTTATTGACCCCATGTCTCTGAAAAAACTGTTGACTTTCGAGGCAACCAAAGCTTTTATGACCAAGGAAATTGACCATGAATATCAATTTGGGTTTTTCAACCAATTTGACAAGTTGATCATCAGAATAGCTGAGATAATACATGAAATAAATCCAGACTATCCTTATCCTAAAGCTTTGGTTTCAACAGTGATGGAATCCAGTTTGATCCAGGCTTATTACTCCGAACATCTTCCCAATCTCACCGAAATAACAGGGGACACCATGAAAGTAGCGTTTTTTTCGGATCTTGTTTATAAAGCCATAAAAGTATGAAGATAGAAGTTGCATTGTCACCTCTGAAAAGAATGGGGAGGTTCCTCTCAGAAGAAAAAAAAGAAGTTTATTCCATCTACTTCTATGCCGTACTCAACGGATTGGTTTCACTTTCCCTTCCTTTGGGAATTCAGGCAATCTTTAATTTCATACTGGGAGGAAGGATCAGCACATCATGGATAATCTTGGTATTTATAGTGGCCTTAGGTATTTCATTTGGTGGTTATCTTCAAATCAGTCAGCTTCAACTTACCGAAAAGCTTCAGCAACGTATATTCACAAATGCGGGATTCGGTTTTGCTTACAGGCTGCCCAAACTCAACATGGACAACCTACAGGAGAAATTCACTCCTGAATTGGTCAACCGTTTTTTTGATGCCGTCAACCTTCAAAAGGGAATGGCAAAGATTCTGATGGAGTTTACCGGTGCCACAATTCAGGTGATCTTTGGCTTGATATTACTGTCTCTATATCATCCTTTCTTCATTCTGTTTGGAGTAATACTGATTGTCATTCTCTTTTTGATTTTTTATTTTACAAGTCCAAAAGGCATGGAAACAGCACTCAAGGAATCCACTTCCAAATACAATGTGGCATTCTGGCTTGAGGAAGTAGCACGCACAATGTCCACATTTAAACTGGCAGGAAATGCCAATCTTCCTTTTCAAAAAGTGGACAGGCTACTGCAGTCTTATGTGGATTTTCGAAACCAGCATTTCAGTGTGCTAGTCTTTCAATATAAAATCCTGATTTTCTTCAAGGTTTTGATCGTGTCATCGTTATTGATCGTAGGCAGTTTATTGTTCATCAATAATGAAATAAGTCTTGGCCAGTTTGTCGCTGCCGAAATCATCATTGTTCTTGTTGTCACTTCAGTCGAAAAACTTATTCTTTCTCTTGAGACTGTCTACGACACCCTTACAGCCTTCGAGAAAATAGGATTGATAATGGATCTACCGATGGACCGGCAGGACGGAACAGATAAATCTTTAAGTCCTGAAAATAAAGGTCTTAGATTTGATGTACGGAATTTGACCTACTACACTTCAATTTCAGACACTAAAATACTGGATAATGTTTCCTTTAATATACTGCCTGGAGAAAAGATTGTGCTGACAGGACCCACCGGAAGTGGGAAAAGCACCTTACTGCATTTAATGTCAGGACTGTATACCAGTTATAAAGGAAAAATCATGATCAACGGGTTGCCCCTGGATACCATGAATCTGGATAAATTCAGAAGTATGGTTGGAGACAGTTTCACAGAAGAATCCCTTTTCAGCGGAACCATTCGTGAAAATATAAATATGGGAAGGGATATAGAAGAAAATCATTTATTGGAAATACTTGACCTTGTCGGCCTCCGGGAATACATATATACGCTACAGCATGATCTGGACTCGATGTTGTTGCCTGAAGGAAAGGGATTGAGCAAAACGGTGGCGAATGCCATGATTTTGACAAGGTGCCTCTGCTCCGATCCAAAGATTCTTCTCCTTGAAGAGATTATTGCCGATCTGGAACCTGATGTGAAAAATAGTGTCCTTGATTATATTATGAAAAAGGATTGGTCGGTAGTTATTATTTCAGATGATGAGGAAGTCCAAAAAAGAGCACAACGCATAATTGAATTGAAAAAGGGACAAATCGTTTTTGATGGCCCCGGACACATTTATGTTGTTCAACCAAAAGGCTGATATTAATTATGCTTAATATATCTAGAAACAGAATCGAGAAACACGTCAGTTTTGACCATTTTAAGAGTTTTCAAATGACTCAAGCCTCAAGTGACAGTAGAAACAGGATAAGGATACTTCTCTGGATCCTTTTAGGGCTGGTACTTTTTATGTTTGTGCCCTGGACTCAGAATATCCGGTCTTATGGTTACGTGACCGCCCTTAGGCCTGATCAAAGACCGCAGACTGTACAGTCCATCATTGCGGGCAGGATAGAAAACTGGTATGTGGCCGAGGGTGATTTTGTGCAAAGAGGGGATACCATCCTGAGAATTTCCGAAGTAAAGGACAATTATTTTGATCCCCAATTGATCGAAAGAACACGCCAACAAGCTGATGCGAAAAACTTCTCGGCCCAATCCTACGGTGAAAAGGTAAAGGCCCAGCGAACCCAGATCGATGCATTGAATGCCAATAGGATTTTAAGAAAAGAACAGGCCAATAACAGATTACGGATGGCTGAATTAAAAGTTAAATCCGACAGTATCCGGTTTGAACAATCCAAAATCAACTATGAGGTGGGAGTGGAGCAGCTGGAAAGAGCGGAGAAATTATTTGAAGAAGGATTGAGGTCTTTGACGGATTTTGAAACCAGAAAACTTAGGTTTCAGGAAGTTCAAACGGGGCTGATCGCCGCAGAAAACACTTTCCTTAGTAGCCAAAATGAATTGCTTGCTGCTCAAATCGAGCTGAACGCCATTGACAATGAATTTCAGGATAGGGTGGCCAAATCAGAATCCGATATGTATTCGGCCATGTCCTCACAGTTTGATGCGGAAGCCTCGGCATCGAAACTTGAAAACGAATTCTCCAATTATATTGTCAGATCCGGATATCGTTTTGTTCTCGCTCCCCAGAGTGGATACATCACAAGAGCAATCCAGGTCGGAATCGGAGAAACTATCACAGAGGGAACTGAAATAATCAGTATTGCACCGGAAAATGCCAAACTGGCGGTGGAGATGTATGTTGAACCGATTGATTTACCATTAATCAAACCCGGGAACAAGGTGAGATTTATATTTGACGGTTGGCCTGCTGTGGTGTTTTCAGGCTGGCCCCAGCTGTCCAACGGAACATTTGGAGGAAAGGTGATTGCCGTGGATAATTTTACAGGACCGGACAACAAATACAGAGTATTGGTGGGGGAAGATCCTGAAGAAGACCCATGGCCTGAAGCACTGCGGATCGGTTCGGGAGCTGATGGCATTGCCTTGTTGAACAACGTGCCTATCTGGTATGAAATCTGGCGGCAGATGAACGGTTTTCCGGCTGATTACTATTCCAGAAAAGAAATCAGGGCGACAAATCAAGAGAAGCTATGAATCGCACAGCTTTAATAATCATTTATTTTTTGATTCTTGCTCCATTTCCTTCACAGGGGCAGGAGATACTTTCCCATGACCAATTTATGGAGTGGGTAAGAAATTATCATCCGGTTGCCAGGCAGGCAGATATTACTCTGAGGTTTGGGCAACAGGAAATGAGGATAGCCAGAGGGGGATTTGATCCTCTATTATATGGTGATTATGATCAAAAACAGTTTAACAATACCCGATATTACGATAAAAGAGAAGCGGGAATCGTGATTCCAACGGTAGCAGGAGTGGAATTTAAAGGTTTGTTTGAACAAAATTCAGGACAATATCTGAACGATGAAAGAACTGTACCACCGGAGGGGCTCATTGTTGCGGGGCTTTCTTTCAACATTGGTCAGGGACTGTTTATTGATGGACGACGCGCAGCATTGAGACAGGCTGAAATTTATAGGGAATCGACTTTTGCCGAAAGAGAACAGATTCTGAATGACCTTTACCTTCAGGCAAATCAGTCTTACTGGAACTGGTCTGCTGCTTATGAAAACAGGAAAGTATTGGAAGAAGGAGTAAGATTGTCGGAAATCAGGTTTGAAGGAATTAAAGGAAGTTACGAACTGGGCGATCTTCCCGCCATTGATACGGTGGAAGCATTTACCCAAATATTAAATAGACAATTCAGGCTTCAAACTGCTGAAATTTCCTATTTTGATACCGGGCAGGAAATCAACACATTTCTTTGGGGCGATGACTCCATGCCAATCAATTTGAATTCTGACATGGTTCCCGAGCCGGTTTCTACTGAGATAGAATTTCAAAACGGTTTTGAAAACCTTAGAACCTTAATCCCCGATCATCCCGAGCTGAGGCTTGCTGATTTTGATCTGGCTTCTCTGGAGGTGGAAAGAAGATGGAAAGCCGAACAGATTAAGCCTATAGTGAAGGTTAATTATAATTTATTGGCAACTTCATTGGGCCAACTTGAGCAGACTCCTTTTTTTGAAAACAATTATAAATGGGGATTCACTATTTCTACACCTCTTTTCTTGAGAAGAGAAAGAGGAGAACTTGGTCTGACAAAAGCAAGACTGGATTATAAACAAAATGACAGGGATTTAAAGTTGATGAGGTTGGAAGCAAAACTTGAAAGCGCAATCAACAATTTCCAAACCATCCAGACCCAATTCGGGATTTTCAGCGCTAACATTCTGGGATTGGAAAGACTGCTTCAGGGGGAAATGACTAGGTTTGAGATTGGGGAAAGCTCACTCTTCCTGATCAATGCACGGGAAGTAGCAGTTCTTGAAGCTCGTTTGACACTTAATGAACTTTTGGCCAGAAGAAAAATTGCCCATGTCCGGATGCTGAATGCTGCAGGTTTGGGATTTTTGGATTTGGTGAACTGAATATTGTAAAAGCATCAAAAAGTAACCGGATACTTATTTTCATTTTCGGTATCCGGTTCCATAATAAATCCTTAAGCACCCAAAGACCAATCATCACGATAATCGCGCTTCACAAATTGATTGGCAGGTTCAAAATTGGTTACTTTCATATCCTCACCGTTCCAAAGCAATTTGATTCCTCTTCCCGGAAAATCAAACTGATTGGCATTACCTCCCGGTCTTGGGACACGATAATCATAACTTCGGATGGCAAGATTGCCCATCAATACAGATTCCGTAAGCGGTCCCGCAATGGAGAAAGGAGAGCTCAGCTGCTCAAATTCTTTGCTTCCATGACCTGCTATGGCAGCCTCAACCCAGTTGTTGTAATGACCGCGGTCGCCATCGGGGACACGATAAATGGTTTCAGGAACAGAAACATCATCGGTTCTTGAGGTAGGCAGAAGTTTAGGGTCTCTTCCATAAGTGCTGCACATCATTTTTCCTTTTGTACCTTCTATAATCACACCGTTTCCACCATCACCCATGATTTCATTGGCTTGGAGTTCGATTGGCCTGGTAGGTTGGATTCCTCCATCCATCCAGTGAAACTCAAGACTTTCCTTTCCGGGTCTGGGAAATCTCAGTGTGATATGGGAAGATGGGGGACAGCTTTCCGGGAAATAACCGCGCAGAAATTCACCGACATATACTGTTCCCACACTGCATTCAGCTGATTCTGGATAACCAAGTCCAAGAACCCTAAAAGGAGGTTCAATGATGTGACAAGCCATATCACCCAAAGCACCTGTTCCGTAATCCCACCATCCTCTCCAGTTGAAAGGAACCAAGTTGGGTACATACTCTTTCTCCGGGGCTGTTCCGAGCCAGAGATCCCAATCCAGGTCTGCAGGTGGTGGAACAGAAACATCAGGCCAGGGAATTCCCTGCGGCCAAACCGGTCTGTCAGTCCAACATTGGACTTTGGTAGCTTCTCCGATCAATCCGGCATTGTACCATTCCATCATCTTTCGGACCCCATCTCCACTAGATCCCTGATTACCCATCTGTGTGACAACTTTATATTTATCAGCGGCCTCAGTGAGCTTTCGCGCTTCATAAATATCGTGGGCAAGTGGCTTCTGTACATAAACGTGCTTGCCGAGCTGCATAGCAGCCATAGCCGCAACAGCATGGGTATGATCTGGTGTAGATACGGTAACCGCATCAATATTATTTTGCTCTTTATCCAACATATCCCGGAAGTCCCTGTAATATGTTGCTTTTGGATGGGCCTCGACACTTCCTTTT
The DNA here is from genome assembly GCA_041748555.1 of Rhodonellum sp. Lineage (GTDB taxonomy): Bacteria > Bacteroidota > Bacteroidia > Cytophagales > Cyclobacteriaceae > Rhodonellum. The sequence goes on from JBGTDA010000115.1 coordinate 55,398, forward strand.
GCCCGACTGTCATCCACATCACACAAGGCAATGATATCTGCTTTTCCGGTTGCAAAAACTCCACGGATATCTCCCGCTCCCATTCCTCCAACACCAATACCCGCAACTCTTAACCGGTCACTTGGGGCGACAAAACCCGGTCCACCGATGACGTGCCTTGGAACGATGTAAAATCCTGCAAGTGCCGTGGCGGAGACTTTCATAAAGTCCCGTCTGGAATTGTTATTTTCAGTTGATTTTTTCTTTTTCATTTAAGTAGCTGTTAATGTAGCTTTGTTGCATGTTGAGTATTAAAACGGTTTTCAATTTATTAAATAATATATATCAACTTCAAAGTTTTCTATCATTTTGGAAAAGAGGAGGATAATAAGGATAAGTGGGTTTTTCTATAATCTTTTTTCATGTTTTTGCTCAAACGAGATTTGACTTTGCAAGATTTTCCCACAAATGGATTTACCATCGGGTAGTTACTGTAATCAAAGTGCAATAGATCAACTCATTTTTATAAATCTTTTAATTAAACGGTAAAACCTTTTAAAATATTTTTATTTAAGTTTGCCCGCAACCAAAATAATAGAACCAGATTGATGTACTTGTCCTCACTAAAATCCCTCGCTTTTCTTGGATTAACCATTTGCTTGTTTACAGCTTGTGAATTCAATAAACCTACTCCACTCTCTGAGCATGCCATTATTCCAAAACCTTTATCGGTCACGGATACGGATGGGCAATTTGAAATAACCGATAAAACAGAAATCGTGGCTTCGGGAGATGTTTCTTCGGTAACGGTTTATCTGCAGGAGTTTCTTCAATCTACAACCGGTTTTGAACTGGCCACGGGTTCTGAGGCCACTGAAAATTCCATTGTCCTTGCTTTGGAAGGTGGATTGGCTGAAGAAGGATATGAACTTGATATTACCACTGAGCGGGTAAAAATTTCAGCAGGCTCACCTGCAGGATTGTTTTATGGTGTTCAGACGTTGAGGCAGCTGCTGCCGGCAGAGACAGAAGGGGTATCATCAACATCCTCGGGATTGTTTCTTGCCACGGGAAAAATTCAGGATGCGCCCGAATATGGTTACCGTGGAGCCATGTTGGATGTTTCGAGACATTTTTTTCAGGTTGAAGATGTGAAACACTTCATTGATCTGATTGCAAAATATAAAATGAACATGCTACACCTGCACCTTTCAGATGATCAGGGTTGGAGGATTGAAATCAAATCCTGGCCGTTGTTGACCACCATTGGTGGAAGTACACAAGTCGGTGGAGGAGAGGGAGGTTTTTATACACAAGAGGATTATAAAGATATTGTGGCTTTTGGCCAAAGTAGATTTATCACCATTGTCCCGGAAATCGACATGCCCGGCCACACCAATTCAGCTCTTGCTTCTTATGGTGAATTGAATCCGGGAATAAAGGTTCCAGATGAAGGAGCCCTGCCTTTTGACAGGAAGGAGATCGGAGTTGATGGTATGGCAACACCTTTATATACAGGAAGGGAAGTCGGCTTCAGTACACTGGCCACCGATAAGCCGGTTACTTATCAGTTTGTGGATGATGTTATCCGGGAAATTTCGGAGATTACACCTGGGCCTTATTTTCATATAGGTGGTGATGAATCTCATGTTACTGAAATGGAAGACTATATTCCCTTCATAGAAAAAGCCCAGGAGATTGTAAAAAAGTATGGAAAAATAGCCATTGGCTGGGATGAGGTGGCACATGCATCATTGGATTCTACTACTATTGCTCAGTTTTGGGCAAAAGGCGAAAACGCCAAAATGGCCGTGGATCAGGGAGCAAAGGTGCTGATTTCACCTGCGACCAGAGCCTATCTTGATATGCAATATGATTCTACCACCGTCCTGGGCTTGCATTGGGCAGCATATATTGAAGTTGATGAGGCTTATAAATGGGAACCCACAGAACTTGTTGATGGAATCGGCAAATCTGACATTATCGGTGTGGAAGCACCTTTGTGGACGGAAACCATTTCCAACAGATCCGATATCGAATACATGATATTCCCAAGAATAACCGCCATAGCCGAAATTGCCTGGACCCCCAAAAATCTTCGCGATTGGGAATCCTATAAATCCAGATTAAGCAAACATGGACAGCGATGGGATAAGATGGGAATAAATTACTATCAATCTCCTCTTGTTGATTGGGAAAATTAGTTTTTACACAAGATATCATATAGTTTTTGGATGATACTTTAAGTTATGGTCTTTTGAATCCAGTTCTAATCCATAATTCAAATTCATTTCGGATATCCCGGGTTTTGAACTTGATGTTTGACTGATATGTTAAATTTACGATAGACAGAATTAAAAATTAAACTATGCTTAAAATGAATTTCCTTTTCGCTCTTATTTTCTTGATGTTTTCGTGCTCTTACGATGATGGCCAAAACAGTATTCAACCTATAACAGACCCTCCCAATGCTATTGGAACCGTTTATTTTATAAGCAAGCTGAATATAGAAGATTCATATGCTAAGTTAAAAACTTCTCTTCAGCAGAATAAAAACATTAGTATTGTTGCAGAATTGGATCATTCTCAAAATGCTGCTTCTGTAGGAGTGGAACTTGCTCCAACCAGGATCATTTTCTTTGGAAACCCTAATTTGGGAACTCCCCTGATGCAGGAAAATCAACTGGCTGGTCTGGACCTTCCGCAAAGAGTCTTATTCTATGAAGAAGAAGGGGAAGTTTTTGCCCTTTATAATAGCACCAAATATATGGCCTCCAGATATGATGTTGATGGAGTTGAAACCTTACCACAAATCTCTGAGGCGCTAACGGATCTGGTAGGATCTGCTGTTAATGCCCAAGGAGAAGAAAACGAAAATCAGAATGTTGACAGGCATGAAGGGATTATAAGTGTTGAAAGTACTACAGGTTTTGAAGCGACTTATGCCAACCTAAGGTCAAGTATAGAAGACAACGATAATTTAAGTATTGTAGCAGAGCTGAACCACCGGGAAAATGCTGAAAGTGTGGGTATGGAACTTCGTCCTACAAGGTTAATCATGTTTGGCAATCCCAACTTAGGTACACCTTTAATGCAATCAAACAGAAGCATTGGACTGGATCTTCCTCAAAAAATGTTGGTTTGGGAAGCCGAAGATGGTACCGTAAATATTTCTTTTAACAATCCTGAATTTCTAAAGGAGAGACATCATATTTCAGGAAATTCAGAGGAAATCGCACAGATAAAAACTGCTCTGGAAATGCTTTCCAATTCAGCCGCGGGGAGGTAAAAAATGGATGGGGGTTAGACATATTTTATTTTGAAATCCATAGAGGTAACTAAAACTAAAACTTTTTTGGAAGTAAATCTTTTATAGCAATCTAAGATTACCGGAGACTCTAACGTTTCTTACGTTATGGGTAAAAGTTAGCTTAACTCAAGCCTAGTAGCTAATATTTTAATCGAACTTATTTCCATTTTATTCAACTTTCAGTTTTAGTTGCAGGAAGAGATGTCCAGTAATTATCTTAGTGGTTGTTCCCAGGGTTGTACCAAAATTATTTTTCGCAACTTGACAAGTTTAATTCCAAGACCTTTTTCACAAGAAGAAGTTTAATGAGGTTTATTATTGAAATAATGAATCATATTCAGTAAAAACAAGGAATTTAATAAAACGGAAAATTTATGTTAAGGGAATTAAATGATGCCTACGGTTTTATTTTTGAAGATGAACTGCTCAAAGAAATTGGCGAAACCGCAGTTTTAAAGACCGCCCGGGAAGGTGATATTATAATGGATATCAATGAATACATTACTTCCATGCCCTTACTACTGGATGGGGCAATTAAAATTCTGAGAGAAGATAAAGAAGGAAACGAATTACTGCTTTATTTTTTGGAGCGGGGAGACACCTGTGCTCTTACCCTTTCCTGCTGCCTTGGCCAGACCAAAAGTGAGGTCAGAGCAATGGCAGAAAAAGATTCTTCTGGTGCCTATTGCTAAAAACGAGGAATGGTCCGCCAAATGTAAGAGCTGGAGAAATTTTGTTTTTGGAAGCTACTAATCGAGACTTACTGAAATGCTCGAAACAATCGATACCATAGCCTTTCATGAATATGGATCAACGTCTGTTACGCTATCTGCAAGATAAAGCCAAATATTAATCAATCGGAGGAACTTCAGGTTACACATCAACAGATAGCCTATGATCTTAATACTTCTCGAGTTGTTATTTCCAGATTATTAAAGAGGCTTGAAATGGAGGGAAAAATTTTTTTAAACCGCAGTCAAATTACTTTAGTGAATTATGATCTCTAACAGAGAACTTTTATTACTGGCTAGGGAGAGATTATAAATTACTTTTGGGCAATTAAATTGTAAATACTTTGAGAACGTTTGATCCCCTAACTGGAGGAGCAAAAATATTGATATAACTTCTAAATAGAAAATATGAAGGAATTTTGGAACGATAGATTTAATCAAAAATCTTATGTCTACGGAAAAAATGAGGGAGAATTCCATAAAGGGAAAGGTTGGGTGATAAGGTCCGTTGACCAAAAAAGAGCTTGAATAGAGATCCCGATGATGCACTTAAGGTTAAAGAGAAATTAAGGAAGCTTGGTTATCCTGCAGTAGATGAAAAAAATTCTATGGTCTCAAAAGCCAGTTCCTTTATAAGTTGTGCCAGTGGAAAAATGCAGAAGTCAAAAGTCTAAAAACTTCAGATGAAAAAATTGAAGCCCATTAACCTTAAAATATAGGAAATGAAGAAAAAGACCAAAAAAAGTTTTTTAGAATATGGAATCATAATTGCCATTTTTGGCGGACTCTATTTTACAGGATTACATACGGAAGTGTTAGGGTTTCTTCAGCGGGGAATACTTGCAACAGGGATAATGAATCCAGATCTTGAGGAGAATTCTGATCTTGCTGTAAATGAAACCTATCCACAAGCAGATTTCTCAATGAACCTTATCAATATCAAAGGAGAAAAAGTCGCTATGGAGGAACTTAGGGGGAAGGTATTTTTCATGAACGTATGGGCCACATGGTGTCCTCCCTGTATTGCTGAAATGCCCGGAATTAACAAACTTTATAATGATATAAAATTTTGAGCTAATCATATTTTACCCATTATTGCCATAGTTTCGAGAAATTTGGCTCAATATGTTCTTTTCATATAATAGTGATATGGAATGATACATATCTTTAATCAAGAGAATTCCTGGGGGCTTGCCCCGGGGTGTAGAGGAAAAGTTTGAAAAACGGATGGTTTTTCAAACACTTTGAAAAAGTGTAGTTTTGATAAGTGGACGATCATATTTACAAAAGACATAATAAAACACTTTTGCTCTACCATTTGGTATTTCCCCTGAAATATAGGAAAAAGATCCTGACAGAGGAAACAGGAGAAAGCCTAAAGAGTGTGTGCGTAGAGCTATCGGGTCGTTATGAGCTTGAATTTATAGAAATTGAATACGCATCGGATCATGTCCATTTTTTGGTTCAAAGTGTCCCATCGATTTCGATAAATAAGCTGGTTAGAGTGATAAAGAGTATTACAGCAAGAGAGTTGTTTCGTTTACATCCAGAAATAAAGCAACTGTTGTGGGGAGGGAGTTTATGGACAAGCGGATATTATGCCAATACGGTTGGCCAATATGGGACAGGAGGTTATAAGAAAGTATGTGGAGAATCAAGGGAAAGAGAAAGAATAAAAGAAAATCCATTCAGGACAGCTCGGTTTGTTCTAATACATCGGGGCTTGCCCCGGGGTAGTTTATTAATCCTAAAAAAATAAAATTATTGGAATATCATATCAATTTAACTTTTTACTAAAAAATAAAGCTTTCAGGAAACTTAAAGCCTTATTTTACTGAAGTCAGCGTGTTTTTGAATCGGAAGATCATGACAACTACAGATATGGACAACTCTTAGAGTGTTGAATTGATTTCCTTGATTCAGATGAAATTTCTTTGAAGTTGTTGTGGATTGCGACCGATTATTAAAAAAGGAAAAAATACTTTATTTATTGTTTCAAATCTCTAATTCATACGACTCATTTTTAATTTCCGAAAAATGCAGCTAATATGCTTTTTCATTTTATCTAACATTTATATTAAATGAGCGAGATTATCATTGGTTTCAGCAACTGGATATGGGACACACCCATGCTGGTATTATTGATGGGCGGAGGTTTGTTACTTTTTTTATATTCAGGTTTTCTGCCTTTCCGAAGATTGGGCCATGCCCTGAAGGTCGTAAGTGGAAAATATGATGAGAACTTGCCGGGTCAGATTACTTCAAGACAGGCGCTGTCAGCCGCCATTGCCGCAACTGTCGGATTAGGAAATATCAGTGGAGTAGCCATCGCAATCAACATGGGGGGGCCGGGTGCTATATTCTGGATGTGGATGTCCGCATTTGTTGGGATGGCGACCAAATATTTCACCTGTAGTCTGGCCATAATGTATAGAGGAAGAGATAGCTCGGGAGAAATTCAGGGCGGACCCATGTATGTCATTGAAGAGGGAATGGGCAAAAAGTGGAAACCACTGGCAGTTCTGTTTTCTGTTGCGGGAATAATGGGCCTTCTATCCATTTTTCAAGCCAATCAACTGACTGCTGTATTTCGATCTGTAATGCTGATTCCCAATGGATTGGATCATGGGGAAACTTCAAAATGGATTATCGGAATCATTTTGATGATCATCGTTGCGTTTGTGATTTTGGGAGGTATCAAAAGGATTGCAGCTGTGGCTTCAAGATTGGTTCCTTTTATGGTGATACTTTATTTTATTACAGTTTTTATCATTGTGTTTCAATATATAGGTCAGGTTCCGGAAATGCTTTGGTTGATTGTTGAAGATGCTTTTACAGGCAATGCTGTGATGGGCGGAGCCGTTGGAGCCGTGATCGTGATCGGTGCGAGAAGAGCCGCTTTTTCCAATGAGGCCGGTATTGGAACAGCCCCGATGGTACATGGTGCTTCCAAAAACGATGAACCGGTAAGAGAAGGTTTGATCGCCATGTTGGGTCCGTTTATTGATACAATAGTAGTTTGTACACTCACCGCCCTAGTGATTTTGTTGACAGGAGTATGGGAATCGACTGAAAACGATGGAGTAAGGCTAACCCTTGCAGCATTCGAAATGGGACTTCCGGGAGTCGGAAAATACCTGCTGATGCTGGCTGTACTTGTTTTTGCGCTGTCCACGATGTTTACGTATTCCTACTATGGCCACAAATGCTTCAACTATCTATTTGGAGCGGACAAGGCAGATTATTACAATTATTTTTACTTGGTAACAATAGTAGCAGGTGCTGTTGTTTCTTTGGATGTTGTTATAAGTTTTATTGATGGCATGTATGCTATCATGGCTATACCTACCATGATTTCTACTTTATATCTGGCTCCAAAAGTAAAAGCAGCTACAAAGGATTATTTTCAAAGGCATAAATAACAAAAGTATGAAAGTGCTTATAGCCCCCAATGCTTTTAAAGGAACAATTGAGGCTGATGAGGCTGCTGATATCATCCGGGATGCATTGCTTGAGGCACAGCCGAATGCAGCCGCAAAACTTAGTCCCATCGCCGACGGAGGTGATGGGACTTGTTATTTATTGGCAAAAGAACTTGACCTACCACAGCGGACTTTATTTTCGCTTGATCCGCTAGGCAGACCTGTGAAGGGATTTTATAATATCGATTCCCGAGAGCAAGTTGCTTTTTTGGATGTTTCCACTGTTTCAGGTATAAAATACTTGAATAGTTATCAAAAAAATCCCTGGATAACAAGTACATATGGTACAGGGGAGCTGATTGTTTCAGCTATAGAATCAGGAGCAAAACATGTTGTATTAGGTTTGGGGGGAAGTGCCACAGTTGATATCGGTTTGGGGATTTTAAGAGCTTTGGGTTATCTTTTTTTGGATGAAAACGGAAGAGGAATTCCTGTTTTTTCAGATGGACTTATAAAGAAAATCAGCCATATTCAGGCACCTATTCGTAAACCTGATGTCCGGTTTACCTGCCTGTGCGACGTCAATAATTTTTTCTTTGGTGAAATGGGTGCAGTTCCGGTTTTCGGTCCACAAAAGGGATTGAAGCAATCTGAAATACCCGAATTTGAAAAGGCCTGCGAAAAAGTCTATAGTCTTGTGATCAAAAAATCAGGAATCCCCATTCCCGATCGAGAAGGATTCGGTGCTGCCGGAGGAATAGCATTGGGACTTTCCGCGTTTTTTCCAACGGTCATAGAAATGGGCGCTCAATGGTTTTTTGAAAAAACAGGAATGGAGTCCAAAATCAAAAATGCCGACCTGATCATTACAGGTGAGGGCCAATACGACCGTCAATCAGCAGGAGGGAAAGGAAGTTTTGAACTGCTGCAGCTGGCCAAAAAACATGGTAAAAAAATTGTGTTGATCACTTCAGGAGAAGGTGGTAAAGATGCCGGTTTTGATGATGTTATTCAATTACCGAATTTAAATATTGATGATATAAAATTTAAGGAAAAAGCAAAGGTGAATTTGTTTGAAGCAGTGAAACAAGCCTTTTCCAATAGCAAATTGATTTAGATTTCGCTCACTTTTCCTTCTCCAAAACCCCCCATTTCCATTTGACATCACCTCCGGTTTTGTTCATCATTTTCTGTGTTTTGTTTATTTATGATAAAGCATCGTAATGTGTAAGACATGAAGCTGAAAATGCTGATAATATTCATCCATCTTCCAGTCCTCGCGGAAAAGCTTTGTCACTCCCATTAGCGAATAAATTTAAATAAATCTTGAATTAATTACGTAAATCTAAAAAAACATTATTAAAAACTATTTTTTTTTAATAACTTTAATAGATATAACCAAATATAAAATTATTATGAAAAATAAAATCTCAGGGAGCTTATTATTAGTTTCCGCATTTTTGATGGTGGGATGCCACCTAATGGATTGGGACAAGGACGGCATTAAAACCGATCCTTTAAAACCTGAGGGCCCCAAGCCTGAATGGGCACCTAACATAGATGATGATATGGCTGTAGTCATAGAAAAACTTACAAGTTATGGAACGCCTCCTCTGCATACCCTGTCACCGGAAGAAGCCCGGATGCAGCCTACCTTTGCCGATGCCGTGATGGATGTGATGAAAGAGCATAATATTCCTGCTCCCCACACTATGGTGGATACTCTGGGCCTATCCATTCCTGTTTCCGGCGGAAATATACATGCACGTATTTATACACCGCAGGGTGATGAGGAGACTTATCCTGTCATTGTATATTTTCATGGCGGTGGATGGGTCATTGCTAATATAGATGTGTATGATGCATCGGCTAGAGCTTTGGCTGACAAGGTAAATGCAATCGTGGTTTCTGTCCACTATCGTCAGGGCCCGGAGCATAAATTCCCAACTGCCCACAATGATGCATTTGCGGCTTACCAATGGGTGCTCGAAAATGCCGGTTCGTTTAACGGTGATCCCAAGATGGTCAGCGTAGCCGGTGAGAGCGCAGGTGGCAATCTGGCCTGTAATGTGAGTATCATGGCAAGGGATCACCATATTATGATGCCCTTACACCAGTTGTTGGTGTATCCGGTAGCGAACAACGATCTGAATTCCGAATCCTATCAAAAATATGCAAATGCCAAACCGCTTAGCAAACCTTTGATAGAATGGATGGTGATGCATTATCTGCCTAATTTGGAAGCCTCGGAAGATCCACGGATATCCTTGGTCGATGCTGATCTTAGCGATCTGCCTCCCACTACCATCATTGCTGCCCAGATCGACGTGTTGCAAACCGAAGGAAAACTTCTTGCAGACAAGCTGAAGGATGAAGGTGTTGATGTGGTGTATAAGTTATATGAAGGTGTCACGCATGAATTTTTCGGAATGGCACCCGTCGTCTCTGATTCAAAAGCTGCACAAAAAGTGGCTGCCAACAGATTAAAAAGCGATTTTGACCATTAATCCAATTTGAAATACAGGGAGGGGTAATCTGATAGGTTTATCATTTTTTACCCTCCCCGTATTTTTTTTCCGCTTGATGTTATATTTATCCCGTTTCTTTAGCAGATCATTGGAATTGATACCCGGTAATATAAAATCCTTTAAAGCTGTACCTTGAAATCCTGCCATTAGAATGCCTCTGCCGGTAGAACAAATAACCGACTCCGGCACATTTCCTAAGGCTCCGTTGATCTGCATTTTTTGATTCCTGAATCCAAGTTTATACCCGTCTCTGTCAAAGCAGGAACTTGTATCTCTATCTCTTATCAATCTCTTGCATCGCGATAAGGCAACGATTATTTTTTTTTAATAAAGGATGTCTTCGAATTCCGGTTACCTGTTCTTGCGGTCTTTGAGCCATTTTTGGGCTTGTCTGAATCCGCCGATGTAAAAGTTCCAGGCGGTCTCCGGCACATTTTCAAAGTAATGGTTCTCATTGATATAAACCCCGGCCCAAGCCTTCAGGCTTTTCGAAACAAGGAAGCGGATCGGTGAAATAAATGGAAATGCGTCACCAAAACTTGGGTTATGATTTTGCAAATGCCAGCAATGGCAAATAATTACCTTTATCAGCTTCTTTTATCGCCTGGTGATAGGCACTGCGGGGATCTCCTCCATGTACTAAATTTTTTGATCCCCAAGAGAAAATTTCGTATTTATATACTTTATTTACATTTATATCTGCCATCAAACGACTATGCCTTCCGTTTCCATTCGAGAAACAATGAATACTTACTATGCGGTGTTTAAATCGAATGGCTATTTCCTCGGGTGAGTATATTTCATTTTCCATCAAAAAGGTCCAATCATCTATGAGCATTTTTAAAGCTGATGGAATTTGCCATTTATCTATTCCGAGGTTTTTGTTTGTTTTTCTAAATTTACCTGCCCATATCCAAATATTTCCAAACATGCGGTAATGAAGGGACTTCACAAATTTTTCAGAAAAGATTGTTTTTGCAGTTAATGGATGGGTTATTGTCCATTGAATGGCTTCTTCGATGTTAAGTTGCTCAAATTCATCCAATTCTGTACGGGTAGAAATTGTGGGAATCCGGAGACCTTCTTTTTCATCTTCCTCTAAGGGAGTCTGACCATTGATATAGTCTAAATTTAATCCCATAGTGCCTTTGGGATATCATGTTTTAGAATGGAAGCTCTTTCATCAATAGCTTTTTTAATGCGTTCTTTGGAGTTTTCCTGGTCCTCCAATTTCATCGTATTGGAAGTTCTGGAAACAATTTTCGTTGCCAATTCAACGGCCTTTCTATTTATCATCGCCTCGAGAGAGCCATCTTTTGACACAAACCCATAGATTAATTCCATATCCATGGCTTTAGCTGCTTCCCGCAATGATTTAATTGAAATTGTTCCTTCAGTTTCCCTTTTTTCAATTTCCTGAACGCTCTGCTTGCTGATGGAAAGTTGGTTACCTAATTGCCGTAAAGACATTCCCAAAGCTAACCGAATTGCTTTTACCCATCCAGTTGGTGGTGGCTCCAAAGACATCAACGGGGCCAATTTGTTCATCTTTTTTTCCAATTGTGCAATTTGAAGTTTTTGCTTATTCATATCGTAAGGTTATAGCCTGACTTATTATGTATAAAAGTAAGGTTTTAACCTGACAAAAACAAACAGATGCTCAATTTAAACTGGACGAAAAAATCTTTCATATCAACTTTAACTGCTTTAGCAGCAGACTTTAAGAATTTTAATCAAAAAATATCTTTACCGAGACGAGATCCTTAATTCAGTTGTCTAATCACCTTACAGGGATTCCCCCCTACAAAAACATCTTCAGGAATATTCTTTGTCACCACTGAACCTGAACCTATAATAGACCTTGCGCCAATGCTGACTCCAGGACAGATGATGCTTCCGCCCCCGATCCAGACATCATCTCCAATGCTAATCGGTTTACCGGATTCCAACAGCGAACCTCTGACTTTGTGATCTATTGGATGAGTGGCTGCATAGAACTGGACATTTGGACCCACCAAAACCCGGTCTCCCAACTTAACAGGAGTGACATCAAGTATAACGCAATTGAAGTTGAGAAAAACATCATCTCCTGCACTGAAGTTATAACCATAATCAAAATAAACAGGCGGTTCAATCCAGAAATTTTTCCCGACTTTCCCTAAAAGTTGCCTAAATAGCTGCTTTCTCTTTTCGATTTCTTCAGGGAAAGAATCATTGAGAGATTTTATGATTTGCCGGGCTTTCAGTCTCTCTGCTGACAGTTCGGGATCGGATGCAAGATAAAGTTCTGCGGCAAGCATTTTTTCTTTTTCTGATTTCATGGTTTTCCTGAATCAAGGTGGATTTAATAAAGTAAAGTAAAAATAAGATAGTGATATTGGAATGTAAAGATTTATTTTAAGATGTATATCCGCTATTCTGCCAGTAGCAATTGCTTATCGAGCAAAGGGCTAGAAGACCGAAGACCGAAGTCGGAAGAAGCCATCAATCTAGCATTTGGCAGAGGATCCTTTGGTTTTTGGCATTTACTGGTATCATTGCGG
>JBGTDA010000116.1:0-3220 GCA_041748555.1 Rhodonellum sp.
CCGCAATGATACCAGTAAATGCCAAAAACCAAAGGATCCTCTGCCAAATGCTAGATTGATGGCTTCTTCCGACTTCGGTCTTCGGTCTTCTAGCCCTTTGCTCGATAAGCAATTGCTACTGGCAGAATAGCGGATATACATATTTTGTAATTCCTTATGAGCAGGATAATTCTTAGAGATAATAAATACACCTTTGATCAAGTTCAATCAGGTCAACTGAAAAACCACAACCCATACATTCAATCCTCCCTTGAGTTTTGCAGGATTTGGTTGAATGGTGAAGCAACTTTTGAGTTGAAAACCTCGGGTTCAACAGGTACTCCGAAAACTATAACGGCAAGCCGAAGGCAGCTCCAATCCAGTGCGGCGGCAACCAAGGCTTTTTTCGGCATCACCAATGCTGACACGTTATTATGTTGCCTCAATACGGAAATGGTAGGAGGTAAAATGATGTTGGTCCGGGCCATGGAATGGGGTTGCGATCTGGTCTTGGTAGATCCTCAGAAGAATCCACTGAAAGAAGATTGGATCAATATGCGGATTGATTTTACAGCCATGGTCCCCATGCAAGTCCAATCCTGTATGGAAAATAGGCCAACATTGACCAAGATAAAAAACATCCAACACCTGATCATTGGGGGTGCTCCCACAGACAGATCTCTTGCAAAAAAAATCCTGGAGGAGGAAATCTCTGCTTACCAAACTTATGGAATGACAGAAACTGTTTCCCATATTGCCTTGGCCAAAATCGGTGAAAGTGACCCGGTTTATCAAAAACTGCCTTCTGTAAATTTGGGAACTGATGAAAATCAACAGCTATGGATTGAGGCGCCAATGACGGATAATATCCGGATCCAGACCCACGACCTCGTCAGGATGATCGATGATAATTCTTTCTATTGGTTGGGAAGATCGGATTTTACCATCAATTCAGGTGGAGTTAAAATCCAGCCTGAACAACTGGAAAAGGCTCTTTCCGAGGTCATTAGGACAAATATCGGGAAAATCCGTTTTTTTGTGGGGGGAGTTCCGGACATCAAATTAGGAGAAAAAGCAGTGTTGTTTTTGGAAAGCTCTTCCCTCACCTTCAATGAGGCAAAATTATTGCTGGAAGAAATACATGATGTTCTACCTAAATATTATACACCGAAAGAGATAATTATACTGGGTAATTTCAATGAAACCCTTTCAGGAAAAATTGATAGGCTCGGCACAATAAAAGCAATATGATCAGATCGTGGACAATAATTTTATGTTTTTTATTTATGCAATACAGTGCGCAGGACAAACAAGCTTCCTCCCTTACCCTGACTGTTTCTGATATTGAAAATGATAATGGGGTTATCAGGATTCTATTATTTAATGATGCAGATGGATTTCCGGATCAACCTGAAAAAGCTTTTAAATCAGCTACTGCACCCATCCGCAAACAAAGAGCAGAAATCCATTTTGAAGATGTCCCAAAGGGTACTTATGCATTTTCGGTATTTCATGACAGCAGAAATACCGGGAAACTTAGAACCAATGTTTTGGGAATCCCAAAGGACGGTTATGGATTTTCGAATAATACTACGGGAACATTCGGACCGCCAACATTTGACAAAGCCGCCTTTAAAGTGGAGAAAGATACCCGAGTAAATATATCATTTAAGTAAACCGTATTTTTAGATCTCCGTTTAAATTTTGTAATTTTGTAATTAAAAAAATAAATTTCTTAATATATACAGGCACCAATCCTCCAACTTGCTGCCTGATTCAACTAGTCCCAACCAGCTTCACATTTAATGCTACAAGAATTTTTCTTTAACAACAGTCCCAATTGGACTGTATGGTTTGTTCCAATGATGTTTCTTTTTTTGATTTGCATATCTTTGATCAAAAAACACGGACGACAGAATTGAATGATCCTTTTATCTTCAAAATTCTATATTTTTCTTTTTCGTATTTTCACGTTAGATTTTCATTGAATCTACGATTAGATATTGAATTTGAAATTATCACCAAAAAATCATGAACTTAAAAACCATTTTCGGCGCAATCTTGACAATCCTTGGTATTGTAGGATTAATATATGCTGCCATCACATTCGCCAACGATTCGGCTACCACGAAACAAATGCTTGTTTTTGGAATATTGGGAATAATATTTTTTGGGGCAGGAATTGGCTTGATCAAAAGGACAGATTGAAAATATATTTGACCGGTAGTCGGACAGTAGCATTCGTTTTTCTAAAAAAAATGGCTAAAAGACCGAAGTTGCCTGGCCGCGATAGGCAGGAATGTGGCCATGGAAAATAAATTATTATATGAATGAAAAAGGCAAGATTCATATCGGAACATAAGGTGGGCATTATAAACACTGGATCGGCACTTTTTATCCCGAGGGCACCGAAGGCTCCGAACAGCTAAATTATTACCTTCAATTCCTTAAAACCGTAGAAACAAACAATTCCTTCTACAAACTTCCATCTGAAACCACATTTGAAAAATGGAGAAAAGCTGTTCCTGATGATTTTGTTTTTGCTGTCAAAGGAAGTCGATTTATCACCCACATGAAAAAGCTGAAGGTTCGGACTGAGAATATTGATAAATTCTTTATCGCCACCGCTCAGCTGGAAGAAAAAACAGGACCTATACTGTTCTAGCCTCCACCAAACAAATCAATGCACACGCCTGGAGGATTTTTTAGTACAATTGCCTGAAGGATACAGGTATACTTTTGAATTCAGAAACGATACCTGGTATGATGAAAAAATATATGGTTTGTTGCGGGAACATAATTGTGCTTTTTGTATTTATGAGCTTGCCGGCCATCTTTATCCGATGGAGATAACTTTAGATTTTGTTTATGTAAGACTGCATGGTCCAGGTGATAAATATCAGGGAAACTACCCCGCTTCCAACCTGAAAACCTGGGCAGGACACTGCAAAAGCTGGTAGCAGGAAGGCAAGAATGTGTTTGTCTATTTTGACAATGACGAAGCAGGCTATGCCGCCTTCAATTCGAAGGAATTGATCGAGTTAACCAAGGATTGAGTCAGACCTTCCAGGTTTCTTTGACGGCGTCAAGGAAACCTGGAAGGTGGGGTGTAAAATATGATACTATTTTCGGTTTTTCTTTTCGTCCCATTTTAGTACGGCCAATCTCTTTGACAATGTGGTCTGGCCAATGCTGGCCGTTGTCCAGTTTCTGACATTTTCCACCCGGATTGTTTGGAAGG
>JBGTDA010000117.1:0-9521 GCA_041748555.1 Rhodonellum sp.
AGGTACAATTTTGAAAGCAATTCACAACCTTGTCGGTGAGTTCCTGCGACATTTCAAGCTGTGATTCCCCAAAGGAAGGTACAATTTTGAAAGCAATTCACAACCGCTGTTGTAAGTCACATCCTCAACCTGCCGCTGTGATTCCCCAAAGGAAGGTACAATTTTGAAAGCAATTCACAACCAGCACGGGAGGGAAAAGAAGCCATCATAGGCTGTGATTCCCCAAAGGAAGGTACAATTTTGAAAGCAATTCACAACCTATTTCTTTGCTAGTCATTTAGTTCTATTGCTGTGATTCCCCAAAGGAAGGTACAATTTTGAAAGCAATTCACAACCTTTCTTGTATCTCCCAAAATCTTCTGAAAGCTGTGATTTCCCTAAGGAAGGTACAATTTTGAAAGCAATTCACAACCTGTCAGTTCTTCCATATCCTTGTTTATTTGCTGTGATTTCCCTAAGGAAGGTACAATTTTGAAAGCAATTCACAACGGGGGTGTATTCGAGATAAAATCTGTTCCAGCTGTGATTTCCCTAAGGAAGGTACAATTTTGAAAGCAATTCACAACCAATTGAGTTCCGGACTTGATGCATACACCTGGAAGGACAAACCATCGTACCTGTGCAGCCCGCTGTGGGTTCCAATCCACATGTATCCTTGTTTGTCCTGAAATATAGCGGACACGCGATTACTTAAAAGTCCTTCATGAATTCTCTGAAATTTTAATTTAGGTTTTCATCATTTTTTTGGCCAAAAGCTTCGGTCATGAAACTGACAAGAAAATGAGTAAAAAAATAACCGCAGAATAAAAACACTCAACTTAAACTGAAGTTTGCTGTGATGTTTTTTACTATGCGGCTGTAATTTTTCCCGATCTAACGCTGAAATCCGTTGTAAATCGAAATCTATTCCCGATCCTTAAAATCCAGAGAAACCGAGTTGATACAATACCTTGTTCCCCCTTTGTCTTTGGGGCCGTCTGGAAATCGGTGGCCTAGATGACTGCCGCATTTGGCGCAGAGGATTTCTTCACGGATCATAAAGTTGGAATAATCCATATGGACATCAATGGCTTCCGGCTTTACAGGTTTGGTAAAACTTGGCCAGCCGCATCCGCTGTCATATTTGTCTGCCGAATGAAAAATCCCGTTTCCACAGGCTTTGCATTCATATATCCCGGTTTCCTTATTGAGATAGTATTCCCCCGTAAAGGCCCTTTCTGTACCTTTTTCCCGCAACACATGATAGGATTCCGGGTCCAGGTTTTCTTTCCACTCTTCTTCTTTCTTTTGGATGTCGTATGTTTTTTTCATTTTTTCCTAAAATCTATTTTTTTAAATTCTCAGCTCCCCTGTCTCGAATCACTTCTCCATACTCTTAAAAACCAATTTTGCCGCTTAAGTTCCTTTAATCAAATCTTCACTGCTTGAATAGATTCTAAAATTATGGTGCAGGCCTTTCGGATTTCTTCCTCCGTGATGATCAAAGGAGGAGCAATCCGCATGGAATTGTCACAGAACAGAAACCAATCCGTGACAAGGCCGGATTCTATCGCGCGATCAATTATAGGTTTAAGTACCTCAAAGGAATCAAACTCCACAGCCATCATCAAACCTTTGTTGCGGATAGCTTTGATTTTGGGATGGATCAGCAGCTTTTTAATCAGTTCTGCTTTATTCTCCACCTGCTCCAAGACACCTTCTTCGAGGATGATTTTGATGGTAGCCAAAGAGGCAGCAGCACTCACCGGATGTCCTCCAAAGGTGGTGATGTGGCCCAGCAGCGGATTTTCCTTAAATGCCGCCATCAATTCTTTGTCGGCTATAAATGCTCCTATTGGCATTCCGCCGCCCATTCCTTTGGCACAGACCAGAATATCCGGTATGATATCAAAATGTTCGAAAGCCCAGAATTTACCGGTTCGGCCAAAACCTGCCTGAATTTCATCCAGGATCAGCAACGTGCCTGTTTCGGTACAACGTTTCCTCACTGCCTGAAAATATTCCGGACTTGCGACCCGGATTCCGGCTTCCCCCTGAATGGTTTCCACGATAAAAGCTGCTGTGTTTTCTGTGATCTCTGAAAGTTGCCGCACATCTCCGTATTTGATGTTGGTGATTCCGGGTAGGAGAGGACGATAGGCTCTTTTGAAGATTTCGTTTCCTCCAACCGATAATGCACCATGTGAGGAACCGTGGTAGGCATCCACACACGAAACAATTTCCCGCCTGTTCGTATATCTTTTAGCAAGCTTAAGTGCTCCTTCCACCGCCTCGCTGCCGCTGTTTACGAAGTATACATTGTTCAACTGTGATGGTAAAGTATCCGTCAGTGCTTTGGCCAAAGAGGTCTGGGAGCTTTGGATAAATTCCCCATAGACCATCAGGTGTAAGTACTTGTCCATCTGATTATTAATAGCTTCCAAAACTGCAGGATGACGGTGTCCCACATTACTCACACCGATTCCAGAAATCAGATCAATGTAGGATTTTCCATCAGGACCGTACATATAGACTCCCTCCGCCCGCTCGATTTCTATCATCAATGGGAAATCCGTTGTTTGTGCCAAATGGGATAGGAACAGTTGTCTTTGGTTTATCATAAAGTGGCAAATTTACAGTTGATTACCTTTAAACAAAATTAATTTCAAGGTCTTATGTTCTTAATAGAGGCTGAGAAAGTTTTATATAAAATATTTGAATAATTCATTAAAAAGTCAAACTGAAAATCCAAAAACTCTAGAAAATGCGTTAATGTAAAAGTTGATCCAAGGAAATAAAAAAAATAGAATTTATGACTTTTATATTTCAATACCAATAAGTTATAAATAATGAAATCTGTTAACTGTGTAAAAGGTAAGAATAATTTTGTAAAACAATTGAATTACTTTAACTGTACTTTTATGATATTATTTTCACAAATGCTTGAATAATTGGTACTTATTGGAACATTGATGTTTTGTTTTTGTTAAAAGCTCATATTTGAGAAAGATGTAATCCACAGTTAGATTTTATACAATTATAGAAAAAGTTGCTTAAGTAAACATAATATTGCCTGGTTGAAGTTGCTAATCCCTTAGGTCGTAATCTGAATTACGACCTATTTTTTTTTAACAAATTTGAAATGATTCTTCAGGAAGAACCAAATTTTCTGAACCGAAAAAAGATACCCAGTGGAAGTTTCTTCCCGTACTTATCCATCAGGTACAATTCCCCCTGTTCGGGATTGTTGATTTCTTTGAAATTTGTCTTAACCAAATTGGCGGCTATCAGAGAACTGAAGCTTAAAGAATACATATTCAAAATCAGAAAATGTTGGTCAGGATCCAGAATTTCTGCACACAACTTAAGCATTTCATTGATTTGCTCTTCCAGAATCCATTTTTCTCCATCGGGACCCCTGCCATATGCAGGTGGATCCAATATGATTCCCTGATATTGATTTCCTCTCCGGACTTCTCTTTTGATAAATTTCATGGCATCGTCCACTACCCACCTGATTCCTTCCAGACTTGAAGATTCCATATTATGTCTTGACCAGGTTACAACCTGTTTTACCGAGTCGAGATGGGTGACTTCAGCACCGGCAGCTCTGGCCGCCACGCTGGCAGCACCCGTATAGGCAAAGAGATTGAGCACCTTAGGGTTCTTTATAGGCATTTGATTTAGGGAATCTGTTATATAATCCCAGTTTACAGCCTGTTCAGGGAATATACCTATATGTTTGAAAGAAGTCATAGCGAGGTTAAGCTTCATGGCTAAACCGGTTGGGTTTTTATAACTGATTTGCCAGTTATGGGGCATGTTTCTGCGTTCTTCCCATTGACCTTTTTCAGGATTGTTTTTTTCTTTTGCAAAATGTGCATCGGCAAGTGATTTCCACTCCTGGGCGGACATGCTTTTGTCCCAAATAGCCTGAGGTTCGGGCCTGCTCAAAACATAATCACCAAACCTTTCCAGTTTTTCGAAACCACCGGTGTCTATCAGTTCATAATCTTCCCAATGCTGCGGCGCCAATGACAAAATTGTTTCTTTCATGCTGCAAAAGTAATGATATATTTAACAGGAATGTGAAATTCCCATTATCTCCCTACCTGTAACACCCGTCCTTTGAAAAAGGCCGGAAATCGGAGACCCGAGAAAACAACCATCGATACGGGTCCGGTATTAATCATAAAGTGTAATAAATGAAATGGTTATTCCTTTCTATTTTGATGTATTTTGATTAGATTTTCTAAAATATTAAAGGTGATGGGGATTAAGAAGAGTCTATTGTTGACAATCGTTATGGTAATGTGCGGCTCGCTGACTTATGGTCAAGATGTAAATCAACCGCTTCCCGGATCATTCACTTTGAATCCTAAAAGTGATGGAATTAAGGGTTCTCCCTATTTATTTGAGACTCCCCAATTGGGCATGATTTCATTGGGGGATGGTAAAATTTATGAGGATATTCCGTTTAACATCTTACTTGAAAACAATGAGGTGTTTATCCACATGTCAGGAGAAAACAATCCACCTCTTGCCGTCAAGAAATGGGAATGGATAAAGACGTCGGAAGAAAACCCAAGGGTTTTCAGAAAAGAAGTTTTTGAAGCCAGACCTCGGATTTTTGAAATTATTTTTGAGAATGATACGGAAAAAATAGTCGCGCTACACAGCAAAAGGTTAATAAAACCAACAGGTCAAAAAGACGGTTACTCAGGCCCTCAATATGAAACATATGTTCACAACATAAATTTTTATCGCCTCAAGGGCTTGCAGGCGGAGGAGATCAAAACCAACAATTCCGGATTAAAGGAGATATCAGGAGATCAATATACTTCCTTAAAGAAGTTTATGAAGGAGGAAAAACTCAACTCCGATCAGCCACAGGATTTGAAACTGGTTTTTGAATTTCTCAACAAAAACTGAGGACATATTATTTAAGCCAAGGATTGACCATTTTTTCACTTTGTTCCCAAAGTCTTTCGCGCATTCTTTTTGATCTTGCAGGTCCTGACGGTTTTGTTGGTTTTGATTTTTTGAAATAGGAGCCGTTTTCAGCATCGGGAATATTGTTTTTTGCCAAAAAGATGGATGTTTTGGCACCTGCTGCAGGGGAGATCAAAAAGGGGGATGCCAATTTCCACAAGAAGGAAAAGATACCTGAAGCTCCTTTTGCAAAATCTGTTTTCACCACTCCCGGATGTAGGGCATAGGCTTTTAATCCTCTGTTTCCATATTTTTCTGCCAGTGATTTTGTGACAAGAATGTTGAACAGCTTCACATTCGAATACGCTCTGAAGGAACTGAAATTCTCCCTGAGATCCAGATCATCAAAATCCACTTTCGCTGTTCTATGAGCTTCTGAACTCACGTGGATTATTTTTCCGTCTTGGTTTTTTAGGAGAAGAGGCATTAAAAGTTGCGTGAGCAGGAAATGGCCTAAATGATTTGTGGCAAATGTTTTTTCAATGCCGTTTTTTGGTAAAATCTTTTTATCGAAAATTCCTCCGGCATTGTTGATCAAGACGGATAGGGAATCCACCTGGGATCGGATGGATTCGGCTGCTGATTTGACAGTATGCATGTCCGTCAGGTCCAGATGGATAAAAATCAGTTTTTGACGGGAAGCCGAATCGATAGAAGAGATGAGCTCGTTTACTTTTTTTTCATCCCGGGCCAGCAGAAGAATTTTATCAAATACAGGAAGAAGACCTTTAACTGTTTCCACTCCTATTCCTGATGTAGGGCCTGTAATTGCTAAGTTGTTCATCATGTTTATTTTCTGAAACTAGGAACGAGCTGTTTTGTTGTTATTGTAAAAAAAGTAGAAAATGTTGGAGGCACCGATTATAAATTTGATAGAAATAGAAACCAAAAATATAATATAATAAGGACAGGAAGAAACTTTATCAATAAAGCATCCTGATTGTCAACATGCCGGATAATAAAATTTTGTTAGAAACCGTAATCCTTACATATAAATTAAAATTTCAGTATTTTTAGATTTCGAAAATTTCAAAAAATCAACAATCCAGAAACTATTACTCTTTTTGATGATGTGATCTTTTTGTATATCAATGGCTTATTAGAAACTGTAAAGGAAAAAGAAGTTTAATGTTTTGAATGCGGTGAAGGAAAAGGAGAAATTCATAGATATAAAGAAAGTTATCCGGGATAAAAATGCCAACGTATATCGATGGATGCCCGGATTTTTGCTATCCTATATTAAAAGAATCGCCCATGAGGATGATATTAATCAAGTGATGCGGAACATAGGGCATCTGCATGGGATAACTTTTGTCAATGCCCTGATAGGTGAATTCGGAGTGGAAGTAACCCTGAATGGGGGCGAAAACATCCCCGTTGACCAACCTGTTATATTCGCCTCCAATCATCCGTTGGGCGGGCTTGATGGGGTTGCATTTATGTATGCTTTGGGAAAACACAGAACAGACATCCGGTTTTTGGTGAATGATATTCTGACCAATATCAAAAATTTTGAACCGATGTTTATTCCTGTCAACAAGCATGGTTCAAACAGCCGTGAAATCACTCAGTTGATAGAAGACACCTATTCTGGAGAACATGCGGTATTGGTATTTCCTGCAGGTCTGGTATCGAGAAAGCAACCCCAGGGAATAATGGATCTTGAATGGAAAAAAAGTTTTATTTCAAAAGCCAAAAGATATAAAAAGGAAGTCGTCCCGGTTTTTATTGAAGGAAGCAATTCCCGGTTTTTTTACAATTTCGCCAACTTTCGCAAAAATATTGGCATTAAAACCAATCTGGAAATGTTTTATCTCGCGGATGAAATGTTTGCCCAGCGGGGCAAAAAAGTTACTGTTCATATAGGAAAACCCATTTCTTACCAGTATTTTGATCGATCGAAAAGTGAAAAGGAGTGGGCCGAAGAGGTTAAAAAGATAGTTTACCAATTGGTGTAAAAGGAGTTAAATATATGCAAGAAATAATACCTGCAGTGGATAGGGAGGTTCTGAAGAAAGAATTGACAGAGGAAAAGTTTTTGAGATATACCAACAACGGTAACAATTATATCTATTTAATCGATTATCATAATGCACCCAATGTAGTCCGGGAAATCGGCAGACTGAGAGAAATAACTTTTAGAGGCGCGGGGGGAGGAACAGGACTTCCGCTGGATATTGATGAAAATGACACTTGTGAAAACTGCTATCAGCAACTGATTACCTGGAATCCGGAGGAGGAAGAAATCGTTGCGGGTTACCGGTTGATTTATTGCAAAAATGCCGGATTTGATGAACAGGGAGAGATAAACCTCTCAACCGCGCACCTGTTTCGCTTTTCAGATAAGTTTGTGAAAGAATACATTCCTTATACTATAGAATTGGGAAGGTCATTTGTGCAGCCAAAATATCAGCCTAATTCGGAAAACAGAAAAGGCCTTTTTTCGCTGGACAACCTCTGGGACGGCCTAGGAGCAGTAGTAATGCTGCATCCGGAGGTCAAGTACCTGTTTGGTAAAGTGACGATGTATCCACATTATAACAGGATAGCGCGGGATTTACTGCTTTATTTTATGAATTATTATTTTCCTGATGAGGAAGTGTTGGTTGAGCCCTTGGAGGGTTTAAACATGAGTTATGAAACAGATATAAGCTCTTTTCGTTTACTTTTTGAGGGGCTGGTTTATAAGGAAGGATATAAGGTGCTGAATTCCAATATAAGAGCATACGGAGAAAACATCCCGCCCCTGATCAATACTTATATGAATCTATCACCCACGATGAAGAATTTCGGTACAGCCTTGAACAATGAATTCGGAGAAGTGGAAGAAACCGGAATTCTGATAACAATAGCCGATATTTATGAAAGTAAAAAACATCGGCATATGGAAAGTTTTTTTCGGGATCGTGAATTGGGAAGCAGATAATTTAAAGATGAAAAAGACAGTTATTTTAGGAGCCACTACAAATCCCGGCAGATATGCTTACATGGCCGCTCAGATGTTCTCACAGAAATCTTTGCCATTTGTGGCTGTTGGTATAAAAAAAGGACAGATTTTCGGACAGGAAATAAAAGACCTTAACATGAGACCCGAAATTGACGATGTAGATACTATAACGCTTTATTTGGGTCCACACAATCAAAAAGAATGGTACGATTATATATTCTCATTGAATCCAAAAAGAATAATTTTTAATCCCGGAACCCACAATCCGGAGCTTATTGAGCTTGCAAAAAAAAATAAGGTTGAAGTGTTGCCCGCCTGCACTTTGGTGATGTTAAGTACCGGGCAATATTGATGTTTTGAATCTATTAAAAGGTTTTAATTTTTTTACTTTGAAATCCATTTTGAGAATTTGAAATTCCAAAGTCATACTTTGCAAAGTATGCCAGAATCCGAAATAAGTTAAAGTCTCTGCTGTAGCTTGAAAATCACTCCCGAGTGCGGAAGTAAAAAAGGCTGAAAGGATTAAATTTAGCTCCATAATGGGCTGTCTCTCTCGAAAATTTTGCGTATTTTTACACCTTATTAGAGCAATCAAAAATCTCTTTTTTTGACAAAAAGAAAGGCATTTTAAACCCGTTATGAGCGAAAAAAAAGAAATAAATCTCAAAGATTATTCAGCAATTAATATTCAGGTCCTTGAAGGATTAGAAGCAGTAAGAAAAAGACCTGCCATGTATATTGGCGATATTGGCCCCAAAGGGCTGCACCACCTGATCTGGGAAGTGGTGGACAATTCAATTGATGAAGCTTTAGCCGGGCATTGTGACACCATCCACGTTATTATTCACGAAGACAGTTCGGTCAGCGTAGAAGACAATGGTAGGGGTATTCCTATCGACATGCACGAAAAGGAGAAAAAATCTGCCTTGGAAGTTGTCATGACCGTACTTCACGCCGGAGGAAAATTTGACAAGGATACTTATAAAGTTTCAGGCGGCCTTCATGGTGTGGGTGTTTCCTGTGTCAATGCACTTTCCATCATGTTAAAAGCGACAGTTCACCGTCAGGGAAAAGTTTATGAGCAGGAGTATTCAATGGGAGTTCCTAAATATCCTGTCCGTGAAATAGGAACCACGGATAAACGTGGTACTACTATCCACTTTATGCCTGATTCCAGCATTTTCAGCCATATTGACTATAAGTACGAAACCATTGCAAACCGTTTGAGAGAAATGTCTTTCCTGAATGCAGGGATCAGAATCTATCTGAAAGACATGCGGGAGTTGGAAGACGATGGAACACCCAAATCCAATGAATTCTATTCTGAAGGCGGTTTGGTTGAGTTTGTTCAATATCTGGATGAAACCAAAGTCAAGATCATTCAGGAACCTATTTACATCGAATCCGAAAAAAACGGTGTTCCTGTTCAGGTAGCCATGAGTTATAATTCTTCCTATTCCGAAAATGTGGTTTCCTATGTAAACACCATCAATACATACGAAGGTGGATCCCACGTTTCCGGGTTCAGGAGGGCATTGACCAGAACTTTGAAAAGTTATGCGGATAAATCGGGCATGCTCGACAAGCTTAAGCTTGAGGTTTC
>JBGTDA010000118.1:0-7308 GCA_041748555.1 Rhodonellum sp.
ATAACCCATTGCGGCAGAGACATAGACAACCTATTTAGGTTGTCTAATATCCGATAAAAAAACCGACAAAACAAACATTTTGTCGGTTTTTTGGCATTTTTTCAATTAGACGGGGTAAAAGGTAGCGGAGTTAGGGTTTAACACCATTCTTCCTTTCTCTTCAAGAAGGTTCAGGTTCACCTTCACACTTCCGTTTTGAGGTGTAAATTTGATAGCATTGGAAACAAGATTTCCGATAATCTGTAGCAGTTTGTTTGTGGGAAAACCCACTTCCTGCAAATCACCCGAATTCAACACCTCAAAAGTGATTTGCTTCAACCGAGCCTGAGGATTGTACATATCCAGAAGTTTTTCTCTCAAAGAGAAAAGATTGAATTCATGATTTTTATTGGTTTCTGTTACAGTTGCTTTGACAGGAGAGCCATTTGATTTTGAGGTATGGTAGTTTGCCGATAAAATCTCATCCGCAAGTTCCAAGACGGATTTCCCGCTTTTTTGTATCAGATTAATAAATTCCAGAACCTCTTCAAGTTTATTCTGATTCCCCTGTTCCGAAATGATCTGAGCCAAACCAATGATCCCTCCGATGGGTCCTCTGATATCATGTGCTACCTCTTTGTGGCTTTGTCTGATTTCATTAATGCTGTTTTTAAGATCATGGATTGCCTTGATGGATTTTAACCTGTTCAGGATTTCATCACCGATAATTTTCAGTAACTCTATCTTTTCAGGAGTAAGTTGTTTGGTTTCCTTATCCAAGACACAAAGTGCTCCCAAAGGAATCCCTTCAAAAGTTCTTAAAGGAATTCCAAAATAATATTTCAATTTAGGTTCATCATAAACGTAAAATTTATCCTTAAACCTATCATCAGCAGTAAGATCCTTGATTTCAAAGGCCTCGGAATCCATGATCGTATATTGGCAAACTGATTCCTCCCTGGGCATCTGTTTCAAGCCGAGTCCATAATTGGAAATACTCCATTGGGTAGAAGTATCTATAAGATTGACAAGTGAAATATCCGTTCCTGCAACTTTGGCTGCCAGTTTTGTCAAGTCTTTGAAATTCCTTTCGAGATCAGTAAAATCAAGGTCGAATTCACTGAGGGCTACTACACGATCAAATTCATTATTGGGTATGGGTTTTCCTTCTGTCATTGGGTGAAATCCGATAGGTGCGTCAAATAAAGCTTTTTTCACCCGATTGCCAACCAATATTTTCCCTTATTTTGTGTTCTTGTCAAATAAGACCTTTTCCTTATTATGATATACTTTTTTATGAATATCTGCTATTTGCCACCCGCTTAATTTTAATTAAATGCACTCTAAAATGCACCTCTTCCGCGACAGCTATAGAGATCGGTTCCCGTTTCACCCGTATTTGAAAGAGAGCCTGCCAAGGCCACTTTGAATTTTACCATGTACCGGCCTAAAAATGGATAACAGTATCTTTTTTTTCAAAAACCTTAAAAGGTAAATAGTTAATTCCCCTTTCCGGATTGAAATTTGAATGTATATGTTTATGAAATTCCCGAAAACCACGTATACATTCATATTTTTTCTGCTTGGATTTATATTCCTGCAATCCTGTCAAAACCGGAGGTCAGGAACAGAAACCGAGAGCAATCTGATTGAAGTAAAAGGTTATGCGAGCTATTATGCCAAAAGATTTGAGGGAAGGAAAACGGCAAACGGTGAAAAATATGATCCCTCCAAAATGACAGCTGCCCACAGAACGCTACCTTTTGGAACAAAAGTCAAAGTAACCAATCTCCAAAACGGAAAGACTGTAGAAGTCATGATCAACGACCGGGGACCTTATAGGAAAGGAAGAATAATTGATCTCTCGGCAGCGGCAGCAAATAGATTGGAAATGACCGAAAAAGGCGTGACACAGGTAATCATCGAATATCCCCGTGTTCTTTAAAAGTCAATTTGATTGGCAACTACAAAAAAATCAATGCTTCTGTACTTTTCAAACAGAAGCATTGATTTTCAACTACTTACTATCAGGATAAAGGGATTTTTTAATCCCCAATCTTATTCCCAAGGACTGCCTGGAATATTTCATGTATATAAAATCTCTACCTGACTCCAAAATGATATTGGATTCTGTGAATGTATTTTTCTCCCGGATCAAGTCGTGGCGAAGGGAAAGACGGTTCATTCGGTGAGTTCGGAAAAGTCTGCGGCTCCAGGCACAATCCCATATGCTGGGTATAGGTGACTCCTTCGGTGGTCTGTTTTCCATCCAGAAAATTGCCTGAATAAAACTGTACGGCGGGAGAATCTGCATATAATTCCATCACCCTGCCTGAGCCCGAATGATAGAGTTCAGCCATCTTGACCAATTCCCCATCGCTCTCTTCTTTCAAAACAAAATTGTGGTCATATCCACCCGGAACCAGATCTATCCTTTCTCCTACTTTATGGGCTTGCTGGAAATCAAAAGCAGTTCCTTCTACGGATTTCAGTTCACCGGTGGGAATAAGACCCTCACCTACCGGTGTGTATTGATCCGCGTGGATCACCAATTCGTGCCCCAGAATATCCTCTTCCATCGCACTGAGGTTGAAGTAACCGTGATGCGTAAGATTGATTATGGTCGGCTTATCGGTTTCTGACTGAAACTCCAACAGTAATTTATTGTCTTTGGTCAATTCAAAAGTCAAAACTGTGGTCAGTTTTCCAGGATATCCCTCTTCGCCATCGGGACTTACATATGTCATTTTGACCTTTGCGGATTCTTCACCTTCAATGTATTCGGCATCCCAAAACTTCCGGTTGAATCCTCTCATTCCGCCATGCAGGTGATTTTCGCCGTTGTTTTTGGCCAAACTGTAGGTGGTTCCATCCAATTCGAATTCTCCTTTGGCGATCCTGTTCGCATACCTTCCTACAGAGGCTCCGAGAGAATACTGGGAAGTGTCATAATCGGCAATGTTTTCATACCTTAAAACCACATTTTCAGGGTTTCCATCTCGGTCGGGTACAATCAATTTGGATATAATTCCACCAAAGCTTGAAATTTCCACTTCCATACCGTTTCCGTTTTCCAAGTAAAAAACTTTTGCAGTCTGACCATCAATTTTAACATCTGAAATGTTGACTTCAAAATTCACTTCTTCATTTTCCATGATTTGTTCTTCAGATTTCGGAGAGTTACAGCTCCAGAATGTGCCTACCAATAAGGCAAGGCATAATCCTGTGGTTTTAAAATTTGTTTTTTTCATAGTTGAGTATTTTTAACAGCCCTGCCCGTAATATGCATCTTTCCCGTGCTTTCTTTCGAAATGCTTTCGGATCAATGCATCTTTAAGCCTGGGGGCTTTTGGATTGATTTGGAGAGTAAGATAAGCCATTCTGGCGATTTCCTCCAATACTTTGCTGTTATAAACTGCTTTGGCAGCATTTTTTCCCCATGCAAATGGTCCGTGGTTTCCTATAAGGATCATTTCCACTTCCTTATAATTTAAACCTTTTTCATCAAACCAGTCCAGAATTTGCCGACCGGTATTATGCTCATAATCTCCCTGAATCATCACATCATCCATTGGTGGTGCACAGGGAATATCGGCTGTCAGGTGGTCTGCATGAGTTGTTCCAAAAACAGGTATTCCCATTTGGGCCTGTGCCCAGGAAACAGCATAAGTGGAGTGGGTATGGCAAATTCCGCCTATTCCTTCACAGTTTTTATATAAATAAGAGTGGGTTTTGGTGTCTGAAGAAGGTCTCAACTTTCCCTCAACGACGTTGTTTTCAAAATCAACAATCACAATGTCATCAACCTGAAGTTCAGCATATGGAGCACCACTGGGTTTGATCGCAAAAACACCTTTTTCCCTGTCCGCTGCACTGACGTTGCCAAAGGTATAAACCACCAAATCCAGTTTCGGAAGCTGCATATTGGCTTCAAAACATTCTCTTTTTAATTCCTGATAGATGCTCATAAGTCTGATTCTCTTTTCAATTTAGTCTGTCCCTCTATAAAATTTCCAAAAGCTAGATAGCGTTCATACAATTCCCCATAAACCTTAACATTCGCCGGAATCGGCTCATATACCTTATCAAATCCATTGCCCATCGCCTGGATGGCAGCTTGTGTATCGGGGTGTATTCCTGCGGCCACAGCCGCATACATGGCGGATCCGAGTGCAGGAGCCTGGTCAGACGAAGCTACCTTGATGGGCATATTCAGTACATCTGCCAAGGTCTGCATGACCAGTTTCGACTTCTTGGCCACGCCCCCCATACCGATAACAGTATCAATCTGAACCCCTTCTTCACCAAACCTGTCCACAATTTTTTTAGAACCAAAACTGATTGCCTCTACCAAAGCTTTGAAAACCCTTGGTGCATCAGAACCCATATTCAATCCCATTATTGCTCCTTTCAGTGCCTGATCTGCATCCGGTGTTCTCCGTCCATTGATCCAATCCAAGGCAACAATAGCGGAATCTTTAACAGGGATTTTCAAAGCCTCTTCAGAAAGCACCGCCAGCATTTGTTCCCTGATCTCTTCCTGCAATGAAGCTTTCTGTTGATCGTCCAGCTGCCGGCTGTTTTGGATAACGGAAAGTGATGGCTGTACCAGAAGGTCCCTGAACCAGGCCAACACATCCCCAAAACCGGATTGTCCTGCCTCCAATCCAATTGTTCCCGGTATCACAGATCCATCAACCTGTCCGCAGATTCCTTTGACCAATTTATCTCCGAGTGTTTTGCCGGAAGCCACCATGATATCACAGGTTGAAGTTCCCATGACTTTCACCAGCGTATTTTCAGTTATCTCACCTCCGATAGCACCCGCATGCGCATCAAAGGTTCCTACCGCGACAACAGTGTTTTCCAAAAGTCCCAATTTTGCCGCCCATTCTTTGCTTAATTTACCTGCGGGTTGATCGGAGGTATAGGTTGCTGTATAAAGCCGGTCTCTGAGTTCCTGTAAATAAGGATGAAATTTACCTAAAAATTCTTTGGGTGGAAGTCCTCCCCAGCTTTGATGCCAAAGGGCTTTATGACCGGCTGCGCACCGGCTTCTCTTCAGAATCAAAGGATCCTCACAACCAATAAGCTGAGCAGTAATATAATCACAGTGCTCCATCCAGGAATACGCCGCATCCGCAACCTCCGGGTCTTCCCTTACCACATGCAGAATCTTGGACCAAAACCATTCGGAGGAATAGATTCCTCCTTCATACTTGGTAAAATCCTCCCCTCCCCAAATTCTGGCCGTTTCATTGATTTCATCAGCTTCTGCAACGGCGGTATGGTCTTTCCACAGGACCATCATGGCATTCGGATTGTCTGCAAAACCCGGATCGAGTGCCAAAGATCGGCAGTTTTTATCCACGGGCATGGGCGAAGAACCCGTTGTGTCCACACAGATAGCCTTTATTTGATCCTTAGAGACCTCTGAGGCTTTTATTACTGCTGTGATCGTATGTTCCAATCCCTCCAAATGATCCGATGGATGTTGGCGGAATTGGTTTAATAATGGATTACAATATTTTCCGGCTTTCCATCCGGGATAATAAAAAACGTGGCTTGCCAAACAGTTACCATTCTCTGTATTGACAAGCACCGCGCGGACAGAATCTGTTCCGTAGTCTAACCCTATTACAAAATTTTCTTCCATTGATTATTTATTTTAAACTGAATTGTAGCAATTAAATATAATTTAAAACAACCACATTTTAAATTGATGATCAAAGCGTTATTGAGGGCCAACCTTCTTCGTCCCAAACTATTTCCCTGATGAGTAATTTGGGTCTACCCTCATTGGCTGCCTCGTAGCCGTGAAAGATTAAGGTCTCTTCCGGGAACGCTTCTCACCACAATCCCATGATCTTCCCATTTGTAATCAGGAGACTGCGGGTCCAATTTAAGATTAGTTGTTACTCCGATGGCTGAGGTGTTTTTTCCGAATGAAGAGACCGAATAATACAGGAAGTATTTTCCCTGATGAAAACTTATATCCGGAGCCCAAATATGGTTTTTGAAATCAGGTATAACTTCTTGAACCCATGGGGCAGAAGCAAACACACTTTCTTCCTTCTTCCAGTTATTAATGTCAGGGGAAGACCAAACCGATATTCCTCTACCTGTGGCAAAAAGATAATAAGTATCTCCTTCCTTCATCATCACAGGATCATGTACCGAAATATCCCGGTGATACTCCCGGGCGATAGAAATGGAAATGATTAAAAAAAACAGTTTAGGCAAAAGGATTTTCTTCATCAATCATAAAAATCTAGTTGACCATAATGATATTGCATATTATCAATAAATAAAATTAAATACAATTTTAAATGTATAATTAACACTATTAATAAATTTCCAATATATTACGGTTGAAAAGAAATTAATGGGTATTTATTTTGTCCGGGGTTAAAGAAGAACTAATTATTAATAGCAGGAAAATCCTATTTAAAATTTCAAAAGGAAATTATAGTCTTAAATCCATCTTTTACCTGAAAATATAACTTTATGAAATATTCAAATCAGACCAGAATCCTGGTAGCAGTGGATTGTATCATATTTGGTTTTGATGGAACCGACTTTAAGTTGCTCTTGATCCAAAGAGGATTTGCCCCTGAAAAAGAGAAGTGGAGTTTGATGGGTGGTTTTCTTCAGGTAAATGAATCTCTTGATCAGGCCGCGGTCCGGGTTCTAAATCAGCTCACCGGTCTTCATGACGTTTATTTGGAGCAGCTCCAGGCTTTCAGCAGACCGGATCGCGATCCGGTAGAAAGAACAGTGGCAGTGGCATATGTTGCTCTCATTGACATTCAGAAGTATCAGACTCAGATCAATGATGACTTTCATGCCCGATGGTTTTCCATGGATAAGCTTCCCAATCTGATTTTTGATCATGATGAATTGGTGAAATCGGCCAAAAGTAGGTTGAGGTATAAAGCTGCTTTACATCCTATTCTTTTTGAATTGCTTCCGGCAAAGTTTACCCTGCCTTACCTTCAAGCCATGTATGAAAGTCTTTTTGGAACAAGTATCGATAAAAGGAACTTTACCAAAAAAATACTTTCAACGAATATGTTGATAAAAAACAATGAAAAAGATAAAACCGGATCTAAAAAAGGAGCTTTTTACTTCAGACTCGATAAAGTCAAATATGAGGAAGAATCGCGAAATGTGCTGAATTTTATCCCTAAAACAGAAATGATGGAATCAAATCTGTAAAATATTTCAGTTGCAATTTCAAAAAAAATCCAACCGATATTATAATGCTTCTGCCATCTTGAAATAATAACATCATAATCCACCAATTTTCAATTTTTCAAAAGTCCCGAA
>JBGTDA010000119.1:0-59644 GCA_041748555.1 Rhodonellum sp.
GAAATTGATCAGATGATGTCATGACAGGAAGGTGCAATAATTTTAATTTAGGATTATCCTAATTCAGGATTGGGTGGTCTATTAAAACATAGTAAATCAAGAATCAAAAGGCCTCAGCACCTCTTCCACATTCGTATCCACCCTGGTATTTGTAACCCCATCCATCACCCGGTAACTGTCCAGCTTTTCATGATGGGGATAGGGGACCATCAGGTTTGACATTTCATCTTTGGAAAGGTCTGGCATAGCCAGGCCTCTTGCCGCATCACCTTCCAGAATCAGGGGCATGCATTTTTTTTCATTGTGGAATTCGGCAAGCAGGGGAGAAGCTTCCACAGTGAAGATAGAAAAGGTCGGAATATTCTTCCAAAAGGAATAGATTCCGCCTAAGGTGATGAATTCGGCTGTTTTGGATGTGATGTAATAGGACTGGGATTTTTTCTTTCCTTCGACTTGGTGCGGCTCAAAAAATCCCGTACAGATAATCAGGCACCAGTTTTTCCAGTTGTTTTTATATGATGCCTTTTCAAAAAGCTCCTCCCCCTGAGCGTTCAGGGTATTGGCCTACCAATCAGTTCCATTTTTCACCCAATGGGGGATGAGCTTCCATCGGAAAATGTCGATTATTGGGTCATGCGTGCTGATGGCCGGTAGATAAGGTTGGGCAAAGCCATTAAGATGATTGGCCTGCTCAAATAGCTCCCTATTGATTGCCTGCCGACTGAATTTTTCCTGGATGAGTTCCAATTTGAGTTGTTCAGAAACGTGGTAGCACATGGTTATCTGATTTAAGGATTCGGGAAATGCTTTTCTGCTGGCTGTTTAAATTTCTGCCTAACAATCTTTCATCTCAAAATTCATTCTCAAATTTTCAAATCAAACAGGTTAATCATTTAGTGGCGTTCTTTTTTAAGGAGATATCTTTAAAGAATGATTATGAAGATTCTCAAGTCAAAATATCGAGACATATTCCATATATACAGATACCTAAAAAATATGTATATCTATATATCCAAAAACATCATATAAAAAGCGCCGAAGGGCCTTTTCTTTTCCTCAGACTCTTTTTTCCTGGAGATTTTTTTTGGGTGCGGCTACTTTTTTGCTGATGTAGGCCATATGGATCTTTTCGTAGGGATCTGCCTCCTTGAGTGCGGCCACTTCGAAGACAAGGTATTCGTTTCCCTCAACGTCCACCAGGTGGTTTTTCAGGAATTCTTCCAGGGTTTCTCTGGAGATGAATACCCTGATGACAACTGATGCAACGAACAGATAAAACGAACCTGAAATCCACGGATTATTCCTATGCATAGCTGGTAAAATAATTGTTTGCTGATTGTTTCCACCACTATTTAAGATTACAGGTGCAGCAAAAAAGTTATGTACTTTTTTTGCTTCTTTTTCTGCCAATAAATATTCCCAAGCTACATGGGGTTCTCTCTCATTGAAGTAATTCGTCTTCTCTTCACGATAGTTTGACTGCTTAAAATTTTCTCTGTCGTTATGAAATGCTGTGTGTAGTCCAAAGTTAAAAATACCAACACTGGACCTGCACTCAAGAAATACAATATATCTGTTTTTGGGGTCGTCTATATAAATGATTTTCTTGAACTCTTTGTCTTTTTGGTACGTGTTAAAAATGTGAATTTCTTCAGGTATGGCAAATTCTGGGAGATAAAGTTAGTAAATAGTTAGATAACCATTTTTAGTCGGAATTTTATTCTAAGTCGCTTTAAAATTAAAGGTGCCTCCTTCCTAATAAAAATTTTCTTTTGACAGTTTGGCATTACTGCACCTTGCTAATTTTTGCTCAAACAAGTTCTCGTAGTTCTCATCCAAAAAGTGAAAGGCTCCTGGTCGCTCGTACTCGTACTCCTTTGGATAAGCTACCAACATTTTTACCATTTCAGGGTTTGCTTCTAAAGTAAAGGACTTCAAAATGCCGTCCCACTCTAACTGTTCAATTATCAAAGCATGTGTGTCCATATTGGTGGCGGTTTATAATATCAGGCAATCGGGTCAGGCCGGGGAATCTCACCCCCACCTTCCCAAAGGTCGTGCGTGGGACTCTCACCTCACACAGCCTGTCCCGTTTTTCGGGAGCTCTTCATGCCTGCCTAGGCAGGTTTACAAATCCCTTGGCGCAAAATGTACCTAAGGATGAACCAATTTCCAATGTTCAAATAGATTCGGAGTGGCTTTGTATTGTTGCTTCAGCCATTTGAATGCTGCAGTTTTGTGGGGATGAGGATTGGCCCCTGCGCTTTCATTGTTCGCCCTCAGTTCGCAACGAAGGCTTAGTTTTTAGGCCCAGTTATTTTTTACTCGGAGATTCCATATTACTGAAGGCTTCTAAAAGGCTCTTCTGAGAATTAAGTATCACATTTCCACTTACGGAGGCAAATTTAGAAATTTTTTGTGCATCGGTCAGATTAGCAAAATCATTGTCTCCTGCGATAAAATCTATTTTAAGTTTGTTGATCACGTTGATGAGTCCTTCAAGTTTAATGTATTGTTCCTTAAACTTTAGAGATTCTTCAAGAGCAATGGAAAGAGTTACGATTACACTAATAATAATTGATAAAACTTGAATATATTTAGCTTCTTTGTCGATAGAGACTAATATAGGTAATAACGCTCCTCCAATGATGGCCAATGTTCTAAGAGTGAAAAACATTCTTTTTGAAAAGCTTGCTTTTACAGCCATCCGATAAAGTCGGGGATGAAGTTCCTGCTCTAGATAATCTTCTGGTGTAATCGGAAGATTTTTATTGTATGAATTTCCACTCATTTGTATGAAGTTTGATTGATTTACAAATTGTGGTTAACGTATTTATATATAAGAAGTTGGAGAAAAAATGTGCAAACTTGTCGGAGTAATATTTATTTAAAAAAACTGACTCTTCGGAATACTACACGTAGGCAGATATTCTTCGACAGCCAGTGTCATCTAATTCCGGAATCAGAAATCTTAGTGTTTATTGGATTAAAATACAAATCCATGAACATCATTGAATTTATCAATCACTTTCCAAACGAGGAAAGCTGTGATAGTTTCCTGAAAGTCTACCGGGAGAATTGCGGTATCTACTGTAAAACCTGTGAAAGTAAACCCAAACAATACTGGTTCAGCGGAAAGAAGTTTTTCGAGTGCAGCAAAAGCAGGAGAAGAACCTCACTTAAGGCAGGCACGGTAATGGAATCGAGTAAGCTCCCCTTGCATACCAGGTTTACCGCCTTTTTATTGATGTCTGCCACCAAAAAAGGCTTTCCATGCCTTGAATTTCAGAGGCAATTGGGTTTGAAAAGATTTGAGACTGCCTTTAACCTTATGCATAAAATAAGGCTGTAATGGGCAAAAGGGACAACATGTATCTGCTCAGAGGTATGGTAGAGTATGATGAGGCGTATGTCGAGAAGGCAACCAGAAAAGCGGTCCAAGAAAACCTGAAGGATGGAAAAGGAAGTCAAAGGCAAGCCGTTGTTGCCGTGGCTTCGGAGTCCACACCTTTGGAAGACCCCCTGACAGGCGAAAAGAGCCGGCACAGCGGGTTTTTCAAGATGAAAGTACTCCGTGTGTGACCTCAGATTCTGTGGAGGAGTTCGTCGAAAAATCAATAAATCCCGAATCTGTGTTTTTTACCGACAAAAACCCCGCATATGTCAACCTTTAACAAATGGTGGAGGACTACATCAAAGTCAAATCCTCCCCAGATACTACAAAAGGGGATTTGAACTGGGTACATATTGCCATCAGCAACCTTAAAAAGAACCTGTTGGGAATGTATCACATGGTCAGTGAAAAATACCTTCAGAATTACTTTGACGAGTTTGTATTCAAGCTCAACAGAAGATATTATGGGGAAATACTGTTCAACAGATTAATTGTTGCTTCTGTTTATCCTTACGTGCAACAAACCGAATAGTCAGTTAAATAAATATGAATTTCCAGACATCCATACAATGCCTTCTCCACTTCATCGGCAGATAGGCTGGAGGTGAATGCAGGAATTATAAGTACCAGGTCAGTGATTCCGCTCATCGGGTTTTTGGCCAGTTCATTTTTGTATTTGCCAAACGTGGTTTCCACTATATCTGAGCAACACAGTATCTTCTCTGACCTGCGGCGTATCTGTTTTATGCTTTCCTCCAAATAATCCAGCATATGCTGTTTAAACTGCCTTAATTTGCCGGTTTTACAGTTTTTTAAAATGGCAATGCATTGTCGTTTGGTTTTTTTACTTAGTCCATTGTGCTTCAGTATTATCGAAATTTCTTCTATTATTGACATCAGTTTATCCATTTCCGGAATAAACGGTTCCTTTTCTTTTACCCATTCCAGCTGGGCTCTTTCATCATGGGTTATTTCATTGCGTCCAAGTGCATGTAAAGCCTGAATGCCCCATTTACTCACTATATCAATATTTAGAAAGCGGGCCTTTGACCGCTGATTGGGAGGGATCAAATGGGCATTTTTACTGCAGCAAAGCTTAAATCTCATCTGGCCTGCCATAGTTGCATATTCCTTGAAGGTATTATCCTTCTTATAAAGTTTTTCCAAAATTATGGCCACTGCATGTGTTATATCATATATGTGATTTATATTGGCTTTACGCAATCCGCTTTTCAGGGAGCAGCAGGCATCGGTGACCGCATAGATGACATTCCCAAGGATGAGTTTGACTTCTTCGAGTTCATGGGCAATATCATCCCCTGTCCACCTTTCTTTTGATTTTACCAGGATCGGAACCATATCCTGCAGCATTAGCGGGCGTGAAAAGTCAACCCTGCTTCTCCTGATGCCCAGCACTACCAATACTTTTTCCTGTCCGACCCCTATACTTTCATCAACTATAATAATCCAGTCATCGCCTTTTCTTTGGGCAGCTGCAACTGGTTATAACCGATTTTTTTTACCCAAAGCATTGCCGTTGAAAACGAAGGGGCTGATTTTCCAAGTGACAGATGGAGATTGAACACCACAAAAACCTTACTTAGGCTCCTGAAACTACTTGAGGTAGTGATCTTAGCAGACAATATGGCAAGTATGACAGCCGTACTGAAATGGGAATGTTTGGGCTTGCCTGACTTTAGATCCCCATTATTTCCTGAAGGTTTTTTTTTACGACGGCTATTTTTTTAGCCATCTCATCCAGATTGTCTTTGCGTAGTATTGCCTTTTCTTTCCAGCCATCCCTACTGAGGGTCAGCTCTTTGATTTTTTTATGTAATCTTTTATTCTCTGCCCTTCGTTCCTTGGCCCGGGTTTCCCAATCAATATTTGCCATGTTTTAGATTCGGTTTATATTGAAGGAATATACAAAAAAAGAAAAATACAAACAATGAATGGAACGAAAAAATATATTAAAATATGAACATTTAATTCACCCCACCATAAGGGCTTTTTCTATTCTTTAGCCTCCTTTTTCTTGGAGGCTTTCTTTTTGGGTGCGGCTACTTTTTTGCTGATGTAGGCCGTGTGGGTCCTTCCGTATGGATTTGCCTCTTTTAGGGCGGCCACTTCGAAGACGAGGAATTCGTTTCCCTCAAAGTCCACCAGGTGGTTTTTCAGGATTTCTTCCAGGGTTACTCTGGAGATGGATACCCTGATGATGTCAAGGTCTTTTACCTTGCTGCCTTTTCCGATGTAGGTTTTTTCAAATTGTGACATGACTGTATTGTTTAAAGGTTTAAAATTTGATTATGCCAGAATTTGGGAGGTGAATGGGGCCACAAAAGACAAGGGCCTGGTAAGAAAATCGCGGAAGGCTTCCTTTAGGAAAACCCTATTTATTTGACGGGGCAGGGCGCACCCTTGGCTTGTGGACCGAATCTCCCATCTTTGCATGGATCATAATTACAACCGGGAACAGGACAGGGTATGACAATGAAAAAATGAATCGGATAGGTCAAGGTTAGAAATTTATCATCAGGCGGGCATTGGGTGAAAAGGAAGGATAATGAAAAGGAATGGAATGTGGGGAATGATTCCCCTTCAAAGTGTGTCATTGAGGCCAGAGAGGAATATCCAAGCCAAAATAGGCCAAAGCAAAGGAATGCCCTTGGAAACTGATGAGGAAAAGGATCTTTCGGGGCATATCTGAAGCGTACCTGAAGGGGAATTTTATTCATGAGGATTTTCGAATTCAATGATCCAAACTTTTTGTTTAAATTATAAACATAAAAATGTCAAATAAATTAACAAATTAGGATCTGTTGATATCGGAGCTTCAGCAACTCAAAATCAGAAGTGACACCAAAACAAAAAATCTCTTTAACCTCCAGAAAATACCACACGAACGGATTGCAAAAGGAGTGGAAATCTCCAGTAAGGTAGAGAAAACAATCCGACATACAGAGAAATTCGAGAAGGCAGAAGTCAAGGATTGCCTGGGGCGTTGGAAGGTCAAGGGATAAGGGTGATTAACAGGCTGGAATAGTTTCCGCTGTAATGGTGAAAGAATGGGAAAAGTTTAAAAGAGGGTTTCCCCTCTTGAAGAAACCCTTCATCCGCAAAACTGAAGTACCCGGATTCTGTAAAGATGATGTGGTCCAGTATCGGGATATCAAGATATTTTCCCGCTTCATTGAGCTTGGCGGTCCGTCTCCGATCGGCTTCGGATGGGTTTCGGTTTCCGGAAGGGTGGTTGTGGATCAGGATAATTGAACTTGCCATATGATCCAGAGCCTATTTGAAGATTACTTTTTGATCGGCTATGGTGGTGTTGGTTACTCCTGAACTGATCTTTTGGAGCTTGATGACCTCACTGTTCCTGCTGAGGAGGAGAATGTAAAAATGCTCCACAAGTTCATCGAGCAGATAGGTTTTCATGTACCGATAGACTTCTGAAGAGGAGGATATTTTGAGTCTTCTGACCGGCTCTTCTACCAATCTTCTTCTGGCCAATTCAAATGAGGTCACCAAGGCAGAAGCTTTTCTGACTCCGATGCCTTCGATTTTCAGCCAGGTATTAATATCCCATTTGGCCAGCTCGGACAACCTGAATTCAGCTATCGCCAGGATTTCCCGGGCTTTATCTACGGTGATGTCACCAATGGCGGCAATAAGATGATAATCTGACATTCCTGATTTTCCTTTGTTGTAGAGAATTTCACAGGGTTCTGACAAGTGATTGAAGTTTGAGCGTTTCATGGTTTGCTTACCGACTTTAATATCTCCTGGTGCTGGAGGATAAAATAAATGATAAGCAGTTCCCCTTTTTCACTGAACACAAGGAGGAACGGAATAAAACAGTTTTTGAAAATTCTTCAGATTATGCCGTAGTTGGAGATTACCCGAAGTCAATTGGGATGTATGTGAAAAAATAGCCCATAACTTTGTTTGATCATTGATGGTTTTGCTAGAAAAGGTCCATTTCTGCTCTTAATTTCTGACTACTAAAATTGTAGTATACCTGTATAAAAAGCAGTTCTTTATTTACCTGGAAAAATTAGGATAGTGCGAGAAAATTTTGGAAATGATCTATTCAAAGTAAGTGTATTAGCGCGGTATGCTTTTCATGAAATAAAATGAGGTCAAAAGGTCTTTTTTTTTGGAGTCATATTTTTTACTTTCCAAAAAGAAGAATTCCTCTGCTGGAAGTAATTCCACTTTGGATTAGGTTTTTTTTTGATTATGGTTGTCGGAGGTAAGGGACGCAAATTTTTTTTAATAAAATTTATAATTTTTATAATCATTTGTTTTTTTTTATAAAAAAAATATTTAATTTGTTATAAATTTTACAATTAGAGTTTACCTAGTGCTATTACAAAAAAGGAAAGCCGAAAGCCGACTTTTTTCATATTTAAAATTCTTCACTATTTAATCTCTTATGACAATGTACTCAAGATGGTTACCTGCTAGATTAGCATGCTAAAAGCGACTTGTAGATAATCTTTACAATCAATTTTTTAGAAATGAAAAATAAAAATTTAAAGCATAAAGATTACTTATATGCGGATATCGAAT
Source organism: Rhodonellum sp. (assembly GCA_041748555.1). Taxonomy (GTDB): domain Bacteria; phylum Bacteroidota; class Bacteroidia; order Cytophagales; family Cyclobacteriaceae; genus Rhodonellum. Next base: position 7,970 of record JBGTDA010000119.1, read on the forward strand.
TAACTATTGATAGAATAAAAATTAAGAAAACACGATATTAACTATTATATAGGTTATCAAAGATTCTTACATTCAAAGCTGGTGCTATAATTAGGGTTTTAATTGGTTGGAATGAAAAAACAGACAGACAACTTGAAACAAATATTCTTAATTGGGAATCAGTTCTGCAAATCTTATCCTTATAATAAGTACATCAATAACTCTTTTGCTGCATTTGAAGGATTACTAAACCTTAAAGACAAATCTAGGAGTTATATTATATGACCTTAGCAGACTTAGGGATAAGATGTGTTTTGAATAATAAGAAGAGCTCTGATTTGTATGGAAATAATAGAGACGATTATTTCAATAAAATATTATGATATACTTGAATCTCAAAAAACACTTATACAAGATTCTTATGAAGAAAAATAAAAATTGATTTGTACCACAAAAAAAGTATAAAATTGATTATTATCCTAACCGCTATCGCAAACAATCGACACAAATTTCCAAGTACATAAAAATTCTTACTATTAATCTAAAATTATTTTTATCGACTTTATTTTTAAAATAATCATTAATATTATTTTACCCTTTTATATGGATGTGGTCATCGATTTAACTACCCGAGCAGTTGCATTTATAACATTAGCCCAAGATATATCTTATATCTTAAAACCACAGAAAAGTATTAATATTATTAACCCTGTAGTTTTATTGCAAACTCCACAACTTATAATAGCTCAGTTAGCTGAAGCCAAAGATGTTGAACAATTTCAAGAGAGAATTAAGGAGTTAGTAGGAAATAACTCTAAATCTTCTGATTCTGAGGCACTTTTCACAATCTGGCTAAATAAAATGGAGGCGGTGCAAGATTGGTTGAACGGAAAAAAGGATGAGCTAATCCCAAAGCTTTGTTATTGTCTTAGATCCCCCTATCAAAATCAAAAAGAAGTTGATTTAACAAATTCTGGTATAATCCGGCTGGATTCGTATCCTGCTCCCCAACAATGGAGGCTAGCTATCAGACAAGTCTTGTATGAAAGTCCCCAGGCCCGTGTGGATTTGGCCAAGGGTTTAAATTACCTTCCAACTTTAGTTGTATTAGGTGATAAGTCTACAAAAGGCAAAAAAATATCTAAACAACTACTGAAGAATTTGCGAAAAAATTGGCAAGAAAAAGAAGAAATTCTCCAAATGATTCGAGATGATAATCAACTATTTGAAGGATTAAAGAATAATGAGGTTCCATTCCCTTTCGAAGTTATGTATAAGCAAGAATTGAAAGAGATTAATAAAAGTCGGGGTGCTCGGAAACAGCAGGTAGTGGAGGAAATGAATGATCCTATTGGTTATGCACATGACCTTAAACTGCGAGCACTGGCATTTTCAGGAGGTGGAATTCGTTCGGCAACTTTTAATTTAGGTATTTTACAAGGGCTGGCTAAGTCCGAATTGTTGCCCAAATTCGATTATCTTTCCACTGTTTCAGGAGGGGGTTACATAGGTGCTTGGTATTCGGCATGGGTAAAGCGTGATGGGTTGCTATTAAAAGTTCAGGACCGATTAAACCCGGAGAAGTCGGCCGATCCAAGGGGTGAAGAAGTGCGACCTATTCGGTGGCTACGTATGTTCAGTAATTACCTTGCCCCAAACAATAACATTATGTCCTCCGATTCCTGGACAATGGGACTAACTTGGTTCCGCAACACATTGCTGAATCAGTTGATAATTCTAATGCTTGTATGTTCTGTTCTGCTTTTTGGTTTTTGCGCTTTTCTTTATTGGACTGCTGATGCTTGGCCCCAGAATATACCAACCGAACCTGCATTTAAACTCTTTAGTTTTCTCCTATTGGGGGGAGCATTAGTGGCTGGATTGGGTATGGGTGCCTATCGGCCCGATCTGTTTCCAAGAAATCGGCTGGGTACGCCAAACGAAAAATATGTTACCAATATTCTAGTAGCTTTAGGGTTAATTACTTCTTTTTGGGTCAGTGGCTGGTTTTTCAATTATAAAGGCCTGAACGAGCCCTTTACCTTTAAAGAACAATTTTGTAATCTGCAGGGAATTGTTATTATTGGATTTTTGGTTTTAGTTCTTGTAGCTATGCTAGGTCGATACGAGGTAAACCTGCCTGTCGATAAATATTTAAAAAAGATTGGTTATGTAGGTCTTGCATTATTTTTTACGGCTCTATCAGCAATTTTAGGTGTTGTTTTCTTGACGTTAGCTTGGTGGCTGATCTATTATTTAGCCAATTCTCCTGAACCAGCAAACTCCTGGGAGCCAATAGATAAATTTATTAAAGAAAATAATAAGGGGATTGATTGGATTGCTTTTTTTAAAACCAGTGAATTTTTAAATAGACTAGCATTCATAATTGGTACTCCACTTCTCCTAGAGGTTCTAAGTCTGACAGTGGTAGTTAGGATGGCGTTGTTAGGCAAGTATTTCCCTGATTCTCGTCGGGAATGGTGGGCACGAGTAGGTGCCATGGCACATCGTTTTGCCTTAGGCTGGGTTTTACTAGGTAGTATTGGCCTGCTAGGAGGAAAAATTTTGGATTTACTTCTCAAACAAATGCCGATTTATGTTTCTACAATAGCAGGTGGCTGGGCAGCCCTTTTGATTGCTGCCGTCCGGCTGGCCTACAGTTCTATTACTTCGGGTCAAGAGGATAATCCAAAAACTATGGGATTGAAAGCCAAAGACATTCTGGTGCGGACAGCTCCCTACCTTTTCATGGTGGGTATCTTTATTATTGCTTCCAAGATTATTCACATGATTTTGCAAAGCTTCCCATTATCCCCATTAATGGCATGGCTTCAGAATCGTAATTTAGATTTTCTTGGCTTTTTGCCGAGCAACCAAATTAGCCAAGTAGCATTTGCACAGCCTTACCATTTGTTCCCTTTATCTCTTTTAACCATTATTATTATCGGTCTCACTATTGGTTTGGCCTGGCGAGTGGGCGTTAACGAATTTTCTATGCATCACTTTTATAGGAATCGCTTGATGCGGGGCTATTTGGCAGCCACTCGTAGGCGCACAGATAGGGATAAAACGGCCAATGCATTTACAGGTTTCGACGATATGGATGATTTGAAGCTTTGCTCGCTAAAGTCAGATAAGGAAAATGGTTATCAAGGTCCTTACCCCATAATTAATACCACTCTGAATGCAAGTCAAGTCACCGATCTTGATCGGCAGGACAGGCAGGGAGAGTCCTTTGTTTTTACTCCCTTGTTCTGCGGCTTCGATATAAGCCCCATAAGTCCCTGTGGCAATAAAAAAAGTAAAGCTAATGAATACGGCTATCGCTTGACGGAGCAGTATGCTTATGAACCTAAAATACTTACCAATGGTAAGCATGAACCCGGAGGACCTAATTTGAGTACAGCGATGGCTATTTCAGGTGCGGCCGCCAACCCTAATATGGGAACTCACTCTTCGTCAGCCACCGCTTTTCTTTTAACAATTTTTAATGCACGTTTGGGCTGGTGGATGGGAAATCCTCTTGGAAAAGATTATAAAAAATCCGATCCACGCTCAGGTCTTGCCTATCTAATATATGATTTGCTCGGGAGAACCAGTATTGACAAGGATTTTGTATGCCTTTCTGATGGTGGCCATTTTGACAATATGGGTCTATACGAGCTTATCCGTCGCCGTGTTCGTGTTGTTATTTTGGGTGATGCTGAGCAAGACAAATATCTTACCTGCGAAGGCTTGGCCAATGCAGTTCGGCGGTGTCGGGTGGATTTTGGAGTTGAAATTGTTATTGATATTAAACACATCACCAATCGAGATGAAAAATCCGGAAATTCTAGATGTCATTATGCTCTTGGTACAATTTGGTATCCGGAAGACCCTGCTGGTAAACCTTCCGGAAATTTGATTTACTTGAAATCATCCTTAAACGGTCAAGAGCCCGTCGACGTGAAGGAATACTCCGCCAGCAATCCGGATTTTCCACATCAATCAACCGCTGACCAATTCTTCAACGAACCACAGTTTGAAAGCTACCGTCGATTAGGATTGCATGTTATTGAAACGGCATTGGCTGACCCAGAAATCAAATCGCTGCTTCAAACTTAACGAAGACGCCTAAAGATAATGCTGCGCGATAATAGGTCCGATTGTTTTCATTTACAAAATTTAGAGAATTCTGCCAGTAGACAATTTTAAGATGGACTGATAGCAACATTAAGTTGTTAAGGTTATTAAGATTTATTATTTGATAAAAACAAAGTTCTAACAACGGAATATAATTCATTTTAATGAACTGCTTCCTGATGAAAATTCTTTTGATCTATTTATCAAGGAAAAAGTTTCAGGAAAGGATAATCTGAAAAAACTTGAAGGGTTTGAGTATTTTTGGTTACACAACAAAAACATGTTTCAGTGCAGGAATTATATCTTCCAAACCTGCATAAAAAGCGGCATCGTGATGGAAAACAGCGATATGTAGCTTAGATCTGTTTGAAGTCAATAACTTTAATTAGTTTAATCAACACTTGAATAAATAAAAATCCAACAATAATAAAATAAAATCTTTTATGGAAACTATCGAAAACACCAAATCAGACCATCGAGATAAAATTGCGACAACCATGATTACATGGTCACTTATTGCAATTGTTTCTTTAGGAGGTATAACCTTAATTTTGAGAATATACTATCCTGACAACAATGCAATTGACAATGTTTTAAATACACTAATACCTCTATTTGCCACGTGGATAGGAACTATTTTAGCCTACTACTTCGGAAAGGAAAATTTTATAGCTGCATCTAAACAATATGAAAAAATCATAAATAGTTTAACGCCTGATTTATTAGATGATGTATTCGTTGAACAAATTATGATTGAAAAAGCTACAATGATTTACAAAAATATTGAAGATGTTAAAGATAAAAATATACAAGAAATTGTAGACTTTTTAAATGAGGTAAACAAAAGCCGACTTCCAATTTTAGACAAAAATTTACCGAAATATATTATACACAAGAGTACATTTTTAAGTGCACTAAATAAGCATACCGATCCAAATATTCCTTTAACATTTACTCAATTTATATCTCAAAATTCTGCAGTAGCAATAAGCTTTTTAACTGTAAAGCCTAAAGAAAAGTTGGAAACTGTAATAGAAAGTATGAAAGGTAAAGCTCAAATTCAAGATATTTTTATAGTAGAAAATGATGATACAAAAGGTTGGCTTCCTGATAGTTTGATAAAAAGATATTTAATGATGGGGTAGAAGAGTTGTATTTTGGAAAATAGTAAATTGCCTCAAGTATTGGTATAAATTTTAAAAGCAATTAAAAAAAAATCCAATTTATGGATTATTCATTTTATAGTTACCCCTTCATTTCACATCTGATCTAAATCAAAAAAAAACCTGTAAACAAATTATGTTATGGCAGAAAAATATTTTATAGTTCTATTGGCGGATGAAGGTATTCCTGGACACGCCTTTATAAACTTTGGAAGAGAAAGTGACCTTCAAAGAAGTTCTATTACAGACGGGACTTTTGGTATGTACCCAAAGGAAGGGATAAAAATAAAAATAGGTGAAGTGCCTGGAGAATTACGCGATGATTTTTTAAGAAATAGTGATCACAAATTAATTGTAGAAGTTAATAAGGCAGAATATGATAATTGCCTAGGGATTTTGAATAAATGGCGTAGCAAAAACTATGAATTGATCAAAAGTGATTGCTTAACTTTCGTCATCGAAATAGCCAATGCCATTTCTTCCAAAATTAAAGTTCCTACTAGAATTGGTTTTGATAATCTCCCTGCCGAATGGCTTAAAAAACTTATCCAAACTAACTAAACGTATTTGCCATGTTGCCGGAAATAGATTTAAACAAAGACATAAATAATGGTTTTCTTAAAGCTCACGGGGAAAAACTTAAATTATTGGCAATCCTGTCATCAGAAAAGGATAAGATTCTTTGGGGAATTTTTGTTAATGCAGGAGAATTCAAATATGTGGGCAAAAAATATAAAGGGTACAATTGGGCAAAAGTTGACCGTGATGATAAAAATAAAGCAGATGGTAAAAGAGAGCATATTGCAGAATATTCATTTGATCCATGGACTTCCAACACCGCTTATAGCGGTAGTCATCCTATCATAGTTATGCCTTTAAGCAATGATGCTCATTCTATGGCATTGAAAATTATTGAGGCGGATGGTAAACCAAATTTTTATTTTGATAAGATATATTACTGCTCGAAATCTGATAGCAACGATGAATATAAATATAATCTAGCCTTTTTCGAAAATTTGCAATCTAGACTTGACATTGTTTACCAAGGAGACGAAGGGGATTTTTATTTCTGTAAAACAGGGAAGAAGGAAGGTTTTGAAGAAGATGCAAATTACTTTTGGCTTTTCAAATTGGGGGCTAATACCAATAAATTCCGTATCCCCCTACCTAAGAATCATCTACTCGAAATCCAAGAAGATTTCTACCTAACAATAAAAAAGGAGAATGACAATAGCATCCCTATTTTTGAATTTGGAGAAAGTAAAATTAAATGGGAGGGTGGTAATTGTGAAATTGAAAATTTTGTACAATCTGATAATATTGATTTCAGCTTATTTGATAATAAATACTCATATTCAGAACTTTTAATTTTAAATAAAAATGAGGTTAAAGTCTGTTATTTTAAAACACCGTTAAAAACTACGTTTAAAGGTAAATATACAAGACTGGGTAAAGAACCAACTGGTGAAATTCAAAAAATTTCACTTACCTCTATACAACTAAACAGTGAAATTTTCACCAAGTATAGCTGTGATGATTTGCAATCTGACTTAATAGATAAATATGACCTACTTTCTACATCCTTCAACAATATTAAAGATTGTGAAAATGCATTAAGCTATACCAAAAAATCAAATTCTTTTGCACTCCTGCCAAATCTCGATTTAGAAAGAAAAAAAGGCACAGAATATTCTATTTATGACCATTACAAAATTGATGATCAAAGGCACTATCCAATTGTCACCTTAATTTCTTCTGAAACCACTTTTAAAAATTCAGAACTATTTATCTCGAATAATAAAATTGGTAGTTCTCTTGAATTACAATTAAAGGATATAAAAATTATCCAGAAGGTCCTTGATTATCCCAAAGTAAATGACAACGGTACCTTTGTCCGATTTTTAATAGGCGCATATAACATAGTTAAACCCAAATCTATAATCGACGGGGCTTTTGAGTTTGAATTAAATGATAAACCAAAATTTGATGGTTCAAATTACGATCACAACGGAAAAATTTCCTTTGTGCTGCAGAAAAAGTCAACACAAACCCCACTTTTCCTATGGCAACTAACAGAGGCTGATTTAAAATCAGAGAAGGAATTAAGGGATTGGGAAATTGGCTATTCCATCCAAGACTTTTGTATTCCTGTAAAAGAAGTAAAGCCAGTTTCCCAGGATTTGACTACTAATGAAAAATTTCTGGCGCCGTCCAGTACCGAAGCCATTGTGAGCGGGTATGGGGAGCGGTTGCAAAAACAACTGATTATCCCTATCAAAAGTATAGATTCAGAGAAGAAAGATTATTACCTCTGCATTTCTGAATCGGTCAATATTGGGCAGGATTTCAGGGTGGACATGCGCCTGATAGAAGTCAATCCCCGTTCCGGACAGGACAAAAGTACTCAGGTTAAAGTAGTGGTTCTTGATAGCAGCCCGCAGTTTGTCGGATTAGTTGACAGTAATTTTCTAATACAAAAAGGATACGATGACGGAGTTTGGGTATTGGCTCAAAAAATACAGACCCATATCAACGAAGGTGTTTGGGAAATCTATGATGACGAAGCAAATAAAGATGGATTTCATTTGGTGCTTCCGGCACAAACGATAGGTGAAGAATTTTTCAAAGATGATTCAATTATACCTAAGATATTAAATTACAAATTCGGCAGTCCTGCAATTCTAAAATTGTCCGGAGATAAACTTCAAAAAAAATATATATTTCCACCTTGGGATTTGAGGAGGCTTTGGGGAAAAGCGGGTGACATTCAGCCCGGACTACCCTTATTGCAATCCGAGTTCGAATTATTATATGGACTACAAGCCAATCTCAAACCAAGAAACACCTCCATAGCAGAATTGGGCTCCCGATTGGGAGATCTTCCTGTGCCAACAAGAAATAATCTTGCCTGGACACCAACGAAGGAACAAGTAAATGCTTTTTATACCCATTGGGTCAATTACCTTAGCTATTACCGTGCCTGGAAAAGCCGGTTGGCCATCCTGGAAACATACCGAAAAAACGATCCGGATACCGAAGCTGTTTTTATAGCTCCTAATATGTTCAATGAGGAATTGAAGTATAAGCCAAGATTAAAATTAAGAGATGGCGATTTAGCAAAGAACTCTTCCCCTGATTCCAGAATGAAAGGTGCCGAATTTGTCTCTCCAATTGAAGACTACGATAAAAAAGACACAGTCGATTTAGATGGTGAAAAAATAGAAATAAGTGATCTTCATTCTAAAGAGGGAATTATGGGAGGGTTTTCCTGCGGCTTTGAAGATAAGGATATATACAAATCCTTGTGGCAAAAGGCTTTATCTGAAGGCTCCACTTCCGCGGAAGTTTCCGGCTTATCTTTTTCGAGTCAGGGTGGGTATGGAAAACAGGTAGCCCGGTTTGATAATGACCTGATATCCATCAAAAGCCTGACAGCAATGGGCCGAGTACATCGGTACGCGGTTGAACGCATTGGGCGTATTGGGATTTTCTGGCATAAAGCTAAGCATGTCATTGAATATGAAAGAACGGTCGTGCCGTCACCGAAAGAAAAAAATATCCAAAATGCTCTATTAGGTAGACCTATTGTAAGAAAAATCAGGGAATACATAGAAATCCTGGAACCGGAGAAAAAATATCCTGACTTCGAAAGCCATTCGCCAAAAGATACCGGCGCTGTAAATGCATGCGTATTTAAATCCACAATTATACCCATCAGCAACAGTTGGGGAAGGTTGGTTTATAAAGATGATGATAAACAAGTTTTAACTGGATGGGAAGTTCCTCTTTGGTATGAAGGGGCGGATGAAACCTTATTCCCCAAACCTCAAATCTTTTTCTTGTTAGAGCCACCAAAGGACGCTAACCTCGAACACAGCATGGCTCAACTTGCTGAACCTCAAAATCTTGTATTTTACACCCCATATAAAGAGGTAACAGCTGATGAAAAGGAAGTTACAGAAGTTACAGATGATGCTCAATCTTGGAATCCTGTGTACGGGGTGGACTTTACGGACAAACCGGTTTTTGATGAATCGATATTGGAGCCATGTAACACCAATTTAACAAATAAAGATCGGTTGGATCAACTTATGCCCAATGCCATTGATGTATTGCCTGGACACGGCCGCTTTACGTTTAGAGTGGATCCACAGCAAACTCCTGCCGGCATGGCAAATGTATATCAGCCAGATTCGGGACTTAGCGGCGTGTTGAGAACGGTTTCATTGCAAAGGAATGGAAATGTGACTAATAAAAATGGCAGGAAAAATGTTGACAAGGAAATTGAGAATTTATTAGTAGAACTCTCAAATAGTGATGAAAATATAAAAGCTGCATACGACAATATCAAAAATAAGTTAAACTCAATTCCCGAACCAAAACTAAAGCAATATGGTGGTTTGCTTCAAGATGAAATGGTCAAAGACAAACCTTTTGTTAAGATAATTTGGTTCAAGATCGTTGGATATTGCGACGACTTTGTAGTCAACATCGAAAATGATATTAGTGACTTTCTAAAATTGAATAAAAATTTTAGCCTTGAAAAGGCAGCGGAATTAACAGCACAGAAAATCCGAAGATTTGAAATAGAATTCATGGAATCCAAAAGTGTCCTAACGTCACTTTTTAGCATTCCTGACTTAGATAACAAAACGCTTAAAAACATAGATGAAGATGTATTTAAAACAATTTTTAACAATAGAAAGCTGATTAAAGAAAATAAAAATGAGTTGGTTAATAAAGTATCTGAAGCTACACAAGAAGTTTTGAATATTATTAAAAAGTATGAAAAAAACAATTTTATTCAGACTACAGATATAACTGTTGCAGTTAAGAACGTCCAAAACTTAATAGAAAACTTTGGGGTAGATAAAAGCCAAACCGATGAAGTGTTGGCCGTCAAACTTCAAAAAGAATTAAGAGATAGTGAAGTATTTAATGGTATTAAAAACTTTGAAATATTACTTATTAGGTACTATCAAAAATGGTTAAAGCCAATCGGAGATATAAATACTGAGATCAACAATTTCTTGTATTCAGCAACAAACAATTCTAGTGAATTTGAAAGCAAATTATCAATTTTAAAAAATAATCTAAAAGATGTATATTTTCCGAGGTTACTTTCTGACAACATACTTCCTGCGTTGGTATTGATGGAAGAAAGCATTCAAAAAATTGAGCCTTTTAAAACTATAGATGAGTTGCAGCAAAAAATTGATGATTATATAAAAAATGGCAAATTTATAAAAGAAAGAATAAAATCAGAAGTAGGAAATTACTACAGCACAATTTCTTCCAAACTCCACCTCATTGATTCTGCAGTTTCTTCTGGAAATGATGCTAAAAATGAATTCGACAAAGTCCTAACCAATTACCGCAGTGTTTGGGATGAGGTCACGGCACCTGGCATGGGCCTAAACCGAAAAACTATTGCATTGATAGTTAACAAGGTGGAAAATCCTAAAGATCTGGCAACCCAACTCTCTATTACCCCTTGTATTGCCAAATACAAACAATTTGAAGAGGACCTGAATGCCTTAGGTGTAAGGCTCCCGGTTACCCATATTTTCAATGGACTGCAAGCGCCAACCAAAGAGTGGTTAGAAAAGGCTGGTTCATCGGCAACGGAAATTTATAAGAATTTAAAATTTTCCGAAATCCTGCCCAATATTGGAGCGATGGACTTTACAGGAATGTTTCCAGACCGCCCAATGCCTGAAGATTTTCCTAAACATGTGAAATTCTCTCAAGGTTTTGACAAGGAAAATCTATTTGCATGGGCTAAGGCACAGGTAGACTACCAAATAAAAGAAGAAGTGACACTTTTTACTATCTCTTTGGCTGAGGTTAAATTGAGTAATGCAAGATTTAAGGCAGAAATTTTTGGGAAGTTAAATGCGGATGGAGACCTCAGCAAAAAAGAATACGGAGAGCTGCAAGGAGATTTTATCATTTTCATAAAACAAGAGAGGCTTATGACCTTTCGACAGACTAGGGTGATTTTACAAAATGGGAAATTCAAGTTTGAACTCGATCCCAGTAAGATGGAGATGGAAGGTGTAATGAAAATGATTACTGATGCCACCAAAAATCTTCAAACATTCAAACCAGATACAGAAGAGGAAGGAAGTGGATCATTCAAGGTCAGATTACTTAAAGCAGAAATAAATAAAGTAGATATCCCTATTGGAGTCCTAGCCACATTGGATCTGCCTCCAGTGACAGTAGGTGGTGGCACTACGTCAATGAGCAACCTGAGTTTTGGGGGACATTTTCTTTTGCAGTTTTTTAATCCAAAGGCGAAAACATTGGAATTCCTCACTGGACTTGGGTTTTATATGGGTAAAAGTGAAGCTCCATTTAACTTTACTGCGTATATTTTTGGAGGTGGTGGGTTTATCAATACGATGATAACATACAGTGCCAAAGGAGGGACTGCTATCATTTTCATTTTGAGCATCCATGGAAGCGCAGGCTTGCTTTTCAATGTAGGTTGGGCAACGGGTTCTGTGTTTATTTACCTTGGGATAGAAGGGCATTATACTTATCAAAATAAGGTTGGCAGTAATAGTACCTTTGTGCTTTTTGTACAGATGGTCGGCATCATGAATTTTTTAGGATTGGCTTCAGCTTATCTTATAGTTAGATTGGAATTGAGCTATGACAGCAATAAATTGATAGGAAAGGGTAACATCTCCATCAAGATCAAAATATGCTGGTGTCTTAAGATTAGAATTAATCGATCATTTCAGAAACAATTTTCAGGAAGCAAACACAATAATAATAATCAACAGGCTTCCATTGCAGGTTCACTTGGTTAAACTTTTAAAAAAAAAGATTATGCTAAATATCGCATTAGATCCTTCCATAGTTGAAATTAAGAATAATATAGCAGTTTTTTCCTGCACGATTGCAGGAATGTCAGAGGTATATAGTGTTGGAGAAGAAGTTCCTTCATTTAAATCGCAAGAGGCTCTGAAAAGGCATTATTTCCCTTGGAATTGGACAACTAAAAATCATCATATAATTGATAATGCTAGGCTTATTTGGATTGGAAATAATATAGAAAAAAAGGAGGTTGATGGAAATATCAAATATATTGAATCAATTGATTATCGAAAGATTGGTGAGCCAATTAAATTAATAAAAAAAGTTGTTGGGGTAGATGGTGAAAAGTTGAGTAATTATTATGAGAATTGCCTAGAAAAAATTCATGATGATACCAATTTTCATGTTGGAATGGAAATAGATCCAGAATATAGCCTCAAAGAAGAATATATTACTAAAGGAAAATTTATTACCGATAGTAATTTTGAATTTTTAATAGGTGAAAATAACAACGAATTCGAAAGTATATCAGAATTGGAAAAAGAAAGTTTTTTGAGAGGTTTTATAAGTTATGCAGCTCAACAATTACCTCCACTAAATGAAGCACTTAATCTTTCGCTTTTTTTTGAAGCAAAGGATTTCTCTATACCAGTAAATGCGACTCATTTTTTACTTTACTTTGAAATTGGTAATTTTAAAAATATACCGGATGGCTTTTGGGACAATAATTTCAACACTAATGCAGAATTAAATATCCCAGTACAGGTAGAGCTAAAAGATAATAGTGAAAACAATATATTACCTAACAAAATAGCTATTACCCAACCATTAACCTCATTAGCTTCCTATCAAGTGGAAGATTTTATCGGACAATTGAAAGAATTAGACGAAATATCTGATCGTCTTAAAAATAGGAGTTGGGATAATCTCCCTGCGAATGTAAAGGATGCAGATTTCATATTTAAAGGAAATTTAAATCTGGAAGTATGCGATATTTCCGAGTTAAACAGCGCATATTCTGAATTTTTTTATAAACATAGTTTCTCTATACTGCTCCGTAAACTAATTATTGAAAGATTTAAGTCAAGAGTTTTTACTGACTCTGAAGAAAAAATCACATCGGTAAAAGAGCTGACTGCAGACTACATAAATAAAATATTTGAAAATGAATTTGTTTATAATAACCATACATTTGATAAGAATATAATAAATATTTCAAGTGATTTGGAATTCCCTAAGCCTGATGTTTCTATTAAAGATTATTTTAATTCACCTGACAAAGTGCAAGAAACTTTAGAAGAAATAAAGTCTCTTTCTTTGGATGATGATAATGCTATTGAAAGATGGGAGAAAAATCTTGAGAGATTATATTTTCAAATTATAGATGTTAAAGCATTTTTAATATATCTACATATTAGTGACGGTTATGAAAATGATAAAATTATATTAGCAGAAGATATAAATAAAGAAGTCCAAAATGATTCAAATAATGAAGACAAATTTACAACTGAAATAAAAAAAATATCCAAATCATCATTTAAAAGTTGGAAAAGTGGGGTATTAGCTAAATTTAAATATTTCTTGGGAGATGATTTAAAGTTTAACGCTGAAAATGAACTTGATGAAAAAATTGAAGATAATATTATATTATTATTTGAAGAAGGACTGGAATCCATCCCACCACCAGTGAATATTTATATTGAAAATTTAAAGAAGACTACACTTGATAATTTAAATGAATTACAAAAGTCTGATCTATTGGACGAAATCTCTGGGTACATTGTTTTGAGTAGAAGGAGCGATAAATCTGGGAATTTCGGAGAAGCAAAGTGGCATTACCTGAACTGGGCAAAAGTAGCTTTGATTAATAAGGAGAGATCTCAAAATAGTGATGCCCAAGGGGATTATCTCACTGGAGATTACCTGATTCCGGCATTGCTACCTGAAATAAACAATCAAGAAAAGTTGCTTCCCGAAAACTATCAGCAAAAGGCGACTTTTCAGCTGAGCAATGAATCGCTGTCTTTGGTTGCAGGTCATAACAATTTGGTTGAAGATACAATGATCAGTCAATCGCCAAATTTTATTTATACTTTTGGACCTGATAACGAAAACAAGTTTGTACCGGCTGCACCTGCTTTTTGGTATGGTCATCATTATGAGTTTGCTGGATTTGCTGCGTTAAATAGCGGGGCTTTGCCAGCAGCGATAAGAGGGAATGACGATATGGGAATGCCAATTTATAATAAGCCAAAACTAGATAATATAAGTTTTAAAGATGACCAGATCTCTAAATATCAACACCTTCGAAGGGTTCCAGTCGGTCTGCCAAACATCAAGGTTGATAAAAAATATTTTAACCGATATCCAGATGTCCCTTTATTAGTAAACGAACTTCTTGATAACGATAGAATCATTGCTTTGGGTGAAACAGAAAATGAAGAAAAGATAAAAGCTTTCCTACTTTGTGATAACATCAATCAAAACGAAATCACAATTAAAGTCGATAAACCTTATACCAATTTTTGGAATTGGTATGCTTGGAGAGGAAATGAGTCAAAATCGATTTTAATCAGTGGAACAGATGGAAAGAAAAGAAATTTACTTGATTTTGCTTTAGAAAAGGAATTGGAAATAAAAGCCAAATCTTTTTCAAACGGAATGGATAAAGATGATTTCAATCCATATTTGTGGGATCCCTCAATAGAAAATGAATTGGTTGTAAAAATTGAGCAGGTTTTTCCAACGCCACCGCAAGGAATAGTTCTAAAAGACATTATACTTGAAGTAAGGGATTTGAATGGAAAATCTATTCCTGATTCTTTTGTGATAAAAGCTGATGATATAGTTGGTGTTTTAATTGATAAAAAAAACATCTCAATCCCACCCGGAACCATATGCAAAATCAGCATACATTGTAAAGTCAAAAAAAATTTATTTAATGGAGCAGAACCTATGTTTTATCCTTGGATGAATAAGCATATTGTTCCAAAAATTTCAGAAAATAAAGAGGATGACAAGGTAGATTTCTTTCTAACACATCCTGAAGTGATCTATATTGAATCGGCTATCAAAAATACTTCTATTCCTCTACCTTCGAATTTTAATAATCTCCTATATGATGGTCTTAAACCTGATTATTCCTATGAAACTGAGTATGGAGTTTTCTGTACCCTGAATAATAATGGGGACGAGGGTTTAAAAAATATCTTCCCATACTTCAGCCGATGCGAAGTAAAGCATCAGGCTTGGCACTGGAACGGACGGTTATTTGCTGAATTGGCGGATACGGAACCCCCTCTTGATCCGTTAAAAGATGGAGAAACCACAGAAGCCATGAAATGGGAAGCCTGGTAATTTGCAAACCGCCCGGATTTCACTGCACTGGTCAGTGATGCTCAATTAGTGACGAATAAATTAGAGTCAAATAAACCTATCGGCGGGGTCAACCAAATAATCTTTAAAGATGTCCGACCCCAGAATGATGCTCAAAAAGCACATTATTTCAGATTTGGACTTCGCGTATTCAATCGCTACGAATCCATTGGTACAGGGTATAATGAAGGCATTCAAGCCCAATCCTATAAAAATACTTGGAGAAGATTGCTAAAGCCATTAATAATTTCAGATGGAGAAAATAACAATCAGGATGAGATTAAACCCACTGATAATCAACTTTCTGTAGAATATCCTGAATCTTCAAAAACATCTAACGAAAGGAAAATTCCTTTAACTAGCACAAAGCTACCCAAACCAGCTATTCGCTTTGCCATTCCCTTAACGGATGCATTGGAGGTAAATCCAGTGGGTCACGACAAAGTGAGGGCAGCGTCGATGATGATTGCCACCTATGACCGTTGTTTCGATGAGGCAGGATTAGCGGAACGTTTTGAAGTAGGAATCGAAGTTGGTTTTAATCAAAATGATGGTTATCTGCAAACTGGAGAAGACCCGATTCTTTCGGATAAGGCAATGGGACCACTCTCCAAGGAAGAAGTCACAAAATTGGCTAGTAGTCCTGACGGCAGAAAATTTATGGTCTTTAATCCCGTAGGTCCGGCTGCTTTAACATTTGATACAGCTGCCCACCATCCCAAAGTGGTAGGTAGTACTTTTATATTAAATGTAGAGGACATTCAGCAATTCTTGCCTGAAGGAACCACTCTAAAAGCCTACTCCATGGCCAAAATTGCCATCAGAAGGGTATTGGATAAAAGATTTGTAGAGTATGAGAATGGTGATAAAATTGAATCTAAGGAAGAGTTGCAAAGATTTAACAGTGAATGGTCTGCAAGTGAATGGGTGCAATTCTTACCGTCGGTTGACAGCTTGATTCCGAAAATTTGGAAAGAAATGGTTTTGAATAACGGTTCAGTAAAATTTGAAATCACTAAGGATGGGGATAAACAAGAAATCACATTCGAAGGTAAGATGCCACTTTTCGATGACATCTTTGAAAATAGGTTAAGTAATTATGACATTAGAATGGAGCGGTATTTGGTAATTAGCCAGCGAATAAATGATATTGGAGGGCAACCAGTAGAAAAGTATGTGGGAGTTTATAAATGGCATAATACTCCACGCTATGATTTGAAATTCACACTTGATGACGGAGAACAAATAACGAAAGGGGTTGACTTTAATGGTTTTGCCCGTCTGATGCTGGTAAGAAGATCAATTGATAATGGTACAGGTAACAATAACGATAATAATATCAACATTTGGGGCAAGCTTTTCGGTGAAAAAGCAAGCAAGCAGGTTCAGTTTGGAGCAATAGAAAATGATCCTTTGGCCGCCATGCCGTTGGTGAGTAAACGGATAGCCATTAAAATGGAAAAATAAGGTCAGTTTTAGACAATTAAGAATTTCAGACATTAGGCAGTTTTAATACTATAAATAAAACTTTCAAACTTCTAAATTATAAACCTATGTATTATAAGGTCAAAAAAAGCGATACACTGAAGAAAATCGCATCAAAACATAATGTTCCAGTAGAATTACTGATGGCATTTAATCCAAGTGAATCTGATAATGAATATTCTTTCAGTACTGAAGAACTGATTTATATTCCTAATACTTTGGAAAATCCGGAGCAGGAGTACGATATATCAAGATCAACAACTGATGAAGTAATTGAAAAGGCAAAATCTGCTTTTGGGAAAGGGGTAAAATATAAATTAGGCGGGGGAGGGATGGCTAAAGATCTAAACCATCATTTACCTTCGCATTCTGATAATTGTGATTGTAGTGGATTTGTATGTTGGGTTTTTGGAATATCAAGGCAATCAGACATACCATTTTACAAAACACTGGGCGGTTGGATAAATACTGACACTATGGTTTTAGACATAAAAAGCCATGCAGGTGTTTTCGTCAAATTAGATATCCCAGAAAAAGGGTGCATTGCAGTATATGCGAGAAGAAAAAAGGACTCATATGGGCATGTAGGAATTGTGTCTGAGGTCGAAAACGGGATAATGAAAAAGGTAATACATTGTAGTAAAGGAAACGACAAACCTCAAGGGAATTCAATACAAGAAACCTCAGCAAAGGTATTCGATGCTTCTGATGTGTTTTTTGGTAGGTTTGTGGGATAGACTTTAGACTTAATAAAGTATATCGAATTGAGGATTAGTGTTTTTGTTAAAGGTACCTTTATATAATTCGAAAATATTTGTGAAGGTAATGAGTTGGGTAATATGATGTTATCATAAGTTTTATAATTATATCTTTTTAAATAATCGATAATGGATGAGTCAGATAATAAAATTATAACTGAACCACAGTCTGACACTTTTCATCTTGGACTGACTATGGCCGGAGCCGTTTCAGCAGGCTGTTATACTGCAGGTGTTTTGGATTACCTTTTTGAAATTCTGGATCTTTGGGAAAAAGCAAAGAAAAAAGAATTGCCTGAATTTGAAGCCTATTATGATGTTGTCCCAAAACATAACGTAATAATTGATGTGATGGGGGGAGCATCTGCTGGTGGCATGTGTTCAACTATGGCTGCTATGCATATTTTGAATGGACAACGTTTGGCTGTCAACAAAGTTCCCGTAAATCCATCAATTCCTACGGGCAATATTTTATACGATTCCTGGGTAATTATGGAGGATTATGATTTTGAAAAAAAATCGAAAATTCCTAATAAAACATTCAAGGGTCTTTGGGAATTGAATGATTTAAAAAATAATACAGTCAAATCTTTTTTGAATTCCTCATTTATTGAAAGATTAGCTAAAAGAGCATTTGAAAATTCGAATGGACTCAAAATCTCCGAACAAGTTAAAAAATTGCCGGATTATTTTTCAAAAAACATGCAGATACTTCTTTCCCATTGCATAATTGAAGGGTTGCCCCTTAGGGTAGATTTTGAAACAAAAATTGCCCAGACCGGTAGGAAAAGTATCATCCCAAACCATACGACCTATGAACATTATATGGTATCACACTATCATTTAAATAATGGGAAAAAACCAGATGATAATTGCTATTTAGACTTTAATCCCTATGACCAGATAAAAAATAAAAGTATAATAAATGCAACTATAGCAACAGGATCATTTCCATTTGGATTAAACTTTAAGGAATTTTCAAATTCGGACTTTAATGTGAAGTATCTTGAAAATGTCTTTAAGAGAATAATTACAGGCGATTTTGGAAATCCCAGCCCAACACTTCAAAAAAATGTGAAACTTAAATCATTTCCAAAAAAAGTTTCAAGTGTCACAGTAGATGGGGGATCGATTAACAATGAACCTTATAGAGAAGTGATGAGTATACTTAGATCCCAAAGTCCTACTCACGGGGAATCTTCTATGCCAAACCATGGAATGGTTATGATAGATCCCTTTCCAAATAGGGCTAATGAAAAAGATGTGGTTGATGAAGTGGACGATCTCTTGAAAAAAATGGTTTCCACTCTTTTAAACCAATCCAGGGTTAAAAGAAGGGAAATGCTAGAAACAGACGATGATTCATACTTTAGGAGTATAATTTTTCCCAGAAAATGGAAGTCTGTTGGTGTTGGTAAAGTAAAACCAGAAACTAACCCCTTGGATTGTGGTTCCCTAGGCGGATTTTCTGGATTATTTGATATTAACTTTAGGGTACATGATTTTTTCCTTGGAAGAAATAATGCCAGAAATTTTTTTAGATATTGGTTTTCAATGCCATATGATAAAGATTCCGGAATAGTCCACCCGATTCACCAAGGTTGGACTGTAAATATGGTTTCAGAATTTAAAATTGAAAAAGATGGAAAATGTTATTTACCTATAATTCCAGATTTATATTTACTAAAAGAAGATCAAGAGGAACGGATAGCGAAATGGTCGGCGTATGATATTCCTAAAAATAATATTTTCAATCCAAAACTGCTTTTTGATGAAAGACCAAGAATTAGAGAAAGGGTTTTTAAAATATTAAATTTAGTATCACAGAAAAGTAGCAGCAGTTCCAAAAAAAATCCCCAAAAGAATGGTGCGCCAACCCCTAAAACTTTTGCGTTGATGGATAAAAATAGTGATCAAGGATTTATTAGTAAATCAGTTTCTTTTATTATAAATCCATTATTTAATTTTGGGTTGTTCATTGCCAAAAGGCCCCTGTCAAAGAAAATAACTAATTTTATTATTTATAAAATTTTATCTGATATGGAAAAAACCGGAAAGCTATAAAACTTCCAAAGGGAAGGTTCGTCAGGCAGTTTTTTGACTACTACTTCTTGGATTTGTAATTCGTTAATTAACCTTACCTTAACTGTTGGGAATTAAAGAAAGACAAATCAATTGTTTATAATGTCTTCATTCTGATCTCTTGGAATAAAACAACCGTAAGAGAATGCCGTCGGGAATTGCGGAAAATGTAAGTTTGGGTTATTTGCTTATCCTTTTTTGCCAGTTTTTAATTGAACTTAAAAACTCCATCTCCAAGATTGCATCAAAATGTCCTTGAGCAACCCTATTCTGATAATTCTCATTCAGCATTAGCTGTGCTGTTGCAAACATCCGCCAAGCCATTCTCCTTCCCTTTCATGAACTTCATCATAAATTCTTAAAAATAGGCCGGGACAAGGGACTTTCAAAAAAATCGCGGAAGGCTTCCTCGGGAAAACTCTATTTAGGGTCTGCTTAGAAAATAAAAAATTGATGATATAGATAAACTGAAAAGGATTTTCGGAATTTAAGGTAGAATAAGTGCAGGGAACTATGCGAAAGACCTCCAAAAGGCGTGCACCACGCAGTGAATATACCAGCCCGAACCAGCTGGCCTTTTCAGGATTTGAGACTCCCTTTTACAACCAGCCGGATCCCTCCAACCGTTGGTTTGTTCTAAGCGCCCGGATCCCTTGGGATGACCTGGCCAATCTTTTCAACAGGCGTAATCCTCCTAAAGCGACCGGAAGGCCTGCCCTGAATCCCAGGGTCCTGATCGGTGCGGTGATCATCAAGCATATCCTTAATCTTGATGATAGGGAAACAGTTGCCCGGATCTGCGAAAACATGTATCTCCAGTACTTTCTCGGCTACAGTTCCTATATCAAAGAACCTCCTTTGGATGCCTCGCTGTTCGTGGATATAAGAAAGCGGCCGGGGCAGGATCTGATCGGGGAAATGAACAGGAAGGTCCATGAATTCTCCATGGACAGGGCCGTCAAAAAAGAAGATGAAAGTCATAAGGACAAAGATGGACCTGTCCCGGGAGAGGATGGGAACAAAGGGGAAGTGATCTACGACGCCACCGTCTGTCCCCGGGATATCGCCTATCCCACAGATCTGGGCCTGCTCAATAAAGCCAGGGAAATCACAGAGGGAATCATTGATGGGCTCCATGCTAACAACAAACAGGGAAAGAAGCCAAGAACATATCGAAAAGTGGCCCGGAAAGCCTATCTGAAGGTGGCACAGAACAAAAACCCTTCAAAAAAGGTGATCCGGAAAGGGATCAAATCCCAGCTTCAGTATCTGAAAAGAAATTTCAAAACGGTTGAAAAACAGCTGGACGGCTTCGCAGTCTTCCCCCTGCCGTACCGTTTGCAGCGGTCGTACCGGATCATCAAGACAATTTATGATCAACAGTCCAAGATGTTTGATACCGAAAGCCATCAGGTGGAAGACCGTATTGTCAGTATCCATGAACCCCATGTGCGGCCCATAGTGCGCGGGAAAGCAAGGGCAAAGACCGAGTTCGGGGCCAAGATCCACCTGAGTCCGGTTGATGGATATTCCTTTCCGGACACCATTTCATGGGATGCGTTCCATGAGGGCAGCCATCTGACCGATTACGTGGAAGGATACCGTGAAAGGTTCGGTTTTTATCCTGCGAAGGTTCTGGCGGACAAACTGTACTGCAGCAGGGAAAACAGAAAGTGGCTGAAGGAAAAGAATATAAAACTGGCGGCCAAACCGTTGGGAAGGCCCTCGGCAAAGGCAGTGGAAAACCACGTCAGTCCCGGAGAGAGGAACCCGATAGAGGGCAAGTTTGGGCAGGCAAAAAACGGATACGGCATGAACCGGATCAGGGCAAGACTCAAAAACACCAGCCAGTCGTGGATCGCCTCCATCATCCTAGTGCTCAACCTGGTCAAACTGGCCGGGGAAGCACTTCTATGCCTGGGTTTTTCAGCATGGAAGGAGCTGATAATCCTGATAATGAATATCGTAGAAAGAACTTCAGCGTCCCTGTATCAAAAAACCCAGTCCAGGTTGCCATCTGGACTGGGTTTAGATAATTGTAGAGTCTGAGTTTTTCAGCAGGCCCTAATTAAAGAATCGGGAAGACTGGTAGAAAGTAGGGATATGTCTTCTCAAGAAATGAAAACGTTATCTTTACCTATGTCACTAAAGCCTACCCCTTTGATTGTTTCTCCAAACATAGCTTGAAATACCTCCCTTGAATTTTGAAATGCAGAATCTTTGTACCGAAATTCAATCTCCTTAATGATTGCAGGGCCGACACCCTTATTCATAATTCCGTAGTCAAAATAACCACTTGAATAGCTGGACATTGCTCCATATAAGGCCAAACTGAAGCATATTGTTGTTCTCTAAAAATAGTGGTCTGAAAAATCGAGACGATTAATGCTGATGCACTTAAGAAGACCGCTGAAATACCAAGGAGAAAATCAATGCTGATTTTTTTCTTCGGAGGAGATGCATTTTCATCCATTTTATTTTGATGCGTGTTTTTAGAAATGAAAAACTGTCGTGGATCGTTTTTAGGAAGTATGCAGGCTTCTTTCCTTATTATACCGGCCTCAATTTTTTTTCCCCCAATAAAATCGATTAAATAGTCAACCGCTTATAATTGTGACTTTCGAACCGGATTAAAATGTTTTTCTTAAATTACTCCACATAAATAAGGTTGATTACAAGGTTTTCGGGGCACATGCTTGGCCATTTGCGCCGGAAAAAAAAAAAACAGGAATGGATAGACGTGAAATGTTAAAAGGCCTGGGCATCTGTGCGGCAGCCGGGGCAGTATGTATAATTGCAGGGCCAAAGATCGCATTGGCAAATGAATTATTTGTTTATACTCCTAAATTCCAATTTCCCGAAACAGAACTTAACAACGGGTTGATTCGTGCCAAAATTTATCTGCCGGACCAAGCCAATGGATATTACCGAAGTACAAGGTTTGATTGGTCGGGCGTGATTTCCGGTTTGGAATATAAAGGGCACAGCTACTTTGGTGAATGGTTTGAAAAACATAATCCCCTCGTAAATGATGCCATCACAGGTCCTGTGGAGGAATTTAATCCCATGGGATACGAAGAAGCAAAACCGGGAGATACCTTTTTGAAAATAGGCGTGGGAGTTCTCAGAAAATCCGATGATGGCCCCTATCATTTTTCGAAGCCCTTTGATGTTGTGGATTATGGAAAATGGTCCTCGGTCATAAAAAAGGATCAGGTTGAATTTGACCATGAATTGAAAGACGCCACGGGTTATTCTTATAGGTATCAAAAAAAAGTACAGCTGATAAAGGGAAAACCGGAATTGGTATTGGGCCATACCCTTAAAAATACCGGAGAAAGAAAAATCGAAACCAAAGTTTACAACCATAATTTTTTTAGGATTGATAACCAAAAGATTGGCCCCGCCTATGTTGTGGAGTTCCCATTTTCCCTGGCCCTTATCAGGAACAGCAGGGGCTTGGGGACACTGGTTGAAGTCCGGAAGAATAAGATAGAATTTTTGAGAGCCCTTGAAAAGGGAGAAAGCGCCCAGCTGTTTTTTGAGGGATACAGTCAGCGGCCTGAGGATTACGATATTCGAATCGATAACAGCATGACGGGAGCAGGAGTCAGGATTACCGGTGATCACCCCGTTTCAGATCTGGCTTTTTGGTGTATGGAAAATACTTTATGCCCGGAACCATACATCAAAGTAGATGTTGACCCTGGCAAGGAAATGAAATGGGAGATCAAATACGGGTTTTATAGCAAGAAATAAAGTTAAAATAAGTTTTGGTTCTAAGAGACTTACCATCCAATCCTTTTATAAATGAAAATGATTTTTGGAAGAACAACATCTACAATTATTCTTGCCTGTCTTGGGTATTTGATTTTTTTCATTGGATGTACAAGTTCAACTCCTACCCCTATCAACAATGATCAGGAGAGTTGGAAAAACAGGCTCAACAACAACAAGGACTGGGGTATTTACAGGGGCCATTCCTCCGGGATCCAATTTTCAGAACTGGATCAGATCCATACCGGAAACGTTCAGCACCTTGAAAAAGCCTGGGAGTACCACCACGGCAACCCGACCGGTCCCGGCATGTATGCCAATCCCATTATAATAGACGGATTGTTGTATTTTACCACACCCGAAGTCAATGCAGTGGCTTTGAATGCCGCCACCGGAGAGGAAGTCTGGGTATTCCGACCGGATGATTATAGAAATGACGAAAGACCTTTTAGGGGCAGGAACCGAGGGCTTACTTACTGGGAAGATGCAAATGGGGAAAATATGCGGATCCTGAATTTTGTAAAGGATCGGGTTTATGCCATAGATGCAGAGACCGGTGATCTTATTACATCCTTTGGGGAAAACGGGTGGATCGATTTAAGGAAGAATTTACCTCAGGATCCGGAACAGGTCGATTTTGAAGCCACCAGCCAGGGAATCGTCTATAAAAACTTTATCATTATAGGTGGCCGTACACCCGAAGAGGATCCCTCATCACCCGGAGATGTGCGTGGATATGATGCCCTCACAGGAGAATTCAAATGGATTTTCCATACCATTCCGCAACCGGGTGAATTTGGCTACGACACCTGGGAATTTAAAGAGGGGGTGAGTTATGGAGGCACCAATCCCTGGGGTGGACTGACGCTTGATGAGGAAAGAGGCTGGGTTTTTTTTGCCACCGGTTCGGCAGCTCCGGATTTTATTTACGGGGGCATGCGCAAAGGGGAAAACTTATTCGCCAATTGTGTGTTGGCCCTTGATGCCACCACCGGCAAACGGATTTGGCATTATCAGACACTCCGCCATGACATTTGGGATTATGATCTGCCCCCGGCTCCGATTTTGGCTACGGTGACCGCCGATGGAAAATCGAGGGATATTGTGGTCCAGCTGACCAAACAGGGGCTGACCTTTGTCTTGGACCGGGAAACCGGTGAGCCTGTGTTTCCGGTAGTCGATCTGCCGGTACCCGCCTCAAAGGTTCCGGGGGAAGAAGCCTGGCCCACACAGCCTTATCCTTTGAAACCACCCCCACTTAACCGAACAACTCTTCGTGAATCTGATCTGAGCAACATTACCCCCGAAACCCATGACTATGTCCTGAATATCTTCAGACAACATGAAACCGGTCCCTTATATACCCCGGCTTCCATGGCAGGGGTGATAACCATGCCCGGCCATCAGGGCGGAGCGGAATGGGGCGGTGCGGCTTTCGATGCTGCCACCAATGTCCTGTTTGTCAATATCAACGAAGCCCCCACCATCCATAGCCTGGTTCCTTTGGCCGGCAACATTGACACTGCATCAGCCTCACCTGTACAGCGGGGAGCTATGATATATAATACGGCCTGCACAGCCTGCCATGGGATAAACAAGGTGGGTAATCCACCATTATTCCCCCCACTGGAAAACATACAACTCAGCAGTGATTCGATCAAATCCGTTTTGTCATATGGCCGTGGGATGATGCCGGCCTTTAGCCATTATTCCGATAAACAGCTGGATGATCTGGTCGCCTATCTGGAAAGCGGTGAGGTCCCATTGGAAGAGACCGAAGTGGGCACACTGAATGCTGAAACTTCAAAAGCACCGCGTTACGCCAACATAGCTCCGTTCTTTGTCGATCAAAACGGTTATCCCGCAATTGCCCCGCCATGGGGAACACTCAATGCGGTAGATCTTGATAAAGGGGAGATTCTGTGGAAGGTCCCCTTGGGAGAATATCCCGAACTGGTTGCCCAGGGAATCCGGAATACGGGTTCCAAAAGCTTTGGTGGCCCTGTGGTGACAGCCGGCAACCTGGTATTTATAGCGGCTACCCCGGATGAAAAGATCCGGGCCTTTGATAAATTTACAGGGCAGGTCTTATGGGAATACCAACTGCCTGCGGGAGGATACGCCACGCCGAGTGTATATATGATCGATGGAAAACAATATGTTGTAATTGCCGCAGGTGGTGGCGGAAAAAACGGCACCAAGGTCGGGGATTCGGTCATTGCATTTGCATTGCCTGATTGACATATCTTTTATCCGAACATAAATTGACAATACCCAAAATTATTGATGATGAAAAAAATAAAATTTCCTACTTTATTGCTGCTGCTGACAGCTTTTATTTTCCATTCTCCCCCCACCTGGGCGCAGGAGGGTAATTGGGAAAGTCTTTTCAACGGACAGGATCTCAGCGGCTGGCAGGAGCTAAATGGAAATCATATTTGGGAAGTCAAAGACGGCATGATCGTGGGCATGACCGTTACCGGTCAGCCGAACGGGTTTCTCTGTACGGAACAGGAGTTCGGGGATTTTGTATTGGAGTTGGAGGTGTCCATCGATACCCTGATGAACAATTCCGGGATCCAGTTTCGCTCCCTGAGTTATCCGGAATTCAAAAACGGACGTGTCCACGGATACCAAATGGAGGTTGATCCGAAGCCACAGCAATGGAGCGGCGCCATCTATGAAGAGGGGGCGGACCGCGGCTGGATTTATCCACCTGAAAAAATGAGTCCTGCTGCCAAAGATGCCTTTAAAAGGGACGAAAAAACCGGGTACCAATGGAACAGGTACAGGATTGAATGTGTAGGTTCCATCATGAGAACCTGGATCAATGGCATCCCGGCTGCCCATCTCATAGACGATAGATTTCCCAAAGGCTTTATCGGTCTGCAATTGCATGCCAACAATGAGAGCGATCCCCAGGGGAGTTTCTCGGTCAGATTCCGCAATATCCGTATCCAAAGCGGAGATTTGGATCTTTCCCCTCTGGATGATGTAACCGTGGTAAACCTTCTTGCAGGTTCGCAGTCAACAGAGGAACCAAAGAACCCGCACTTTCTCCGCATTGAACAGGACAGTGCAGCGGAGAGTATCTCTGTTTTTCAGGAAAATAATACGGAACCGATCTTAACCCAAATTGCCAAGCAAAATGAGCGACCTTATATCCATCCCATCATAGCCCCTGATGGAAAAGGGGTGATGACCGAATTCAGACCCGCCCATCATTTACACCAGACAGGCATTTACTGGGGTTTGAAAAAGGTGAACGGGCGGGACTATTTTATGAAGTGGCAAAGCGATTACTGGCGCGGGATTTCGGCAGAGGTGATAGAGGAAAAGGGGGAGAAGGTCAAGTGGCGGACGGTTTATGATATGTTGGATGAAAATGGCAATACGATAATGGTGGAGACCCAGGATTGGTCCATGCAGCAATTCGACGGTCAATATGTGCTGGATCTGGAATGGACAGGGGAAGCCAAAACGGATGTTGTTATGGAGAAATTTTATGTCGGAGGTCTGTTTGTCCGCATGCCCTGGGTGAAGGAAACCGTGGGCGAAATCATCAATGCTTCGGGACAGCGGAACATGGAAATCGAAGACCAACGTGCCATCTGGACCGACATAGGAATCAAGCTTGATGGACGGGATGATTTTGCACATATCGCCATCTTCGACCATCCCGGAAACAAAGCTTTTCCTACACCCTGGCGGGTGGACAACGAAATGGGAATGGGTCCTTCCGGACAGATTTTGGGAGACTGGAAAATTGCCAAAGGAGAAAAGGAGACCATCCGATATAGATTGTTGGTTTACACGGGGGAGCTGAATAAGGCAATATTGACTAAAAGCTGGAAGGAATTTTTTAGGGATTATTGATTTGTTGGAAATGGCAAGAGAATGAGTGCAACAAATTCAGTTAAGATAAATTCCATTGGAAACTCATATAGATAAGTTTTCCCTCATTTCCATTCCTCTATGGTACGATTAAAAGATGCAGCATTGAAAATGATAGCCAATTACCAGGGAAAAGGATGCGCGATGTGAAAATAGTGCCCGATGGCGTAATGTATGTTCTGACTAATGTGCCGGACGAGTTGCTTAGGGTAACACCCAAAAAATAAATTATATGAGGACTGACTACTATCACATTTTTCTTGTTAATTTATTCCTTATATTTCGGCATCCGGTCAGCTCGATAAGCCGATATAGGCAGGCATATTTTGGCTGCTAATATGCAATTGAATTTATTATTTTGGACAGTTCCAATCAGTGCCCATACCGGAATGAAAGTCCCACCGGGGGCTTAAACGCTGAACGGGCTGAGGCACAAAATAAGTTGCCGATCGTCACCTTCTCATCGGATGGTGGCCTTGGGAGCGATCCGAGGGTGACATTGACGCCAATTACAATTTTAACTTTTGATACCATACTCATGCAAAGAATTATACCCATTTTTGGACTGCTTCTGTTGAGCTTTTGCCAGTCTTCACAGGAAACGGAACAGCAAGCTCTTCCGCCACTCTTGCAAAAGTCAATTGTTTATCATGATCCGGAGGGAAACTGGCAGCTGTTCAAGGCCCGGCTGCATTTCATCAACACAGATACCAGCGGAAAAGAAACTCCTTTTGAGATAGAAATAGACAACAACACCGGCTACTTCAGCCACATCAGTCACCGGGATGAAAAAGAAATTGTAAAAGGAATCTCCCCGGATGGCACAGCCTTCTTTCTGTTAGATGGAAGGCAGGAGATCAGTGAAGTGGAGCGGGAAAAATACAAAATGACTTCTGATTCTGCCGAGGGTACACGAAATTTTTATCTGCACCTATATGGTCTACCCATGAAGCTAAGCGATGCCGGCACCCTGGTGTCGGACAGCTTGTATACAGAGAACCTTTACGGAAAAGACTACCAGGTAATGCAAGTAACTTATGAGCCATCCGTAGGAAACGATACATGGTTTTTCTATCTCAACCCTACAAAAGCGGCTATGGAGGCGTATAGCTTTCACTGGGGTGATCCTGAAGCTGGAGAATATGTGCTGCTGGAAGAAGAACTGCTTGTGCATGGGATAAGGATACCAAAAGTGCGTCAGTGGTATTTCACCAAGGGGGATCAGTACCTGGGAACGGATACCCTCATAAAAGCAGAAGAACTGGATGCTTACCGGAATTGAACATTATTGCCAATCAGCGCATAGCAGCAATGCACGTATGGTTTAAATGTTTAAACATCAAAGGATTACTTTTATAAGCCTGATAGAGCACAAAAACTTCGGGCCGACTTGGTTTTTTGCCTGCTTTACGTTCGACTATTTTACGCAAATCAGCCTAAGATGCCCTCGTTTAATGTGCCTTTTTGCCCTTTAATGGTGGCTAATGAAAGAAAACCGGAAATTGTGTAATGGTATGGAATTTAGCTTATTTTTGAGCCATGATAGCGATTTCTTACCAAGTGTTTTTTGAAGTAGCCCACCACCTTAGCTTTTCGAAAGCAGCCGTTGCACTCTATTTGTCGCAGCCTGCAGTAAGCAAACACGTTAAAAATATTGAAGTACAGCTTGGAACCAGTTTATTCAACAGAAACGGCAATACCATTTCCTTAACACCTTTCGGCAAAAAACTTCACGAACATTTATTTGAGGCGAATGCCATTCAAAAGCAGCTGGAGTATGATTTAAGTATTCTGAATGGGCAGGAGAAGGCGAAAGGAAGCCTGAAGCTAGGCGCCAGTACAACCGTTTCGCTCTATATCCTCCCTCGTATTATCTCACAGTTTCATACAAATCATCCCAATGTACATATTCAACTGCTCAACAGGAATTCAGAAAACATCCTGGAGGCTTTGTTAAAAAAAGAGATAGACCTTGCTATTATAGAAGGGCAAAATAAAAGCAACAGGGTTTCGTATACCTTTTTTACTGATGAAGAAGTAATTGCGGTTTGCTCAACGGACAGTCCGTATGCCAACCGACGGCCACTTGAACTAATGGAACTTAGGCAGGTTCCTTTTGCCCTAAGGGAACGTGGATCAGGGACTTTGTATGTGCTGATGAAAGAGTTGGAACAGCAAAATATCAAACTAACTGATCTCAATGTGAAGGTCCGTTTGGGAGGAACAGAAGCTTTAAAAAATTTTCTGATAGAAGATATCTGTATCGGATTTTTGCCGAGGATATCAGTGGTTAAAGAGCTGGAAAGGAATGAACTGGTACAGGTTCCCATCAATAATTTAAGCGTTTTCAGGCATTTTTATTTTGGGATGCGCCAGGGAGAAAATACCTATGGCCTCATCCGGGCATTTATACAACTGGTTAAATCCCAATATTAGGGGTAATCAAAGGGGCTGTTCCGAATTCAGGCATATTTCCACATTTAGCAGTGGTAAAACCAGATGACAACCTGACTTTCTTGTCATATAAGCTATCACATACCATTAATGGAACCGCTTGCTATAACAGTCAGGGGCCTTCAAAAGATGAAATGGATCGTGTATTAATTGAATGGAAGTCAGTATTACCAATAGTTATATAGCATAAGAAAATACTATTTGACAGCTGATAATTACTCTCTTACCTTAGGTGCATGAACTTTATAGAAACCCTTTCTTCACGTGCGACGCACCTGCAGTGTTCATGCTGTAAGCGTACCTACTCACTTGATCAACTCCAGACCTTTGCCGATTGCTGCGAAAAACCGTTGATCCCCATGTATGATTTTTCGGGGGGTATTGACCGGTCACAGTTGAAATACCGGAAAAATTCGATGTGGAGATATTTTGAAATGCTGCCTGTTCAATCACCCGATAATATCATTAGCCTGGGCGAAGGGATGACGCCTGTACTGCCTTTGAAGAATCTGTCCAAAAATTATGGCTTCAGCCAACTGGAGATGAAAGAGGAGGGACTCAACCCAACAGGTTCTTTTAAGGCCCGGGGAATCAGTATGGCTATTTCCAAAGCCAAAGAATTGGGTGTAAACAGTTGTATTGTTCCTACGGCGGGCAATGCCGGTGGTGCCTTAAGTGCATATTGTGCGGCTGCTAATATGCAGGCTACAGTGGTGATGCCTTCACATACACCTAAGATTTTTCAGGATGAATGCAAACTTTTTGGCGCTGAACTAATCCTTGTTGATGGCCTCATTGACCAGTGTGCAAGATTAGTCAAAAAAATTGTACAGGAAAATGGGACCT
The DNA here is from genome assembly GCA_041748555.1 of Rhodonellum sp. Lineage (GTDB taxonomy): Bacteria > Bacteroidota > Bacteroidia > Cytophagales > Cyclobacteriaceae > Rhodonellum. The sequence goes on from JBGTDA010000119.1 coordinate 38,733, forward strand.
TTGATATATCTACCTTGAAAGAACCCTACCGGCTGGAGGGTAAAAAGACTATGGGCTATGAAATAGCTGAGCATTATAACTGGACACTTCCGGATGTCATTCTATATCCTACCGGAGGAGGCACAGGACTTATCGGCATCTGGAAAGCCTTCCAGGAGATGCTTGCGCTGGGATGGATTGAAGGCAAACTTCCACGAATGATTGCTGTACAGTCTGCCAACTGCAGTCCTTTGGTTCAGGCTTTCCACAAGCAACCCGAGCATCCTTTTAAAGGCTCCATTGCCAACGGACTGGCTGTTCCAAAAGCCTTCGGCAAAGACATGATCATGGAAACCTTGACTGCCTCCGGAGGCACGGCCATTGCCGTCAGCGAAGAAAGCATCGAGCATGGGGTCCGGGAAATCGGTAGAAAAGAGGGAATTAATGTCGCTCCGGAAGGGGCGGCGGTTTGGGAAGCCTTAAAAATACTGACAGATAAAGGAGCGATTGACAAAGACGAAAAAATACTTCTGTTGAACACCGGCTCCGGCTATAAATACTTCGAGAACTTTACTTTTTAGGTACCCAGGCTTAAGCGTATGTTTAATCCCATTCCTGTTTTTAAAGTTCTGCCGATAAGGCAGGCCAGAAATACTTTCCGGGGATAGTCCTTTTAACGACCTGTACTTTAGTTTGTTATCAGTAAACAGCCAAAAGAGAAACTGAGGGAAAATCCCTTTTCCCCCAGTATAAATAGGTTTCTTAAATTACCAACCTGTGGCTTTTTTAGGATCCAAGTCTTGCTTCAATCTAGCATTGGTATTATTTTCTAATCTGAGTGATTCCAATTCCGTAATCGGATTAGTATCTATCTGCGCTACACCAGCCAGTACTAAAGTATTGGATTGATCATAGAATAGCGCAAAATCATCAGGTCCCAATTCAATGACTGAAGCACAAGCTATAGTTATATCAGTCATATCCCTTGTTATGGGATGTGGTCTCAATGAAGTTTCCGGAAGAAGTACATTTCCACAATTGATTGCATTTCCTACATTTCTCATGAAAGCGCCCATATTTATCAAAAACTGGTTTTCTACAGCCAGACCGACAGTGGTGTAGTATCCATCCCACTCCCCAATAAACACAATCCTGCCGCCCTCATTTGCAAAACTCTTTAATGCATTGATCTCATCAACTGTATATGGAACCATGGGCAACCATAAAAACAATACTTTGACATCATTGGGTATAGAAACAAGACTACCGGATGAGGAGGAAATATCTTCAAGGGTAAACCCTTCTTCCTGGATCAGATTCCTCAATGGGTCGAATTTTGCCGATGAACCACAAGCAGGAGGAGTATCGATAACAGTGAACCTTGAATCCCGTCCACAATCAAACCAAATTTTAGTCCCTTCGTTTCTGATTCCTGGCGTTGAAAAATTAATTAGATTTTTAACCAATAATTGATTATTTGGATTGCTCATTCTATTACTATCAAAAATGTTAAAATCATTGAAAACAACAACATCCTTTCCTGGCCTCGGAGCGCCACCTGATTCTTGTACGAAGAGAAATGCGGTCCCGGTGACATCTTCAACTTTGGCTGTCACTTCAGTGAACCCAAACGCCAATCCTTTGGCAAGACCACTTTGATTTATTGAACCAACTCCAGGATCTGAAACTCCCCATGTAATATCCTGATCCTCCAATACTTCATCATAAAAATTGTAAACTATAGCCGTAAATTGCTGTTCACCATCTAAAAGAACAGTAGCTTCTGGAGGCAATACTTCTATTCTTGCAGGACAGATTTTGTCCTCTATCCTAAATTCAATCCTGAAGGATTGATTCCGGACCACAGGAATTACACCAGATTCCAATTGTTTGGTTGGACTGGGAACAATTCCAACATCTACAAAACCCAGCACTCTTTCCGCAATGCGAACCCTGACTCTGTAAATTTTTCCTGTTACGGCCTTTGTATTGGAAGTATTCCAATTAACAGCGTAGTTCTCTTCTGACTCATTGACTGTAATGCGTTCCGAAGCGGATCCTGCGATTTCAAATGAGGCATGGATGTTTTTAAATTCAAAATCGTCACTTATCTCTACTACCGGTTGGAGGTTGGGATGAAATTTCCCTTTGTACTTCGGTGTTTTTCCAACTGTAGGTGCAAGAAAATAAAATTCATCAATACCCCCATTGGCGGCATCTGAAATTCCGATTTTCCCGAATTTACCGGAAAGGGATTGAGATAAAATTGACAAATCATCGCTAATGTCATCGTCTCTCAGCTCTGAACAGGAACCCATAATCCATAATAAACTGACAAACAAAATGGATTGTAGCTTTAGGGGAAGTATCCAGCTCCTAGAATGAATTTTTTTGATAGGATTTTTCATGGTCAAAAATTTAAGGTTTGTTTAAATAATCAGATAAAAACTCAGAACATGCTATTATATAATTGCTGCTGCATCTATATAAAATTATTGATAAAAAAGCTTTAAAAAAACATTAGAAGTATACGGAATACATTACAATGTACAGATACACCCAATATCTGTATGGAAGATCCATTTCAATTTATAATTAAAATATTTCGTGCAAATAGGAGCATTTTATAACCACCATTCCTTTATGTGAGACGAAAAAATGTGAGACGAAAAGCTATTTTGGTTTGCTTCCCTTTTTTAATATAAATGTTTTGAAAAATGCATTTTAGTGTCATGAATTTATTAACTTAGACTTTTAATCAGAATTTTCATAAATAAAATTACTAAAACTAATAAAATATGCGGATTATAATATGAGTTGTTTTCAAGAGAATTTTATAAATCAAGTTTCCGAATATTGTTTCACAGCCACAAATTTCTGAATTATTTAAAAAGGAAAGTAAAACTGAATTGTTTAGAGTGGGAGAAGTGTAAAGAGAAGTTTCTTAGGTATGTTGCTTAATGACACTTAAAAAGGTAATCATTCTACAACTTTTATGCGTCAGATAAAAATTATTACTATCGATAATGATTTGCATGCCAGTTCTTTTTTTCAAAAATTGGCTAATGACTATTTTAATGAAATAGAAATTATCAGACAGTACTCCAACCCTTGTGAATTTTTGGAGGATTTTGGTCAAATAATTCCGGATTTTGATATCCTGTTTCTGGATACTGAAATGGATCCCATAAACGGTATCGATCTACTAAAGGAGCTTCACAAAAAGAACCAAGAACTTTTGATTGATGTAATATTTCTTGCTGCACACGAAAAATATGCAATGGATGCTTTCCGATGCGACGCATTGGATTATATTCTTAAACCCATAAATATTACAGAACTCCAAAAGTGCATTGCAAAATTTAAATTACGCAAAAAAAAATTAGAATATTACAAAGAGAATATTAGTTCAAAATTGCCATTTAAAAAACCAGAGGCTTATCATGATCGCATAGCGATTTCTACCTTCAACGCATATGAATTCATTAATTTACAACATATAATCAGATGTGAAGCGGAAAGAAATTATTGCAAAATTGTTTGTGGAAAATCTCCTGGCAATTTCGGAAAAGAGACTTATTTGGTTTCAAAAAACCTGAAAAATATTGCCTTCATTTTAGAGAATAAAGGCTTTTTGCGGGTTCACCATTCACATTTGATAAATCCTAATTTCATAGTTAAGATTCAAAAATCCAACGGAGGTATCATTGAAATGGTGGATGGGGCCAAAATAAGAATAACCGGTAATAAGAAACATATCATGGAACTTTTGTTCGATCAGATCCAAAGAGTTTGAGAAAAGGATCTTTAAAACACGTCAACACTCCTTTTTTAAGTTTAAAAAGTAAATCAGAATCAAATCAAATTTGAACTTACCTACCAATATACCTGCGAACCATAAATTGTAAACTGGCCAATATATCCGGCTTTATCAATTTATTCTTCATCTCATTGCCATCAATTTTTGAATTGACAAGGGTTAGGAATGACAATTCCACGCCATAATCCCAGTCATATTCCAGGTTGGAGCTAATTCCCACTCTCATAGGAATATAGGCAGTAGCCATACTATTAAAAGATCTTTCTACAATCCCATCCATTAAGATCCCGTTTTCTAAAACCCCATCCCTGAGTATTCTCTGAACCCTCTGCGAAAAGATACCGCCTACTCCCAATCCGGCGTAAAGATTAATGGATTTAGTGGAACTGTTCCACTCATTTTGGTTGAAAAGGAATACGGGCATCACATCCGCAAAATATGCCTTCCCCCGGAAAAAATATGCCTGTTCGTTTTGACCCCATTCTATAACGAGAGGATCGTTGATCAAACGAAATTCCCCACTGTTGATGTTTTGGAGACCAAGCGTAGTTCTCAGATCAAACTTCTCTGATATTTCCTTTGAATAGGCTATTGAAAATCCCAATGATTTTTTGAAACGCATCAACTTATAAATACCGGCATTGTCCCCATAAACCATTCCAAGTCCCGATCCGACAGTAACGAAGTCACGGGATTCTTGCGCTCTGACAATTCCCACCATCAAAAAAGAGATGATGCAAGCAATTAATATTTTTGGCATGTCCAACCTGATTTTCATAAAGGCCAAATATAATGGATTTGTTTTCCCCATACTCAAAATTCCAATTACTCACGCATGAATTCAGGCCGTTCACTCATCATTTAAAGAAGCAAGGTATCAGGTAAGTAAATTTGGAATGTCATAACAAATATTTTAACCCATAAATCATTAACCTATGAAAAATGGAAAATAATTACACTACACCTGACGGACAGAGGAAATATACAAATGGCGATACTGAAATAAGTATGGTGAATGTTAACAGATAGAATTACGAACTTGATAGGATAACCTGTTCATTTATTGTTTTTTATGAAGCATGCTGCACTTTATACAATGTTTTTTTTGCTATTTGCTTCTATAAAAATTTTTGCACAGGACACCCAATCTATTTTAATCTATAGCCCAAAGGAGTTGAAAAAAGGCATTTCCATTGAGCCCTATGCCACTTTTTATAAAGATCCTACCGGTGACACCCTTCAACTTCCTGAAGTTATTGTGCAACAAAAATTTCTTCCCGTGAATCAAATACCCGTGGCCAAAATGAAAACAAATAGACAGATGCCCCGGACAAGCCAGGTTGTGTGGATGCAGTTTCAGGTGGAAAATTCAAATCCTGTTGATACCCTTCATTTGTGGTATTCAGGAGGGGTGCATGCAGTTTATTCAATTTTTCAGAACCAAAATGGTGCTTTTAAATATGTAGGAAGCAATGGTCTTTGTGTTCCTTCAAGTCATATCAGATTTGGTTATAGCGCCTTGCCTCTAATAGTGCCTCCCCAAAGCAAGCATCATTATTTGGTACGGGTGACCGATTATCTTTTGTTTCTGGATGATATAGCAGGTGATTTATACACCTGGCAAAGCTTTCAGGGTATGGTAAATGATATGATGGTTGTAGAACGATGGTTATTCGGGGCAATGGCAATAATTTTTGGTTGTCTTCTGCTTTTGTGTGGTTATGCTATTTTTCAGTTTGTTCTTAACAGGGACAGGGCTTTCCTTTATTATAGTTTATATACTGCCATGGCCTGCTGTTTTATTCTGGTATTGGCCAATCCCCGGTTTGGGCTTGGGCTTACCCCTGATTCATTGCCGTGGTTGGGCCATCCGATTTCACTTTCTTTCAATCATATCCTGGCTCTGCTATATGCGTTGTTCTTATCCCATATTTTAAATATCAGGCAATATCAGCCTATGGTGTGGAAAGTGATTAGGGTTATGATTGTCGTTCTGACCATCCTCCAGGGGATGGTTGTAATTCAGCTGTTTACAGGCATCTGGTTCATCAACAATGCCTTGTATTTCCTGGTGGATACCTTTCCGGCATTATTCATTGGACTGATTTTGATCTATTCCACCATCCGAAGCGATAGTAAATTAAAAGGTTATTTGTTGGTGGGGCAAATAAGCCTTTACGTAATCGCCATTTCACCTGTACACGGAATGTTTACATTCAATAATATATCTCCTGAGGCAAATGTTTTTTTTAATTATCCTCCTTTTTATATGATGGTGGGACTGTGTATTGAGCTTTTTTGTTTTGCAATGCCTTTGGCTTACCGAAATAAACTGGTGGAGAAGGAGAAAAACCAGCTACAGGAAAATTATGCGCGTCAACTGGAATCCGAATTGGAAACGAGGACGGAAGAAGTGAAACAACAAAGCCTGCAGTTGGAAAATCAACATATCCGTCAAATTGAACTTGATTTTGAGCAGCAGCTGGCCCAAATTCAAATGTCCGCGCTGAGGTCGCAAATGAATCCTCATTTTATTTTCAATTGCCTGAATTCGATCCAGCTTTACACGACCAGCAACAACCGGGAAAAAGCTTCTGACTACCTGAACCGATTCAGCCAGCTAATTCGCCTGGTGCTGGAGAATTCCCGCTCTGAAAGGATATCTCTGGATGCTGAAATACAGGCATTGGATCTTTACCTTCAGATGGAAACCATGCGGTTTAAAGATAAACTTAAAGTCCATATCGAAATAGCGTCGGATTTGGATACTGAACTTATTGAAATTCCACCCTTGTTACTGCAACCTTACGTGGAAAATGCCATATGGCATGGGCTCATGCACAAGCCTGAGGGAGGTTCCTTAAATATGCGGGTGGCACTGCACCAGCCTGATTGTCTAAAAGTAACCATTACCGACGATGGAATTGGCCGTGCCAAGTCTGCGGAATTGAAAAGTAAATCTGCCACTGCGCATAAATCCTTTGGCATGAAGGTAACGGGTGAAAGAATAAACCTGATCAACAAACACTATAAAACCAATACAACGGTAGAAATACATGATCTGATGGATACGGAGGGTAATCCTGTAGGAACGGAAGTAGTACTTTGTATACCCATTTAATCTATAAATTATTATTTAACCTTTAAAATTCCCCTTGATGCTCAAAGCTATCATAATTGATGATGAAATTGATTGTGTACAGTTATTGGCACTACAGCTAAAAGAGCATTGTCCGGGAGTAAAGGTTTTGGCACAATGTACCACACCTGAAGAAGGTTTGAAGGCCATTAGAAACCTGGCGCCTGACGTGGTGTTTCTTGATGTGGAAATGCCCAGGATGAATGGATTTCAGTTGCTGGAGCAAATTGAGGATATTTCCTTCAGTCTGATCTTTATTACAGCTTATAATGAATTTGCCTTAAAGGCTTTCCGTTTCAGTGCCCTTGATTACCTGCTCAAACCCCTAAACATCCCACAGCTTTGTGAGGCAGTACGAAAAGCAGAAAAAAAGCAGCCTATTGATCAGCAACAACTCGCCCTGCTGCGGTACCAGCTTAAAGAGGGTAAATTCCCCTCAAAAATTGCTGTCCCGTTTCAGCTTGGGGTTGTTTTTGTGGATTTGAAAGAGCTGGTCTATTGCGAGGCAGACAGTAATTATACCAAGCTTTTTTTGTCAAACGGCAAAAACTACCTGCTTTCCAAAACATTAAGGGATGTTCAGGAGGTACTTGAAGAACGGGATTTCCTCCGGGTTCATCGCCAATACCTCATCAACCTGGAGCATATAAAAATGTACCATAAAGGAGACGGTTCCTATTTGATCATGACCGGAGACATCACCATTCCGGTTGCCAAAAACCAAAAAGAGCGCTTGGTTCAAAAATTTGGATGGTTGTAATAAATAAAAATACAACCGGCAGCCAATTATTGATATTTCCATTTTCCCACTCAATATTTAGGCATTTCACTCATTAATTAAGCTCCTTCACATAAAATTCCTCTTTTTTCAGATGCTAATTTGGAGTTTTATATCAAAGGCTGGCAACTGCACTGAACAATAAGCAATTCGGCTATGCTGGTTAAATATAGATTGAATAAACAGTGCAATCAATATTTGTACTGATTTGAAAATGTATGGTTTAAATAAAGGATCTGGGAGTGTGAAAAGGCCATATATCAATTAATTAAGTAGGGTAGTGTAATTTTTAAAATTTCTTACCATGAAGACAAAAATATCCTTACAAGATCAGCAAGTGCACCGCCGGTCCGAGGGCCGGTTCTATGTAATAATGGCGATGATAGCCATCGCAATTGCAATCGCCGGTTTTGGGCCGACAGCAGTTTCGGCTGGTCGCAGGGCGCCAATGACCTGGGCCTTGGCCTCACACGGCGCTATTTTTGGAGCCTGGCTCCTGTTGTTTCTCACACAAACAATACTCATTACGAAAAGAAAAATCGACGTTCACCGGCGACTGGGCTATTTGGGTGCCTTGCTCGCAGTCTTGATGGTGGTGTCGGGATATATCACTGCAATTGCTATGGCGAGGCGCGGTTTTGATCTCAGCGGCGATTTGATACAGGGTAGCAGCGATCCCCTGGGACAGCTGGTGTTTCAGCTTGGAGATATTTTAAGCTTCAGTATTTTGGTAGGGCTGGCAATTTATTATCGCAGTCACCCGGCCGTTCACAAGAGGTTGATGCTGCTGGCAACTGTCGGTTCTTTGATGCCTGCGGCACTGACACACATTATCGGCCATTCACCGGTTTTACGGGAAATAACAGCCCCGATCATAGTTATCCCTCTTTTTATGCTCCTCTTTGCCGGTGCTGTCCATGACCGATTATCCCGAGGCAGTATTCACCCGGTTTCGTTGTGGGTGGCTTTGGCATTGTTTGTTTGGGCAAACCTGCGTGCTGTGGTCATTGGGCCGAGCGATGTCTGGCGCAATTTTGCAGCATGGCTCATCGAATGAAATATTTGAAATTTTAAGAGCTAAAAATTTTAAAATATTTTTGTCCGTCGTGAAGTCTGTTACCTTCAACAAACAATTTTTCTTCCCTCCACATCTAGAACTCAGACGGTTTCTCCCGCAAGGCAGCGGTACTGAGCATACACCCAGCGTTGTGTGGCATTAAATCCCAGAACAACACATGCCCTAACTTTTCTGAAATTCCGTATATTGATAAAAAAAATAATCATGATATCCAAAGCGAAACTTAAAGAACAAATAGATAAATTTCCTGAAGATGAGATCTCAATAGATGAACTCATTGACAGGTTAGTATTCATCGAAAAACTTGAACAAAGAATTTCTTCATCCGAACAAGGTGGACAAACATTTTCTGAGGATGATTTGAAAAATGAAATTGCAAAATGGTCGAAATAAGATGGCTTAAAGAATCCAGGGATGACTTGAAGGATATCTATGACTACATTTCTCGTGATTCAAAACGTTATGCAAAACGACAGGTTGATAAAATTTGCGAGCGATCACAAATATTGAAAAGTCATGTGCGAGCAGGAAAAATTGTTGAAGAATTAAATAAACCTGAAATCAGGGAAATTATTGAAGGTAACTACAGAATAATATATCGAATCAAAAATGACACTACGGTGGATATTTTAATGGTTCATCATGGTGCAAGGAATTTAGCCCGGAGAATATCCAAAAAAGAGTAACCCCACACAACATTTAGCCCACTTGAAAAAAATTCTTGATTTCGTTTCATTTTCGGAAAGCCCTGATTTAGGATCCAGTGTTTATAAATTTGTATTTATCTCCGTCGTTAAGTCTGTTACCTTCATCATTCAATATTTCCATCTCAGATCTTTCGCCTGTTCTTCATTATTTATTTTTAAAAGAAACAAAAGACCATTATTGCCATTTACCCCCAGCTTAAGATATTAATCCACATCAATAGGATTATAGATTTAATATTTTTTAATTTACTGATACGGTTTACCAATAAAGAAAGAATGGCAAGTAAAGATCAAAATTTGTTAAACTGATCTTTCGAAACCATTTATTGGATCAAAAACCGGATTATTTAAACCAAGGAGGATCATATGTTTGGCTCCCAGATATTGGAAGTAACCATTGGTGTCATTTTTCTTTTTTTACTGATCAGCATTGTCTGTTCTTCGATCAGGGAAGCGATAGAGGCTTGGATGAAAACCCGTGCGGCATTTCTTGAACATGCGATAAGGGAACTTTTGCATGATAAAAAAGCAGAAGGCCTGGTCAAAAGCTTTTACAATCACCCTCTTATTACAGCCCTTTATTCCTATCCATACAATCCTGAAAACCTAACCAAATCCCCTCACGCCTGGTCAGACGGCGCACATCTTCCATCCTATATCCCCGCGAGTAATTTTGCCCTTGCACTGATGGATATTACAGTCAGAGGCCCTGTGCTGGATGAAGCAGGCATCAGTTCGGCTTCTCCCCAAATCAACATCGAAGCAATCCGGAAGAATATTGCGAATCTCAAGAATTCCGCAGTCCAGCGCGTTGTTATAATCGCCATCGATACCGCTGATGGCGATATTTTCAAAGCACAAAAAAACATCGAAGCGTGGTACAACAGTGGTATGGACCGGGTATCAGGCAGATATAAGCGCTCTACACATTGGGTGATTTTCTGGATTGGTTTAATCGCAGCTGTTTCCCTGAATATAAACACCATTACTTTTGCCGATTACCTTTATCATAATGACGCTGTCAGGGCCGTAGTGGTGGAGAGGGCAGAGCAGGCATCAAGAAACCCCGCTTTTTCCAAAGAAATCCATTCAGTAATCCAAGTCTCTCCGGAAATTTTCAGACTTCCGATCGGGTGGTCCAAAGGATGGTCCTCTACAGGACCGGATGTTAAGCAAAACACCTTTGAATGGTGGTGGAAAAATGTCCTGGAACGTATTTTTGGCTGGTTGATTACAGCTTTGGCTGCCACTATCGGAGCACCGTTCTGGTTTGACATCCTCAACAAAGTCATGGTCATCCGATCGACGGTAAAGCCACAAGAAAAGAGCCCCGAAGAAAACTCCGAGGACCGTCAGTTCCCCGGAAACAATCCTTCCCGGAAGTAATTGAAAGATTTTCAATCAGGGTTTTCTGTCAAAGTTTGAAAATATAAAATACCTGGACACAAACTGATATACCACTTGCCCGGCGTGATGATTTGTCATTACTGATCTTCCAAAACGCTATTCAAACTCTCCTGCTTCATACGGAATCATTACCTCATCATTAATTTAGTTTTACTTCGGGATAATCTTTTTATCTTTGCCCAGTCAAAAACGATTGTTATGGTATTGGAATTCGAAAAACCTATTGTAGATCTGGAACAGAAACTTCAGGAAATGAAGGATTTGGCAAAGGGAAGGAATATTGATCTGACAGCTGATATTCACTCTTTGGAGGAAAAAATCCAGGCGCTGAAAAAAGAAACCTTTCAAAATTTAACGAGATGGCAAAGGGTTCAACTGTCCAGACACGGCGATCGTCCTTATGCGCTGGATTATATCTATGAAATAACCCATGACTTCATTGAGCTTCACGGAGACCGTTCCGTAAAAGATGACAAAGCCATGGTGGGTGGTCTGGGCAATATTGATGGCCGCTCGGTGATGTTTATAGGACAACAAAAAGGCAGAAATACCAAACAACGTCAGGAACGGAATTTTGGAATGGCTAATCCTGAAGGTTACCGTAAGGCGCTGAGGTTGATGAAAATGGCCGAAAAATTCGGGAAACCTATCGTCACTCTTATCGATACTCCCGGGGCATTTCCTGGATTGGAAGCAGAAGAAAGAGGGCAAGGGGAGGCAATAGCCCGGAATCTGAGGGAAATGTTTATGCTTAAAGTTCCTGTTATTTGTATTATAATCGGTGAGGGAGCTTCCGGTGGAGCTTTGGGGATAGCAATCGGTGATCGGGTATTGATGCTCGAAAACACCTGGTATTCTGTAATCTCTCCTGAATCCTGCTCTTCCATATTGTGGAGAAGCTGGGATTATAAAGAACAGGCCGCTGAAGCTTTAAAGCTTTCTTCCCTTGATATGAAAAACAACGGTTTGATTGATGGTATCATTGAGGAACCGCTTGGAGGTGCTCATAAAGACATGAAAACGATGTCAAATGTCATCAAAAACACTATTTTGGAAGCCCTGAAAGAACTTGACAATATTCAGCCTGAAACCAGAATTGACCGGAGAATAGAAAAATTCTGTTCAATGGGCGTCTTTGTTGAAGAATAAACTGATATCCAAATCCCACTCAATCCTTTAGAACTCACACATCAGCTGATCAATCTGCTGCTGTGGTTTAGGTTTTGGTGGGATTTTTTATGAAATAAATGCAGGTAAAATGAAGCTTCACGTTATCAATACAGGGTTTTTCAAATTGGATGGTGGTGCCATGTTTGGGGTTGTTCCGAAGGTTTTATGGTCCAGAACAAACCCGGCCGATGAAAACAACCTTTGTACCTGGGCAATGCGTTGCCTTTTGGTGGAAGAAGGAAAAAGACTTGTATTGATTGACAATGGAATAGGGGACAAACAGGACGCCAAATTCTTTTCCCACTTTTTCCTTCATGGAGAGGATTCGCTGGAGAAATCGTTGAACACTGCCGGATTCGGCGTTGAGGATATAACTGACAACTTCCTTACCCACCTGCACTTTGATCATTGTGGGGGAGGGGTCCGGTATGAAGGAGACGATCCAAACCGGATTCAGATGACTTTTCCAATTGCCAGATATTGGTCTAATTATGAACATTGGCAATGGGCGATTGAACCCAATCCAAGAGAGAAAGCCTCTTTCTTAAAAGAAAATATCCTTCCCATTCAGCAAAGCGGGCAGCTGGATTTTCTCGAATCGAAGGGAAGTGAGTTCTTTGAGGGTTTTGATTACATTGTCGCCGACGGCCATACTGATAAACAGATGATTCCAAAAATCCAATATAAAGGTAGAACAGTTGTCTTTGCGGCAGATTTGCTTCCATCGGTTGGTCATATTCCTTTACCTTATGTGATGGGCTATGATACGAGACCTCTACAAACCTTGGAAGAAAAGAAGATTTTTCTGGAAGACGCGGCAATAAACAACTACATCATATTTCTTGAACATGATCCTGTTTATGAATGTTGCACAGTCAAAATGACCGAAAAAGGAGTCAGACTGGATCAAACTTTTTCCTTAAATGAGCTCCAATAAAAAAATAGGCATAGCGCTTTCGGGTGGTGGTGTTAGAGGTATTGCCCACTTAGGGGTGTTGAAGGCATTGAATGAAAACGGGATATTTCCAAACAGGGTCAGCGGTACAAGTGCCGGTGCAATAGTGGGAGCCATGTATTGCCATGGATATGCGCCCGAGGAAATCATTGAAATCATCATCAAAACCAATTACTTTAAATTTATGCGGCCCGCTATAAGCTGGACGGGAATCCTTAAAATGGATATTGTGGAAGATCTTTATCAGAAATATATTCCTGAGAATGATTTTTCATCTTTGAAAATTCCCTTGACCGTAGCAGCTACGGATATCAAAAGAGGAAAGGTTGTTTATTTTTCAGAAGGACCCTTGATCAAAACAATCATGGCATCCTCCTGTATTCCGGGAATGTTTGATCCCATAGCCATTGAAAACAATTATTATGTGGATGGGGGGGTCTTGAACAACCTGCCCGTAGAGCCTCTTGATGGCATCTGTGATGTCATTATCGGAGTAAACTGTAATCACCTGCCGGTAGAACATAACATCAGAAACATCAAGAGTTTGATTGAGCGGACAATCGTGATGTCCATGAATTACAATGTTTATAGCAGAAAAAATAAATGTGATTTTTTTATGGAACCTCCCGGTCTGGCAAGATATGGGGTTTTTGATATAAAAAAATCCCGGGAAATTTTCGATGCGGGTTATCTGGAAGCCATTTCGATGATCCAATCCAAAACCGAATTACAGGAACTGTCAAATTAAAAATAAACCCATTGATTTTATGATGAAATTTTTATCAAGAATAGTGTTTTGGATCAGCGGATGGAAACTCCACCATGGATGGCCTGATGGTGTGAAAAAGGCTGTTTTGATTGCAATACCCCATACGAGTAACTGGGACCTTCTTTATGCAAGAGCGGCTTTTTATCTTATGGATATACCGGTTCGCTTTACAATAAAAAAAGAAGCAATGGTCGGACCCTTGGGATGGTTGATCAAAATTCTTGGAGGCATTTCCATTGATAGAAAAAAAGTGCCCGGCGGGAGAAAACAAACCTACACGGAGGCTATGATCAATATGCTCAAAAGCTCCGATGAACTTGTGATCATGGTAACTCCCGAAGGCACCAGAAGTTATGCTCCAAGATGGAAATCGGGATTTTACCATATAGCTTTGGGTGCTGATGTACCTATCGTCATCGGATACCTGGATTATAAAAAGAAAGAAGCCGGCATCGGACCGGCAATCTATCCTAATGGCAACATGGCAGAACAAATAGCTGAAATGATGGCTTTTGGAAGAACTGTAACCGCCAAGTATCCTGAGAATGGGATCCTGTAATGAGATTGTTTTAAAAAATATCTGCCGATAGCATTAATTTTGCATAGCTTTTTACTTGTTGATTTTATTTTAACATTCGTAAATGACAGCTTAGAATCTAAATTTCCCAAACATGTTTAAAAAGAATTTTAGAAGATTCAGAAAACTCACCTCTTTCCAGATCATTGTGGAGAGTGTAAAAGATTTTTCCAAAAATGAGGCTTTTACCTTTGCGGCTTGCACGGCCTTTTATACCATATTCAGCTTACCGGGTCTATTGATTATTTCACTTACCGTAGCCTCATATTTTTACAGTGAAGGGGAAGTGCGTGAAGAGCTGCTTAATCAAGTCACTGAAACTTTAGGGTCAGACAGTGCCGAAACATTCGATAATATCATAAAGAGTGCGGGAGTGGATGACCAGAGTTTTTGGGCCAAAGTCTTGGGTATAGGGGTTTTAATATTCAGTGCAACGACCGTATTCGTAAGTTTACAGAACAGTATCAATCATATTTGGCACATAAAAGCCAAACCGGAACGAGGATTTTTAAAGTTTTTAACCAACCGCTTATTGAGTTTTTCAATGGTTGCTTCCATTGGATTTGTATTGTTGGTTTCACTTTTAGTTGACGCCCTGATCGTGGTCTTTTTTAGGTATCTGTCCAATTTACTCGATGAATCCACTTTATTTTTGGCATCCATTGCAAACTTTATTTTTTCCCAAGGCATTTTGATCATCATTTTTGGGCTGATGTACAGGGTCCTTCCTGATGCCCGTGTAAAATGGAGAGACGTTTGGCTAGGTGCTTTTGTGACTATGCTGCTGTTTGCTTTGGGAAAATATGTCTTGGGAATATACATGGCAAATTCAGATGTCGGAAGTGCCTATGGTACCGCAGGATCTCTGGTATTTATCCTGATTTGGATTTATTATTCGGTTATCATCTTCTTGTTTGGTGCCCAAATCACATTTTACATCGCAGAAAAAACGGGAGGCAGTATTACACCCTATAAGGAAGCCGTGAGAGTAGAACTTATGGAAGTGGATGGTAATGGAGAAGTGATCAAAAAAGCAACAGATAAGGACACTCCTGAGGAAATTGAACGAGCCGCAAAGGAAGAAGAAAAAGCCATAGAGAAAGAAAAAAAGCAAGAAGAGCAGGAAAAGCAAAATAAGGATGAAAAAAGCTAGTGTCGTGTCACCCATATTTTCTGTATATTCAGATATGGATAAACTAAAACAACGTAACGAACTTATTAGAGAATCAAAAGCATTGATGACAAAAATGTTATAGATGAAATTTATAGAGGTTTAAGATCGTTCGCCATTACTTGATTTTTTACGAGCATATTGATAAGCAAATAAACATTTTGACTAAATGGGATTCTAGACAAGATCCTGATAAAATAAAACTTCGAAAAATGGTAGATGATTGGTTTCCACTGTATTTTTAAACATAAAAAGCGGGTCTGTTTTACTCCTCCCAACCATACAGTTCCTTTCCAACTTCCTCATATTTGTCACCTTGAACCCATTTTGGCTGTTCATCCCAATCAGCAATAGCCTTGGCGGCCATAATGTAGGATTTCCAATAAAGTACAGCGTAATCCAGATCAAAATTATCCACCTGATCAGAAGCTTGATGGTAATGTTTCATTATTTCATCATCAAAGGCTGTAAACCCCAGGCTGAAAGTAGGGGAGGGAATACCTTTTCGGGCAAAATTGACATTGTCCGAACGATCATATAATCGTTGCTCGGGTGCAGGATCAGCTATCGCTTCCAAGCCAAAGGTTGCTACGGCATTTTCTATCAAAGAATCAGCAGAAGTTCTTCCCAAACCGATTACCGTAATGATGGAAGTATCATTGTAACCGCCATTATCTATATTGAGGTTATAGATGATTTTATCCAAAGGCACCAATGGATTTTCGGCAAAATAACCGCTGCCCAACAGACCCTTTTCCTCCGCCGTCCAGGCACACAATAGAATGGATCGCTTTGGGGGATTTTCTGCAAAATAACGGGCAGCATTGATAACAGCCACTGTTCCAACAGCATTATCCCGCGCTCCGTTATAGATGGAATCACCTTCCGCATTCGGTTTTCCTACCCCCACATGGTCATAATGGGCGGAGAGCATCACATACTCATCTTTCAGCTCAGGATCGGAACCCTCAATTACCGCCACTACATTTTTTCCAATGATTTGCTTGTTCACTTTTCCCTGAATTTCGATATCTACGGAAGAATATTCTCCTTTACCGATGGCGTTGATGGCTTCATTTTTTAGATCCCTGACCCAGATATACGGTATGGTTTCCCCTGTTTCAGTTTGGTCAACGGTCAATTGGGTTCGGTTAAGGAAATTGGCCACCAGATTCCAGGGTACTGTGGGGACATTGTACATTTCAATTATTCCGACGGCACCCTGAGCCTGGGCAAGAGCAAGTTTTTCACGGCCAACTGCAAAAAGATCCGCAGGGCTGAGTCTGTTGGGAGCTCCGATATTTGTCACCACAATTTTACCTTTTACGTCCTTTCCTTCATAATCATCTTTCAACCCAAAACCCACTACTTCAAGCTCATAGTTACCTTCAAGTGTTGGTCCATCCAATACCAAAAGATCCTCGCCTTGGCTGTAAGTTTGGCCTCCCAAAGTAACTGTTCCTTTAGTGGGTGGTGAAGAAAGCCTAAAGGGAATGGGTTGATAATATCCCTCCGCTCCGGGAATTTCCTTTGCTCCGTATTTCCAGAACTGCTCCGCAATATATCGGGCAGCTGCATCAATTTCAGGCCTGATCGGGTCTCTTCCCATCAATTCATCCGATGCAAGATACCTGAAATGAGAAATGGATTCTTTTTCCTTAAAATTGGCTTCAATTTCCTTTTTTGGATCCTGGGCCATACATTCAAAAAAAGTCATTCCCAACAGCAGAAGACTTAGAAAATAAAACGGTTTTTTCATATATGAATAAATTTACTTTTATATATCAGCACAAATACCCGGAAATACCAAAATTCAACAGATTCATGATTAATACATTCAAATGCCGGGTTCATCCGACTGCAGTCATCGGTCTTCTAGCCCTTTCTATAAAAACGAAAACTACTGGCAGAAATAGTGGATATACTTAAAATTATTTCGAATATAGATATATTTCCCTGCGAGCTCAAAGGGTTTAAGAATCTTTAAGTATTTTGAGGTTTATACTGGTATTCGCTTCAAACCATCAGTTTGTGAATGTTATCGATCAGGGTTATGAAAAATTATTCATTGCTTTTAAAGCTGATTCCATTGTGTATACTGGTGCAGGGATGTTTGGCTCAAAAGGAAATTGCGGATTACGAGATCATGGATGGAGTTTATTCATCAAGGATCTTCAATGGAGCAAAGGAAAAAGTTTACCTTGACAATGAAGATGAATATTTATATATCCTTCCTTTAAAGGAAATGGATGGTGGATTTGAAGCTGACACAACAAAAAGGAACCTGCTTGTATATCCTCAAAAAAGAAGTCAACAACTTTTAAAGAACGCAAGGTTTTATTCCTCAGGAATTGATGTTGATTTGATCACCATCCCATTTAAATATCGCTCTGCAACAGGAGGTGTTCCGCCACAACTCAATACAAATTTCAATGCCAATGTCTATCTGGGTTATAGGTCGGAAATCTACACTTTGGGATATGAGGAAAATGAAATCAACAACCTTGAACGATATACAAGACATTATGGGGTGACCGTCGGCTTGTTTTCGGGAATTGGCGGCACGGCGGTAAATCCCTTTGTCACCCGGGATCAAGTGCAGCTAGAATATGATGGGATGGTTTGGTCTTATGGAATCGCTGGCAGTATCGGGGTAAACAACCTTACTTTGGGGCTTGCTTTAGGTTTTGACCAATTATTGGATAATAATTCAGAGGTATGGATATATCAGAAAAAACCTTGGCTTGGTTTGGTTTTGGGTATTAACCTGAATTAAATTATAGTATCAAATAAAGATTTAATTATTAAAAATTAAGATAAATTTTATTTTTTATTGAAATATAAAGGATAGTGATTATTTTTATTATCGTTAAATAAAATTTATTTTAATTACCTAAAATCTTAAATGATGGACAAAATCGGACTGGGATATTTATTTCTGCTACTGATTGTCACCAATTCTCTCGCCCAGCAACCTCAATTTCTTGGTACAGAAAGTTTGGATAAAGCAGTTTTAATGGAAGGTGATACCTTGGAGCTTCCTTTTAATATGTCCGTAGAGAAAAGATTATCACAGGAAGATATTATCAACAAAAAAGAAGGCTGGTATGCCACTGGCCTACCGGAACTTACAGTAGACCCGATTAGGGGTTTAACAGTGGGTGGAAATGCCTTTCTTTTCAACAACAAAGACAGAAACGACCCTTTTTATTATTTTACACCTTATCGGATACGCTATGCCATTGGACTAAGGGTTGCACAAAACGGCCGCATTGATGGCGAGTTGAATGTTGACATTCCATACGCGTTGAATACCAAGTGGCGTTTGAGAGGGGATTTGATTTATGCCAATGATCCCAATTGGCAATACTTTGGGATAGGATCTGAAACCCTTTCCGGATTACGCTATACAGACAAAAGAACCGGAAACATTGTCGAAAATGCGAGATTTCCTGCTTATTATGAAAACCTGGCCCTGACACGTCCTGGCCTAGGTCCCGGTGAAGATCCTGAGGAGGTGTACACTGATCTACATTACAATGAAGTGGATTATACCCAATTCCTTTTTGGCTTGGCAGCCGAAAGATCATTTTTTGAGGGAAGAATGCGGCTGATGCTTGGACTGGAGATTCTGATAATTTCTATAGATCAATATGATGGCCACGGAACTGCCGGTGCCATTGATCCAATTACCGGCGAAGAAGAAGGAGCCACACAAGGAAAAACCCGGATTACCCAGGATTATGAGGCGGGTTTGATGGGTGATGCCGGTTCCTCTTGGGCACGACATAATATCGGCGGATACAATGGAGGACGGATTGGACTCTTGCAAAGTGGCTTGATGTGGGATACAAGGGATTTGGAGCCGGATCCGTCCAGGGGTATGTTCGTGGAATATGCACAGGAAATTTCCGCTACCTGGACCGGCTCGGAATTCAATTTTACAAAACATCTTGCACAGGGAATGTTTTACCAAAGGGTATTGCCAAATGTCTTGGATAGAACTGTATTTGCAAGTCGGTTTGCTTTGGGGTATATCAGGGGAAGTAATATTCCGTTTACAGAGGTTCTGGATCTTTGGGGTGCTTCTGAAGGAGGTGGAATTCCTGTATTGGGAGGTTCAAGGGCCTTAAGAGGTTATCGGGAAGGAAGATTTGCCGGCATGGTAACAGCCCTTGCCAATTTTGAATTACGATCCCGATTTTACCAAACGCGGGTATTAAACCAGCATATGGCTTTTTCTGCAGTACCGTTTTTTGATGCAGGCAGGGTTTATGACAACTTTAGTAATCTCAGTATTCGAAACTTTAAATACAACCCGGGAATGGGCCTTCGTTTGGCCTGGAACCAAGCGACCATTTTACGGATGGATTATGCACGGTCTCAGGAAGATGGGCAGTTCTTCTTTGTGTTTGGCCACACCTTTTAATCCAAAAAAAACTGGACTGAAATCCAATAAATCCACTTTTAAATCTTCCACTCAAATTGCTTCATGGTAGCCGAAAAATGTTCCGGCAATGGCGCAAAAATGTTTACTTCCTTCTCAGTAAGCGGATGCCTAAAAATTAAATTCCAGGCATGCAACAATAGATTGTTCATCCCAAACTCCTCCCTGAAGAATTTATTCTGTTTGTTTTCTCCGTGGGTTGTATCACCGATGATATAATGCCTCTCCTTGGCCAGATGTCTGCGGATCTGATGCATCCGCCCCGTATGAGGATAGGCTTTGAGAAGTGAATATCTGCTTGTGGCATGTCTTGCTGTGGAGGCAAGGGGAATTTCCACCTCACCCAGTCTCCAGATTTCAGTTTTTGCCTCTTGCAGGATACCCTCGAGTTCTTTTTTTAGGGGCAAATCAATTATCTGATGAGGCTCGGCTGTAAATCCTCTCACGATGGTAAGGTAATATTTGGTGATTTCTCCTGCAGCAAACTTGGGTTGCATTAGTGTTGCTGCTGCATTGGATTTACCGAAAAGCAATACTCCCGAAGTCGGTCGATCTATACGATGCAAGGGATAGACCCTTTGTCCGATCTGATCCCGAAGTAGCTGAAGCGCAAACAAGGGTTCTTCATCCTTTGCGATTTTGGTTTTGTGCACCAACAATCCAGCAGGTTTATTGATGGCAATATAATCCTCGTCTTCAAATAGAATGGGTAGCTCCATAAACCGTTAACAAATGGTGCCCGAACCAATACTTTCTTCACCGTCATACCAAGCGACAAACTGACCTGAAGCAATGCCTTTTTGCGCATTATCAAAAATCACGAACAAACCTGCTTCCTTCATCATCAGTGTAGCATAAGAAAGGGGTTGCCTGTATCGGATTCTTGCCAGGTAGCGCACAGATTGACCGATTTCC
>JBGTDA010000120.1:0-9111 GCA_041748555.1 Rhodonellum sp.
GATCATCAAATTGGCTGGTGGAATTCCCGTATTGATAGAAGGTACGCTGGAAAATAATTTCAAAGCATCGGCAGCTCAACTGGATGCTGCGATCAATCCTCGAACCAAAGCCATAATTTATTCCTCCCCTTGCAATCCAACAGGTTCTGTCTTTAACAAAGAGGAACTCGAAGCGATAGCAGAAGTGGTGAAGAAGCATGAAGACCTGATGGTGATAGCGGATGAAATCTACGAGTTGATCAATTTTGCGGGCAAAAATTACAGTATCGCATCATTCCCAGGGATGTTTGATCGGACCATTACGGTTAATGGATTTTCCAAAGGATATGCAATGACAGGCTGGAGAGTGGGCTATATCTGTGCGCCACTGTTTATTGCCAAGTCGGTGGAAAAAATGCAGGGTCAATTTACTTCCGGCGGAACAGGAATCGCTCAGCGTGCAGCATTGGCAGGAATAACAGGCGATCAAACCCCTTCCAAAAAGATGGAAGAGCAATATTTAAAACGTAGGGATTTGGTATTAGAACTCCTAAGGGGTATCCCGGGGATCAAAACCCATGTACCTGGTGGTGCATTCTATTTCTTTCCCGATGTGAGCGCATTTTTTGGAAAACATGCGGATGGGTTCACTGTAAAGGATGCGGATGATCTATGTCTTTATCTTTTGGACAAGGCCAATGTATCTCTCGTTACGGGGGCTGCATTTGGCGCACCTTCTTGCGTAAGAATATCTTACGCCGCATCAATGGATGAATTAAAAGAAGCGTTGTCAAGAATGAAAACTGCCTTGGCAAAATTAGTATAAATTATTAGGTAGTTTTGATAGAGCCCCGTGATTGTCAATTACAGGGCTTTTTTTATGGGTATAAAGGGTAGTTTTGCAAATTAAAATTTGAAATCAGAAACATGTCGAAGATTTTGGTTATTACTCCGGTAAAGAACTCTTTGGAAACAACTCTCGAAACGGCAAGAGGTGTTGCCGCTTCTACCATGAAGGTCAAACACATCATTTATAATGACTTCAGTACACCCGAAACAAGGCAGGCACTGGAGGAAAATAAAGCCGTGATCGGTTATGAGTTGGTAAATCTACAAGAAGTCACAAAAACCCCTTCACCTAATTACAAACTTGTTTTGCAATTGGCCCAAAAAAGAGCTTTGGAATTAGATGTTCCACTTGTTGTGATTGAATCCGATGTGTTGATCAAGCCTCAAACCATTGAAGAACTTCATGACTTTTTGATAAAAACACCAAAAGCAGGGCTGGTGGGAGCTATTACAGTGGGAGAAAACGGAAAGGTGAATTTTCCATATCTGAAATTTAAAAAAATTCGGTATGCAATTGTACGAACAAACAGAAGTTTAAGCTTCTGTTGTACAATATTTTCTCGAAAATTACTTGAAGCATTTGATTTTAAAGATTTGGACAGTACGAAAGATTGGTATGACACCTTTGTCTCCAAAAAATCAATTGAACTTGGTTTTGAGAATTATATATTGATGGATGTGCCCGTTCTTCACCGCCCTCATGGAAGTAGAACTTGGAAACAATTGAAATACAAAAATCCGTTAAAATACTATTTTTTGAAATATTGGAAAGGACTAGATAAAATCTGATCACAATTTACCCAGCCATTTCAATAGCGTATTATAAGGTTTTGACCAAGAACGTTGAAATCTCAATGGACCACTTAATTCTCTTTCAAAAAAGTCAGCATGGTGGGCGTTGAGGTATGCGATCCGGTCCCTCTTTTTTTGATTGGTTCCTGTTTTTTTTCTTTTACTGGTTGGGGAAAGGCGGTAATAAAAGCCCAAGAAAGGCAATTTTTCAACCTCACCTCCATTTTTGAGGAATTTGATCCAAAATTCCCAATCCTCCCTACCCGCCAGCATATCTTCAGAATAACCGCCGCATTTTTCCCAATCCATTTTCCTGAAAAGGGCAGTTGCAAAAATCATGTTGTCCCTGGCTAAAAGATTCCTGCTGAATGGCTTGAGTTTCCAAGGTTTATTTCCTTTTGAGTTAAATTTTACAGCTTTACAATAAACTACTTTTACCTCCGGTTTTTGATCCAGTACTTTTGTGGCTTCCTCAAGATAATTCTCTGAAAGAAGGTCATCTGCTGCGAGAGGAATCACATACTCTCCTTGAGCGTTTCGGATTCCTGTGTTGATGGCTGACGAAACTCCTTGGTTTATTTGATTGACTAACTTTACCTCGGGATATAGCGTGGCCAACTTTTCAGCTAATTCTTTGGTGCCATCAGTGGATCCATCATTGACAATGATAATTTCCAAAGGCCTGTATGTGGATTTTAATGCCGAATTGATGGTTTCTTCCAAATAATGTGCTTGATTATAACAAGGGGTTACGATGGAAATTAATTTATTCTGAGGATTGGTGTGGATGAGCATGACTCTAACTTAATTATTTATTTATTAATCAATTTAAAAAGTTTAGGTTTTTTAATGAAAAACTTTTTCCTGATAAGAACAGATAATGTTTTAACCTTTTTTTTTAAAAAATTTAATGGTTAATTTTTTTAAAAACATTCCCTTATGGATGAAATATTAGTATTTCGTTAAAATATCAAAAAAACCATAAAAAATGTATTGTGTATTAATGAAAAAGTTTTTTATATTTGTCATGGGTGATTAAGCAACTTTTTCTGCTCATTGTTTTTACTGTAGTTAAAAAAATCGGAGGTCATTTAGATAATAATTTTTTCTGACCTCCATTTATATTTTTTCGATTTTGCATAAAAATTCTTCGAAATTATTTTCATGTAAATTTTAATGGTTGGATTTTTGGTTTATCCTCAAAATATTTTACTGACAGTCAAATGAATTATTCTTGTTTAAGGTTTATACAATGCGTTAAAAGTTCTTTTGCTCATATTTCATCAAAGTTTTTAATTTTATGTCTACTTGGTTTATTCGGATCAAAAGTATCGGCCCAGCAGGTTTCTGATACCCTTTATTATCAGACCTTTCCGGATAAAGTAACCTCCAGGATTTATGTATCACGGAAGTTTACTGATTTTAAAATTAATGACAGAGTATCAAACGAATCATTTCTGATTAAACCAAATTCCTCCCTTAACCTCGGAATGGGTGCGACCTACAATGGGCTGACCTTCAATTTAGCTTATGGGTTTGGATTCCTGAATCCGGAAAGAGACAGGGGTGAGACAAATTATATTGACCTGCAGGCACATGCATATCCAAAAAATTTGATCATTGATGTATTTTTACAGTTCTATAGGGGTTATTATCTGGAAAAAGTTTACAAAACAGAGGATTATGAACAGCCGATATTTTTACTTCCTGATGTAAGGGTAAAAAAAATCGGGTTGAATGTTCAATATCTCTTCAATGGGGAAAAACTGTCTCTCAGAGCAGCTTTCCTCCAAAGCGAATGGCAAAAGAAATCTGCAGGGAGCTTTCTTGCAGGAGTTGAGATTTATGGTGGCGGGGCCGAAAATGACAGTCCCATTGTTCCGACGCTTTTATTACAGGATCCTGAAAGAAATTTCAGTCAGTTCAGGTACTTCGATTTTGGGCCAAATCTGGGATATGTTTACACCCTTGTGATCAAAAAACATTATTTCATAACAGCTGCTGCTACCAGCAACCTTGGGGTCGGGTGGACTAGTATGGAAACCATTTACGGCAAAGAAAGTCGGTGGGGATTAAACCCGAATGTTTTCCTGAGAGGGTTTGCAGGGTATAATTCGGAGAGATGGTCTATTAATGGAAATTATATTTGGAACAATGTAAGGTTGACAAGGGTGAATGGTTTTTCCAATACTGTAATGACAGGAAATTATAGGGTGAATTTTGTCTATCGTTTTTCAGTAGGACCTAAAATCAAACGTTACTTGGATTTTACAGACCTTAGGAGATACCTTTAGTTGCACTGATTATTTTTTAATATCATAATTTGGGCCCCTTTG
Organism: Rhodonellum sp.; assembly: GCA_041748555.1. Taxonomy (GTDB): domain Bacteria; phylum Bacteroidota; class Bacteroidia; order Cytophagales; family Cyclobacteriaceae; genus Rhodonellum. The sequence goes on from JBGTDA010000120.1 coordinate 3,957, forward strand.
ATTTTCGAAAATGAATACCATAGCCCTAAAATTTTTGTTAGATTTACTTCTTTAGAAACAGGAATTAACTCCAAAACAAAAAATTAAATCCAAAAATTATTATGTCAGATAGGTTTGGAATAAAAGATACACTTAATAGGCTAGCGGTCCTTGAAGAAAATCAAGGTACATCTACCGGGACCAAATGGCTGAAAACCGCAAATGGGGAAATCAGTTCGTTTTCACCCGCAGATGGTCAACTGATAGGAAAATTAAGGGCCACGAATCAGGAAGCCTATGATACTGTAGTGTTACAGGCTCAAGAAGCTTTTAAAACATGGAGAAATGTTCCCGCCCCACAGCGTGGTGAAATCATCAGACAGATAGGCAATGGGCTCAGGGAAGCTAAAGCAGACCTAGGTAAACTGGTTTCATATGAAATGGGGAAATCATATCAGGAAGGTTTGGGGGAAGTGCAGGAAATGATTGATATCTGTGATTTTGCTGTAGGTCTTTCCCGGCAACTATATGGACTCACTATGCATTCTGAAAGACCGGGGCATCGGATGTACGAACAATGGCACCCGCTGGGAATTGTTGGGATTATATCAGCATTTAATTTTCCGGTAGCCGTTTGGTCATGGAACAGCATGCTGGCATGGGTTTGTGGAAATGTATGTATCTGGAAACCTTCAGAAAAAGCACCACTCTCCGCTATAGCCTGTCAAAAAATTGCTGCCAAAATATTTGAGGAAAACGGCATGCCTGAAGGGATCTCATCTTTGGCGGCAGGAGATTATCAGGTTGGTGAATTTCTTTCCCATGATACCAGAATTTCATTAGTGTCCGCCACTGGATCTACCCGAATGGGCAAATTAGTTGGACAAGCTGTTGGTGCGAGATTAGGTAGATCCCTTCTGGAGCTAGGAGGAAACAATGCCATAATAATCACCGAAAATGCGGATTTAGGAATTGCCATAACCGGGGCGCTTTTCGGTGCAGTAGGTACTGCAGGGCAAAGATGTACCTCGACGAGAAGGCTAATAATCCATGAATCAGTATATGAAGAGGTAAAACAAAGGCTTGTCACTGCCTATAAAAAGCTGGTTATTGGCAATCCTCTGGATGAAGGAAATCATGTGGGGCCACTGATTGATCGCGACGCTGTAAAAGGATATTTAGATGCTATCGAGAAGGTAAAACAAGAAGGAGGAACAGAAGCAGTTGCAGGAGGGGTTTTGGAAGGAGAAGGATATGAATCCGGGTGTTATGTGAAGCCGTGCATAATCGAAGCAGAAAACCATTTTGAAATGGTACAGTATGAGACATTTGCACCAATTCTGTACATTATGAAATATAAAACCCTGGAAGATGCTATTGCAATTCAAAATGGTGTGCCTCAGGGACTGTCTTCAGCAATCATGACCCTAAATATGCGGGAAGCAGAAGCATTCCTAGCGGGATCAGGTTCGGATTGCGGAATTGCAAATGTAAATATCGGAACATCAGGAGCAGAAATCGGAGGGGCTTTCGGTGGAGAGAAAGAAACCGGTGGAGGAAGGGAATCCGGTTCGGACGCCTGGAAGGCATATATGAGAAGGCAAACGAATACAATCAATTACAGTACAGCCTTACCTTTGGCACAAGGGATTAAGTTTGTGATTTGAGTTCTGGCGTATTCAATTAATGATTTCTTTCCATTGAGTACAATAGTTTAATCATGTACTATTTAGTATAACGCTATCGGTAAAAATATTTCAGGTTCATTATCAATTGTTTATTTTTAGTCATGATAATTTTTAAATGGAATATTTGTGACTATAAATTTATCATCTACCTTTGCAATCCGTTTTAAGAATAAACTGGGATTCTTGGATTTGAAGAATTGCTTCTCCAAAAATTTCTATTGTTTTTGAAAGGGGTTAAAATATTGGGAGTTTAGCTCAGTTGGTTCAGAGCATCTGCCTTACAAGCAGAGGGTCGGGGGTTCGAATCCCTCAACTCCCACCATATTTACAAACGGTTTCACTTTAAACGGAAGTGATTGAAATGACTTTGGGAGTTTAGCTCAGTTGGTTCAGAGCATCTGCCTTACAAGCAGAGGGTCGGGGGTTCGAATCCCTCAACTCCCACAAAATATAAAAGCTTTTTACCCTAATATAGATTAAAGGTAAATCCCCCCTTAACCCATCTTCCCGGCATTTGCACAAAACCTGCTTCTATATATTCGGCATTGGTAATATTGGAAACCTCAGCAAATAAACCGATTTTCTTCATTCTGTTATAATCAACCCGCGCATCAACAAGAAAATATGGGTCTAAAGCCATTCTTTCAATGTATCTCGATTTTAGGTTAAGTTCAACTTTATCGAAGAAAGAGGCCTGTACTCCAGCTATTAATTGATGGCGTAAGGAATTTAAAGCATAACGGCTTTCGACACCTGTGGCCTGTCTTAAATCAGCATCTATAAAATTATAACTCAAAGAAAAGTCCCTGATTTTAAAATTTTCAGCGCCAAAGTTTAAAGTATAATATATTCCGGTTTCAAATCCCTGAAAAGTCACTTCACTTATATTCCGTGGTGTCCATTTGTTTGGATTTGGAGATACATCACTTGGTTGACGATTCCAGTCTATCAGGTTTTTTGAATTTCTGTTGAAATAAACCACTTCCAATCTCATTCCACCTTTAGAATACTTCCATCCCAATTCAAAATTCGTAGCTTCTTCGGGTAAAAGGTCAGGATTGCTTTGATTACTTGGATCCTCATAGAAGAGTTCGGTATATGAGGGTATTCTGTAAGAAATACCATAATTTGTATAGAGCCTTGAATTATCATTTATCTGATAGCCTAATTCAGCTCCGGGAAAATGTTTCCAGCCGTATTCATTGTAATAATTGGAATAAATCCCGGCTCTGAAATCAAAATTGTTTAATTCGATGCGATGTTCCGCAAAAACACCTATAAACCTCCGGTCTCTGTTTCCAAGGTTTGTGCTTTCAATAATTTCCTGACGGCTTTCGACTCCCACACCTGTAACACCTAACCGGTTCTCATAACGCCCATTTATTTCCAAAGCCAATATGTCGGAAACATGATTGTTGGTGTAAAACTCAGGTTCATTTCTACGCAATCTGAATTCATCAATATTTCTTCTCCAATAACCCCTGGTCTGAATATAAAGCCGATCATGGTGATAGGTATGACTAAGTGCAGAAAGATAAGTTTGGACACTTTCCCATTGATCAGGAAAGGAATTTGTATAAAATCCGTTGGCACCGAAAGTCCGGTCAGTAAAGGCAGCCATACCATTTATTACATGACCGTCATTAAGGTCAATTCCTCCTTCATAAAAGACATTAGTGACCTTGAAATCAGAGTTGTACCAATGGCCGTCTGAGGCATCTTGGGAAACAGCAAGGGTTTGTTTAAATTTTCCGATAGGAAGGGAAGAAACGATACTACCGCCTCTCATTCCAAAATCTCCTCCAAAGCCCTGAATACTGAGACTTTTCGTTTCCGGAAGTGTAGTGACCACATTAATGGCTCCTGAATATGCATTTTGACCATAAATTCTGGAGGCTGGACCTTTTAAGATTTCAACTCTCTGAATGGCTTGCAGCGGTATTGGAATATTCATTAGATGATGACCCGTCTGGGGATCGGTGAGTTTGATTCCGTTGATCAGCATAAGTGTCTGTTCAAAACTTCCCCCTCTGATTCCGATATCCGCTTGAATACCACTAATTCCTCTTTGTCTGACATCCACACCCGGAGTGAAGGATAATATTTCTTGCAAACTTCTTGCAGGAGTTGTTTCCATCTCCTTTCTGTTGATCACATATATGTTTCTGGAGACTTTATTAAATGGGATTTCAATTCTGTTTTCCCTGATGATTACCTCTCCTAGATCAACAACAGCAGTATCCTGTTGAGCTTCCAGGGCTCCTGATAAGAATATCAAACAACTAATAAGTAATGTTTTTTTCATAAATGGTTTATCCGATCTAAAGGACAAATAACTTGTGAATTGGCTCCAAAAACAAATCTTTATAACTTTTTGCAGCAGTTAAGGTTTTTACCAATGATCCGGATTCAATTTTAAGTTCAATATTGATTATGTATAATTGCAACTACTTTCCATTTAATATTAAATATATGAGACATACTACCGGAAGATTTTTTTTATTGGTTTTGATATTGAGCCCCCTTTTTTCCATAAATGCGCAGCAAATAGGGGAAACAAATGAAGGTGTTTTTTCAGAATTTACTGATAGAAAGGGTTCCGTTTATAGAACAGCTTCGGGAAAACCGGGACCTGCTTATTGGCAAAATGGAGCCGATTATAATATTGAAGCCACTCTCGATGAGCAGGATCATACGCTTTCGGGAAATATCACCATAACGTACACAAACAACAGCCCTGAACCACTTGATTTCATTTGGCTACATCTAGAGCAGAACAGGTTTATGGCATCATCCCGGGGAAATCTTACTTCTCCGATTCAGGCAAACCGCTATGCAGGAGATGTCGATGGTGGATACACCATAGACCAAGTCCGCGCCCAGGTGGTCGGAAGGAACAAGCCTGTATCCAATAAGTATCTGATAAATGATACGAGAATGCAGGTTCATTTTGCGGAACCTATTCCGGCTAACGGAGGGAAAGCAACAGTTTCTATGCTCTTTGAATTTAAAATACCAGTGAAAGGGATGGATAGAATGGGGAGATTGAAAGTTAAAGACGGCACCATCTATGCCCTGGCTCAATGGTATCCGAGAGTTGCGGTATTTGATGATATCCAGGGATGGAATGCCGAACCCTATCTTGGAGCCGGAGAATTCTATTTAGGTTATGGGACTTTTGAATATAAAGTAACAGTTCCTTTTGACCACATAGTCGTAGGTTCGGGAGAGCTTTTAAATCCGGGGCAGGTATTGACAAAAACCCAACAAGACAGAATGAATTCTGCTGCAGACAGTGATTCAACTGTTTACATTGTCAGACTTGATGAATTGAATGATCCATCCAAAACAAGACCAAAACAAGAAGGTAATTTGACTTGGCACTTCAGAATTGAAAATGCAAGAGATGTTGCTTTTGGTTCTTCCAAGGCATTTATATGGGATGCTGCGCGCATCAATCTTCCCAGTGGAAAAAAGGCTATGGCCCA
>JBGTDA010000121.1:0-30979 GCA_041748555.1 Rhodonellum sp.
GTGAAGATAGAAAACATCACCCGGGTAAGCTTCTCTTCCCGGGGGTCTTCTTAACAAGAGGGAAACCTCACGATAGGCAACTGCCTGTTTGGATAAATCATCATAAACCACAAGCGCGGGGCGACCTGTGTCTCTGAAAAATTCTCCTATCGCAGCTCCTGTAAAAGGCGCAAAGAATTGCATCGGAGCAGGATCAGCAGCAGGGGCCGCAACAATAACTGTATAGGGAAGGGCACCGCCTTTTTCCAGAGAAGCCACAATACCGGCAACGGTAGAGGCTTTTTGACCGATTGCTACATAAATACAGTAAACTGGTTCTCCTCTTTCGTAAAATTCTTTTTGATTGATAATTGCATCAACAGCAACAGCGGTTTTACCGGTTTGTCTATCACCGATGATCAATTCCCGCTGGCCTCTTCCGATAGGAATCATGGCATCGATTGATTTGATACCGGTTTGAAGCGGCTCGGTTACAGGTTGACGATAGATAACACCCGGAGCTTTGCGTTCCAATGGCATTTCATATAATTCACCTAAAAAAGGACCTTTGCCATCAATCGGGTTCCCAAGTGTATCGACAACCCGTCCAAGCATTCCTTCTCCCACTTGAATGGAAGCAATTTTTTGGGTTCTTTTGACGGTATCACCTTCTTTTACACCTCTAAAGTCCCCGAAAAGGACAGCCCCTACGTTATCCTCCTCAAGGTTAAGCACCATTGCTTTAAGACCGTTCTCGAACTCAAGCAATTCACCCGCCTGAGCTTTAGAAAGTCCATATATACGGGCTACTCCGTCCCCTACTTGAAGCACGGTTCCCACTTCTTCGAGTTCAGCTTGCGTTTTAGTTCCTGCGAGTTGTTCCTTCAATATTGCTGAAACCTCATCTGGTCTTACATCTGCCATGCTTTGCTATTGTTATATTGTTTTGCTTTGAATTAATATTGTTTTTCGTAAAGATTCTTGGAAAATTCAAGTCGTAGCGAATTCAGTTTGCCATTCAGTGATTCATCCAATTGCCAATCATTCACTTTTAGTATAAATCCCCCGATAATATCCGGATTGATCTTTTCAATTATTTCGACTTTTTGAAGACCGGATATTTTTTTGGTCATCCTGACAAATTCCGCCCTCAATTCATCCCCAATTTTAACAGTAGTGGTCAGTTCCGCCACCTGAATGCCTTGGTGCTGATTATATTGTCTTTGAAATTCTCTGACAATATCCATCAACATATCACTTCTGTCTTTATCAGCTATCAGCTCAAAAAAATCAAGCGTTACCTCAGAGGAATTGTTTGCAAACAATGCCTTCATTATCCGCAATTTTTTATCTGAAGAAACTATAGGGCTTTTAAGCACAGCTGCCAGATCAGGATTAGATTTTTCTAACCTCAAAAGCAATTGCATGTCCTTATGAACGGTCTCCAGATTGCCTTTTTCCAAAGCTAATTCCAGTAGCGCTTTTGCATATCGGGAAGCTACTCTGATTACTGACATGATGATTAATTTAACTTAATATCTTTTACAAATTTCTCTACCAATGCTTTTTGCTCTGTGTCGGTAGATAGATTCTTTCTCAACAATTTCTCAGCAACATCGAATGAAAGCATCGCAACCTGGATCTTAACTTCTGTCAAAGCAGCCTGCTTTTCGGTATCGATGACTGCTTTCGCATTTTCAATCATCTTAGCACCTTCTTTTATTGCTGCCTCTTTCGCCTCTTCAATCATGCGAGCTGAAGCTTCATTGGCAGTTTTAAGGATCTGATCTCTTTCGATTCTAGCCTCCAAGAGAAGTTTTTCGTTTTCGGCATACATGTTTGCCATTTCATTTCTGGCAACTTCAGCTGATTTCAATGCATTTTCGATGCTGGTTTCCCTTTCTTCCAAGGCAGATAATATCGGCTTCCATGCGTATTTGGCCAGAATTATCAACAAAATGGCAAAACCGATGATCTGCCAAAATACTAATCCCGAACCGGGTATAATAAGATCCATAAAGTGTTAATTTTTAGTATCTGATGCTTATGCTTTTGTTCAATTAATAAAAGAAGGGATTGGCCAAACGCCAATCCCCGGGAATCTTTCTTAGAAAGTGTAATCACCCAATGCAATCAGTAGACAAACTACCACCGCAAACAGGGAAACCACCTCGATTAGGGCAGCAATAATCAACATAGCAGTCTGGATTTTTCCGGCTGCTTCAGGCTGACGTGCAATTCCCTCCATGGCTTGACCACCGATTCTACCAATACCCAGACCTGCGCCTATCGCGACAATTCCGGCACCAATACCTGCACCCATTAGTGCAAATCCGGCAGTTAATAAGATTGAAGTTAACATACGTGTTTATTATTTATAATTGAACAAAAGAAATTCTTAATAATTCGGATGATCGTGTTCTACTACTGCCTGCCCAATGTACATGGCAGAAAACAGGGTGAAAACATATGCTTGTATGGTCGCTACGAGCAATTCTATCATGTTGATAAAAACCACCATAATGGAACTGGCAAAGCCCACTGCGTAGGATTCAAATACGAAGATCAATCCGATGAAACTCAGGATAACAATATGACCTGCGGTAATGGCCACAAAGAGTCGAACCATCAGCGCAAATGGCTTGGTAAAAATTCCGATGATTTCCACCGGAACAATAATGAGCAACAAGGGTAAAGGTACTCCGGGAGTGGCAACAATATGCTTCCAATAATCTTTGTTACCATTGAGATTGGTCACAAAAAATGTAAATATTGCCAATGTTGCCGTAACTGCAATATTTCCGGTAAGGTTGGCGGCTCCGGGGATGAGTCCCATAAGATTGCCAAACCAGATAAAGAAGAAAATAGTCAACAGGTAGGGAACAAACTTTTTATATCTAGGTCCTATGTTTGGAATCGCTATCTCATCCCTTACAAAAACAACAATAGGTTCTATAAATGATGCAATTCCTTTAGGAGCACTGTTCGGATTGTTTTTATAATTTTTGGCAGCAGACAAGATCAGGTAAAGTACAACCGCCATCACAATAAACAGCATAGCCACATTCTTTGTAATAGAAAGATCTATAAAAGTCCTGATTTCATCCAAAGACTGAACATGGTCATGCTCATCTATATAATACCCATCTTGACCATATTCTTTACCGAAGGAATGTGTTTCGGGATCTTGAAAATCAGAAGACGAATAAATATTCAATCCGGTTTCCGGAGAAAAAATGATGACCGGAAGGGGAAGTGTAATGTGAGTATGACCAAAAGTTGCAAAATGCCACTCATGTGAATCCTTCACGTGGTGCATGATAAAACCTGTTTTGTCTCCCTCATCAGGGGCTGCAATAGCCGGATTGTTGGTCGTCGCCAAAAGCGCTGAAAATAAAACAGTTAAACAAAGAAACTTACGAATCATCAAGTGAATTTTTAGAACCTATTTCGAATTCGGGCGCAAATTAGCCATTAAGGCGTATATATCAAACAATAAGTATAAGAAATAAATAATGAAGAAATTGACCACAAACAGAATTTTATTTTCTACTCCGAGGATCAAAACTACAGCCACAAAGCCTGCACTGGCCAAAAACCTTATACCTGTAGCTCCAATTATGATATTGGGAGAATTTTCTTTGCTGAGCTTTATAAGATACTGAACGAACATTCCGGAAAACCACGTCAACAAAAAGAAAAATGAAAGGATTTTCCATATAGCCTCGTGAACCCACTCTTGTTTGAGAAACGTTTCCAGGAGGTATATTGCTCCGCCAATCAGTAGCGTGAAACCAAGGATTTTAAAGGTAAAATATTGGAATACTTTCATGGGCTTTGCAATAGGAGCGCAAAGCTAAAGCTTTTTATTTTTTTGCTCTTCCATTTCATCATTTTTAAGTGATTGAAAAAGCTGATAGAACGCAACAGTTATGGACAAAAAACAAATGACCAACAGAATAACCGGGAATTTCATTTGACTCTTTTGTTGCAAATACCAACCCAACCAAGTTCCTAAGCCAATGATGGCAAAAAGCTGAAATGATAATCCAATGTATTTAAGATAAGCCGGGTATTTATCCTGCTGAGTTCTGTTTTTCTCTGGGCTCATTTTTTTCCTCAGGTTTGGATACCACCATGGAACTTGTGTTCATTTGGCATTTTCCATTGAAAACGGCTCCATTCTCTACAATCAGCTTTTGGGTAGTGATATTTCCTAAAATCACGGCTGTTTTTCTAAGAAATAAACTGTCAGAACAATAAACCTCCCCTTCCACTTTGCCGGCAATTTCCGCTTCTACGGAAGTCAGATCGCCTTTAATTAAGGCAGAATCCCCTACTCCTATTTTGCCTTTGGATTGGATGGTCCCATCTACTGTACCCTCAATGCGGATATTTCCCTGAGCCTGAATATCCCCTGTAATACGGGTTTCTTTCGAGATAACATTACTGGAATTTACTACTTCATTTGTAGGGGTAGAAATTGGTCTTTTTTCTTCTGTCTTGTTAAACATATCTAGTCAAATGTGATAAATTGTTGAGGATTCATTGGATTGCCCCTATACCATAATTCAAAATGCAGATGGGGGCCACTGGTCAATTCGCCTGTATTTCCGATGATGGAAATAATTTCTCCTGCTTTTACCATCTCACCTACGTTCTTCAAAATTACCGAATTATGTTTATAAATGGAAATCAATTCATTGGGATGCTGAATTCCCATAATATAGCCCGATTCAAGCGTCCAGGACGATAATATTACCGTTCCATCCGCAATCGCCTTTACCGGCTCATCTTCCTTCGCCAAAATATCGGTGCCAAAATGCGCTTTTTGCTGTTCGAAAGAAGCAATAACCATACCCTTGACCGGAGGGAAAAAATAAATGTTGGAAAATGAAGACGGGGATAAATTGTTGGAAACCGAAAAATCGAGAGGTGCCGATTGATATTCTTCCACGATGGACCTGGTAGCTTCACTTGATTGAAAAAGATCAATTTTTGACTTTTCATTTTCATCTAAAGTCTGAGCATTCAGGTTATCAAGTTCAGGTACCTGAGGCGTGTCTCCGGTTATTACCCTTTGAATATTTTTTACATATGCATCCCTTTGATGTACCTCGACGAGAAGTGAATCAACCGTCTCGGAAAGGGCCACGATTCTGTTTATGTTTTCTGACTCCAGATACTCCGGGTCAAACCATGCCCGAAGCGCAGTCCGGGAAAGAAACAATGAAAATCCAAAGGCCATAAACAAGAACAATATCAACAAAAGGGTTATTCTGACCTTTGTAATAGTGAAGGATGTGATTACAGAAAAATCCTCCTCTTTTCTTATAACAAAAAGAAATCTGGTCTTAACCCAATCCTGTATCTTTCGGCGGATTCTCACAGCAGGAATAATTTAGAAGTTATAACCTTCAAAATATAATATTAAACAAAAGCGTTCTATAATTAGAATCAAAACCTTTATTTTGGTTAATTATTGCAGGATCTTCTCAATGAACAAAAAGCCCTTTTACTTTGCCTTGATTTGGATATTGCTTTTTACAGCGTGTTCTTCGGAAAGAAATACTTTTTTCAATCGGTTATATCACAATACTACGGCAAAATACAACGCTTATTATCTTTCACAGGAAAAGATTTGGGAGTTGGAAGAAGCGATTCGCAATGACCATCAGGAAGATTACAGCCAAATACTACCCGTTTTTTTTCCTGTGGACAGCAGTACCATAGAGCAAAATGAAGCCTTGCTAACGGAGTCCCGGGAATTTGCGTCGAAGGCTATAGATTGGCATCGAATCAGCAAATGGGTAGATGACAGTTATTTTCTTATCGGAATGAGTGATTATTATCAGGCAGAAATTGAAGATGCCATGAATACTTTCAAGTATATAAATGTCAACAGCAAGGATAAACATCTTCGACACAGGAGTCTTATCCAGCTACTCCACATTTTTATTGATCAGCGCAATTATGATGACGCGGCTTTTGTCATTGATTATCTGTCGAAAGAAAACGGGATCAATCCTGAAAATAAATTTCATCTTTTTAAGACCCTGGCTTATTATTATGATACCCGTGAGGAAATCAATGGCAAGATCGGGGCACTGGATAAAGCACTGGAATATACAAAGGACAAAAAGGAAAAATCCAGAATAAATTTTATACTAGCGCAGCTTTATCAGAAAGAGGATCTGGATGCTCTTGCCTATTCCTATTATAGAGAATCCGAAAAAGGAAATCCTCCCTATGAAAGAAGTTTTTTTGCACAGCTATACGCCCAACAAGTCGCGGAACTGAATAAAAGCAAAGACTATAAAAGAGTGCGTGCATATTACGATGAACTCTACGACAACAGCAAGAATATTGATTTGAGGGATGTAATTCTATACGAAAAAGCCCTTTTTGAGTTAAAACAGGACGATGTCAAAGAGGCGGAGCGGCTATTGACAAAAGCTGCCAAGGAAGAAGGCAAAAGCCAGATTCAGAAAGGATATATCTATCAAAAACTAGCAGAAATCCGTTTTGACCGGAAGAAGGACTTTCAAGCAACAAAATATTACCTGGACAGCGCAATGACTTATTTCAAGCCAACCGATGCCCCATATGAATCCATTGTTATGAGAAAAGAGATATTGGACAATTATGTTCAACATTTTGAAACCATCAACAAAAACGACAGCCTTATTACTCTTAGCCGGTTGAGTCCGGAAGAACAGGAATATATTGCAGAGGCTTTTATCAAAAGTGAAGAAGAGAGGCTTATAAAATTGGCTGAAGAAAAAGAAACCCCGAAAAACACCGGTATCTTCGACAACCTATTGGCCTTCAGTGGAAGAGGTTCGAGTGACAATTTCTATTTTGACAATGCCGTAGCCAGACAACAAGGAGCAATCGACTTTTTCAGAAACTGGGGCAACCGACCTTTACAGGACAACTGGCGGAGAAACACACAGGGATTTGAAGGTCCGGTGGCTGAAGTGGAACCTGTAGGCCAACCGGAATCGGATAGCCTTGATGTAGATGCTGAGGAAGGTCAACCTTTAATGCAGATTCCTGATAGAGAAAGCCTTTTATCACAGATTCCAAAGTCAGAAGAAGCGCTTACCACAATGAACCAGTATCTTGAAACTTCTTATTTCGAGCTGGGTAAACTTCTGTTCTTTGATTTGAAAGAACCCCGGTTAAGCATAGGATACCTTGAAAATCTGATTTCAAAATATCCTCAAACTGTAAAAAAACCGGAAGCTTATTATCTGCTGTACCTTGCGCAAGAAGAATTAAAAGGGAATTCAAATCTATATGTGCAACATCTGAATGATGAATTCCCGGATTCACCGTTTACTTTCTCTGTCAATAATCCTGGAGGGACTACTGATAATCAGGCTTATATGGAATCTTCCAAAAAACACAAAGAGGCATATGATCTATATTATTCACGACAATATCCTGAAGCTAGGAAAATTATTAGATCCACTTTAGAAGCCTATCCTCTTACCAGGAATACAGAAAAGTTGATGTTGTTGGATATCATGGTGTCGGGAAAATTAGATCCACGTGAAAGGTACCAAACCAGGTTGGTAACATATATACAAAACACAGAAAATCCGGACCTTGTAAAAATGGCAAAAAACATGTTGAGGGCCCTAACCGGAGAAAAGCCACCTCAGGAATCCAAGGATGGAGGGTTGGCTGATATAGCCATTGAAGCAGATATCGTAAATGATACCATCCAATCCGGATCCGAGAATGAAGAGGAAATTTCCCGGTATAAAGATAATCTTAACCAAACACATATATTTGTGATCGTATTGGAGCCACAGAAAGCCAAAGAGGCAAAAAGCCTTCTGGCAGACCTGGAAAATTTTCATGCTAAAAATTTCTCGAATTCTCGTTTAAGAACCGGAAATATGAACCTAAATCGTGAAAATGCGATTTTCATTGTCAGCCCTTTCAACAATGCTGAAAGAGCGCTGACGTATCGGGATAAATTCTTGGAAGAATTCAATACAGATGCATTTGTTACAGAAGATAAAGAAAACAGCTTCTTGATATCGATAGAGAATTTTCAGGAGCTGAATAAAACAAAAGATATAGAGGAGTACAGAATTTTCTATAAAAAGACCTATAAGTAATTCAACAAGCAATTCATTAAGTAATGACCCAAAAAATCATAAAATATATCTGGATAAGCTTTATCACCGCATTCTTGGGCTTTATCATTTTCGTCTGGGCGGTATCCATTAATTTCCTTGGATTATTTGGAGAACTTCCGGATTTCCAAGCCCTTGAAAACCCACAAAGTGAATTAGCGTCAGAGCTTTATTCTCAAGATGGAGTATTGTTAGGAAACTATTTTAGAGAAAACAGAAGTCCTGTAAATTATGAGGATTTATCACCTAACCTTGTGAATGCCTTGGTAGCAACTGAGGATGTCCGTTTTGAGGAACATTCAGGGATTGATTTACAGAGTATGGGAAGGGTTTTTGTAAAATCTCTTATTCTGAGACAATCGGCAGGTGGAGGGAGTACTTTGAGTCAACAGACTGCAAAAAATCTTTTCAAAACCCGAACCCAGGAATCTCAGGGGATCTTGAGCAGAATCCCTGGCCTTAGGATGCTGATCATCAAAACCAAAGAGTGGATAGTGGCTACCAAACTGGAGAGATCATATACCAAAAACGAGATTCTCACCATGTATCTGAATACCTCAGAATTTGGTAGTAATGCTTATGGAATTAAAACAGCTGCTAAAACTTTTTTCAACAAGGAACCCAATGAACTGAATTACCAGGAGTCAGCAACTTTAGTAGGACTGTTTAAAGCACCTTCCTATTACAGTCCTATATATAATCCTGATAATTCCCTTAGAAGGAGAAATACGGTTTTATTTCAGTTGGAAAAATACGGTTTTCTGACAGAATCTCAATATGATTCCATTTCAAAACTACCGATCGATCTTGACTATATGGTAGCTAACCAAAACCAGGGAATGGCAACTTATTTTAGAGAGATCATAAAATCAGATCTTATCAAGTGGACCAAAGAAAACCTGAAACCGGATGGTTCTTCCTATGATCTTTTTGGGGATGGATTAAGAATATTTGCAACCATTGACAGCAGGATGCAGCGGCATGCCGAAGAAGCTGTCAATGAACATATGCGTGAACTTCAGAATAAATTTGAAAAGGAAATAGGTAACAGAGATCCATGGATAGATAATACCGGAAGGGTCATCCCAAATTTTCTGGAAAATGCCGTCAAAAGAACTGAAGCGTACAGAATAGCACTTGCCCAATACGGCGCAGGTTCCGACTCTATTGACATCAAGCTGAATGAGAAAAAGAAAATGCGTGTTTTTTCATGGGAAAATGGTGAAGTCGACACACTGATGAGCACTATGGATTCCCTAAGGCATTATAAAAAGCATCTTCAGGCAGGTTTTATGTCAATGGATCCACATACCGGACATATAAAAGCATGGGTCGGAGGCATTAACCACAAACACTTCAAATATGATCATGTAAAACAAGGAAGGAGACAACCCGGATCGACCTTTAAACCATTCGTATATGCTGCGGCTATTGAAAACGGATATAGCCCCTGTTATACGGTTTTGGATCAGCCTGTGGAAGTGAATATCCCCGGGCAACCCTCCTGGAGTCCAAACAATGCCGATGGCAAATTCTCGAATAGTCAAATGACCATTCGGAGAGCCATGGCCCAATCCGTAAATTCAATTACGGCTTACATGATGAAAAAATTAAGTCCAAAGGTGGTGGTAGAAACCGCCCACCGGTTAGGGATAACCAGTGATCTTGAGGAAGTTCCGGCTTTGGCCCTGGGCACTAGTGATGTTTCAATATTTGAAATGGTTGGTGCATTTGGCACATTCGTAAATAAGGGCGAACATATAGTACCTTTTTATATTGATAGAATCGAGGATAAAAACGGCAATTTATTACAGCAATTTACCCCAAGGAAGAAACCGGCAATGAGCGAAGAGCATGCCTATCTCATGCTTTACATGCTTAGAGGTGGCTTTGAAGAAACAAGAGGGACAAGCCAGGGTGTCCCATACTCTCTTAGGGATGAAGGAAATGAGTTAGGTGGTAAAACCGGAACAACACAGAATGCGTCAGATGGTTGGTATATTGGAGTGACTAAAGATCTAGTAAGTGGTACCTGGGTTGGAGGAGATGACAGGGCTATCCACTTTAGAAGTTGGATAAGCGGACAAGGAGGTCAGACCGCACGACCAATCTGGGTGAAATATATGTCTAAGGTATATGCAGATGCTTCACTGTCGTTTGACAAAGGTCCCTTCCCAAGACCTGAAAGACCCCTTAGTATAGAAATCAATTGCGATCAATACGAAATGGAAAGTAATAAATTCAGCGACTTTGATTATGATCCTCGAAAGAACGATTTTTAGGACTAAAATAATCATCACATTGATAAGTTGAAAACAGCCTCATTGGGGCTGTTTTTTTTAACTTTGTATTTATATGCAATCATCCTTTTACACTCCTGAGCAGTATTCCCAGCTACCTGATTTACCGGGAATTTATAAGTATTTCAACAATGAAAACGAATTGATCTATGTTGGCAAAGCCAAGAATCTGAAAAAGCGGGTTGCGAGTTACTTTGTAAAAGCAATTGGGCTTAATTTCAAGACCCGTAAAATGGTCAAAGAAATTGTGAAAATTGAAATCACAATAGTAGATTCAGAATTTGATGCATTGTTGCTTGAAAACAACCTCATAAAAAAGACCCAACCCAGATATAACA
The DNA here is from genome assembly GCA_041748555.1 of Rhodonellum sp. Lineage (GTDB taxonomy): Bacteria > Bacteroidota > Bacteroidia > Cytophagales > Cyclobacteriaceae > Rhodonellum. Next base: position 10,771 of record JBGTDA010000121.1, read on the forward strand.
TTCTTTTAAAGGACGACAAAACATATCCTTATCTTTTACTGACTAAAGAACATTTTCCAAGAATATATCCTACGCGGAGGGTAATCAAAGGCAAGGGAATCTACTATGGTCCATTTGCCAGTGTAAAGGGAATGAAAAACGTCCTGGACCTTATTAGAAATCTTTTTACAATTAGAACCTGTAAACTGGATTTGAGCCCCTATAAAATTCGGGAACAGAAATATAAAGTTTGTCTGGAATATCATCTAGGTAATTGTTTGGGCCCCTGTGAAGGTTTGGAAAGTGAACCCGATTATTTGAAAGATATCGATCAGGCCAAGCATATTTTGAAAGGGAATCTGGCAGTTCCAAAAGCATATTTTAAAGAACGGATGCAGGAAAAGGCTGAAAAAATGGCATTTGAAAGAGCTCAATATTTCAAAAATAAACTGGAGTTGCTAGAAAAATATCAGGCAAAATCCCTTGTTGTCAACCCTTCAATCATTGATATTGATGTCTTTACCATAGAAACCGATGAAAAAAATGCATATGTGAATTTTCTAAAAATTATCAGAGGCGCAATTGTAGCCACAAAGACAGTAGAACTAAAAAAGAAATTGGATGAACCCGACAGCGAACTTTTATTAACCGCCATTATCCGGTTGCGGGACCTCTTCAATAGCGAGGCTCAGGAAATCCTAGTCAATATCGAATTTGAAGAAAATATAGAGGGTTTGAACCTCACCATGCCTAAAATAGGTGACAAGAAAAAATTAATTGATTTGTCTCTGAAGAATGCCAAATACTACAAAAAGGAAAAGGCTTTATTGGCAGGCGATGTACTGGACAAAAAATTCAGAGTTCTCAAACAACTTCAAACTGATTTATCTTTAAAGGACCTACCTGATCATATTGAGTGTTTTGATAATTCCAATATTCAAGGTTCAAATCCGGTAGCTAGTATGGTTTGCTTTATAAATGGCAAACCTGCCACCAAACAATACAGGCACTACCATATAAAGACCGTTGAGGGACCCAATGATTTCGCAAGTATGACCGAGGTGGTTGGAAGACGTTATAAAAGGATTTTGGAAGAAGGTAGCCCTTTGCCTAAACTTATTGTAATAGATGGCGGAAAGGGGCAATTATCATCTTCAGTAGAGGCGTTACATCAGCTAGACTTATATGGTAAGATACCAATTATCGGAATTGCGAAAAGATTGGAGGAAATCTACTTTCCCGAGGATCAGTTTCCGATTCATATAGATAAAAAATCTGAATCGCTTCGGCTGCTGCAAAGAATAAGAGATGAAGCACATAGGTTTGCCGTTACTTTTCACAGAAATGTACGGAGCAAGAAAGCTTTTGGGACCCAATTGACAGAAATAGAAGGAATAGGTCTTGATACAGCAGAAAAACTCTTAAAGCATTTTAAATCTGTGAAAAAAATGAAAGAAGCTAATAAAGATGAGCTTGAAACAATAGTTGGAAAAAGCAAAACTGCTAAAATTCTTGAAGCCTTTGAAAACAAAAAAAGCAGGTAAAATTACCCGCTTTTTTTACCATTCCCAGAGTCCGTTTTCAAACTCAAGAAGTTGATATTCATATTCCAATGATTGCAGGAAGGCTTCCATGTCAGGATTTGGATGATCCGACCTCACCATATCCGCTATGAGAGCATCATCAGGATTAGTATATTTCCTAATCACGGACCTGAACAACCTTAATTCAAATGCCTGATCATAAGTCAGATTTTTTGAAGTATTCTGGAAGTTCAACCATCGCGCCTCAGGATGATCTTTGAAATGGTTATAGAAATCTTTAAATCTAATATAAGCTATGGTTTTCTGCCCAGCATTGGAATTAGTGGGAGAAGGCATTACGAGCTCCAGATATTTAATGTCAAATCTAATTTGGGAATGGTGCTTATCAAAGATAAAATCTTCCCTAAAATCTAAATAATAAAGGTTTTTGGAAAAAATACTGTCTCCGTTTGCAGCTAACCAATAGTTCTCCTGAAATTCAGCAATTGAAAGAGGTGTTGTGAATTCTTCATCAGCAAAAACCTCCAAAGCATTGTCATCTACTACAGCTTTATATATTTGGTTGACAATACCATTGTTTTTCGTATCTCCTGATCCGTAAAGAGGAAGATTGTATTTTTCACGTAGGTCAATCCGTCTCCAAACTGCAACCTGATACATTTTATCATCCTCCCTGATCGGTCGGGAAGAAAAGACAGTATCCATTTGGAATCTCCTATCTCCAAAACCTGAAGGGCTTACGCTAGTGGCTCCTTGCCCCATCACATCTGATGCGAGTACGACTCCAAGCAAAGAAAATATTCCCAATATTTTAGCATGTAGTTTCATATGCCTTTCCATTTAAAGGACCTGGTCTTAGGACCAAGTCCTGATTTTTTATTTAATTCCCATCCTGATAATTTCAGGTGAGGTTAATGTAGTTTTTATTTTATTTCCCCTAAAATTGGTTCGGGTAACTTCTGTAACTCTTATTATCAACGCGTCACCACTTTTGGCAGCAGCCAGAAGATTTCTAATCGCTACATTTTTCCCGTTAATGCCAACCTTATCTCTTGGAACTTCACTTCTAAGAAGAGTTACTTCTCCTCCAGTGACCTCGAAATTTGCATCTCTAGCCATCGTTCTTCCAAAAGTGGGTTCCGGAATAGCCTCCATGATTAAAGTAGACGGTCCGGGAGCCGGATAAGCAGTACTTAAATCGATTGGACCTCTTCCATCATAGGGACGAATAGTGGGAGCAGGTACCGGTTTAATATCATACGATACATCTCCGATTTTATTGCCTCCACTACTTACCCCTATCACTACTTTACCTGAATTGTTCGGAATGACGGTTACCTGTCCAGGCTTGGAGCCTTTGATCGCATTACCATTTGAAACAGTAAAGTCCGGAGCGTAACTGTTTCCCAAAGCAGGAACATCAATCATAAGATCATTGGCAGCATCAGCATATAACTGATTGACCACTTCTGATGTCACTCTGATCACGGGCTGGGCCACAAAATACTCATAATCCACTGCTAGAACGGAGTCTTTCCCTGCTATATTTACAGTTATTTCTCCTTTCAAAACCCTCTTTGCCAACCCTCTGTCATCATATTGACCTGCCGGAGGAACTGTAAAATTGATTTCTCCAAATCCTTCATTTACCGGGACCACTTTGCCATCAATAGTCATTCTCGGCTGGGCAGAGGATGAGGAAGATGCAATGAACAAGTTTCCTTCAAATTTAGTACCAGCTGCCACCACGTTAGAATTTGCAGCGACACTGGCTTTGAAAACATCGGATTTAAAATAAAAGGAACCTATAGAACTTGTAATTGCTGATAAGGATTCACTTTCAATATTAAGAACCTCATTTTGATACTGTGAAATAAGTGCCATTACAGCGCCTACAGGAGATTTAACAAAATTCAGATTCACAAAACTTTTGTTTCTTACATCAGGATCATTTTTGAATAAGTCAATATCCTTAGCATCTTTTGCAATTGGTTCAAAGGTCAGGTTGATTCCAATTTCGTTAAGAATGGTTGAGATTTCATCAGGATAGGAATTTAACCTCTCCTGCATTTCGTATCCTTTTCGATTGTTGTTAAAAATATTTCCTGGAATATCGACATTTTTCAACGCAGCATTGTTATAAGTACCTTGATCCGTTTTTGCATTGGAAGTCTCTATCAACTCTTGTTTGAGCCCTTCCAGATAATTGAAAACCTCGGATGTAGTATTACGAACTTGTTGTGAGGCATTAACCTTCGGAAGGTCTCTAGCATTATTTCCTTGTTGAGCTACAGTACTTTCGATGGATGAAACTGTAAATTCATTTTTTTGAATATAGTTTCTTGATGTTCTTTCCATCCCATCATTTAACAAGACAAACTTCTGAAGGATTTGATTACTTACCTGAAGTGCCAACAAGGCAGTCAGAACCAGGTACATCATCCCGATCATCCTTTGTCTTGGTGTCTCTTTTTTACCAGCCATTTTTTGATTATGAAAGATTAATGATTTTGATTTTAAAAATAAATTAACCTTTCATGGCAGTTAACATGCCTCCATAAATCTTATTGAGGGAACTCACGTTTTCATTCAGCTTTGCCAAACCGTTTTTAAAAGCTTCAGTTTCTTTTCCTGCTTCACTCAATCCTTCCATCGCTATTGTAACATTTGAATAGAATTTGTTCAAAGCTTTAACATGACTGTTTGCATCCTGAAGTTCCAATTCGTAAACCGAATTTAATGCCGAAAGATTATTGGTAACAGAAACGATTTGAGTCCTGTATTCTTTTGCCTCTGTAGATGCATTGGAAAGTTCGGATAAAGCTGCCGCCGTTTTACCATAGGTTTGATTCATATCGACCAATGATTTGGAAGCTGTTTTAACATTTACTGTATACTCATTGGTTGCAACTGCTGCATCGGAAATATTTCCCATTTTTTCAGCATTCACAGCCAGATTTTGTATTCCTTTACCCAAACTATCAATCAATTCAGGTCCAATTTTGGCATTGGTCAACATTTCATCGAATTTTTGCGATACACCATCACCTTTTGTCTTGGTCGATTTTTTTTGATCTTCCGCATCCAGTTCAGGATAAATTTTTGACCAATCAACTTCTTCTTGTTTTGGTTCGAATGCCGAAAGAAAAAATATGACCGCTTCTGTAGAAAGACCCACTCCAATCATCAAACTGGCAAAAGGCCAATCCAATATTTTAAACATGGCTCCTAATATTACAATTGATGCACCGATACCATAAATTTTAGGCATAATGTCGCCATAAAACCTGTGCTTAAATGAGTTTTTATTGTTTTCCATTTTAATAAACGTGAATTGATATTCTTTAATAGTGAGAGTGTAGTGTGGATGATTGACTATTGAAATTGGGGATTGATTAACGCGTTCTTCTTCTATTGCTATTTACGTCCATGGAACCTGATCGACCTAGGAAGGTCATTGTGGTTCTAAAGCCAATGTGAGCAGCTTTTACATCTTGATATTCATAGGTTCTGGTACTGGTTTCAAGATAATGGGCAACATCTTTCCAAGAACCTCCCCTAACAACTTTTCGACTTTCATTTGGATCATTGTTTACCGGGTCCAAATCCCAGGTAATTGCACTCGCAACCGGATTATAAGCATCCAAAACCCATTCGGAAACATTACCCGACATATTATATAATCCAAATCCATTTGGTGCGAATACATCTACAGGGGCTGTATAGGCAAAACCATCATCTATGTAGTTACCTCTACCAGGTTTAAAGTTTGCCATCAGACATCCTCGTTTGTTTTTAATGTAGGGTCCTCCCCAAGGATATTTTGCCACATCTTTTCCCCCCTTGGCTGCATATTCCCATTCTGCCTCAGTTGGCAATCGAAAGCTAGGAAGGTCAAAATCCGCTTTATCATTCGCATTCATATGATATGTTCTCCATTGGCAGTACATCTGAGCCTGTTCCCAGCTGAGACCTACTACAGGATAATTATCAAATGCAGGATGATCGAAGTAGAATTCCATCAAAGGATCGCCATAATGATAAGAAAAGCTTGTTGACCACACGGTGGTATCCGGAAGAATTTCATCAATATTGAACTGTGGAGCATCTTTTAACGTGGTGGGTGTACTATAAGCAAATTCACCTAGCCTCACAGCTTCCAGAAATTGTCTGTATTTATTATTGGACACTTCATATTTATCCATAAAAAATTCAGAAATGGTAATCTGTTTGTTGAAAGCTGACTGAGAATATGCTATATCCTCATCAGACTGGCCCATCCAGAATGTTCCGGCTTTGACAGCAACCATTTCTAAAGGAAGGTTTTGTTGCCAGTTTGTTCTTTTTGGAACTCCGGTAACTTCACCCCTCCTATTATCTTTCTCACTAGCTGATCCTTTTTTGCCAAGAAGACCGCAACCTTGCAGCAAAAAGGCTCCTAGCATCACTAAAATTATCGGTAAAAACCGGAGTTTCATTTTTGTATACATAAATAACACATATTAGATTGTGTAAATAACTATAGATTTTATACTATCTATGAAAGCGAAATTTAAAGGAAAATCTGAGAAAAACACCAACCACAATCGATTTTGCATAATTTATTTTAGAATCTAAATCTTGGTGTCCTTTGGATAATCCTCTGCAACTCTCTCGAACCGGTAGGTAAATTGTAAGTCAACATAAATTCATGACTGGTAGGGGCTTTGGCTTCCAAACCTCCTACTACCAAATCAAATGCATATCCCAATTTTAAGGAATTGTCTTTCAGAATGCTGTACCCCAACAATAATGATACCGATTCTTCCCCTCTATAAGCGAATCCTCCGCTTATTTTATTGTTGTGTGTGGCTATAACGCTTAGGTCGTATGAAAAATTATTGAAAGAAACAGTTTTTAACAAAAAACTTGGCTCAAAGGTCCAAAGCACAAAAGTCTGAATTCGATAACCTAAAAGAAGGTAAGAATGATTTTTCAGTTGGTTGTTCAAAGCTCCATCTCCAAAATCAAATCCGGGTTCATTTATATGTTTACTGCTGATACCTGCATAATAATTCCCTCTATCATAAATAATCCCGGCACCGAAATTAATATTCATTTTGTTTTCGCTTCCTGTTTCAGGAATGCTTGGGTCCGGATTTACAACATCAATGCGGTCGAACTTGAGAGTGCTTGAGAAAAGTCCTCCCGAAACTCCAAAACTCAACACACCCCTTCTCACCCTTTTGTGATAGCCAAGGGAGAGATTCAATTCCTGATTATTTGTAGGCCCAATATTGTCATTGACTAAGCTTAGGCCATAACCGATGCCCACTTTCTCCAATGTTCCAGAGGCTGTAAGTAATTGGGTAACAGGAGCCGGTCCATTCGATCCCGAATAATTTAACCATTGTGTGCGGTGCAGAGCAGAAAACCTATAACCATCCTCTTTACCTGCAAAAGCAGGATTATAAAAAAGGCCATTATACATGTATTGCGTAAACTGGGCATCTTGCTGGCCCACTGCCACTATGCTGTATAAAAATCCTGTGACAAATAACAGGAAAAATTTAAAAGTGAAGAATTTCTCTTTTGCCATCAATGCATCATTTGTGCTTTCCCGACCTATTCTACACATTTAAACTGAAAATGCACACAAAAGATTGAAAAGATCCTATAAATTATTTGCCTTCTTTATATAAAGCTCCAGTGCACCTGTCATACTTGGAGCATTCGGCATCGGTGCTTCTATATCCAAAATCAAACCTAAATCCTTCACTGCCAGAGCTGTCGTTGGACCAAAGGCTGCAATTCTGGTATTGTTCTGTTTAAAATCCGGGAAATTTTGTTTTAAGGATTTGATCCCGGAAGGGCTGAAGAAGGCCAACACGTCATATTTAATGTCCCTTAGATCCGATAGATCCGCTGCTACAGTATGGTATATAATAGCTTCTGTAAAGCTGATACTGTTTTTTGACATGTATGTAGGAATCTCATCCTTTCGAATATCAGAGCAGGGAAAGAGATATTTCTCTGATTTATGCTTTTTAAAATAATCGAATAAATCAGAAGCTGTTTTTTGCCCTACAAATAACTTTCTTTTTCTGATAACGATATACTTCTGAAGATAATGTGCTGTTTGATCCGAAATACAAAAATATTTCATCTCAGGAGGCATTTCTAACTTCAGCTCTTTACAGATGGTGAAAAAATGATCGATCGCATTTCTGCTTGTAAAGATAATGGCGGTATGTTTTAAAATATCGATCTTTTGTTTACGAAAATCCTTTATGGAAACGGGCTCAACCTGAATAAAGGGCCTGAAGTCGATCTTCAACCTGTATTTTTCTGCCAATTGAAAATAAGGTGACTTTTCATCAGATGGTTTCGGCTGAGAAACCAATATACTTTTCACTGGATTGAATCTGTCTTTTACTGCTTTAGTCATCTTCTTTCGCTTCTCCTTATTTTAATTTTAATGAAAAGGTTAGCCTATTATCAATTTGGATATGATTAAAAAGGGTACCAATTCCGCGGTGCAAATGTACGCAAATAAATGATATTTTTTAAATGCCACCCGATTCATCATAATTAGCATCAGCATAAACACACCGGCGATATAGAACCAAAAAAAACAAATCAGAGCGTAGTGAATTACCACAGATAACTTATAAGGATCATTTAATGCAAAATATATGATGACTAATATCGTTCCGAAAACCAAAATTGTGAGTATCCTCAGAAGATAAAAAAAATGGGAAAATTCATATTTACCCAATTCAAAAATATATGCCATAAATCTGAGCAGAACGAATTTCAGAATAGTTAGGATAAAAAGCAGGATCGTTCCGGTGAGCCAGTACAAAAACAGCTGATTTAAATCTCCATTAACTAAAAATTGAAATTGGGTAAATTCTCTTTCTTTAATGATTGCCATGCCCATCAAGGTCATCAGCATGCTCATAATCATCACATAAAATATTACATCAATCGCAAAAAATTTCTGCACTGAATTCGTTTCTGAAAAATCCTCCGCAGAAAAAACCGATACAGTTGAAACAATGGATGTCAATACCGAGGGGAAAATTACTTTAAAAACCGCAACCAAAAACAAGATGAGTACGAATGCTATATAAAAAAAATCGTAAAATAAATTTATGTCTCTTTTTTTCATTGGAGTAATATCAGATTCAGATGCCATTACCGGCTCCAAACCTTCATCAAAAAATCCTTTTATAATAACAACATCCTGTTTTTTAATGTCCTTTTTTAACACAGTCAGATTTACTTTCCCCTGGTCAGGATTGTTTAATTCTTCTCTCAAACGCTCACCTGATAGGTAAAAGCTACTGTCTCCAACTGCATAGAACCAAAGCGTATCATCTAGAAATACAGTTGAAGAAGCGGGGACCCGAAATTGATATCCGCTGAGCGGAAAACTTTGGACATCAAGTGTAACCTGAATGGATTCGGAAGATTGAAACCAGCTGGAAAGGTTAACTTCTTTTAATCTTTCACTGTAATTTTCTATAACCTGTGCCTCCACCAAAGTTTGGCTAAAAGACATAAGCAATATTAGAAAAAATGATTTTATATAATCATCCATAAATTAAAACCTGCCTGTATATCCGAAATGTATTTTGGAAAGATTAAGTGCAAAACTTTGGGCATTGGATTCTCCCAATGCATAGACAAAATTAAATATCCCGTTGCCGGTTTCCAAGCTGAAACCCAATCCTGTAGAAACAGGAAAATCTGTTCCAAAACCCTGTACTTTATTTTCCAATCTGCCAAAGTCCGCAAAAATCAGAAAATAAGAATAGTTATCAAAGTAAAATCTGGGTTCAAAATTGAAATAAACATAGTTATTGGCAAAAAAGAAATTTTCATTGAATCCACGGATGGACCTTAACCCACCCAACCGGTAAAGGTCATTTCCGAAAAGATTTTCATTCTCCATCATTCCTACAGAAAGACTCATAAATGTTCCCCAATTTTTACTGAAGTAAAGATGCTTTTGAATATTTCCATGAATATAAAATTGTATGGTTTTGAGGTCCACATTATTATACAGCACTTCAGGTAAGCCCGTGTTTTTTAAAATGTTTTTATTTCCGATTCCAAATTCAACTTTTCCATAGTTTCCTCTTCTTGGCAAAAAAACATCATCCAGTTTGAACAGCTCATATGACATTCCATAATTATTGAACCTAAAGTCCACAAAGTCCGGAAGTGTGGCTGTCTGCTGCATTCCTGAAACTGCCAATAAATCTCCGGCTTGTCGTTTATAAAAAAAACTAAGATAACCATCAGCATGTGGACGATAACCAAAGTCAACCCTGAAATTCCGGTTCAAAAACGTAGTATCCTCTTTCAATAAAAAAAAAGTTGCTTTCAAATCCAGTTTGGACCCAAACAACAGCGGCTCAACAGCAGAAATATTAAGATTTTGGGAGTATTGACTCAACCGTTGCCAGCTGACTTGATAATCCCTGCCCTTACCCGAAATGTTGAATAAACTAAGTTCGAATTGTCCTGTAACCAATAATTTATTCTGCTCAACCTCATTTGGCAAAAATCCGATTATCCCATCAATAGTATTGATTGTTCTATCATTGATAGGAAGATAAAGGGTGGCCTGTTCATTCTGGAAACTCAGTTCGGGTTCACCGGCCCACCTGAGATAAGCAACATTTTTGATCTGTCTGATGCCCTGATCTACTTTTATCTGGGAGAAAGGCTCCCCTGGTAGAATCTGAAGCAACCGGGATAAGTATTCCGGTTTGGTCCTAGAATCACCCGTGACATTCAAGGTATCAAATGTAATATGGGGTCCTGAAGAAAAATTCAATGCGGCCGAAATCCGGTTCTTATTCCTGAGTATACTATCAAGTCTGATCGCTGCAAAAGGATATCCGTTGTTTTCGGAGGTTTGAATTATCTTATCAAACAACCTGGATATTTCTTTGTAATTGAAGGTTTTTTTGGAAAACGAATTCAAATCTATTCCTGCCTTGATGCCTAAAACAGGATTAACATTTCCCGCCCTCAGGCCAATCCACTCAAATTTTTCCCCGGTTGCTATTTTTATATGAACCGTATCCTTTTTGTCATCCTGTGTGACCAAACTAGGATTTAGATAACCAAGCTGATATAATTCTCTGAAAAGCCCATGGATTTTTTTGGTCAAATCAAGAGAGTCGCCGATTAGCACCAATTCCTTTTTGGAAACATTTCCCGCAACCTCCACCTCCAGCCAACGTTCCTGCTGGGAGAAACCCACCAAGGGACCTATTTGAATTAGAAACAGTATGATTAATAAAACCCTTTTCAAGATGAGCCGACAGGTTTGGTTACCTTTGTGGAGCTAAAAGTAAATAAATTGTCCGGTATCTACATTCATATTCCATTCTGCAAGCAGGCTTGTCATTATTGCGATTTCCACTTCAGTACCAATACCTCCCGAATTCAGGAAATGGTGGACATGATATGCAGGGAAGCGGCACTCAGAAAAAATTATCTGCCAAGTAACATGCCTATAAAAACAATTTATTTTGGAGGTGGGACGCCGTCCCTTCTTACCATACCGCAATTTCAACAGATATTAAACAGCCTTTCCCTTCATTTTAATCTTGATGTTGAAGAACTTACCCTTGAGGCCAATCCAGATGATCTAAATGTCCTCAAACTCAAAGAGCTCAAAGCTTTGGGATTTGACAGGCTGAGCATCGGTATTCAGACTTTCGATGAAAAAATCCTGAAATTTTACAACCGGGCTCATCATGCCGGTGAATCCCTTCAGGCAATTGCCCTTGCAAAAAAAGCGGGTTTTCAAAAACTTTCCATTGATCTCATATATGGATTTCCTGTACAGGATCATGAATTGTGGAAAAAGGATCTCAGCATTGCTTTGGACCAGGATCCCGGACATATCAGCAGTTATTGTCTGACCGTGGAACCGAAGACTGCTTTGGGAAAATGGGCAGAAAAAGGAAGTTTTCAGCCCGTTTCAGAGGATTTTGCCGCCGAACAGTTTGAAATTCTTCAAGAGGCGATGGAAGGAGCAAATTACCTTCAGTATGAGATCTCCAATTTTGGAAAGGAAGATGCTTTTGCCATCCATAATACCAATTATTGGCGAGGGATTCCCTATTTGGGACTCGGACCGAGTGCTCATTCTTTTGATGGTCAAAACAGAGGTTTTAATGTTGCAAACAACGGTCGTTATCTCAAAAAGCTGCAAAACCACGAGTCGGTCTTTGAAGTGGATACACTTTCGGGTATTGATCTGGCAAATGAGTACATCCTGACTTCATTAAGAACAATGTGGGGAACGGATTTATCCTTTTTCACGGAGCGTTTTTCACGGAATCTTCTTCTTGAAAAAAGCGCTATGTTGGATCAGTTGACCAAAGAAGGCTTGATCAGGACAGAAAACAACCATTTGATTCTGACCAAAAAGGGAAAACTTCTTGCAGATGGAATAGCCTCTTCCCTATTTATCTCATAAAATCCGATTACTTTTGAAGTGAAGATGGAAAAGCGTAGAGATTATAACCCAAGAAAAAAAGAAGTTGCCCCTTTGGAGGAAGCTTTTCAGGAATTGTTGAAAGCCTACCGTCTAAAGGACAAGTTCGACGAAAGGGTGGTCGTTCAAGCTTGGCCGGAATTGATGGGCAAAACCGTTGCCAGCCGAACCAGCTCTCTTTATGTTAAAGAGAAGAAGCTTTTTGTAAAACTTACCTCGGGTCCGATAAAGAAAGAAATGATCATGAACAGATCCAAGGTAATGGGCCTGATTGAAAAGCAATTCGGAAAAGGGGTGATCGAAGATTTGGTGTTTTTATAAGTTTTAATCCTGTGCCGCAAATACCCTTTTCATCAAGGCAGTTGATCTTTCCAGTGGATTTTCACGAATTTTTTTCTCTTCTTCCTGGACTAATTTAAAGAGCCCATCGATAGCTCTATCGGTAACATAAGCATTCAGATCGGGATCGATCTTTCGGTTGGTCAAGGGAAGGGAATTATAGGAATTGGCCAAATCACCATAATATTTTGTCGCACCGACCTGATTCAAAGCCTCCTGAACTTTTGGCTGGAATAACTTTATCAACTCGGATTCGGTGGATCTTCGCAGGTATTGAGTAGCTGCATCAGGCTCTCCTTTTAGAATATTGAATGCATCCTGAATTGACAGTTGCTTGATTGCATTGATAAACAAGGGTTTTGCTTCCTGAGCGGCACTTTCTGCACCCCTGTTGATTGCAAGCAGTACACGGTCTACTTCAGCTCCCAATCCTATCTGTCTTAGGGTATTTTCCACTTTTTGGGCATCTTCCGGAAGAGCAATTCTGATCATTTCGTTTTTAAAAAAACCATCCACTTTGGATGCACTGTCAGCACCTTTCTGAATCCCCTGAACCAATGCTTCCTTCAATCCCCCTGCAACTTCCTGCTGGGACAACGGGAGTTGACCTCCGGCTTCTTTTAAAATTCTGCTTATATCGGCTGATGAACAGGCTAAAATAAAAAATAGGGTAATAATTGCAAATGTTGAAGATTTTCGCATGTTGGATATTAATAATTTTAACATTTATTTAAATTTAGTTAGGCATTGCCAATCAGGAATTTTGAGTTTGTTTCCGTATTATTGCGTTTGTCTTTGATCAATGTTCAAACTTCCCCTCATACATATCGGAAAGATAAGTCTTTTGGTTGCCATATTGACTTGGTTTGCATTACTTTTTGTCGATATCACGAGGATCTTTGGGGAATTAAACCAGATCAATTCGGGAATTGCCATTGAAATCTCCTATGTTTTGGAGATTTTGTTTTTCATAGTGGTATACCTTTTTTACAATTATTCAATTGAAAACAACGAGAACAACAACTTTCTGGATCTTATATGGAGAGGTGCATCAACAGGTTTATTGGCAACCACAGTTTCTCTTTTAATCTTCTATTTTTACTATATCCTGGATGATACCCGATTGGCGACCGATCCGTTGCTGATGAATTTTTTCTACCATGTAAACTTTGCCTTTACCACATTGTTTCTGATTTCCTGTTCTCTTCTTTGGAGACACCTGATTTTATATCAAAAAACCAAAAAGGTGGTGCAGCAGTGGCAGGCATTTGAAGTCACCCTGTTGATCAGTATGTTTTTTATTTTTTTCAATCAAAACACGCTGGATTACAGCTTTCTTTTCGGGTTGTTTTTCATGATCATTTTTGCCACATCACTTTCTGCCAATCTGAAATGGATTCCTTACCTAACATTTAAGGAAAAGTGGAAATCCATTTTATTTTTGGTCATTATACTGATCTGTACAGGCTATCTGTTTTGGCAGATGCTTTCTTTCAGTGAGGCGGACAATATCATGGTAAACCTTACTGATAACCTCTTCTTGCTCGCCCTTTTCGGATTTGTTTTCATTTATTCCCTGTTCAGCTTCCTTGTAACACTTTTCAACTTGCCCACCTCTTCTGTTTTTGAACAGAAATTATTGGAAGTGATCAATTTCCAACGTTTGAGTCAATCCATTAAACCGGGGGAAAACGAAAGTCAGGTTCTTGATATATTGATGGATTCATGCATGAGTGCGGCATACGTGGATGCTGCCTGGCTGGAACTGAAACTTCAGAACGGTAAATCCCAATTTATCCATCAGCGGTTTATCAACAATAAAAACCGCATGGAGCTTTATGAACTGATAAACAAAACAAAACCGTTCTCTGATTTTGACTGGACCGGTCTGGGAAACGACAGTAAAATTTATACAGGTAAAATTCCTGGTCCCCAGTTTAAAACAGCCATGATGATTCCCTTGGTGGTCAACAAGGAAACCATTGGAAGAATTTTTCTCGTCAAAGAAGTCAAGGACAGCTTCAACAAAGAGATGATTAACATCATTTCCACTTTTGTGGGTCAGGCATGTATTTCAGTCGAAAATTACAGGTTATTAAATCAAGCCATAAAAAACGAACGCTATAAAGAGGAGCTGAAAATTGCACAGAGAGTTCAGAGAAGCCTACTTCCATCCACCCTTCATCATGATGAGACTTTTGAAATCCATGGATTTTCGGAAGCGGCTGATGAAGTGGGAGGAGATTATTATGATTCCCACCAATTGGACGATCATCAATTTGCCATTATAATTGGGGATGTTTCCGGGAAGGGAACTTCAGCGGCCTTTAACATGTCCCAAATGAAAGGAATCTTCCATAGTTTGGTGCAGCTGAATCCAAGACCGGGTGAATTTCTCATCCGGGCAAATCTCGCTCTTAGCCAATGTCTTGAGAAAAACCATTTCATCACCACCACTTATTATCACCTCAATACTCAGAAAAAGATCATTTCGTATTCCCGGGCAGGCCATTGCCCCACCTTATTCCATGATGCGAGTGAGGACAGGTGTACATTTCTTGTGGACGAGGGAATGGGTTTGGGAATATTGAGAAACGATTCTCATCCGAGCTTTGTCCACGAAATGGAACTTTCATACGAAAAGGGTGATTTACTGGTCCTTTATACAGATGGAATTGTAGAGGCCAGAGCCAAAAACGGAATGGAATTCGGTTATGACAGGCTGAAAAAAGTGGTGGAATCAAATTCCAAACTTTCGGCAAAAATGATCCAAGAAAAAATCATAGAGGAGGTTTTTAAATTTATAGGAAAAAACACCCTCCTGGATGATGATTATTCAATCCTTGTGATTCGATTCAACCAATAAACCAATGCAAATCAAAAGCGTATAAGAAACCATGCTAAAGATTGAAAAATCGACTGAAGAAGACCATGTCTGCCTTGAACTAATAGGTGAGGTGGATGCCAGCAATTCCGTAGAACTTGATGAGTCCATTCAGGAATTAGTCAATGAAAACACAAAAAAGATATTGGTAGACGGCACTCACCTGGAATATATTTCATCAGCAGGTTTAGGTGTATTCATGTCTTATCTGGATGAGTTTGATGAAAAAAACATTCACTTGGTCATATTTGGTCTGAATCAGAAGGTACATCAGGTATTCCATATTTTGGGTCTGGATCAATTGATCAACATAAAACCCACTCAAGAAGAGGCATTGGCAGTGATCTATGAAGCATGAATTGAAACTATATTGTGATACGCAAGAGCTAGCGGGATTAAGGACTTTTCTGAATGAATTTCTTCAGAAAACCTCCTTGTCGGACATTGATCAACATCAGGTGACCCTGGCGGTAGAGGAGGTCTGTGCAAACCTTATCATCCACTCCCACGATTGCAACCCCAAAGAATTTATAGAAGTGAATCTGAAACAAAAAGATGATGGATTGGTGTTTGAAATCACAGATATCGGAATGGGATTCAATATCCTGGAATATAAAGAACCCGAGCTGGCCCACGTCATCAAAGCAAAAAGAAAAGGAGGGCTGGGCATTATGTTGGTCAAAAAAATTATGGATAAAATTGAATTCGAGACTTCCGGAAAAGAAAATACCTGTAGATTATTCAAAAAACTTAATTCCAAATAATTGTTAATAATTGCTTCTTTCTCCCACCTGCCCAAATATTACTGCATTTAAATTTGTAACATTGCAGTATCATTTTCGGTACGTCACTTCATATGAGCTTAAAGAATTCATGTTTCCTTTTAATGGTTCTGGTATTTTCATGTAGCCCCAAAACCATTATTGTTCAGGAAGATCCAATAGATAACTTACCCATTCCTCTATTAATCGTCGGAAATGAAGAAGTATTTGCAGAAGAGTTTTTGCATATGTTGTCCAAAAGCCGCGAGTTTGAATCCAAGGCTGAAAAATTAAGTCCCGAAGAATTCGAACGAAACCTTAATCTTTTTGTCAATTATAAATTAAAGGTAAAAGAAGCAGAAAACCTTGGCTTGGATAAAGTGGAGGAGTTTGACAAAGAATTCGGAATCTTCAAGGAAGATCTTATTAAACCCTTTCTGATCAAAAATTCCCTTCAGGAAGGAGAACTGCGCAAAGCGTATAACAGAATGCAGGAGGTGGTTAAGGCCAGCCATATTTTACTTCAGTTCCCAAACAATTCAAGCGAGCAAGATTCCATCGCGGTTTATCGCATGGCCGAAAAACTTAAAAAAGATTCTGAAAACGGGTCTGATTTTAATGAATTGGCCTCAGAATACTCTGACGATCCCTCCGCAAAAGAGAATAAGGGATCTCTGGGATATTTTACTGCACTACAAATGGTTTATCAATTTGAAGATGCAGCTTATTCTTTAAACCCTGGACAGATTTCCGATCCTGTTTTATCGGATTTTGGCTATCACATCATCAGATTGGAAGACAAAAAACCCAATCCGGGAGAAATCAGGGTTTCTCATATTTTGGTGAGAACGGTGGCAGGTGATCCTGTTGCGGAGGAGAGGAGTCTTCGGAAAATCGGTGATATCTATACAGAGCTTCAGAAACCTGAAAGTACCTGGGAGGAAGTTTGCAGCATGTATTCAGAGGATCTGTCAACAAAAAATTCAGGAGGAGATCTGCCTTGGTTCAGTATAGGTGCCGTAATACCGGAATTTGAGCGGGTGGCTTTCACTTTGCAGGATGAAGGGGAAATTTCACCACCTGTCAAAACACCATATGGGTTTCACATCATCAGGCTGAATGAAAAGCGACCGATTGCCTCCTACGAGGAAATGCTACCTGCCATAAAATCAAAAATTCTCCGGGACAGTCGCTCCACATTGATTCAGACTCAGGTGATAGCCATACAAAAATCCAGGTTTTCTTTTCAGGAATTTGGGGAAAATTTAAAATCCCTTGAGGGTTTTTTCAACAAAAACTCCGGACCTGAAGCCATAAAGATGGTACAGGAGCAAAACCTTCAGGATAGCGTTCTGTTTTTTGTCAGCGGTGAATCCATAACGGTCCATGATTTTGTCGATTTCCTGCAATCAGAGAAACAAAACCTCAGACCTGCTGAATCCGGTTTTGATAAACTATATGAAAGATATGTGGCAGAAAGCCTCAATGAAGCAGAAGAAGCGTATTTATTGGCAAATAATGAAGATTATCGCTTGTTGGTTCAGGAATATAGGGATGGAATACTTTTATTTTCCCTGATGAACGAACATGTATGGCAAAAGGCCATCGAAGACAGCTTGGGCCAGATCAGATACTACAAAGAAAATAATTCACGTTATCAATGGAAAGAGCGTGCAAATGCTTTGATTATAAAGATGGGTCAGGAAGAAGTCGTTCCTGCGGTAAAAAGATTCCTGGCGGATAAAAAATATCAGTTTAATCTGGAAGACAGACTGGAAAACACGTTTCTTGCCGACAACCCACTTGCATTTACTATTGAGGATGGAGTATTTGAACTGGAAAGTCATCCGATCCTGAAGAAGGCAAACCTGACAAAGGCTGTGCAAGAAATCAATTATGACGGTAGGATGCATTTTCTGGTTTTAGGTAACAAAGTACCTGCTGGACCTAAAAAATTCGAAGAAACAAGAGGTAAGGTTATCCAGGATTACCAGGAATATCTGGAAAATTCACTTCTTGATAGCCTGAAAGAAAAATACTTAATCAAAATCGATGAAGACCAAAAACAGAAGGTTTACGATATGGTCGTCAATCAATAACCTGTTGATGTTTTCAGCTATAGCTGTTTTTCTGGTTTCCTGTGACCTCTTCAAATTCAAATCGGAGGAGAATCAGGATGATGAAGATCCTGTTGTAGCCTCGGTGGGGGATCAGAACCTGAGAAAATCAGAGCTGACATTTGTATTTGATGGTGAAAATCCCAGCCCCGGAGACAGTACTGAAAGAGCAAGCCGATACGTGCAGACGTGGATCAAGAAACAGCTGATGATCAGGGAAGCCGGCAAATCAATGAGCTTTGATGAGGCGGAATTAAACAGAAAGCTTCTGGATTATAAATATGCCTTAATGGTATATGAGTTTGAAAAAGCACATGTGAATGCAAATATTGATCAGGACATGGATGCAAGTGAAATTGAGTCTTATTATAAAGAAAATCAGACAAACTTCACCCTCAAAGAAATCATCGTGAAGACCAATTTCTTCAAGATGAAAAAAGATAACAGTCAAAACAGACAATTGGAACGGTTACTTAACAGCAACAATCGGGATAATAAAGAAAGTATTCGGGAAATCGCATTGACCCAGGCTGCCAATTACTTTCTAGAGGATTCTACCTGGGTTAGGTTTGAGGATCTGATTATCAACACGCCTTTGGTCGGGCACAACCACAAGGTTCAGCTCCTTAGGGAATATAAGCTGATAAAGGTAGAGGACGACAGTTTTGTTTATTATTTCAAGATATTTGAATACAAACTACAGGACCAGATTCCACCTTTGGAATTCGTAAACGACGAGATTTACCAGATTCTGATCAACAAAAAAAAAGTGGCTTTGACAGAAGCCCTTCAAAAAGAGATTTACAACAGAGCACTTGAAAATAATGAGTTCAAAATATATGATTAAATTAAAAAGCATTTTCACCTTAATCCTTTCGATATTTTTTGTCACAGTTTCGATGGCTCAGAGCAAGGACAGTGTGCCTGCACAAGGGCAGGTAATCGACAAGATTATTGCCAAAGTCAATAATTATATTGTCCTCGAATCGGATCTACAGGAAGCTTACCTTGAGGCACTGGGCATGGCCCAACAAGGAATCGAAACGCCTTCCAGATGTGATGTATTCGAAAGTTTATTGATCAACAAACTGATGGTAGCCAAAGCCGAGATTGATTCTGTAGTGGTCAACGACGCCGAAGTGATGTTTCAGGCAGATCAAAGGTTCTCCATGGTGATGCAACAGTTCGGTGGTGATGAGAATACCCTTGCCGAGATTTATGGAAAAACCGCTGATCAGCTGAAAGCCGAAATTGAAGGTATGCTGAAGGAACAGATGATCGTCCAAAAAATGCAAGGTACTATTACCGAAGGATTGGCAGTATCACCTGCAGAAGTCCGGAATTTTTTCAAAGCAATACCGAGAGATTCCCTTCCTTTCTTTTCCGCAGAAGTTACAGTAGGCCAGATAGTAAAAAAACCTGAGGTAAGTTCGGAGGTGAAAAACAAAATTGTCGAACATCTTAATTCTTTCAAAGAGATGATCGGTAATGGTGAATCTGAATTTGCCACATTAGCCCAGAAGCATTCACAGGATCCGGCATCTGCTTTACAGGGTGGGGACCTGGGATTTTTCAGAAGGGGAGAACTTGCCCCCGAATATGAAGCAACTGCTATGAATCTCAAGCCTGGAGAAATAAGTGATCCTGTCGAAACGACCTTTGGGTTTCACCTGATTCAACTGCTGGAAAGAAAGGGTAATTCCTTTAATACCAGACATATTCTCATCCGTCCGGAACCGTCTGAAAATGATATTGCCAAAGCCGAAAAATTCCTGGATAGCCTTAGACAGACAATTTTGGATGAAAAAATCGATTTTGCCAAAGCTGCAAAGGAATATTCCGATGACAGGAGTACCTCCGACAATGGCGGTTATTTTGCTGATCCGGGTTCAGGATCAAACCGTTTGACTTTAAGAACCCTTGAGGATCCGGTGCTTTACTTCACCCTTGACAGTATGCAAACCGGCTCAATCACCAAGCCTCTCCGTTTTGAAGATGAAAGAGAAGGTACTAAGGTTAGAATCCTTTATTACAAAGAAAGATTTCCTGCCCATCGCGCCAATTTGGATGACGATTAC
>JBGTDA010000122.1:0-18729 GCA_041748555.1 Rhodonellum sp.
TTACAAATTCCATAAACTGGCGGTTGGTCACTTCATGGACATCCATCCAGAAACCCTTTACTTTTACGCCATGCTTGGGAAATTCGTCCGGATCGGCCTGTTCGTTGTTGCCACCCATTTCAAAATATCCCTCAGGTATAAGGACCATCTCCCCCAACGGTAAGTTGGATTTGAGGGTATCGGACACCTGTGAAGCATGTTTTTCTACCTCTCCTTTATCTCTCTTGGAGTTACAGCTTATTCCTAGGATCACCATCAACAACAGGGTCAGTCCTTTGTATTGAACATCAATGAATCCAATTTTTCCATTCGATATCTCATTTTCTTAGTATTTTACAGATTGGTTTGAGCAGGTTTTAAAACTCCCGGTCCCCAAATTCGCTTTTATTGAAATTTAGTTTTTTAGTCAGCCGGCGATTTTTATTGTATCCTCTGTTGATCCCTACCTATTCCGGATATGGCATATCTGCAAACTCCAGGCTGGCATAGAGGGTGTCAATAGCGGAAAATAGGAAAATGGATTTTCAGACGAATTGGTCTGGTGATCCCGGATGTATTTTTAGGCCAGGGCGGTAAAAGATTGGTGGATCAACATCTGGACAACTTACTTATTCATTGGTTTTTTCCTTTATATGGATTTCATACCAGACTACCCCAAGCCCGTCACCTTCTTCATTTTTCATCATTTGACAGGACATCAAGGTATCCGTCCTGGTCAAGATCAATTAAGTTCACAAGATCGAATTTACGGCCTTTCAAACCACTGACCGGAAAAAGGGTCATCCTGATAAGAACCCCAGATTACACTGTATTTTCCCTTTGATTTATATTCCTCATAAGGAAGGGTGTCCACATTTTTCTCTTCTTCGAATGATAGGACAATATCGGGTTTTCCATCCATGTTGATATCGGCCACAGCCACTGCCTTACCACGGGGAACCTTCCCTACTCTTCAACCTAAACTGGTCCACCAACAGTATCCAAATATTTGCCTTGAGTAAAAATTCCAGAATCAAGGAGATAGAATTTGCTCATGAAGGACCAGAGGGGGTGAATGAGCTGTTTGGGATTTATGTACATAATCTGGATAGCATTTTCCTTTTTTTATCAGGGAACAAACCAATTGTATCTGGCAGATTCATCCGGGAAGGTATTCCAAAAAATCAAGTACGATTCTCCTGATCAATATGCGCCTACTTTTGTCCACAATACTTATTTTCTGAGTGATCCCGTTTTGATTGGCGACAATTTGTTGGTCAAAATACATTTCCATGGCCACATCGCAAGGATCACCAACGAGGAAATAAGCGAAAAGAAGTTGGTATATGCCATTAATTTAACATCAGGTTCCACCAAATTTCTGGGGCTAAAATACCCCCAGGATTATCTTCTGCAAGGTCCCAAATATGTGGAACCTTCATTTGCCTATGCCAATGGGAAGTTTGTTATCTCCTATTTTGGAGACAACCGAATTTATTATACGGAAAATTTTGGGGACGAAATGAAAAGCAAATCGCTTAAAAGCAAATATCTCAGTGAAAAGCTTCCCAATCTACCTTTGGAGGCAGATCCTTTGGAGTTGAGATCCTACTCCTATGGAAGTCCCCACTATGAAACAATCGTCTATGATCCTTTCAGAAAGGTCTATTTGAGGTTTGCCTTTCATAAATATGAGCTGGATGCCGAAGCCCCGATGGATGATTTAAGAAACTATTCTGGACCTTTTTCCATTCAGGTTTTGGATGAAGAACTTAATCTTTTGACAGAAAGAGCCTTTGAAAAGAGCAGGTATCACCCATTCAATTTCTTTATTGCCGAAGAAGGACTGTACCTTTCGATCAACCATCCCCTAAACCCGGAAAACAAGGAGGACGAACTTACTTTTGAACTGATCGGTTTTGAATAAACACTGCCAAATGTATAATAAAGGTTTTGAAGGGGGCTGAAATTTTTATTTGCCTAAATTCCCTTTTAATTATTTAGTGAAACGTTCAAAAAAAGAGGTAATCATTCAATATCGATCATATGGAAAACTTTTTCCGGGATTTTCAATTCCACCAGTTTGGTTGTTTCTTCTTCCGCTAACCCAAATATCCTCCTGCCAACTTCATCAAGTAATGTTGATTAGGGGAAAAGGAGATTTGAGGATACAGATAGGCTGGCCGGATAGCTTATTAAAGGATAATCGTATCCTCACCTTCACGGACTCTATCCACCTTTTCCAATTTTTCTCCGGAAAATAAAGTGGCGATCAGATTTTCAGATACATCAAAGCCCGTAAACGCCAGATAAGAATCATTGGAAATAGAAGGTCTTCCGCTGATAACCTCGAATTTAGGGATTTCATTGTAAGGGCCGTCTGAAATAGTGATTTCCCAGGTTTTATTGTAAAGGATTTCTATCCTGTCCCGAAAAACACAAACTTTGACATATTTTCCCTTACTTGGAACTCTTTTTATTTGGCCTTGGTGAATATCTGCCACAATGAAGTCTTCAAAATCTCCCGGTATCATATTTTCCCAAAACCCATATTTATTCAGTATCTCACCCTCCGAAGAAAATTCCACATATTTATCCGGCCCGTCTGCCAAAAACGTTATCAGGGTTTTATCCCTTGTCCATGTCATACCCATGGCTAAAAAAAAATTCTCAGATTGTTTGATTTGATTGATGGGGTAAGGGTCTGAATCCAGCAGATGAAATTCATAAAAACTCTTCCCTCCCCAACTATAGGCCCAAAATGTGCTATCAGCAATTCCCCTGTCAAAATTCCACATATTGGGTATTTCATTTGGCCCATATCCATTGATTCCTTTTTTGCTGATCAATTTAACACTATCAGGGTCGTATATATAGATCAGGGTATCCCCCTTAGACTCTCCGATAATAAGTTTTCCGTTTTTAAAGGAGATTTGCATGGGATTAAATACATCTGCTTGCTCGACTACGTTGGTCAATTCCAGATGATATTCATCCAGACTTTTAAATGAAAATACAAAATTTTCCCACCATTCGTTTTTACTACTACATAATTAGTTTGAAATAAATATGAGAAGCAGCACCAAAGGGAACAAAAAATAATTATCCGGTCCCCAGTAGGATCTAATTTGGCATTTCTTATTGCTCATGCCCTGTGCATGTAGTGGCACCCGATACCCACCTGCTATTTGCCCAACCGCCTCCATATTTGTCTGTACAAAAACCCGTGTAACGATACTCCTTTTAAAAACCCATCCATACTGAGGTAGTTTGTCAAAGCTAAGAAGCACCTCTGGACAGATTTCAGGTAGGTATCATCCAATACACCCTGTTGATATCCCAATGCAAATGCAGTGGCAATGCCTGCACTGGCAGAAGTATCTACAGGTGTTTCTGGTCGGTCTTAATATCCCGTCCATAAGCCTTCTTCACTTTGTAGTCCCAAAGCCCATGCTGAATGTTGTTGGAAAGCTACTTTTAACGGCTCCAAATCGAAATCTTCCTTAAAATTTTCCTCCAGGAGTGCCATGGTCTTTATTATGCCCAAAAAATACCAGGCAGCGCCACGGCTCCAGTTACGGAAGCTGGAAATACCATCATCATATTTGCGCTGATAAATGGCCCCTTCCACCGTTAAATTATTTATTCTGTGAAGTAGCTGATCCATTGCGACCTCTGCAAGCTCCTTGTCCTTTCTAATCGCGGCGATAGAGGCAAGGGGATAAGCCAATGTATAACAACCTTCGGTGGTGACGTCCCCTGATTTGATCAAGCCATTTCCATCTTTAAGTTGCATCAAGAAATCTAAGGCCTTATCAATGGAGTTGTGATCCGGATATAGGTTAACAATGGCAGCCATCGGTAAAAAATCCTCAATGCTATTAAATGTTCCATCCATAGGAACAGTGTGAGGATTCTCGAATATGACCCCCTTTTCACCATCCAAAAATTGGGATAAATGATGCTGAAGTGTATGGTAGGCTTTATTATTTCCATTTCTATACTCCTCCAATAAGGCATCGATCACGCAACCTCCTATCCAACCAAACGGAGCAAATGAATTCATGGAATAAAGCACCTGATCAAACTCTTCGAGATTACCCCGTTCCTTTCCGTACAATATTTGTGGCTGTAAGGCTAAATTATCGTTTCGACTATCATCAGCCCCGAAAAACCAGGAATCACTTTGACCTGATAGCTGACTCAATACAATGCCTCTTTGCAATACTTCTTCCAAATCATTTCTCGGGATGGAAAAGTCGAACGGTTGAAATGGATGGGCATATTTAAAGTCAAAGATTCCAATTTCCCTGCCACTGCCTGCGATGGAAACTTTCAGTTCGATCGCTTCCCTGAAATCATTGCTGTAGTTAACCTGAGATAAACTTTATCAATAATCATCTCTTTAAAATCATTTATTCCAAACTTCAAAGTGGTCTGTGCACCATCAGCTTTTATTACAAAGGTGTTCCAAGACAATGGAATACGTTTATTTTCAGGTAAAGGCCTGATATGAAATTCTATTTTCTTAGCAATTACCCTATGATAATCTTTTTTGCTATGGGAGAAAGCCAATGGAACACCTATTCCATTTACTGTTCCCATGAGCTGCAGTCCGTGCTAATCTGTCTATAAATTCCCTTCTAATCATGTTCAATTCTTTACAAAAATCTTCCTGGACTACTCCAATAAATTTACTAATCCGTTAACCAAATGCTTTATTTCCATTTTTGATTTCATCGGCATAGTTCTAACTTTTTTTACTTCATTTTTACCACATAGACATCAGACCTTTGATCAAACTGGGCGTTATAAGAGATCCATTTACCATTGGATGTCATCTGACTATGGGGATGACGGGTTTGAGCTCCAGACATATACGTACTGTTGTGTTTTGCGAGCAGTTCAATTTTAGGGTTATCATCATTGTCCCTGTCTTCCCAATGGATCCCGCTCAAAAATTCATAGGCCAATAAGTTATCAACGATTATCACATTCTGCTGCCGATGAGAGCTTACATGACCATAACTAAGAAAAGGATATTGTTTTTCCCATACGATATTCCCATTTATATCAGCCACCCCAATAAAATGCCGGGTACCGGGCCCATCTTTGTAGGGTGAGCCAATCTCTTTATATTTTTCCCGCATGGTTTGGTCACCCGAGGGACCATGATAATAAACATAGTCTCCTAGATAACTCCAGTTGCCATGCCAGGTAAATTTGCTCGGATCATTAGGCCTGATTTCAGTTAACTTTCCGGTACGAATGTTCAAAATCCAATCTCGTGAGGTTTTGCCACTATCACCCCCATGCCCAAACCCAGGGGCTGAATCCCGATGATAAAGTACCAGGTTCTGATCTACGGGACTGGGAATAACATGCCCTCCCCTAAATTCATCGTCTCTGAAAATCTGTTCCTCTTTACCTGATTGTAAATCAATCTTAAACATACTGTATCCCAATGCTTTATATGCATTTTTTTTATCTTTGTCTCTACTGTAACTAAAATCATGGTCATTACGGATAACAATCAGGCTTTTTCCATCGCAAATACCGGCTGATCCGCTGAAAAATCCTTTTCCCTCACTATTTTTCTGCAAAACAAGCTCTCCGGAATGGATATCATATATCCTGATTGATTGACCATAACTGATCACAGTAAAATTTGTCTTGGGTATCATTTCCATGCTATTGCCACTGGTAAATTCAAAGTCGGCTCCCCCTTCGGCATAATCAATTACCTTGCAGTCTCCATTTTCAATATTGGCCCTGACTAAAGCCGACCCTTCCCCTTCATTCCAGGTGCAGAAAGTCAGGTATTGATCATCCGGAGAAAAACCAGAACTTAAATGGTAGGTTGGTTTTTGATTAAACTGCCGAAAAGAGGTTATTCTTCGGGTTAACCTGCCGGTCGCCTCATCAGGAAATTCAAAGGATTCATTAAATTCTTCACCCTTCCTGGGGATTCGTGAAGCCTTACCTGTATTGGCTTCACCAGAAATGATTCCAATGCTAAGTAATTTACCTGCATTTATGGAAGCCAATCCACCTAATGCAAAAGAGGATTTTATTAATTTTCTACGGGAAATTTTCATAATTAGTTAATTGATTTTTAGTGTAATGCTTCATAAATATATTTTAAATTTAAACTACCAAGGTATTTTTCAAAAACCACGTAAACCTTTAAGGCTTATCAGAATCACCCCTCGATGAATCCGCCCGCCACTGCTTGAGGATATTCTCAATGCCAGTAAACTTGCTTTTAAAATTAAATGTCCGTTCACGTTCATACCATCCTTCAAACTTTCCTTGATCAACAGACTTCAGTAAAGACCAAGCCTTTTCCAGGTGCAGTTCGGCCGATTCCAGTAGTCGAATACGTGCCAGTTTGTCCGTCCTGTCTCTATAAGCGATGGCTACATCCACCAGTGCACTTGAGATAGCGGACATTGCGCCTGCACGCACCATCAGGTTATCTTTAAAGAATTGCTGCCGATCCACCTCCAAAGTGGGTAGAATCTTTTCTGCCTCATTGAAAACTTCATTGAAGGATATTGCGGCCTGTCCCATACCTTTGATCAGAGCTTCAATTTGAGTGCTTTCCCCAGTATCTTCCGGGGATATTCGGAATTGTTCCCCAGGCTTGTAATTTGTACCTGATTGCAAGGGATCCGGCACAAAGGGTAGCTCCATCCTGTCTAATAAATATTCAATGGCTCGGGCACAACGTCCATCTTGAAAAATGTATTGACGTGGAAAATGGGGAATATCTGATTTTGTTGGTTGCCAGTATGAATCTAGAAAAGATCGATATAAGTGCGCAATGGCCTTGCCCTGTTCATGGCCGAAATACTCACGGCAGTAATTTTCAATAAACATATCGGAATCGTAATTTTCCAGATCCCAGAGTGCAGCAGCACCGGCAGAAAGATCCAAGATGAACTCACGAACATTGCCAGTGTTAAATACCGCAAGGTTAAAATACCCCCTGGAAGAATCAACTATTCTTAGGTTTTCTTCCACTTTCCATGGCCCTTCTCCGTTTGCAAGATGACAGCCATTGGGGGTAAACTGCAAGTTCATATAATATCCTATTTTTTGATCGTCTTTGATTCGCGGATCCTGAAGGTAGTCTTCGGGAAAATGATCTACACGGGCGGCAACAAATGTCCAAATCGTTTTCGGGCCAGAGGGTGGGGTTAGCAGACCTTCCCTGAAAAAGTCGGCATTCTCATGATACAGGATTGCACGGATTGGCGGCATCTCAACCTCACCATAGGTGTCCCTCAACATTTCATATTGAAGGTTCATGAAGAATTGAATAGTTGCAGCCTTTGCATCCCACGTCTGGGGGCTATCACCCGGAATAAGAGTGGTGTCCCAATATATATTTGGAGGAGGATCTTGCTGCATTTGCTCAGGAGTAATTCCCCAGAATGCGATATCGCTGGAGCCCCGAAATCCCATGGTCTGGATCAGTTCAAAATCCTCCTGTTTTGCCAGGTCGATGAAATACTGATAGAACTCCCGGAAACGGTCTATGCGGGAGATTAAAACCGGGGGTGGCGGATTAATCTTACGTACTTCTTTCCAATATGTATTCCAGAGCCTAAGGTGCGAGCCAAGTGGTGCTGTATGTGTAAAAGACACTGTTACACCCCGATCCTGACAAATAAGAGCGCATACGAGACCCTTGTTAGGTGACGCAGAACCCACGTCCATGAAGTTCATTCGTAAGCGGAGCATAGTTTCAACCAATCGATGCAAGCGATCTGGTTCCTGATCCAACCATGGGCTTAACATCGCAGTATCGTTAGGGAACCACCCGCGCCATCGAACAGTCGGTGCCGAGGATATTCTTTTCCAATTCCATGGCACCAAAATCTCGGAAGATGTCCTCACCTTCTGGTCAGTCCAATACCAGAAAGGACTAATACCTAAAAGGTCATGGGAGATTTCATAAATGCCGTAGATGCATCCCCTCCAATCATTACCTTGCACAATAATCGAAGCCATACTTGTATCAGTTTTTTCGATTGTCACCATAAAACTCTCCGGACCCTTCCGAGGCACATCTACCAGTCCAGGTTCTTCAATTCTGATTCCGATTTCGTATTCATGCCCTGTACCGCGAACAACCTCAGGGGCGGGGCCACCAAATACCTTGGCGAGGTCCCGTGCGAGATCCTCTGCGGCCAATTTAACCGAGGAAGGGGCATCACTTGGAATTTGAATAGCTAATCCAGGTCTAAGAAGAAACCCATTCTCAGTAACTTGTGCATCCAACCTCAACCAGAATGAAAGGAAGAACAATACAATTATTGAGAATGGAAGAATTCTGTTCATCTTTTTCATCTTACTTCAATTGTTTAATAGCACTTAAAAATTGTTATTTTTTTTTTGCCTATTTTTAATACGGTTATAAGACAATAGTTATTTTATTATTGCCAACCTGCCTGTTTGATATTGTTTATATAAATCCATTGTCGGGGAAGAGTACACTTTTTAATTTTTTCGTCCAGAGTTAACACAGGCTATGCTTTACCCATCAATTACCTAATTCACCTTGCTGGATGGATAAAGCCAATTTCAACAGGGCATGCATAAAAACGGGGCCACCGGTGATGGTTTCGTAATGGTCATGCTTGCTCGTGGCCTTAGGCAGGGGAAGCCCGTCGTCAAGGAATAGTTCTATTCCCATATCCGCAAAATACCTACATCTTTGAAGAAACTTGTTTTCACCTGTTAGTTGATAGGCTGTAAGCATTAATTCCATTACATCAGCAAATGCGTCTGGATTCTGAGCTTGGGAGGTATCTGGTTCAGTGTGCAGGTATTGATCAGCGGCATGTAGGATCAGGGTTTTGTACGCCTCAACGATACCCTGCTGCTTATCCTCCAATTGGCTAATTCTTATCATCAATAAATTGGCCACGCTTGCATGGGTGCCATATCCGTATCCAGTCGCCCAAGTTGCGGAATAGGGTTTATTCATGGACCTGTGCCGGGGTTCACCTGTATGAGCATGCAAGGTCACCGCAAAGCCGCCTCCATCGCCAATCTCATGGGGGGCTTTAAGAAAATCACAATCCTGTGCCAACGCCAACCGTTCCATCCTTTCCGCTAATTCCCCATCCACCACTTCCTTTGCCTCAGTGAGGCATCTGGCAAGTTCTAGGTTGCTGGTCACAAACATAAAATCCGCACCTTTCTTTGCTGGCAAGGAACCCGTTCCGGTTTTTTCCATATTGCCTTCCATCCTACTTACCATCACCTCCATGGCCCTAAGAAGATCTCCCCTTCTTTCCTTGTCCTTATTTTCCTCCCGCCCATAAGCATACGCCCATCTTTCTATCATTTGCCCGGCATACCGGGGGAAATCAAAACCTATTTCAGGCCCATGTTCAAGGTAGCGGGCATGCCGGGAAAAATCACCGGTCTCTTGGTTCGCCACCTGATGGTCCCACTCGCCCAAGGCAAAGTTCCAGCATGCTTTCGGCGCAAGGGAATAGCACCTATCCAAGAAGGGCCATGCATAGGCCTCATGGTAATCGTTTTTCACAAAGCCCACTGCCTCATTTTCAAAATCCCAGAACAAATGCTCCCCCCATGCCATCAAGAAAGTGTTGGGACTTTGGCAATGGTTAAAGAAATAGGACAAGGACTGGTCAGCAGCTTCAGCGTATTTTCTCTTACCGGTATATTCAGTTAGAGCATATAAAATTTCATAAAGCCCTATTTCCCACAGGGGGTTTGACCCTCCTAAAGACCGATCCGTCTCCCTTATGCCAGGGATGCTCCCAAATTCCTCCATAGTACCCAGGCGCATATCATTTCTATCCAAAGCAGCGGCAAAAAGTGGGGTGTGTTCCTCCCCATATCTGTCCCTACCATTTTCCATCATAGCATCAGCGTAGGCCTTCACATAGTGTAGATATTCTGGGGAATCTTGTTGGTCAAATAAAATCGTTTGCTCCCAATCAAAATATAACTCATCGGTAGGACAGGTTCGTATTTCCATTTTATGCTTGTTATACATCCTTCCAAATTGCATGGCAGCTTCATTATCCTTCACCAAATCCAAAAAGTCGTCACCCCATATTGTATAAATTAACTCGTTGGTATGCAGATTCTGATTTACCCAGAAACGTTCCAGTTTTCTGGCAGGGATAGCTGGATCCACCTTAATTTCGACCGGTTGCACCATGGCAAAAATTTCTGGAACCATCAGTAAGCATGTGATAAGTAAATGTTCTATCCTCATTTTAATTGATTTATTTTAGTTTTGA
This sequence comes from Rhodonellum sp., assembly GCA_041748555.1. Taxonomy (GTDB): domain Bacteria; phylum Bacteroidota; class Bacteroidia; order Cytophagales; family Cyclobacteriaceae; genus Rhodonellum. The sequence continues at coordinate 10,272 of JBGTDA010000122.1, forward strand.
AGGCTATTTGTCCCTGCTTTTAATTGGGTTTACGGCAATTTAATGGTCACTGGGGATTATATGTTTTTGAAAATTAATCCATAATTCGAGCTCCCGATTTTTCCTACACCCGTTCTGAAGTATTTGCATCACAAAAGGATAACTATCATATTTGAACATCTTGGATGGCTGATCTTAATTGAGCCATTAATCCCAGCCCGAACTGACTCATAACCCTGTAATCACTTTCCTGTAATTCCTCGCCTCCCCGGTTGATCTGTGATACTCCTTTCAAAAAACCATCCAAACTGAGGTAGCCTGTCAAAGCTGAAAAGCACCTCTTGGCAGATTTTATATAGGCATCATCCAAAATGCCGTGTCGATAGCCCAATGCGAATGCCGTAGCAATGCCTGCACTGGCAGAAGTATCCACCTTTGTGTCTGCCCGGTCCATAAAACCCCTCCATAAACCTTTTTCATCCTGTAGTCCCAAAGCCCAGGCCGAGTGGTGAGTGAACGCTTTTTTTAATGTCCCCAGATCGAAATCTTCTTTGAAATTTTCCTCCAGGATTGACATTGTCTTTATCATGCCTAATAAATACCACGCAGCCCCACGGCTCCAGTTACGGAATCTTGATATACCATTATCATATCTGCGCTGGTAAATGGCACCTCCCTCTATCAAATGGTCTATTCTATGAAGTAGTTGGTCCATTGCGATTTTCGCAAGCTCCCTGTCCTTTCTTACAGCGGAAATCGCGGCCAGTGGGTAAGCCACAGTGTAACAACCTTCGGTTGTGACGGCCCCTGATTTTATCAAGCCATCCTCATCTTTGAGTTGCATCAAGAATTCGAGGGCCTTATCAATGGAGATGTGGTCTGGATATAAGTTGGCAATGGCAGCAATCGGTAAAAAATCCTCAATACTGTTGTATGTTCCATCAACAGGAACAGTATGGGGATTTTCGAATATGATTCCTTTTTCATCCTCCAAAAACCGGGATAAATGATGCTGAAGTGTATTGTAAGCCTGATCATTTCCAATCCGATACTCCTCATACAGGGCATCTATCACACAACCCCCTATCCAACCAAATGGGGCGAAGGAATTCATGGAGTAAAGCACCTGATCAAATTCTTCAGGATTGCCGGGTTCCTTTCCGAACAATATCTGTGGCTGTAAGGCTAAATTATCTTTCCTCTTATTGTCAGAACCAAAAAACCAGGAATCGCTTTGACTGGATAGCTGACTCAATACAATCCCTTTTGCCAATATCTCTTTTAAATCCTTTTTTGGGATGGAGAAATCAAATGGCTGAAACGGATGGGCATACCTGATGTCAAAAATCCCGATTTCCCGGCCACTGCCTGCAATGGAAACCTTCATTTGGATCTCTTCCCTGAAATCAAGCGCTGCAGTGACCCTGAGATAAACTTTATCAAAGTCAGTTTTTTCCGGATCATTCTTTTTAAATTTCAGAATGGTCTTGGCACCATCCGCTTTTACAATAAAGGTTTTCCATGACAATGGAATGCGTTTGTTTTCAGGTACAGGTTGGGGAGAAAATTCAATCTTACTGGCAATTGCCCTGTAATAACCTTTTTTGTCATTGGCAAAAGCCCACGGCAGACCTATACTGCCCACAGTACACATAAGCAACCCTAAACGTGTTGTTTTTTCTATAAATACTCTTCTAATCATCTTTTATTTGCTGAAATTATTTTGTTTGAATCTTTTTGGTGTAAGCATTTGTTTTTACGGCTGATTCAAACTGGCTATATCTGATTCAAGAGTGACCTTTCCGGAGCCTTCAACAATATTCACTTTTAAATCATCGTGCATCACTATGTTAGCCGATGTCTTCAGAAATATTTCCTTTCCATCTACAGTATTTATCAGCAGATCCATTTCACCCTTATGATAAAAGACATTACCATACATATTGATTCTGGTTTTTTGATAATCACTCATTGCTTTATTACCATGAAACCTAATGGAATTATTTCTGAAACTTGAATTAGAAATCGTCAGTACGTCCACAGGGGTATTTATAGAAAGAAATGGCTTCTCCTCATCGTGCAATATCCTAATGTTATCGAAAGTCAGATTTTCCTGCCGAGGTATTTCCGAACCGGGATAATAAGATCGGCTGTACCTGTCATTGTCAAAATGTATTGAAAAGGCAGTTCTGGGCTTCTCCAGGATAATATTTCTGAATACAACATTACGAACTCCCGCAGTATAGGTGATATCATCCTGTACAACACCCCATATTATTCCATCCAACTCCATGATTCCACTATAGTGTGTAGGACTGGTATCAGAAGTGAACACTTTGCCATCCTGTTGCATCTGCACTCTATAGATCAGCCCTTCGGATACTTCTGCATTCGATTGCTGAACTTGCATGCCGGGTTTCCAGTCTGTCCAGGCTCCCGCCAAAATGCGGCAGAAAAGCCCCACGGTGTTTTTCTGGTTCAGAACATAACAATTGTCGATGACTCCATTTTTAATCCAGCCCAATCCGGGATTAGAAGTGGAGTAATAATGTCCGTTTAGAGCTATTGCATCATCAAAAGTCTGAAATACGCCATTACTGATAATGAAACTCTTTCCCCTGCCTAAGTGTACACCATCTTTATAGCCCTTAATGATGACATCGTTTATTGTCAGGTCTTCAAATGTGCAAACGTTGATACCGAATTGCATTTTTGTGAGATCCATACACCGAAAGCCTTCAATTTTTAAATCCTTTACATAGAAAAAGGCAATCTGTCCGTGAAGGCCATAGACCTCATCGAAGGTTTTATCAATTCCATTCACTATAATATGTAACCCTTCAATGCTTATGTGTTCATCATAGGTTTTGGTTAGGGCGCCTTTATTGATCAGAACATGGGTAAAAGGACCTTTCTCGTCTACTTTTTTGAGAAATATGCCATTTCCGAATATGAGTGAGGTGTGACTTCCAACATATACAGTCCCCGCCATTTTATAGGTTCCTGGCTGACTTATTAAAATCGTCCCCCCCTGATCGACTGCTTTTTGCAAGGATGAGGCATTTTCCAAACCAGTGGCATCCGGTGAAAAGCCATAATCTCCGGCATCCACAAAAGCCGTTTTCGCCACCAACGAAGTACTTATTATTATACACAAACTCAAGGTGAAAATAAATTTTACCACCATTTTTTAATTTCGTTTAACATTGAAATTAATTCTGAAAACCATGATTGTATACTATCAATTACCTATATTATTCAATAATTTTGTATCGGTAGTATGTAAATTCTTGATAGCATTGTTTGATGAACGGACAAAACAATTCGTGACAAGCGCATTATCAACTCCATCTAAGGAAATGCCTGCCCGCCCATTATTAGATTCGGCTTTATCTGTCAAATAAATCCGGGTATTTTCAATATCAAGATCGGTTACATGGCTGACATTTATATAAGCCGGATGGTAATTGTTTTTATTATATTCATTCTCATCCATTTGTTCAGTGCCAAATTTAGGTCCATATTTATAGCCCATGCTTCTTGGAATAGGTTCTAAATTATCATCTACCCTAAAATTGATGTTTTGAATTTTTAGGTTTTCTATATTGGATTTTTCAGTTCCCTGAATCACCATACCAAAATTGCTTTTTATATGAATGTTATTCATAGTCAGGTCCCGAATTATTCCAAGCGGAGACTCGGTATTTCTTTGTGAAACATGTAACAAAACAGGATAAACAGGAATTCGAAATTGTTCCCTTAAATTCTGAATAGTTATATTGGAAAAAATAACTCTTTCAATAGTCCCCCCGTCTACCAAATAAATAGATATTCCCTGGGAAGTATTTTTAATAACACAATTGGAGAAAATAATATCCCGGAAATTGCGATGAGTTTCGCTTCCGATTTTTATGGCACTGCACAATGTTTCTAAAGTACAGTTATTTACCACAATATTCTCACAATCAGGGAAATCAGGATCTTTTGTTTTTAGAACGATACAATCATCGCTTGTTATGATATGACAGTTTGAAATATGCACGTACTTACACGCATTAACATCGATACCATCATTACTCGTCTTCCTATTTATGTCATTTTTTATAGAAATTGAATCTATAAACACCTGCTCACATCCTTTTAGGTGCACTGTCCATGAATCACTGTCATATATATTTATATCTCTTATTTTTACATTTGTACAATTTTGAAAAAATAATACACCACTTCTAAATCCCCTTTCTTCTTGTGGACTATTATGGGTCATCTTTTTCCCTTGCCCCCTGACCGAGCCAAATCCGGTAAGCGCAATGTTTGTAGCACCATCAGCACAGAACAAGTGAGGGAGGAATGTGCCAATTCTTTCCATACCCTCGACATAGCTTTCTAATATAACCGCTCCTGAGTCGATATAGACAGTCATATTATCATAAAGCCAAATAGTACCGGAGACATAATTTCCGGGCGGGAAATAAACGGTTCCTCCCCCGTTTTCTTTGCATTTTTTAACTGCTTGTTGAATTGCACTGATATCTTTTACATTTCCATCACCAGTTGCTCCAAAATCTTTAACATTAAAATAACCTCCCGTACTATCTTTTGTATTTGTTTTTATTGGGCTTTCTGAATGACTGTCAGCTGATTTATTTTGGGAAAATCCAACTGAAGGTATTCCTAGGCCGATACCCATCGTACTCAGCATTTTCATAAATCCGCGTCGGGGATTATCACCTGCAATTTTTATGTTGTTCATATTTTAATTTTAAAAGGTTAAATGGAATAATAATATTTCTGTCATAATCTGTAAATTCTTTTGTCTTATTATGCATTTTTTTCAAAACGAAAAGGGAATGCTTCGGAATAGATGTGCCCCTGCACCAATATTCTCATCATTTCCTACACAATATTTGGATACCTCTGCGAAGGTTATTCGTTTCCCTGGATATTGTTGAACTAACTTCCAGAATTTCCCAATGCCGGCACATTGGGCAACTCAACCATATAGGTCTGCACCTTGCCAGGAGAAATGCATTTATTATAGTAGAGCCTTTTCCCATCCCTTGAAAAAGACGGGTTGGTATGAAAGGCCAAATGCCAGGTAGTATGTTTGTCCAATGAAACTGTATCCTGCCAGAAAGCCTCCATTTGGCCATGTTGGTAAACTTTGAGTACGATAGGGATTTCTTGGTACCAAGATTCCGATGCAAATAATTTCCTGTCAGGAGATATGCTTGAGTGGTTGCCCTTGTCGGCAAGTGTTTCCAGAAACGTCCCTTCCAGGTCCCAGCGTTTTAAAGTTTTGTCATTGGGCGTGCCATCTTCCACCTGGTGGTCATGTCCGATGAAACTTTCATTGTCATACCATAAAAAATGCATAGGTTTCGGACCAAAGTAGTGGATATTTCCGACACTTCTGTCTATTGTTACCAAGTGTTTGTATAATTCCAAAGCAGGCCCCACATCCAACCGAAAGGCAATTTTTTCCCCATCAGGGGAATATTGTGGATGCGAAATAGCCCATTCTGATACATCCTTGAAATTTTCATCGCCAAAATGCCGGGCCACTCCTTTGAAATCCATCACATTGGCAAGGGCGGTTATTTCTCCGGTTTTATCCATCTCAAAGATGGTGTCATACCCGGATTCTTCTGAAACGGCTGAATATAGGATTTTTTGATTGAAGGGCTCATGTCCTAGTTTCCCCGCCACAGGTTTAGTTAATGGTATTCCATCCAAACTGACCATCCTTACCGAATCGTCCTGATAGGCAATGGTTGTATCATCTACCCATTGCACATTACCGCCATTATGTACCAACATTGCATTTAAGCCTACTACTTTCCGGAGCCGGGTAAGGTCTTTTTCGCAAACCCAAAGCTTTCCCGAAACTTTTTCAGACCGCTCCTCTTTGGGAATGGAATCGAATACAACATAGGCCACCTTGCTCCCATCCGGGCTTTCGGGGCAGGTATTGTAATAACTAAAAGAAGAACTGTGCCCTTCAGGGCCCACCCTTACCGGTACTCCACCCTGTATATTTTGCCCCTTTTTGTTTGAATCTGTGGGGGAATTGCATTGGACTGTAAAACATAACATACACACCAATGCCCATATTCTCAATAGATTTTTGTCCATAGTAGTCTTCGATAAATTGTTTGTATATTTCATTTTCATTTTACACATTTAAGAATTTTTACATTAAATTGAAACAGTATTTTGGGGTTCACCACTCCATGGGAATGTGGGTACAGACCTGTCTGTAAAGTTGCTCTTGCCGAAGAACACACAGGTTGGGAAACGTAGGCATGACGGAACACAATACCTTCTTCCCCCAGATGATTTAAGTTGGGAACCTTGATGTTTTCATTGCCGTATGGCAAAGAAGTATCATAGCGCTGTCCGAGGGTAAGTATGAACAATAGGTTTGTTTTTTTGGAATCCTTTTCCGTTTTTTCTGCTTGTGAGCAGTTGCATAACAAGTCCAAAAAAATAGATCCCATGCATGAAAAATATTTCAAAATACGCGAATTTCCCCGGGGCAATATGAGATACTTAGTATTCATCGTTCCAGTTGTTTTTCAATATCATCAAGGAAGGGCTGTTTGCCATCCATTGTTCTTTTATTCCCGATTGGTTGCCAAAAGGGTCCTGTACCACGAAAGAAGCCAAAAACAGGCTTGGTCTTTCATTGCCATCCAGTATGCCGACGTCCATATCAATCCATCTCCCTTTATCAAAGCCTGGTAGGCTGAAAGGCCTGAACACCAAAGAATCGGCTGTGGAAATATTCTCAAACATGACAATGCTTTCTTTGGGCGAGACTGAATAATCTGGAAAAAAAGAAATTGCTGCAAGATCTAGGTCTCCATCTCCGTCAAAGTCAGCGGCAATGGCTTTATATGCCCCGTTTAAGGGCAAAAAAATCGGGCTTTCGAAATCCAGCTCCCCTTTGCCCAAATAAATCCTTATTCCATGATAAGGCTTTAGTACTGGTTCGTAATCCGCATTGTCCCCAGAGGAGAGAATAATATCCTTTATGCCATCTTTGTCAATATCCACATAAGTAAAATGTACACTTCCATGGGTCGGGGGCAACTGAATGATTTTTTTATGCACAAATCTACCCTCCCCTGTATTTATAAAGGCATAAATTGTTTCTTCTCCTTGAGTGAACAAAGCCAGTAAATCAATATCCCCATCCCTATCCAAATCTTCGGCAAGCACAGTGGTCGCCCCTGTTTTGTCCATCAACAAGTGCTTTTTATATTCGTCATTTCCAAGGTCTTCAAACCATTCCAACCTACCTGCCCAATTGCCAAATTGGGAAATGACAATATCTTCATCACCATCCCCGTCAAGGTCGGCATAAGCAATGTCCACTGGCCTTTGCAATCCTTCTATAATGGATTCAATCCCATCATATTGTTTGGCTCCTTCAGATTGTACAATCCTGACAAGGCTTCCTGAAGGTGAATCTGTGGAAGTAAACGAGCCCATCAGCAATACCCAAAGTGCCCCGTCATTCTCCCTAACTTTAACAGGTGGAGAATGCAAAGCTAAAGCCTGTTGTATTCGTCCATCCGATTGGAAAATATTCAAAGTGCTGTAATCCCGTTTGACATCCCCATGATAGACAAGTCCTGATTTCTCACTGTACATCACCATAGTAGACATGGGTGGATTGAGCCTTGTTTTAGGTACAATAGGTTGAAATACCTTGCGTACTTTCAAGGCTTGTGTAAAATGTTCCAATTCATCAGGAGCGTTATCAAGGTAATACTCCTTAATTTTATTCCACTCATCCACTGTCAGTTTAGGATTTTCAGGGAATACATCATTGGTAATTATATACCTCCTTGCGCTGCCATCTTCCATGAGGGAAGCCCTGGAATCCTTTTCGTAAATCCCCATATAAGCTCCCATTTTAGGCAGTACTTCATCTTTCCAAATCCTATTAGGCAATTGATCTGGATTAACATGTGTATGGCAATTCTGACAATACTGCGCGGTGAGTTGCTGTCCTTTCAAGATTCCCTTTAGGTTATCTTTTTCAATTTTATCTTGGGTGTTATTTTCAACACCCTTCCCACAGCCAATTGAAAATACCAATGAAAAGATCAGAATCTCCTTCCAAATTACGAGCCCATCAACAGTATTTAGTATTCTGTGTGAAAGATTTAAATTTTTGACAGGCATTGTAATGTTAAACTGGTGAATAGATAAAGAAGATAGACTATGGCATGAAATTCTGATAATTTTACCACAGGTACACGCAATGCCTTACTTTTACATGACAAATTTAATTATCTATCAAGGGGTTCGAGTCAATCTCTCTCAATGGTACTGGCATACGTAATTTATCATCAGTTATAGTAATGGGTCTAGAGGGAACACCATCATGTGCTATTGGAGAATTCCTTTGTTTACCTTCTGGCACAGGAGGTATTTCAAACCTGGAATTGGCTTCCACCCGCTCTTT
>JBGTDA010000123.1:0-21638 GCA_041748555.1 Rhodonellum sp.
AGTCAACGGATTTACAGTCCGTCCCAGTTGGCCGCTTTGGTATTCCCCCAACTGTTTTTCCGTATAAAACCTGCCAGAATGATGTTTCGGGCCATCTTAACGGATGGCAAAATTATACCCTTTTCTTAAACATTCAAAATATTGCTAAAAATTTTCTGCTTAATTTTAAGGCCCTGTTTTTAAGACCATAGAAATCAAGGTATTAATTAGATTCGATGTAAGAAGAAATGAAAAATTCCATATACCGCTTTGCCAAATCATCTTCTTCCTGTTCAAATATTTTCTGTGCTTTCTCCAAAATTCCCGGTTCATCTATGAATCCGAATAATGCCTGAAAAGCAGCAATCCGGATATAATTGGTCTGATGAGTTGAACCGATCCCGTATAAATTTTCAATCGCTTGTTCTGTTTCTTCTCCGGCCATCCGAGCAAAATAATCCCCATAATAACCAATAAAATAGTAGAGGGATTGCCCATTTTGTGAATTCAACTTTTCATGAAACCAATCAGCCTTGTCAGTTATTCCTTCACTGATGTAATAATCTGCCAAGGCTACAGCTATCCTGATATTGTTCTCATCGGAATAGGTATCAGCTATTTTAGCCCTGTCAATATTATTTCCATTATCCAAATAGGCTCCTAAAGCAGCACCTGACACATAATAGGAAGGATGATCCATCCACTTCTGGAATTCACCTGAATACTTATCAGCATTAATCAATGCCAATATTTCAATCGCTGCAGATCTAACTGTGTTCTTGGAATCGTTTTTTGCAATATGGAAAACTGTCTCTTCTAGGTTGTTAATGGAAACAAGCCATTCAGGGTGTTGGGATACATTCATCAAAGCCAGCTCGCGGATAGCCCAAAATGAATCTTTTAGTCCCAGGGTTATCAGTTGCACCACCCCAGGCTCCTCCTCAAACATGCTGCTTAGACTATCCAATGCCTCATACCGGGCAACGCCAAATTCTGATAGATTATACTGATTAATGAAATGATCTTTTCCACGAAATGACGATTTTTCTGCAAGTAATTCGACCGGTTCATCAAAAAACAAGGTTTCAACGGGTGACCCGGTTTCAATTGCAAATTGCTGCCATGCTTTATCAAGCATAAATTCCTTTTCGAATCTTTTACCCCCCTCATACCAACTGACTTTAAACGGCAGTTTATATAAAGGAGTATCCTCGAGATTTTGCCCTTGGGAAACTGTCAGGAGTAGGTTTTCAGGTTGTGAATAATCCACCTCATATTCCAATACCGGATGACCTGAAGCCAGGAACCATTGATTGAAATACCAATTCAGATCCCTTCCAGTAATCTCTTCAAAAGCCATCCGAAGTTCATGTACCTCCACTGTGGAAAGTGCATGTTTTGTTAAATAATGATTCAGAGATTGGAAAAAAGCTTCATCACCTATATGGCTTCTAAGCATATGCAATATCCTGCCACCTTTTGCATAGGAGTGGCTATCGAACATATCTTCGGAATTATCATAATAAAACCTTACCAGATTCACCTGCTTTTCCTTGGCTTCATTCAGGTATTGCTCCATTTCTGACACATGGTGCATGTCCGCTTCATCCCGTCCCTCTTTATGTTCAACCCAGAGGTATTCTGAATAATTAGCAAAGCCTTCGTTCAAGGTCAGATTTGCCCAGGATTCAGGGGTAACATAATTTCCAAACCATTGATGAAAAAGCTCATGGGCGATGATGCCGTCCCATTCACTGTCTATGGCTTCTCCGGCATTAAGATTCAGCTCTTCCATAAATACCGAAATGGTGGTATTTTCCATCGCTCCTGAAACAAAATTTCTCACCACTACCTGATCATATTTTGGCCAGGGATATTTTACTCCTAGAAGATCTGAAAAAAACCCGATCATTTCAGGTGTATGTTGAAACACGATTTTAGCGCCCTCTTCATATTCCTTTTCAACAAAGTAACTTAAAGGTATATCCCCCCAGCTGTCTTCAATTTTCACAAAATCCCCAACAACCACTGCTGCTAAATAAGGAGCGTGGGTCTTATTCATTACCCATCGGTCTGTCCGGGTGCCATCTGTATTTTGAATACTGGATTGTAAAACTCCGTTGCTGATCGTTTTGTATCGGTCATCGACAGTAATCCGAAAATCCTGGGTTATCCTTTCGTTTGGACTGTCGATAGTAGGAAACCATTTGGAATTATGTTCTGTCTCACCCTGAGTCCAGATCTGTACAGGCATTTCTTCATTGCCGGTGGGATTAATAAAATACAATCCTTTTGTATCCGTAATTGCGGAACTTCCCTCAGCTGGATTTTCATTGGGTTTGGCGGTATACTTGATTCTTACACTAAGCGTATCTTCAGCTGAGTAACTTTCGGGCAAATATGCCGTGATCCTTTGGGTATTATACCTGTAGTTCAGCTCCGTTTCCTCATCCCCTATTATCAAAGAAAAACTGTGGATATCAAAATCCTGAGCATCCAAAACCAACTCATTTTGACTGTAAAAATAGGGTTTTAAGGTGAGTAGAGCCTCTCCGTTGACAAATTGATTTTCAAAATCAAAAGAAAGTGCAAGATCAACATGAAGCAGGTCAAATTCCCGGGTTCTAGAAGCTTTGTAATCGGAGATCCTGTCTTCTAAAACATCAATACGTGCTTTATCAGGTTTAACGGCAACCGTATCCGCAGCAACCTCAGTTTGGACCGGGTCTACTTCATTAACTTCAGATTGCGGTGGATCTACTTTTTCAACAACCTTTTTACTTCCCTGGCATGCGAATAAGAGCAAAAATAATAGCCAAAAACATGGATTTGGATAATCGGATTTCATAAAAGGCTTTTAAAGATAAATTGTATATTTATCGCAAAATAAAAGAAATGTATTCAGTTAGCATCAATAAAAAAGCATTAAAAGTAGAAAAAACAGAAAAGGGTTTTACTGTCGACGGTGTTTTTTTAAACCTTGATCAATTGCAAATATCTGAAAATCAATTTCATATCTTACCTAAAGGGAAATCCATAAGTGTTGAGCTTATCCACATTCAGGCTGACACTAAAACCGTCCTTGTTAAACTTGACAATAAGATTGCCGAAGTCCGGCTAAAGGATAAGTTTGATCTTCTACTTGAGAAGCTTGGAATGAACGGATCATCGACCGTACAGATTAAGGTATTAAAAGCTCCGATGCCTGGGCTGATTTTTGAAATTAAGGTTAAAGAAGGGGATGAAGTGAAAAAAGGTGATCCGATTTTGATATTGGAAGCCATGAAAATGGAAAATTTACTTAAATCTCCCGGTGAGGGGGTTGTCAAAGAAATTAAGATCAAAAAGGGAGAAAGTGTGGAGAAAAATCAGGTGCTGATTCGATTTTAATAACCGACTTTTTAGAAATCTTACCTTAAGAATTTATATTTGTCGGATTTATCAATGGATAATTCGCTATTTTAACTTATCTGATTTCAAACAGTAATCACATTATGAAATACAAAAGAATCTTACTTAAGCTAAGCGGCGAGGCTTTGATGGGTGAACAGAGTTATGGAATAGACCCAAAAAGACTCGATCAATATGCTCAGGAAATAAAAAAAACACAGGATTTGGGTATAGAAATCGCCATTGTCATCGGAGGGGGTAATATTTTTAGAGGTGTGCAGTCCAAAAATACGGGGATAGATCGTGTTCAAGGCGATTATATGGGGATGCTTGCCACCTTGATCAATGCAATGGCGCTACAAAGCGCTTTGGAACAAACCGGAATGTACACCAGACTTATGTCAGGATTTAAAGTTGAAAATGTGTGTGAACCCTTTATCCGAAGAAGAGCTATAAGACATCTGGAAAAGGGAAGAATCGTGATTTTTGGAGCAGGAATCGGAAATCCTTATTTTACAACTGACTCGACTGCAAGTTTGCGGGCCATCGAAATCGAAGCTGAGGTGGTATTGAAAGGTACCCGCGTGGATGGTGTCTATACTTCGGATCCCGAAAAAGACAAAAATGCAACCCGCTACGTAACCCTTTCTTTTCAGGAAGCCTATGAAAAGAATCTAAGCATAATGGATATGACTGCCTTCACGCTCTGTCAGGAAAACAATCTTCCGATAATAGTTTTTGATATGAACAAAGAGGGAAACCTGCAAAAAATAGTCAAAGGTGAAGAAATAGGAACTTTAATAACATCAAATTAAGCCACAATTAAAATGGAAGAAATTCAACTGCAACTGGAAGAAACCCAAGAATTGATGCAAAAAGCAGTAGATCATACTGTTACCGAATTTTTGAAGATCAGAGCCGGAAAAGCAATGCCAAATCTTCTGGATGGCATTATGGTATCCTATTATGGAGCACCGACTCCCTTGTCCCAGGTAGCTTCAGTCACTACTCCTGATGCAAGAACTTTATCAATAAAACCCTGGGAAAGAAATCTGATTACAGAAATTGAGCGTTCAATCATCAATTCTGATCTGGGATTGGCCCCACAAAATAACGGAGAAATCGTAATCCTGACCATTCCGCCGCTGACAGAAGAACGGAGGAGAAACCTTGTGAAACAGGCTAAAATGGAAAGCGAGAATGGAAAGATAAGTATTCGGACAGTAAGAAAAGACACCATGGATTCACTGAAAAAACTTCAAAAAGAAGGTGCTTCGGAAGACGAGGTGAAAAGGGCCGAAGACACCGTCCAAAAATTTACGGATCAATATTCAGCAAAAATTGATGAATTACTTGCCAAAAAAGAAGTTGAGATCATGAAGGTTTAAAAACACCTTTTCTGATAATTATTGAATTAATAATTAAAAAGCCTGCTGTAGAGTGGGCTTTTTGATTGTTATATTGAAGGGATCGATGAAAAGAATGTTTCTGATTGGATCAGATTTTCACTTAGATCTCCTGTATAAATTCTAAAAAGTCCTTCCTTCTAATGGGACCGATGGCATAGGAATCAATTGTCTATTCATCAATTCCAATGTTGATAAAACTTGCAATACCGAATCTCACACCACCACGGGAATATTTTCCGTTTTCAAATCCTGCGCCCATTTCCAGTCTGAAAATCCTGAACAGATTATCCAGAGAATATCCCACTTCCCAATAATGAGGGGCGTTTTGGGTTTTGAGATAATTGAAAAAGATGTTTTCTCTGACTCCCGAAAACCTTAACATCGGCAACTGGGTCAGCAGGAATTTTCTGAACTGATAATGAACTATGCTACTAATGTATTGGGATTGGGTGCTGTATTGATAATAATCCATAAAACGGTAGTTGGATGCCACGCCCATGTTCGCAAAAATGGTTCTGTTGCCGCCAAAATGCTTGTAATCTGCAAAATAAACTTCCCTATTATTGATGAAGGCACCTGCACTTATATTGAAGTCAAGTTTTCCGCTGACCCCAAAATTGAAGAAGTGCTCGATCCCTGCTTCAAATAAATCAAAATTTGCCGCTGCTCCATCATTGAACAGATCTCCAAATCCTTTTTTATAGGCAAAATTGATCAAGGGAGCAGTACTGTAAAGCGGCCTTTTTCGGCCGTTCCGGATGCTGTATTTCAATCCCGGTCGCCACTCAAATGATGTTTGCCAAATCACTGCTTTATGATTTTCAAATGCTGAAGGAGATGCTTCTACATTATCCGGTCTGTTATCGGAATATACCCTTTCAGGCTTCTTATAGAAACTAAAGTCCGAATTGTTGAAAACTTCCCTTCTCTCGGCTACAGTAATATTCGTCCTGTAGGTAAAAGCATCATTGACCCGATGTGCAAAATAGAACTTCCCAAAATCCTGCTCATAAAGTTTCATGTAATTTTGCCTGAACCATATTGAATATAATGCATTGACCTGCTCATTGATCGGATCATCACCGTTGAACTGGTAGATATAAGAGCCTCCGGTTAGTCCGATTGTGAAACCAAGACTTCCTTTGGTGACCGACCGCCTGATGTCCAGTGTTCCGTAAGTTTTCTTACTTGCAAATCCATATCGGACTTCGGGTCTTAAATTCCACGACCTTACATGATTGGTCACACTGTCAGCCATTTTGGTGACTTTTTCCTTTCTATAAAATCCCGATAAACCTACTTTATAACCCTCCACGGTGTTGAAAGACATCTTACCAAGGTTCGTATGAAATCCCGCAGATTTTCCTTTTCCGAAATAATAGGATCCACCCATCAGGATTTCCAGTGGCTGGAATTTCCGTCTTGCCTTTTGGGAAACACTGTCCTGATCACTTTTTTTGGCTGCCTCCATCACAGCCAGGCTGTCATCCCGCTCATATCCGCTGATTTCTGATTCTGTAAGTTTTACAGGGCGAATACTGTCCCAGTAGCTTAAACCCCTTTTTTTGGCCATGGAATCTACACTATAGAGCCTTTCTGAGACAACATCCAAATTCTCTCTTTCTTTCAGTGCTTCCTTTTCATATTCATTGACAAGCTTCCTGAAATCCTTTCTGGTCATTTGATCCGCATCGCCCATCTGTTCCATTGCCGAAAGTCTTTTGTCAAACCCAGCTATCTCTTTCGGCACTTCAGCAACTTTTTCATCGATGATTTCAGTTTCTACTATCAAATCAGGATTCAAAACGATGTCATAATCCCTTGTAGAAGCCAAATATTTGTATTCTCCTGCAAAACCAAAAAATTTCCCTCCAAAAGTGTAAATATGTGTTGTAGGCATCCATACATTTTCTTCCACAGGTGCATATTGTTGCTTCACTCCTATGTTGAAACCCAAAAGGGAGGTGGTCAGGTCCAGGCTATGAATTGCCCACAAATCGTCAATTATAAAAATGTGGCCGTCAAAAACGCGCTCGCCCTTGGATCGCGGAGTAACCCTAATCTTACTGACCATCACATCATTTTCAAAAAACGAACCCTCATATCTGAACCTATAATATGCAAAAGCGGATACGGATAAAGGGGAAACAGCGTCGTTGATCTTGTCATTATAAAAGCTTGTGGCAATGTAAGGTGCCGGAGAAGTCTGATTATTATCTCCGTTGGTCCGGATGCTGATCACTTTCTCTTCCACTTTATTTGGCTGGGAAAAAGAAATCTGTGATACAGATTCGGTAGTGTAAGCTTCGTTGAGTTTTACACCTTCCTTCTTGAGTTCTTTTTTCATGAAAAAAGGTGCATCAGTCAGCTGTCCGGTTCCTTTTAGATACACCATCATGCTGTATTGCTGCACCTGAAGGCGGTGGAATTTTGCTTTGGAAATTGCCTTGCGCATAATGGTGAGAGCCGGGTCTTCCTGACCGCTTTTTACGATCACTTCCTGAAGGGAATAAACCTGCTCTTCAAGTTCAAAATTAATTTCTACCCATTCATCACCTACTTCCACGGTTTTCAATACGGAGGCAAATCCCATATTCTGAACAATAACATCATAAAAGCCCGGTTTCAAACTATACTCATAAATACCCTCCTGATTGGTGGGAACCCCATCAGCCAGATTACGGATATAGACAGAGGCATATGCCAGTGGATTTCCTGAATCAGAGGTCACTTTACCTCTGATCCCCTGAGCATTTAGTCCAAAAGATAAGAACTGAAAAAGCACTATAATGTGGAAAGCCCAGATTGCCGTTTTTCCCCTCATTTGATTGTGATTTAAAAGATTTTCGGAAAATTAAGATATAAGTTTCAAATGTAAGCAACAGCTCAATGGATTTGACATTTATTAACCATAAAGCAAGAATTTATAAATTCATTTCCTATATTTTCAAATAATCAAAGCAATTGAAACCCAGATCCTAATGTCGTCTATACTTCAAACACTTATTTTTATAGGTATTGCAATTTTCATTCAATCAAATGTATTGGCTCAATCAGATTTTCAGGAAGTAAGATTTCAGGCAAATCAAGATGAAAAAAGGTCAACGTATATTCTTACGGGGACAGTTAAAAGTCTGGAATCCAACGAAACCCTTTCGGGAATCAGCATTCATATTGACGGATTTTTTTCAGGAATTAACACCGACAATAATGGCCTTTATCTTATCGAACTGGATTCGGGTATCCACAGAGTTGTATTCAGGCAGATTTCCAAAAAGCCGGTGTTTTATACGGTTGCTCTTTTTGGAAACGGGGTGATAGATGTCATCATGGACAATAAAGATTTTGAGCTTGAGATGTTCACTGTCCTATCGGAAGAAAAAGACAGAAATGTACGTGAACCCATAACGGGAGTAACCAAAATGAATATTGAAGAAATCAAACTGATACCGGCTTTTCTGGGAGAACCTGATGTCATTAACACCCTCCAGTTGATGCCGGGCATAACTTCAGTTGGAGAAGGTTCATCGGGACTGAATGTACGCGGAGGGCAGGCGGATCAGAATCTGTTGATGATGAATGAAGCCATTGTTTTAAGCAATAGTCACGCATTGGGATTTCTATCCTCATTTAACAGTGATGCGGTTCAGAATTTTTCCTTATTTAAAGGTGCTGTTCCAAGTTATTTTGGTGGAAGGAGCGCTTCTGCTTTGAATATTGAAATGAAAAAAGGGGATTTTGAAAACTGGTCCTATCAGGGAAGCCTTGGTACTGCAACCAGCAAAATCATGGTCGAAGGTCCGATTCTTCCGGAGAAAACAAGTATGATCGCTGCTGCCAGGCGATCAAATGTTAACGGTTTTCTCAATTTTGTAAAAGAACCTGATGTAAAAAACAGCCGGTTCAACTTTCATGACATCTATGTTGGTTTAAACCATAAGTTCAGTGATAAACATTTTCTTGATCTAAACCTTTTACAAACAGGGGATGATTTTCAGCTTTCTGATCAATTCGGTTTTAAGTGGAAAAATCTGGTCACCTACCTGGCTAGCAGAAATCTGATTTTCGATAATTTTTCCTTGGTCAGCTTGTTCGCTTACGGGAATTTCAACAACTCATTTTATGAACCCTCGGGAATTGATCCTGCTATCATCAATAATGGACTAACTTACCAGCAGGCAAAAGTCAGCGGATTTCTAACTGTCGGTGAGATGGAAATAATTGCCGGTGTGGAGGCAGTCAACTATCAGTCAAAACCCGAAACACTTTCTCCATACACCAGGGATTCCGGCGTAATACCCGAGCAGGTAAACAAACCGAAAGGTTTAGAATGGGCTCCATTCGTAGCACTGGAGTGGAATTTAACTGATCAACTTGCTTTTTCCGGAGGACTTCGATATTCCAATTATATGCAGTTGGGGCCGGATTCAGTGAACCAATATCTCGAAAATCAGCCTCTTTCGCCTTTTACGATAACAGAAAGAATCTTCTATGGAAACCAGCCAATTGTTAAATATGGGGGATTTGAACCCAGGTTTTCTTTCAGCTGGAATTTCAAGGAGGAACATTCCATCAAAGGCGGATATTCCAGCATGTATCAATATCTACAAACAATTTCCAACACTACAGGCCCTTCACCCATCGACCTTTGGCAATTAAGTACCGATTATATTCTGCCCCAAAGATCACATAATTTTTCTCTTGGGTATTTCAGAAACCTGAAAGACAACGAATGGTCAACTTCCATAGAGGGTTATTTCAGAAATTCCGAAAACCAGATCGACTATAAGGATTTTGCGGACCTCTTTCTCAATCCCCACATTGAAACAGAGCTGGTGCAGGGAATTGGAAAGGCATATGGTGTGGAGCTGTTGATTCAAAGAAATTCTGGAACAATCACTGGTTGGCTGGCTTACACTTATTCCAGATCTTGGATCCGGACCCATTCCCCATATGACGATTTGTTGATAAACGGAGGTCAATGGTATCCTACAAATTACGACAAACCCCACATCGTATCGCTGGTAAGCAGCATTCATATCAATAAAGGAAGATCCTTCAATGTCAGCTCCAATTTTGCAAGTGGACGGCCTGTAACCTCTCCCACTGTGGGTTATCTTGTAGATGGTATCTTGATTCCTGACTATGGGGATAGGAACAGCTTCAGAATTCCCAATTACTTTCGTGTGGATCTTTCCTACCTGACCAATGGTTTTTTCCGGGAACTGGACGACAGGATCAACATCAGTTTCTATAATTTATTGGGAAGAAGAAATGCCTATTCGGTCTTTTTTCAAAGGGAACAGGATACTTCACGCCTCATACCTTACAGGGTTTCCATTTTAGGGGCAGTATTTCCTTCCTTCACCTATACAATAAAATTTGCCCCATGATAAAAAGTAAATCAAAAGTTTCGTTGTGGATTGTGTGTACTTGTATTCTTGCTTTCGGATGTATAGAGCGACTGGATTTTAGACGAGAATACATTGAAGGGCAACTTGTTATTTATGGATTGATAACAGACGGAGAAGAAACGCCAAATGTGACTGTTTCGAGAACAAGGACATCCAGCTTTCTACCAGAAGGAATCCACGATGCCATCGTCAACCTAATCCAAGAGGATGGAACAAAAAGGTTGTTTGAGTATGCGGGAATCGGCAAGTATGAACTTCCCGGATTTAAAGCAGAGCTGGGTAAAGGCTATAAACTGGAGGTTAAGATAGGTGAACAAACCTATGAATCACAAATTGAAACAATGCCGACCATTTCTGGAAATGATGAATTACGGTATGAAATAGGCATTGAGCCTTATGACGGCCCCATTGAAAGACCTGTCTTGACAACTTATACAAAGACAACCCTTCCCCAAACAGATGAGCCCATTTATCTGCGGTGGAAAGTAATGGAAACAAGTCTATGGGGACTGGTATGGATCATCCCTGAATCAGGACTACCCCCACCGCAACCACCGCCTTGCTTTATTTATGATGAGGTAGACCCTAACAGGCTCAAACTGTATGACGGTGCTTTTAGCAATAACCGATCGACAGAATTGATCTTGGGTAAAAGAAGAGTTGACAACACCTTCATATGGCCATATTATCAATCAGTTACACAACTCAGTATAAACCAAGGCGCTTATGAATATTGGCAACAGCTCAAGATTATGCTCGACAATCAAGGATCACTATTTGATATTCCATCGGCTACTGTGAAAGGGAATATATACAATACAGAAAATCCGGATGAAAAAGTGCTGGGGTATTTTGAAGTTGCCAAAACAAAGACAACCCGATTTTATACCCTTTATTCGGATATGCCATTTTACCTTAACCGACCATGTGATTATATAAGAGGTAAGAGAGAAGATGAATATCTCCCGGAATGTATTCGATGTGAAGCAAGAGCCGGCAGCCGGAGATGGACCAGCGACCGTCCCAGCTGGTGGTTTTCCGACTGAAAGCCTACAAAACGGACTGCGTTTTATTTGAGGTCGGGCTTTTCGAATACCTACTAATATAAAAAAACATCATTCGGATATTCAGGGATTGCTTTTATCCCTGTCTCCATTTAGATACCATACTTTCAGGAAAAATTATTGAGATATCTGTTTCTTGATAGATTCCAGATTGGAAATTGATCGTCAACTAATTGTTTTAATTGATTTTTTGAATTTTTATGGAAAAAGTCCCGATATTCCACGTACATGAATTTCAGTTTGAGAGCCCTGTTAATTGCCATGATTCTTTTGACCGCCTGCTCTAAGCCGGCGCAGGAAACCAAGCTGTTTGAATTGATGCCTTCATCGGTCACAGGAATTGATTTCAGGAATGATCTTGAATACAATGAAAAATTCAATCCTTACACCTTCAGAAATTTTTATAACGGGGCCGGCGTGGCTTTGGGTGACATCAACAATGATGGACTGATTGATATATTTTTTGCGGGAAACCAAACTGAAAACAGGCTTTATCTCAATAAAGGTGATTTTGCTTTTGAAGATATTACCGAAAAATCCGGACTGGCTGTCCCCGGGATCTGGTCCACCGGAGTCAGCATGGCGGATATAAACGGGGATGGTTTGATGGACATATATATCTGTAAATCGGGACCTCTTGGAGGTGACCAAAGGCACAATGAACTGTACATCAACAACGGAGACCTGACTTTTACCGAAACGGCGAAATCTTATGGAATCGCGGATGAGGGGCTATCCCAGCATGCTGTTTTTTTTGATTATGATAAAGATGGTGACCTGGACATGTACCTGCTCAACAATTCAGCCCGGTCGGTGGGAATAAATGATCTTAGAGTTGGACAAAGAGAAATCAGGGATCCCTTTGGAGGAAACAAACTTTATAGAAATGACGAGGGCAAATTCGTTGATGTCAGTGAATCCGCAGGAATTTACGGCAGTGCAATCGGTTATGGCCTGGGTGTGACAGTTGCTGATATCAATAAGGATGGCTGGCCGGACTTATATGTTTCCAATGACTTTTTTGAAAAAGATTATCTCTACCTCAATAACAAAGACGGCACCTTTTCGGAAGACTTAGAAGGTATGATCACCGAAATCAGCATGGGGTCAATGGGGGCTGACATAGCAGATCTGGATAACAATGGTTGGCCGGATATTTTTGTGACCGAGATGCTTCCCGCTACAATGGAGCGGTCCAAAACCAAAACGCCATTTGAGGATTGGGACAAATACCAGGCAAATGTGAATTCAGGATACTATCATCAATTTACCCGAAACACGCTTCAGCGGAATCTAGGGTTAACTCCGGGCACGGATAAGGTCCACTTTGTGGATGTCGCCAGACAATCACGGGTTCATGCTACAGACTGGAGCTGGGGAGCCTTGATATTTGACATGGACAATGATGGCAAAAAGGATATTTTCGTAGCCAACGGAATTGTCAAAGACCTGACGGATTTTGATTATGTGGATTATTATTTTGAAAATCCGGAACTTGTCAGACAATATCAGAAAGACAGTATCCTCATCACCAACATGATCGATGAGTTTCCTTCCATTCCCCAACAAAACTTTTTGTTCAGAAATGAAGGAGATTTCAGTTTTCAAAACATTGCCCCCTCAGCAGGCTTGGATCAACTGACTTTTTCCACGGGATCCGCATATGCCGATTTGGATAACGACGGCGATCTGGATTTGGTGATCAACAATCTGAACAATGAAGCATTTATATATATAAACAACAGCCGGGAAATAAACGGCAACCATTACTTGCAATTAGAACTTCAGGGACAATTTGGGACACAGGTCACCCTTTATGCCGGAAAAGAAATCTTCTATGCAGAACATCATCCTGTCAAAGGATATATGTCTTCTATGGACCACAGGATGCACTTTGGTTTAGGTGATATCGATCAGCTGGATTCTATTTTCGTTCTTTGGCCAAACGGATCTACTACCAGAATACAGCAAGTTAAAACTGATCAGGTTATGACTTTGGATCCTAAAACAGCAAGTCCCGCTGAAATCCAAAACCCGAATCTTGTACAGCCACTTTTTCAATCTACAGCTATACAGATCCCCTGGGAACATCAGGAAAGCGACTTTATAGATTTTGACAGGGACAGGTTGAGGTTTCATATGATATCCAATGAAGGTCCGAGAATTGCCATAGGAGACGTAAATGCGGATGGATTAGAGGACCTGTTTCTCCCGGGAGCAAAAGGCCAGGCTTCTTCGATCTGGCTACAGGCTCAAGACGGGTCTTTTTACCAATCCCAGGTTTTTAAAGAAGATCGACTGGCGGAAGATGTGGAGGCTGTTTTCTTTGATGCTACAGGGAACGGAATTCCTGATCTGTATGTGGCAAGTGGGAGTTTGGAATTCGGAAACAACAATACAAATTATCAGGACCGTTTGTACCTCAATGACGGCAAAGGCAACTTCCAAAAAACCAACGGGAATTTGCCTTTAAAATATGAATCCACAGCATTTGTAAAAACTTTTGACCACAATGGTGACGGACTGATGGATTTGTTGATTGGCAGAAGAACAGTGCCTTTTGCATATGGAGTGCCCTTAGGAATGCAGATATTGGAAAATCAGGGGGACGGTAAATTTCTGGATAAAACAAATCAACTTGCACCCGACTTCAACTCCTTGGGAATGTTAAGAGATGCTTGGATCGGTGATTTGGATGGTGATGGTTTTGAAGAGATATTGCTTGTTGGAGAGTGGATGCCCATAAAGGTTTTTAAGAAAAACGAAAACATTTATAAGGATGTCTCCACTGACTTTGGATTGGAAAATACCGACGGATTATGGAATACCCTTCACGTACTTGATATCAACAATGATGGAAAGCCTGACTTCATTGCCGGAAATATGGGTCTGAATACCCGGCTTCAGGCAAGTGTGGATAAACCTCTTCAGATGTTTATCAATGACTTTGATCAAAACGGAAGCATTGAGCAGATCATTACCCAATATGAGGGAACCAGATCTTACCCGCTTGCCCTTAAAAGTACACTGGTCAAACAGCTGCCGGTGTTGAGAAAGCAAATTCAGACGTATAAAGATTATAGTGACAAAACGCTGGAAGAGTTATTTCCTCCGGAAGTAATGTCCAGAAGTATTGTTTTGGAAACCACAACCTTGGCTACCCAGCTTTTCATTAACGATGGAAATGGTAAATTTGTCAGGACTGAATTGCCAAGTTTAATCCAAAACAGTCCGGTTTATGCTATCAACAGTTTTCGGGAGGACAACGGTGAAATCAGGATTATGCTAGGTGGCAATCAGAGCCGGTTCAAACCTGAACTTGGAATCAACATGGGAAGCTATGGCTGGTTGCTGTCAGGAAGGGATGAAAAGCACCTAAAACTGATTTCCGCGTCTGAATCAGGTGTATATATTGACGGAGAAATTCGTGATATAAAACCTATCAACACCGCAAAGGGGATCAAATGGCTTGTTGTGAGAAACAATGATTCAATAGTGATATTGGAAAAAGTAATTCGGCAAAAATGATCCATTCCAGCACAGTTCGGGTCGAAATCCTGGATTTTCGCGAAAAAGACATAACAGAAATGGTAAGTGAACATGAAACAATTTAAGTGGCAGGATTATATTCTAATGTTAGTATTGGCAGTTTTTACCGCATGTAGCACCCCCGAACCCAAAAAAGAAACCCTCTTCGAAAAAGTTGAGGCTGAATATACCGGCGTTGACTTCCGCAATGACCTCCCTTTTGATGAAGCATTCAACATTTTCACCTACCGAAACTTTTACAATGGCGGGGGAGTAGCTTTAGGGGATGTCAATAATGACGGTCTTCTTGACCTTTATCTGACCTCCAATCTGGGAGAAAACAAGCTTTACCTCAATGAGGGAGATTTCAGGTTCCGGGATGTCACAGAGACAGCCGGAGTTGCCGGAAGCCGCGCATGGAGCACGGGAGTAGCCATGGCAGATATCAACGGAGATGGTTTGTTGGACATTTATGTCTGCAACTCCGGGGATGTCGCCGGAGATAACAAACAGAACGAGCTCTTTATCAACAATGGGGACGGTACTTTTACAGAGATGGCCGAAACCTATGGCCTGGCGGATCAAGGGTATTCAACACATGCTGTTTTCTTTGATTATGACAATGACGGCGACCTGGATGTATATCTGCTAAACAACAGTTATCAGGCCATCGGCAGCTTTAACAAGATGCAGAACGAGCGGCCCAAAAGAGATCCGGTCGGGGGAGACAAACTGTTTAGAAATGACGGTGAGAAATTCACTGATGTAAGTGAGGAAGCAGGGATTTACGGAAGTATCATCGGTTTCGGTCTCGGGATCACCATCGGTGATGTTAATCAAGATGGATGGATGGACATTTTTATTTCCAATGATTTTTTTGAAAGAGATTATCTCTACATCAACAATAAGGACGGAACATTTACAGAAAGTCTGGAAACCCAAATGCGGGCCATCAGTGCCGCCTCGATGGGTGCCGATATAGCAGACATCGACAACAATGGCCTTTTGGATATTTTCGTAACCGAAATGCTACCCGAACCCCAGCAGCGGCTGAAACAAATCACCACTTTCGAAAGTTGGGACAGATTTCAGTTCAATGTCCAGCACGGTTATCATAACCAATACACCAGAAACATGTTTCACGTCAACAACGGTGATGGCACTTTCAGTGAAATGGGACGACTTGCGGGAATGGAAGCCACGGACTGGAGCTGGGCAGCATTGATCTTTGACATGGACAATGATGGTCTAAAGGACCTCTTCATTGCCAACGGTATCTATCAGGACATCACAGATCTGGATTACCTGAATTTTATTGATAATGATGAAACAAAAAGAAACATCATCACCAATGAAGGTGTAAACTACAAAGCATTGGTTGATCCTATTCCCATCAATCCCGTTTCCAATTATGCCTATAAAAATCATGGTGACCTTAATTTCACCAATGTCGTGCATGAATGGGGCCTTGGCGATCCCATACATTCAAACGGATCCGCCTATGGAGATCTGAACAATGATGGCAGCCTCGATTTGGTGATCAACAATGTCAATAACGAAGTATTGATATTTAAAAACCGAAGCGGGGAATTCTTTCCGGACAATCATTTTCTCCAAATAAAACTTCAGGGAAAAGGACCGAATACAGCGGCCATAGGGTCTCAGGTCAAATTAGTCGCGGGAGAGCAAATTTTTTATCAGGAACAAATGCCAAACAGGGGTTTTCAGTCTTCCGTTGATCCAAAGCTGACTTTCGGTCTGGGAGAATTAACAAAAATCGATGAAATCCATGTCAGGTGGCCTGACGGTAAATTAACTATTCAAAAAGAAATTGACTCAGATCAGTTGCTTACATTGAACTGGGAAGATGCAGAGGATCCTGAATCAGCTTTCACCTTCGCTTCTGCATTCTCCGAACCCATATTTGTTCCTTTAGAATCCAAAACCATTCTGGATTATACACATCAGGAAAATCAGGTTGTGGATTTTGACAGGGACCGGCTTACCTACCACATGCTTTCTACAGAAGGACCAAAAGCTACTTTCGGAGATGTAAATGGAGATGGTCTGGAAGATGTATATTTGGGAGGAGCAAAGGGATTTGGGGGACAGCTGTTTATTCAGCAAAAAGACGGAAAATTCAAAAAATCCGCTCAGGAGACTTTTGAACAGGACAGGTTTTCGGAAGATACGGATGCGGTTTTCTTTGATGCAAACGGAGACAACTATCTCGACCTGTTTGTCACCTCCGGTGGAAATGAGTCCGGATTCGGAGCAGTGGATCTCGCCGACAGGCTCTATATCAACGATGGGAAGGGAAATTTCACAAAATCACAAGACCCAGGACTTTCCGGCTTAAGAAACAGTTCATCCGTTGTCCGTGTCATCGATATCAATACGGATGGAAATCCTGATTTATTTATTGGAGGAAGATTGATCCCTTTTGTATACGGGGTGCCCGCCAGCAGCTTTATTCTTGTCAATGATGGTTCCGGCAAATTCAGTAATGCTTCAAACAGCCTCGCTCCTGACCTCAAAGAAGTTGGAATGGTCACCGATGCGGCTTGGGTTGATTATGATGGGGATGACCGGCAGGATTTGGTTCTGGTGGGAGAATGGATGGCTCCCACGATCTTCAGAAATACAGGCGGTAAACTCGAAAAAATCGAAATGCCTGAAATGGATGCACATAAAGGTTGGTATCAATCCATTGCCGTCGGAGATTTCAACAATGACGGAAAACCTGATTTTGTATTGGGTAATCAGGGATTGAATACACGTTTCAAAGCCAGTCCCGAAAAACCTGTCAAACTTTTTATTAGCGATCTGGACCAGAATGGAAGTGTAGAACATATATTCACACAAAAAGTCGGTGACCAACATGTTCTTTACACTTTGAAGCATGAGTTGGAAAGACAGATTCCTTCTATCAAGAAAAAATTTCTAAAATACAGCTCCTATAATAACCAAAATCTGGAAGATATCTTTACACCGGAAGAGCTGGAAAATGCCGTTGTACAAGAAGCAAATTATTTTGAATCCTCCATCATGATAAACCAAGGGAACGGCAAATTTGAAATGGCGCCACTCCCAAAATGGGCCCAACGTTCGTGGATTTATAGTATTCTGGTAACAGATATCAATGGTGATGGATATGAAGATCTGATTTTGGCGGGAAATCTTTCGGGCGTAAAGCCTGAAGCCGGAAAGTACGATGCAAGTTATGGAGAAGTTTTATTGGGAAAAGGCGATGGGACTTTCAATTATCAGCAAAATGCTACTCATGGTTTGAGACTGGACGGTGATATTAGAGATCTCCATTCCATTGAAATAGCAGGACAAAGATTGTTATTGGTAGTAAAGAATGATAATCCTTTGGAGTTTTGGAAATATTGATATTTGGTGGTTGCAGTCTGTAATAAAACCTTCAGTCTTCAGATACTTTAAGAATAGGAAATAACTGCTACTAAGCACCCTAATTCAAAAGGATTTTATGATTTATAGAATATCCCTCCTTCTTATTTTTATCGTTACGGTTTCATGTAAATACGCTTCGGAAGAAAGGTTATTCACTTTAATGTCTTCTGAAGAAACGGGTATTCATTTCACAAACGACCTCGTTTCTACCGATGAAATGAACATTCTGGAATACCTTTATTTTTACAACGGCGGAGGAGTTGCTGCAGGAGATATCAACAATGACGGGCTGGTAGACCTTTATTTCACATCCAATCAAGGTTCTAACAAACTATACCTGAACAAAGGAATTTTTAAATTTGAAGACATTACAGACGGGGCAGGTGTAACCGGGGATGGCGGCTGGTCCACGGGGGTGACCATGGCCGATGTCAACGGCGATGGATTGTTGGATATTTATGTCTGTCAGGTCGGGGATTATAAAGGCCTCACAGGAAAAAACAAACTTTACATCAATAACGGAGATTTGACTTTTTCAGAAAAAGCAGCGGAATACGGGGTGGATTTCACGGGTTTTTCAACACATGCTTTGTTCCTGGATTATGATCAAGATGGCGACCTAGATCTTTACTTACTCAACCATTCCATCAAAAAACCTGAAGTTTTTTCACGCGCTGACACCCGTTTTGACAATCAGGATGAAAAAGGTGGTGATAAACTATTCAGGAATCTATTGGCACAAGGAGAAGACAGAATGGAGGAAATCACAACCGAAGCTGGAATTCTATCCAGCAGCCTGGGATTTGGATTGGGAGTAGGTGCTGCCGATGTCAATGGTGATGGCTGGATGGATCTTTATGTTTCAAACGATTTCACTGAGGATGACTATCTCTACATCAATCAGCAGGACGGCACCTTCAAAGAATCTCTCCCCGAACACATCAGCCATACCAGCCGCTACAGCATGGGCAATGACATAAGCGATATCAACAACGATGGATTACCGGACATCTTCACCACCGACATGCTTCCTCATGATCCTGAAATCTGTGGGAGAAGACAAACAGGAAGTTTATAACATCAAGAAAAGAATGGGTTATGGTGACCAATATGTGAGAAACCACCTACAGCTCAATTTAGGGAATGGCCGGTTTGCAGAAATCGGGTTGTTAACAAATACTTTTGCAACGGACTGGAGCTGGTCGCCTTTGATTTTCGATATGGATAATGATGGCAAAAAAGATATCCACATCACCAACGGGATTGTCAAACGTCCCAACGACCTGGATTTTGTACAATATAGTCAGGAACCGACTGTTTGGCTTTCGGAGATAGAACTCCAAAGAAGGCAAATTGAAATGTTACCCACAGTAAAATTACCGAATGTAACGTTTCGGAATATTGGTGATTTTAAATTCGAAGAGGTATCGGATCATTGGGGACTGGATCAGAAATCCTATTCCAGCGGCTCCACCTACGCTGATCTGGATAACGATGGTGACCTTGATCTGATCATCAACAACGTTGATCACGAAGCTTTTATTTATAAAAACAACAGCTCGGAAATGCTGGGAAATCATTTTATCCAGTTTGATTTAATCGGAGATAAACATAATATTTTCGGAATCGGTGCTCAGGTCAACCTGTTCCAAAACGGAAAAACTTTTCATCAAACCCTCCAAACCAGCAGGGGTTTCCAATCGGCAGGTTCAACTACCCTGACTTTTGGTTTGGGAAAAACTCCGGATATTGATTCTTTGATTGTGATCTGGCCGGATTCAGAAATAGAATCCTTTTCTGAATTGTGGTTAAATCAAAAACAGGTTTGAAAGAAAGGCAGCGGCCAAAGTAGGAAATATGAGTTATCCACATTTTTAACCCGTCACCAACCGCCTTACTTTGAAACTGTGGATGTTGGAATTAACTGGAAACATCAGGAGAATACCTTTGACGATATGCGCAGGGAATATCTGATTCCCCGTAAATATTCGACCGAAGGTCCTGCCGTGGCAGTAGGAGATGTCAACAGTGACGGACTGGAGGATATATATTTTGGAGGGGCAAAAGGTCAGGCTGGAATACTTTTTTTTCAGGAACAGGATGGAAGTTTTACAGAAGCCAAAAACCCCTTTTTTGAGCAGCTGAAAATGGCGGAAGATGTGGTTGCCGTTTTTGAGGATTTCAATCAGGATGGTTTTTTGGACCTGTTTGTCGGTAGTGGCGGAAATGAACATGGGCCTGATGAATTTTTCAACTTTGACCGGATATTTCTGAATGACGGAAAAGGAAATCTGGCTTTTTCTCCCAATTCCTTACCTCCAATAGGACAAAACACCTCCACGGTTGCTGTACATGATGTAGACGGCGACGGATTTCCCGACTTGTTTTTGGGTGCTGCGGTGGTGACCGGTAATTATGGCAAATCTCCTCCAAGCCACCTATTGATCAATGATGGACATGGAAATTTCAAAGATCATACTGAACAGTATTTTGGGGGTGAGTTTTCGCCTGGCATGATCCAAAAAGCTGTTTGGGAAGATTTGGATGGTGATGGTAAAAAGGAACTGTTATTGGCAGGAGAATGGACTTATGTTCAGATCTACAAAAGAAACGATGGCGGTATTTTCCAATCCTTCGAATTAGAAACTATTGATGACTACTCAGGTTGGTACTTCGAATTGAAAGTCCAAGATTTGAATAATGATAATCGAATGGATATGGTTGTTGGAAATCTTGGACTGAATTCAAAGCTGAAATCAAGTCTTGAAAAACCTGTTTTACTTTATCACCATGATTTTGATCAAAACGGTCAGGAGGACCCGTTAATCTTTCATCACATGGGAGATCGATTGATACCTTTTGCAGGAAGAGATGATCTTGTCAAACAGATTCCGGGTCTAAAAAAGCAACATGGGACATATGCTGAATATTCGCAAATAAAAGCTCCCTCCGACGTTCTAAAAAATGAGTGTATACAAAAGGCAAATATTAAAACAGCCACTGATTTTCGGTCCGGAATATTCTGGCATCAGGAAAACGGAACTTTTAAATTTGAACCTTTTCCTATAGAAGGTCAGTTTAGCCCTTTGAGGGACTTTCAGGTAGTTCTATCTGAAACGGGTCAAACGTTTGTTTTGGGATTAGGCAATTTTGATGAATTCCGAAATGATCTTGGTAAAATTTCTGCAATG
This sequence comes from Rhodonellum sp., assembly GCA_041748555.1. Classification (GTDB taxonomy): domain Bacteria; phylum Bacteroidota; class Bacteroidia; order Cytophagales; family Cyclobacteriaceae; genus Rhodonellum. Next base: position 21,393 of record JBGTDA010000123.1, read on the forward strand.
CCTTTGGTTCTCTTTGAAATTTCAGAAAATGAAATCACAAATATTCCCTTGAAATTAAATGCATCGGAAGAAAATGGATCATATAGAAATTCGGCACTGATCATGATAAAAGGGGAAAAACACATCCTTGCCACAAGAAACAATGGTGAACCGCTGTTTCTTAAAATCAGGTTTTAAAAAAACCTCTTCAAAATCATCTGATTATAAAAGTTATATATCCTTAATCTTTAAGAATTTATATATAGT
>JBGTDA010000124.1:0-58248 GCA_041748555.1 Rhodonellum sp.
CTTCGGCGTAGATATTTGCTACGATTTATCTATGCGCCTTTGGGCGCATTCTACTTTCTACGCAAAGCGCATCTACTTTTTACAGGGTAGAGATTGCCGCGTCGTGCGATGGATTTTATATACTGTTTGGATTTAAAAAGCACTCCTCGCAATGACGGTCCTGTGGTGTGGATCCCACACTAGCTCTCGTTTTTTTCTTCCATTTTCAAGAAAGTCAAAGGTCTGGAGGGGGACTTCCGATCTTCGTGCAAAAGATAATCATAATCAATTGCAGGAAAAACGGACTCCCTCCCTTCAAGGGGAGGGTTGGGGAGGGGACGTTCTGGGGTGATTGCCTGCGGCGTAGAAGCTTCGCGTAGATTCCCTGCGGGGGGTAGATGCTTTGTGTAGATTGCCTTCGACGTAGATATTTGCTACGATTTATCTACGCGCCTTTGGGCGCAATCTACTCTCTACGCGCAGCGAATCTACCGTTTGCCTGCGGCGTAGAAGCTTCGCGTAGATTCCCTGCGGGGGGTAGATGCTTTGCGTAGATTGCCTTCGGCGTAGATATTTGCTACGATTATCTACGCGCCTTTAGGCGCAATCTACTCTCTACGCGCAGCGAATCTACCGTTTGCCGGTGGTGTAGATGCTTCGCGTAGATTCCTGCGGAGTAGATATTTGCGGCGATCATCTACGCGCCTTTGGGCGCATCTACTTTCTACGCGCAGAGCGCATCTACCCTTCGGTACATTAACTTAAACCATATCATGCCGGTTAGTACCTTTTATTATGAAAAAATTGCACTTCTCACACAAAATTCTTTCACTTGTTAAACCTCTGAACCAGTGCCGGGTATTCTACCTTTTCAAAATATTATTTTATATAAAATAATATTAAAAATTTATTTTAAACCAATTGGTAGGTTAATAAATTAGTTATATTTTTCAGTACCTATTCAGAATCGATGAGAACTCTTTCACTTTTACGTCAACATAACTTTGTCAGCTAAGAAAATTCTTTTTCTACCAAAATATCCCAGAATGGGTGCAAGCAGTAGGCTGAGAACCTATCAGTTTAGCAGCATGTGGGAAGCGGAAGGATATGAAGTCACCATTGCTCCGTTTTTCAATGAGTGCTACCTGAAGAAAGTTTATGCCCATCACCAGGTAAGCAAAAGGAATGTGCTGCATTGTTATTGGACGAGGTTTCTGCTGTTGTTTACTTTGAGGCGCTATGACCTGATCTGGATAGAAAAGGAATTGTTTCCCTATCTGCCTTCTTATGCGGAGTGGCTAATCAGCAAGCTGGGAAAAGGATATGTGGTTGATTTTGATGATGCGGTTTTCCATAATTACGATAACCATAAGGCAAGGCTGATCCGCAGCTGGATGGGAGACAAAATCGATCAGGTGATGCGGAATGCAAATTTGGTTTGGGTGGGGAATCTTTACCTGCAGGAACGTGCCGAAAAAGCAGGAGCTTTGGATATCCGCTATTTGCCTACCGTCATTACAGGCAGCAGATACGTCAAAAATAAAATCCACTTTCCACAGCCGGAGATGATCACTATCGGTTGGATAGGTTCACCCACCACCGTTAAGTATCTTCGTGGAATTGTCCCTATGTTGGAGCAGCTGAATAAGCGCTTTCCGATAGAGCTGCTGGTGGTAAACGGTCCCAAAGGGGTAGAGTTTTCCGGAAAGATGCGTCAAATTGTTTGGACAGAAGAAAATGAGGTTGAAGCAATCCTGCAGATGGACATCGGCATCATGCCTCTTCCCGATGACAAATGGGAGCGGGGCAAGTGCGCATACAAGCTTATTCAGTACATGGCCTGTGGGTTGCCTGTGGTGGCCTCTCCGGTGGGGATGAACAATCAGGTGGTGATTCATGGAGAAAACGGATATCTTGCCAACACGGATGAAGAGTGGATTGATGCGCTCAGTGACCTGATCCAACACCCGGAAAAGCGTAAGGCCATGGGTGACCGGGGCCGCACGCTGGTGCACGCCGATTTCACGATTGAAAATAATTTCCCTAAAATGGTCTCTCTCATTTCGGACCAGGCTACCCCCGCGATTTTACCGGTTCCGGATCCCATATTCCTTTAGATATTTCAATGAATGCCGACCTTATCTCGCTTTCTGCAGTTTTTGAGTTTATCAGGTAGTTTTTCCTGATCCGGAATTTTAAACCATCCTATAGGAAATCCACCTTGAAAACCGTTTCGGGCAGCAGGAATCGAGAGCATTGTCAGGCATTTTGTCTAGGGAATACTACAAACTTATAGGCTCAAGAAAAAGCCTGTTTTTAAATCCGGCTTTGGAAAAAAATCAGTTTGAATCGAGGAAAACAAACTAAGCCTGAACATTCTGCGATCATCCCTTATCATCCGACATCAAAATCTTACGGATCCGGTCAATATGCACCTGTGAAAGTTCAGCCCTCTGACGTGCAGATTCTGCTATGCTACCCTTTTTCTCTTTTGCGATGGTGGTGAGTAAGTTTTTGCGCTCCTCAAACATCCTCAAAGCCGTCCACATCGTTTCTTCGATCTTTTCTGATTGGGCAGTCAGGAGCGCATTGGCAGTGTAGGCATGGCCGGTGTGGCAGCGAAACCGGGCATCGTCCCCTGAATCCACCTTCCAAAGGACCCCGCCACAACCCGGACAGTTAAACGGTACCTGATCTCCCAATTCATTGACAGAGGATAAGTCGCTCAGGACTCGGGTTGCGATTTTGGTCTCGGTTAGGATACTGTGTGAAACCTTTTTGGATTTTCCACGCTCCTTACCGATTACCTGATAAAGTAGGCTGCCCATTTCAGCCAAGGGCACACAATGATCCACCTCAACATTATTAAGGACATTTTGGGGCATAAAAGGATAATCGGCATCCATTGGATCCTGAACAATACAGACTCCTCCGCACGTTTTGATCACCTTCATGCCTGCTGTACCATCGTCAAGATATCCTGTCAAAATTATTCCGGTTACCCCGCTTCCAAAGGCCACAGCCGCAGAGCGGAACAAAGGGTCAATTGCCGGTCGGTACCTGTTTTCATGAGCACCTTTTGTAATGATGATTTTTCTGTCTTCCTGAATCATCATATGATGATCTGATGGCCCCAGATAAAGGTGGCCCGGTTTTAAGCTATCCCCCGATTCAGCGAATTTACAGGTGAGCTTGCTCAGTTTGCTAAGTTGTTTCAAAATTATATCCCCTGAGGCATTGGCCGCAACATGCTGTACCACCAGAATGGGTACGGGGAAATCCTCCATCAACTGGCTACCTAATTTTCTCAGGGCATGTAATCCTCCTGCCGAAGTACCGATGACAATCACCTGGGGAACTTCATCCTGCTTACCCGTACTATTTGAATTTGACATAATCGCTAGGTTAATATTTTCTGCATGGAATAATTGAACGAGGACTTTGCCGGATGTTCAAAATATAATTTACCCAATTTTCCCCACAAAAAAAGAACCCTGTTTCTTTTAATGAAAGCGATGAAAAAGCATAGACCTGGGCAGGGTAAGTTGCCGCGGTTTTTGCGCTGCGCAAAAAGGCAGAGGATATCCAAGTGGATTTTGCTGAACCTGAACATCAAACCACCTTCTGCGATCCACCAATGGAAAAACAATTTTGTGCTGATGGAAATCTGATGAAAAATCCAATAATGCTGACAATACTTTTGTGCAGCGAATAAGCGTAACTAAAATCAAAAATCAGTTCTAAGGCTAATCAAGAAGCAAGTATCCAAACATTTTCCATCAATACGCTGTACACTACCATATGACTGTTTGGAAAAACCTTTTACTTCTCCTCTTTCTAACCACCACAATTACATTAAACTCCCAAACCCTTGACAGGATAGGGCTTGAAGGTCAATATGGATTTATCATTCCCCATTCTCCGGATCTAAGTGCTGTTTCCCAAACCCATCCGAGGGGATTTGTTATCGACTACCAAAGGATGCAACTAAACGAAAATAACTGGCAGGCCTGTAACTGTTTTCACTACCTCGGCTTACAGTTTTCATACCATGACTTCGCCAATCCCGAAGTGTTGGGTGCGGCATATACCCTTTCGGGAACCTTTGAACCAATACTCAAAAAGTTGGACAAGTGGGAAATCAGCCTGAAAACAGGAATGGGTGTTGGATATCTCAGCAGGGTTTATAATGCCGAAACCAATCCTGAGAATACGTTTTTCAGTACACCGATCAGTTTCCTGGCATTTCTGGCTCCCAAAGTCACCTATTCATTTTCTAGTCCATGGCAATTGAGCGCTACCTTCAATTATAACCATATTTCCAATGGAGGTCAACGGGAACCCAACCGTGGCATGAATTATCCCACATTGGGGGTGGGCCTTTCTTACCGGCTGCGGGATGGAGATTATCCGGAATATCAACAAGCTGAATTATCCCAAAACTGGCAAGGGTATCTCGAAGGGGGATTTACCACAAGGGATGCGGCATATACCGAAGGTAGAAAGGCCGCTATTAATGTAGCTGTTGGGGCGTTGAAACCCATTACACCCATCAACGGATTTGGTGGAGGATTGGAGCTGACGCAGGATTTTGCTGTTGCGGTGGAAAGCAGCCGATGGGAAGGGTTGATGCCTGCGCCTTATATAGCCCATCATTTTATGTTCGGCAGATTTGATTTCAGTCAAAGGATGGCACTTTACACCCATAAACCCGAAGGATATATCGAGAACCGGTTTTACCAAAGGTACCTGGTCCAATACAAAATCCTTCCCCGGATTCTTTTCGGCATTTCTCTTAAGGTTCACGGCCATGTAGCCGAAAATATGGATCTGCGGATAGGATGGCGGTTTTAGATACAGGTTGGCGATAAGGCTGCTTCGGCGGATTTTCTTCATCATTCGATAATCATCATTTTTACCTTAGACTGGTTTGGATGAAACCAGTATTAATTTATTCAGGTGGATTTTTACTTTCCTGATGGGGTTGAACTTTGATTCCGGGAACTTAAAAATCTTTGGATGAATAAATGTCCCCGATGGGGTCGGAGGTTGTCTTTGGGTTCAATTTTCCACGGGTTTCACCCGCGGATATCGAGAGGTTGGACCCTTTCAGGGTCGGGATTTCAAAAAATTGATGTGGAGAATTATGAAGGGGGAGTCGTCGACCCCATTCGGGGTCGGTAATTTGATGGTTAATGTTTGGTATCAAATGACCACGAAGTGGTCCAACTTTTCAATAGCCCCGGTGAAACCTGGGGAAATGGAAAACAAGATTAGGGACAACAACCACGGAAGCCTGAAGGGCTTCAACACTTCAATAGCCGCGGGTGAAACCCGTGATAAATGAGGATCCTGTTTCTTGGCTTTGGCTAAAGAAAAGGGTTGAATCCCCAGGGGTTTTCGCCAAAACAGGTAGATGTGGATGGGGTATTTTATGTTATGTTATCTACTGCAACATGATCTTTTTTCCACTTTCTTTTGCTTGATCAAAAAGAAACAAAAAATCAAGGCAGATATTTCTGCTTCAAATTGAGGAGTTTACCTATAAATTGGGTTCACTTATAATTTGATTTTTGACCGGCATCTGCGAGTTAAAAATGAGTGGATCTCGGCTTCTCGCAGGCTGCCCCTCCTTAAATTGGTCTACCGGACCAATTCTTAACAGTCTGTCCTAGGAGCTAACTCATTTTCTTCACGCTCTCCGATGCCTGCCAGAAACCGTAGAAATATAGGCCGTCCTTTACACCTGATGGGGGATTGTTGATATAACTTCGTTTTTGGATTTTCATGACCTTGCGCTTCCTTCCCGCTGTAGATGGGGCGATTGTCTTTAGGAAATTGCCAAAGGCGTTTCGATTCCTGTCAACAATCCTTCGGCTTGATATCCTTGATTGACTTTTTAAGCATTTTACAATTATTCTTTCTTCAATCTATATCCCTCCAAAACTCCATCGTTCTTGACGACAATCAGTAACTTTTCTTGACCCAAAGCCAAAGACTCGATATGGCGGATATTACCTTGGGAGTTGACGCCGCCGGAAGTGGCAGCTAGGGATTCGAAATTTCCGTTACAGTCACCTATCAGCACCAATCCACGGCTTCCCTGATAGGCACCGAAATAGGGGGAAGAATCCGCTTGGTTTCCACCCAAGATAAGATCCGTACATCCATCTCCGTTTAGATCTTCTGTAAAAATGGCATAAATGGGTGCCAGCTGGGCTTCCGGCGGAAGGTTTTGTTGCCGGAAGCTTTTTCCTGCTTCATTTATAAAAACGGCAGAATGAAATTCGTTGGCTTGGAATAGGGCGGCATCTTCCAGCCCATGGGTTTTAAAGATTTCCTCGACGGTTTTACCTGCAAAATCGCTGTGCCTGGTAAACTGCTTTTTCAAAGAAGGAATCTTTTTCACCAGCTCATCTTTGGTGGCCAGCGTATAGGATTTTCCGTTCAGAGATTGTGTGATAATTTGATCCCTGCTGCCATTATCATCAAAATCCTTTACATACATTTTAACCGGGTCCGATTCGCTTGCTTTAAGTCTGCTGTTCAACCCCAAGTTCCCGGCAATCAAATCCGGGAAACCATCTCCTGTAAGGTCCTCGGCTTGGATGCTGTTCCACCATCCCAAAGTTTTGTCAAGTTGATAGGCTGAGGTTCGGTTTACCAGCTTTCCGTTTTCCTGAATGAAAATGGTGACAGGCATCCATTCTCCCGCAAGCACAAGATCGCTCTCGCCGTCTCGGTTGATGTCTGTCCAAACCGCTGATTTTACCATGCCGGCATAGTGCAGATCAGGGGCGGTGGAAGCGGTGACATCAAGAAAATCCCCATCACCCTGATTTCGCAACAGATAGCTTCGGGTAGCCTCCCCGTAATTTCCGGGGACAACCCTGCCGCCAATAAAAAGGTCGATCCAACCATCGCCGTCATAATCGTGCGCCAATACCACAGAGCTATGATGGCCTGGCAGGGTATTGGTTTTGCTTTTGGTGAAATTGCCCTTTCCGTCATTGAGGTACAACCGGTCCTGTGGTACTTGGGATTGCGCCGAGGGGATGTTTCCGGCACTGACGACATAAAGGTCCTGATGCCCGTTGTTGTTGCTGTCAAAAAATACGGCGGAAACATCCTCAAAAAGACTATCCGATGCAATGGCAGGAGCAGGGATCTGCCGAAAATTGCCACCCACCTGATGCAGGAAAATGGTCGCGGCCTGACTATGTGCCCCGCCTACAAAGATATCTTCAAGTCCGTCGCCGTTGATGTCTCCCACAGCAACGGCGGGACCTTCTCTGGACATCTTGTGTGGTAGTAAAGGTTCCAGATTGAAATCATTATAATCATCCTCCAGATGGTCGAAAATTAACCCATAATCAGCTAACTCTATCGGCTCCAGCAGGGTAGGGGATTCTTCTTTGGAATAGGAGTAATTATCTGTCGCATCCGTTTCCTTTAGGATAAGCGTTTGGTTTGTTGCCTGTGATCTTAAGGTCTGGCTTTTTCCACCTGGCCAGATGACCAAAAGAGAGTCCAGCGTCTGTGTTGAACCCAAACCAAGATGGAGTTCAGGTGCCACGGATGATTGAAATCCCCGGCTGGTATAATTCTCCTGACTGACTTGTAGATCACCCGCAAAAGCAATGACTTTCGATCCGATTCCGAATCTGTTGGCAGATTTTCCTTGGAGCTTGATCTTCAGGTAGGCTTTTCCTTCCATGTGTTTCTTTTCCATTAGATGGTTTTTGAAAATCCCCGCGGTTTGATTGATATTGTTGACGACTAGATCCAGATCACCGTCATTATCCAGGTCCACATATACGGAACCATTCGATGCGGTCGCTTCGGTCATGCCCCATGCAGTACTAACATTTTCAAACCTTAGATCCCCATTATTCCTGAAAAAATAGTTGTTGACCATACCTGGAGGCATTTTGGAAGCCAGTTCAAGATTGGAAATTTCAATTTTAGCTTCCGGATTTTCAGGATCATTTCCGGTGATAAAATTGATATAATCCATATCATTTGGCCTTCTGACAATGCCGTTGGCGATAAAAAGATCCTTATGCCCGTCATTGTCATAATCAGCAAACAAAGGTGCCCAGCTCCAGTCTGAAGCATTTACCCCGGAATATTGGCCAATCTCTGAAAAAGTGCCGTTGCCGCTGTTCAACTGCAACATGTTTCGGGTTGCCTGTCTTTCATAGCCAAAATTCAGCTTAAGTCTGTAAATTTCATAAGGGTCGTCCCCCGCAGAAAGTTTTTGGGTAATTTCATCCTCTGGAAGCATATCCAGGCTGATGATATCCGTCCAACCGTCGTTGTTGAAATCGGCAAGATCGTTTCCCATGGAAAAGCGGCTGCTATAAGAAATTGAACTTTTTATTTGCTCCCGGAAGCTGCCGTTTCCCTGATTGATATAGAGGTAGTCATTTTCGTTAAAATCGTTTGAAACATAGATGTCCGGCAGTCCGTCATTGTTGAGGTCGGATATACCGATTCCCAATCCATAGCCAATATGGCTGGAATAGATGCCCGCTTCATTGGTGACCGGACTGAACATTTTCTCGCCCTTATCGGCATTGTTGCGGTAAAGACGGTCTCCGGAAAGGCCTCCGTCCAGGTATCGCAGGGAGGCTCTTCCGTAACTCCTTTCGGTGTGAACGGCATGGTTCAGCAGGTACATGTCAAGGTCACCGTCTCCGTCATAATCAAAAAAAGCAGCTTGGGTGCTGAAACCCTGAAAATCCAGACCATATTCTGCGGCACTTTCAGTAAATGTCAGATCACCGTTGTTGATATACAACTCGTTTTTTCCTGCGATTCCTTTGTAATTTCCCAGCCTGCAAACGTAGATATCCAGAAAACCGTCACCGTTGATATCCACCATTGTCACCCCGGTTTTCCAAGCCCCGGGAGAAGCAAGCCCAGCCTCCTCAGTGATGTCTTCAAACTGAAAGTTTCCTTTGTTGAGATAAAGCTTGTTGGGAAGCTGATTGGCTGTAAAGTAAATATCGGGCAAGCCATCATTGTTGAGGTCACCTGTCGCTACTCCGCCTCCGTTATAAAAATACAGGTACTCGATGATATTGAATTCCTCTGTTTCCTCTAAATGATTGGCAAAATCAATTCCCGTGGATTCAGGAGACAGGGCCGCAAAGAGGGCATTGGGATTAGGCTGAGGTGGAGAGGAGTTTGGTGTACAGGAAAAGGAGAAGAAAACCAACATAGCAATAACAACAACAGCTATGTATTTTTTGACAATGTATGGGAATTGAGGAGCTGATTTTATTTTATTCCTCCCCTTGTTCAGGACCATAGCTTGGTGTTTGACTTTTTTTAAATTCTTCTTTCAACCTTTTTTCCACTTTTAGATCAGTGAATACAGCTTGAACATACTGCTCATCCATCACAAAAAGATTGATCCTTCTTTTTCCGTCTATTTTATAATATACTTTTCCCTGGGTTGGGTGATTCAGAAGTTTAAAATCATCTCCGTACCATTCTTTATAATGCACGACCATCTGCTCCAAAAGCACATCTGACCAATATTGCTTATTCCAGGGAGCCCAGGCAGCATAAGAATAGGTTACGGGCATTTCGAAAATTTGATGATCTATGAAGGTTGGGAAGAACCGCATGATCAATTCAGATTCCAACAAGTCAGGCATTCTATACTCTACATTGGTACTTGATCCACTTCCTTGGGTAATGACCTGTTGTTTATTGAGTTCGGTACAATGATCAAAAAATTCCTTCTGGGGCATTCCCAAATATATTCCCAAAAAAAGACTGTCACTTTTGGCTCCTTCTTCATGGGGTAGGAAAGTACCGGGAGAATCACAGGAAGAAAACACACTCCAAAATGTGACAAATATAAGCAGACCTAAACTTCGGTATTTCATGCATGGGTATTTTGGTATTGGGTAGTAGAGGTATACTCTTAATAACCGGCTAATGTAGTGGATTTATCTTGGCAGGCAAAACAGAGATTTATGAATTTTCAAGTTTGATATTGTCCCTAATGATTTATCACCCATTCAATATCTAAACCAAAATACCTTATATAAAAAAAGCAAGCACTCCGATTTGGAATGCTTGCTTTTTTAGATTCAACCGGTTTTAATTATATCCCGGATTTTGGGAAAGGTTGGGATTTGCATCGATTTGTGGTTGAGGTATCGGAAACAGTTCCAGAAAGCTTCCCGGTGCATGTACTCTTTTAGGTCTGTTCATGCCCTGATATGGCCACCAAGCCTCACCGAATTTTTTGAATCGGATCAGGTCCTGCCTTCTGGTCATTTCCGCAAACGTTTCTCTTCCTATTTCAGCAAGGAGATTTTCCTCGGTAAGTGTAGTATAAGGGTCAAGATTACCGGCCCGTTCTCTGATTTGATTGATCAAAACCAAAGCTTCGGCAGTTTGGCCAAGTCTGTACTTGGCTTCAGCCAAAGCAAGAATAGCGTTACCCAATCTAAAGATGACAAAATCGTTGCTCATATCAGGTGTTCCGCCTACCTCAAATTCATATTTTCCTATTCTAGCACCAGCTTGTCTAAGTCCCTGTGGCCAAATCTCATTATGGTACGGCATAAAGGTAATAGGTTCTCCGTTTGGATCGCCGTTTCTACCGGTAGGGTCAAGAGGTTCTACTCCGGGATCCATCAAGAGGCTTCCGTCAGCTCTGAATTGAGGACCAACAAGGAAATTGCTTAACCGTCCATCAATGGTACCTTCAGATTGCTCCAATGCCAAACCTTTCCAAACGGGTCCTTGAACTCCTGGATTTTGTGCAGGATCTACATAGGAGTTGTAAAACTCCTCTACTGTCTGATAGCCATTCCAGGGCTGCGCAGTCAGGTTGTAAGTAGACTGGCTGGCGATATGAAGTGTCATCATTACCCAGTTAAAACCCCTCGCAAAAACCTTGTCATATGGATATACGAAAATATTTTCGGGGGAACCTGAATTGTTGATAACGAAGTTTGCTCTGTAGGAAGGATTCAAACTATAAGGGCCTGAGTTGATTATTTCCTCAGCATCTGCAGCCGCTTCAACCCATCTAGGAGTTCCGGTATAAACTTCAGCATTTAGGTAAAGTTTCATCCTGATCATCAAGGCTGCCCATTTGGTCATCCTTCCATAAGTAGTTGCATCTTTTGCAGTCGGCAACATCGGAATGACTTCATTCAGCTCGGAAAGAATGAAATTGAAAACTTCTTGTCTAGATGAATTCGACGGGGATTCTGTAGAGGTAAAATCAGTAACAATGGGAATATTTCCAAACGCATCAATTGCCCAATAATAATACAATGCTCTTAACGCCCTTAACTCACCGATAAATGCAGAAGAGTTTGGGTTGTCTAAAGTTTCAAAAGAATATATCAGCCTGTTACAGGTGTTAATTCCTCCGTACAAGAAATTCCATCCATTGTTTATGAACGGGTTATCAACCTTGAATTCGTGTTGATGTAATTCCAAAAGCACACCCCCATCAAACCAGTCTCCGCCCTTGGTAGCAACAGTTACTGCATCACCTGCCAATTCCTGGGCTGACCAAAGACTTCCGGCGTTACCTAATCCCCCAAGGGAGCTATAGGCCTGACCAAGTGCAGAGATAAACTCCTCCTCGGTCTGAAAGAAGTTATCCGCTGTGACATCGCTGAACAACTCCTCCTCTAAATCGACACAGGATATAGGCAAAAAGCAAATTCCCAAACCAACCATTAAGAGTTTTATATTTGATAATTTTTTCATAATATCTTCTTTTTTAACTTAGAAACTTAGGTTTAGACCGAGAGTAGTAATGGTAGTCGTAAAGTAGGTAGCTCTTCGTTCTATACCCGGGGCAAGGGGATCTCCATTTGCTTCCGAATCACCATATCTGACTTCAGGATCTACACCTGTATAACCGGTAAACATAAACGGATTCTGAACTGAAATATAGGTTCTTATCCTATTGATTGACCTGCCTGTTCCAAGATTGAAGTTGTAACCAAGAGTAGCATTATCCAGAACCACAAAATCAGCTTTTTCAACGTGACTGCTGTTGTACTCCGCTTTCTTGATGGCAGGATCGTAATATTTGGTTTTGACGATATTCCAGTTTTGAACAGTAGTTCCTTCGGTGTTTTCATAGAAACCCCTGTAACTGTTGATCAGATAATGACCTATAGATCCTCTGAAGAAGAAGTTTAAGTCAAAGTTTTTATACCTGAAATTGTTGTTTATTCCAAAATTGAATTTTGGATAGGCAGTTCCAAGCTGGGCTCTGTCTTCGTTACAGTTACAGTAAACCGGATTTCCGTTGGCATCAACGGCATCTCCGTCAATCACAGCCATTCTTGGGCTTCCGTCTTCATTGACTCCGTCCAAAATTGGCCCCCAAAGTTGTCCCAAGGGTCCTTTTTCTTGAATTCTGATCAGCTGAGTAAGATTTTGTCCCGGAGATCCGAAGTTGGAGCGGTAGTTTACCTCACCGAAGCTCAAATCACCCGCAGAAAGACTTCTAAGGTTTGTCCTTAAGGTGGAGAAATTCACCCCGGTGGACCAACGGAAATCAGACTTCTGGATCACATTGTAATTCAAGGCCACTTCAAGACCACTGTTAACCATTTCACCGATGTTCAATTGTGTTTGGGGGAAAAGGTTTGGTGGAACAGGCACGTTGATCGGAAGGATCATACCGGTAGTAACACGGGTATAATAATCAATGGAGCCGTCGATCTTATTTGAGAATACGACGAAGTCAAGACCTGCATTGAACTCATCTTTGGTTTCCCACGATAAATCCGGGTTAGGATTGGAAACAGGTCCGTAGGTAGGCACAAACTGACCGTTGTAGAAGAAGTTACCTTGGCGTCCGAATCTTAGAAGAGAAAGATAGGACTGTCCGGGCTGAGTTCCCGTTCTACCCACACTGACCCTTGCTTTCAAAGCATTCACTCCTGTGATGCTCACGAGATTCGCAATGTTCACACCTGCACTGATTGCAGGAAAAAGTCCCCATTTGTTGTTGGCTCCGAATCTGGTGGAACCTTCATAACGGGCACTCAAAGAAAGCAGGTATGTGTCTTCAAGGTTGAAGTTTGCTCTACCGAAGAAGGCAACCAGCTTGTTTGAATTGGCGTAGGTATTATTTGAAGCGAGGCCGTTGGCATAGTCCAAAGCCGCACCGATGTTGTTATAAGTAAACACATCCGTCAGGAAATTTCCTGCTTGTGTGTAATTACCTTGGTTGAAGAACTCCTGGTAAGAATATCCTCCCAAAAGGGCCACATTGACTCTGCCAAGGCTGTTGTCATAATTCACGGTAGCTTCGAAAAGCTCGTTTTCCCTGGAATCGTTTCGAACCGTTGCCAATCCGTTTCGGCCAAATCCACCACCCAGTTTTGAAGTTTTTGGAGAGTATTGGCCCCTCCAATCTGTCTCTCTTTGTGTGGAGTAAAATACTGCAGCCCTGAAATTGGAAGTAAAATTATATTCTCCTCGAATACTTGCCAATAAACGTCCTTCTTTTCGGTCATCTATATTTTGTTCTGCAATGGAAACAGGATTGAACCAATCAAAAATATCCCGCTCCGTATATCCACCAAATCTTGCATCTTGTGGAAGATCACTTCTGACGGGAATGGTAGGATTACTGATAATGGCATATCGGAAAGAATTTTCCTGACCAAACCTTCTGTCCACTGTCGTGCTGGAAAGGTTTACGGAGAATATCGCTTTATCCTTCAACGCCTTCTGGGTAAGGTTCAGCCGACCGTTCAGTTGGTTGAATCCTGAATTGATACCCACACCTTCCGTGTTTCTGGAGTTGATGGATACCCGGTAAGTGGTGGATGGAGTTCCACCGGAGAGAGAAAGATTGTGTACATGGGAGAAACCCGTACGGGTTACTTCCTCCAGCCAGTTGGTATTTCCTCCTAAATCCACCGAACCCGGTACTTGACGGTATTCTTCGGCACCCATGACAGGTATGGTTCTGGCAACGCTTTCAGAGGCCACACTACCGTTATATTCCACTACCATTCTTCCGGCTTTGCCGGTTTTGGTAGTCACCAGGATTACACCGGCAGAACCACGGGTTCCGTAGATTGCGGCTGCTGAACCGTCTTTCAAAACATCAATGGATTCTATATCATTGGGATCAACGGTACTCAGAGAGCCACCGATCACACCGTCAATTACCACTAAAGGTTCGGCATTCTCACCGATGGAGGATATACCTCTCAACCTGACGTTGAATCCGCTGTTGGGATTGCCTCCCGGTCTGGCAATGTTAAGACCCGCCACTTTTCCCTGTAATAGCTGTCGTGGATCATTCACCGTTCCCTGGTTGAAATCCTCAGCCTTGACACTGGTCACGGCACTCGTGATTTCCTTCCGCTCTTGGGTTCCGTATCCTACGACGATTACCTCGTTCAGGGCTTGGGTGGTTTGAGAAAGGGTGACATTGATGTTGGATCGGTTTCCGACAGTTTCTTCAACCGTCTCATAACCGATAAAAGAGAAAACCAACACATCGGTTGGTGCTGCTGCAATGGAAAAGTTACCATCCAAGTCAGTGATGGTTCCCCTGGTCGTTCCTTTGACCAATACACTTGCACCTGGAATTCCCATTCCGGTACCTTCTTCGCCTACTTTTCCTGTTACTTGTCCTTGTTGAGCAAAAGCATCGTTGACGACACTCAGGCTCAACAGGCAAACCAATAGGAAAACAAAGTTCAGTAATTGTTTTTTCATTGATTATGGGGTTTAGTTATTATTTGAATAAAATATGAACTTCCCGGTATTCACCAAATTGATAATTCACTTCTAAAGATTTCCAAATTTTTATTAAGAAACAAGCGGTTTGTTATATTTAAAAAATGTTAAAAAAGTTCTTTTTCCAAAATATTGTTTTGGCTATAAAAACTATAATGATTCCCTTTTTTTTGGACTTTTTTAAAAGTCAGCTCCGAGAAACTTTTTTGATTCTTCACTTTTTTACGTTTCCCTTTAAGACGCTCACCTTAATGGAGAACCGATAAGAGTTCTCTTTTCCCGCCGAACATAGGTGCCTTTATTTTATTCAACAGGATTCATTTTCATAAAATCGTTTTGTAATCATCTATTGATAGCTACTTTATTTTATATCATTTAGCTGATAAGGAAAAACAACAACTATTCTTATCAGTTATATTTCAACATGAAAAATTTTCAACCCATAAAAAATCCCCGAATTTCAATCTAAATTGCGGGTAAAACCGTTATTCTTTTCAATAATAAAGTTGATATGAGATTTTTAATTGCATTTGGACTTTTGATGGTATTCCGAAGTTTTATTCCCGAACCGGCTTTAGCTCAACAAGAAAACATGCTTACCGGAACCATCTTGGAATTCGAAAAAGAGGAACCTTTACCGGGGGCAAATATTTACTGGGAATCGGCTCCCCGACAAGGAGTCTTCAGTAATTCCGATGGAGAATTTTCCCTGCCTTCGATCGGGCTACCGGCAAAACTGGTAGTATCTTTTATAGGTTTTCAGAAATCAGTCCGGATAATCAACTCTAAGGACCTGGAAAAATCTCTCAGATTTTACCTGAGATCCGAGGAACTGGCATTGGATGAAATCATCATCCGGGACAGGCAGCCTGATCAGAATGTCCGGAGTCTGGATATGGGCAAATCCGTGATCCCCATAGCAACCATTAAAAATATTCCGGCATTGTTTGGAGAGGTGGATCTCCTTAGAAGTTTGCAGCTGCTGCCCGGTGTGCAGACCGCAGGGGAAGGAACCACAGGATTGTTTGTCCGGGGCGGATCCGCTGATCAGAATCTAATGCAGCTAGACGGGGCACCTGTGTATAATCCTTCCCATTTTTTTGGTTTCTTCTCGGTTTTCAATCCGGATGCCTTGGAGGGAATAGAATTCTATAAAGGAAATATACCGGCACAATACGGTGGAAGACTGTCATCCCTTATAGATGTGTCGGTGAGGGAAGGCAACTATGATAAAATAAAAGGTGATGGAGGAATCGGGACCATAAGTTCCCGGCTTACTGTAGACGGACCGTTATTTTCGGATAACTCATCCTTTTTATTTTCCGGACGAAGAACCTATGCAGATATGTTTCTGAGGCTTTCTTCAGATCCCAATATCAACAACAATGACCTTTATTTCTACGACCTGAATGGCAAACTCACCTTCAGGATCGGACAAAAGGACAAAATAACAGTTTCCGGATATTATGGATCGGATTTTCTGGGATTGTCAGGCCAGTTTGGATTGGGATGGGATAACCTGGTCACCTCGGCAATCTGGAACCGAAATATCAATGATAATACCTTTTTTGATCTGACACTGTATCACAGCCGCTATCAGTACCGGGTGAATTTTGACGACCCTGATTCCGGTTTTATCTGGCAAAACAGGCTGTCGGAGTCGGGTGCAAAAGCAGAATGGACTTACCTGCCTAGCGGAAGTTCCGTCCTGAAATGGGGACTCCATTCTCAATATTACAATTTTGCACCCATAGAACTGAATCCTACTCAGGGAAGCATCCTGGAGTCAATCAATACAAATGCAAGGAACGGCGTACAACACAACCTATTTGTTTCCGGGACTGCAGATGTCCATCCCGATTTAAGGGTAGAAGCAGGTCTGCGTTGGGGACTGTATCAGCAGGTGGGTCGAGGAGTGGATTATTTTTATGAAGGTCAGCTGCCGGCACCTGGAATACCCGTAACGGATACTCTTTTTTACAGCTCTTTTGAAAACATCAAACGCTATCAGGGATTGGAGCCCCGGTTGTCATTTCGGTACCTCGTCCGGGAGGACTTGTCCCTGAAAGCTGCCTACAACCGGAATTTTCAGTATGTTCAGGTAGCCTCCAACAGTTCTGCGGGGCTCCCCCTGGACAGGTGGATTCCAGCAGGAACATACATTGAGCCCATCCGAGGGGATCAGTTTTCATTGGGCATCTTCAAAAATTTCAACAATAATACCTGGGAATTTTCTGTGGAAGGTTATTATAAGGATTTAAAAAATATTGTCGATCTCAGACAGGGAGCCAACATTTTGTTTACAGACAACGTGGAAACAGAACTGCTGAGTGGACTTGGATATGCTTATGGTCTGGAGCTGTTGTTGAGAAAAAACGTAGGAAAGACTACGGGTTGGCTTAGCTATACCTATGCACGGACTTGGAGAAAAATCATGGGTATCAGCAACGATCAATGGTACAATCCACGGTTTGACAGGCCACATGATTTTACTATGGTGCTGAATCATCAGTTTTCTCCCCGCTGGTCAGCAGCACTGACTTTTGTTTATACATCGGGGCAAGCCGTTACTTTTCCCATAGGTTCTTATGAAGTGGATACCCAAAGGCTTCCCTTGTACAGTCAGCAGCGTAACGAAGAACGTTTTCCGGATTACCACAGAATGGATGCGGCAGTGACCTGGAAGAGTGTAAATAAAGGAAGGAAATGGAGGGGCAGTTGGAATTTCAGCATTTATAATTTATATGGCAGAAAAAATCCTTTTGCTTATCAGTTTACAGAAATCATCAATGAGCAGATCAATTTTGATCCTTCATTAGGGGATGAAATTTATTCCAGGAGGCCTGGAGTGGTGATGACTTACCTGTTTACCTTCCTGCCTGCGATTACCTATAATTTTGAATTTTGATATGAAAAGGTTTTACTTATATGGTGTTTTACTACTGTTGTCTTCCTGTCAGGAAGAGGTTGTTTTGGAGCTTAAGTCACAGGAACCAACGCCGATTATAGAAGGCATATGGACAGATGCAGGAACCATCAATCATGTAAACGTTTCCTGGTCCAGAGACTATTATTCACAAGAGCCAAATGCTCCTGTGGAAGACGCGGAAGTTTTTATAGTCAGCCCGACCAACCGGGAGCGGGTGAATTTTAAGTATTCCGAAAAGTCCCAAAGGTATCTGCCTGACGATGTACTGGGTGGTAAAATCGGAGATATTTATGAACTCAATGTCAAAATCGGTGAAAACCGATACGTTTCCCGTGGGGAAATGCTGGCACCTCCCCGGCTGGACAGTATCACCTATTCTTATAAGGAGGGAAGAGCTTTCCGGGATGATGGATATTTCCTGACATTATATGGAGATATCCCTTTTACGGAAGACAATAATTATAGGGTCAGAATAGTGAGAAACGACACCTTGCTCAACAGGAGATCCGATTACCTATTGTTTGATGATACCTTCGGAACCACCATTTTAACCAAAGGATTTGAGCTGAGTGGATTTGCATTTGAAGATAAAGACAAGGTTCGACTGGAGCTTTACCGCCTCAACCAGGATGCCTATGATTATATGTCCCAGCTGGTGAACCTGCTGTTCAATGATGGCGGGCTTTTCAGTCCTCCTCCCGAAAATCCAAAAACCAATATTGAGGTTGTGGCAGGAGAAGGGGAAGTGCTTGGATATTTTCTGGTCAGTCCGATCCTGACCCAAACAATCAGGATCAATCCAGAATAGTAAACTGAATTCATTACTTTTGCCCCATGACGGATTTTAATCAAAAAGGAAAGGTATTCATAACCTGTAAAGATCGTTTTGCGCCTTTTCTTGAACAGGAATTAAAAGATTTGAATTTTAAAATCAAGCATGTTTTCCGTACCGGAATAGAGCTTTATGCGACCTTGAATGAATGCGTGTTCCTGAACCTGCACTTGAGGACAGCCAGCCATGTGTTGTTTGAAATCAAATCTTTTTATCTGAGGCATGCCGATGATATCTACAGAAGGGTGAAATCACTTCCGTGGGAGGAATATATCACCAATGAAACCTATTTTTCTGTGAATTCCCATGTAGAAAACGAAAGTGTGGACAATCCCCTTTTTGTGAATGTGCGGATAAAAGATGCCATTGTAGATCGGTTCCGTGAAAATACCGGAATCCGCCCTGATTCGGGATCTGCATATGAAGGAGCGGTTTTTCAGATGTTCTGGAAAGAAACCCAAGCCTCCCTATATTTGAATACTTCAGGGGAAACCCTTGCCAAGCATGGTTACCGGAAGATTCCCGGTCGTGCGCCGATGTTGGAGGCACTGGCTTCCGCGACGATCCTGGCATCAGGTTGGGATGGATCCGGACCATTTATCAATCCCATGTGTGGAGCAGGAACACTGGCCATTGAGGCGGCGCTGATGGCTACCCATCGTTATCCGGGACTTTTCCGGGACAAATATGCCTTCATGTTTCTTTGTGGGTACGAACCTGAAGCCTATCAGAAAATGAAAGCAGATCTGCAAAATGAGATCACAGAAATGGAGGGACTCAACATTATTGCCAGTGATAACAATCAGCTGGCTCTCAATGCGACAGAAGAAAATGCCGAAACTGCAGGGGTTTTACATCTGATCAAAACGGAAAAATCTGATTTCCGGGAGGTCACCCTGCCTGAAGAAGAAAACGGAGTGCTGTTTTTCAATCCCGAATACGGAGAAAGACTGGGAGAAGAGGATGACCTTGCTGAAACCTACAAACAGATTGGAGACTTTATGAAGCAAAGAGCTGCCGGATATACGGGATATATATTTGCAGGCAACCTTGATCTGGCAAAGAAGATAGGACTGAAAGCCTCCAGAAGATTTGAATTTTACAACGGAACCATCGATTGCCGCCTGCTGAAATATGACTTGTATAAAGGCAAGAAGCAGTTTGGAGAGGAAGCGAAGGACGAAGTTTGAAGTGGGAAGTTGACGGAAATTCAATCCTGTAAAAGTGTAGATGCGCCTTAAAGGTAGATTCGCTGAGCGTAGAGAGTAGATGCGCCCAAAGGCGCGTAGATCAACGCCATTATCCACGCCACCGGCATCTACGCAAAGCACAGTTCCACTATCCCACAATTCGATTTGTATCAGAGGTAGATTCGCTGCGCGTAGAGAGTAGAATGCGCCCAATGGCGCGTAGATTAACGCCGTCATCTACGCCGAAGACAATCTACGCAAAGCTTCTGCCTCCATCCCCCGAACGTCCCCTCCCCAACCATCCCCTTTAAGGGAGGGAGCTCGTTTTTTTAACAATTGATGACAACTATCTATTGTCCGAAGATCGAAAAGTTCCCCTCCAGAGCCTGTCCCGATGCCTCGGGAGGGGGATTCTGGGGGGTATTACGGAGACATATGTAAGAAAAAAGATGCGCCTAAAATGTAGATTCGCTGTGCGTAGAGAGTAGATGCGCCCAAAGGCGCGTAGATCAACGCCATTATCCACGCCACCGGCATCTACTCGAAAGAATCTACGCAAAGCTTCTACGCCACCGGCATCTACCAAGAAAATCCCATTGCACGACGTGCCTCAGATCAGCTTTAAAATGCCGTCTATTTTTCCTTTCAGATCCAAGATGGCTTTGCTGTACCGGTCATCCC
The DNA here is from genome assembly GCA_041748555.1 of Rhodonellum sp. Taxonomy (GTDB): domain Bacteria; phylum Bacteroidota; class Bacteroidia; order Cytophagales; family Cyclobacteriaceae; genus Rhodonellum. Next base: position 20,375 of record JBGTDA010000124.1, read on the forward strand.
ACTCGGTAAGCCTTTCAGCTGATTTGGTTTCTATTTCATACTGAATACCGGGAAGAATCCAGGAAGCATAGCCACTGAAAGGATCTGAGGATGCATAAAGCGAACGGTACCAGTTGCCGAAATACATTCCCTTGGGATCAATAAAACTTTTTTCCAATGTACGCAGCTCCTTATTGATGGTCGCAAGTTTCTTAGTGTCAAGCTGACCGTTTGTCAGTGCAGCTGCTATTTTTTCGTCCAAAGATTCGGCACTGCTTTTCATTGCCGAAATGGCTTCATTGGATTTTTCGAACCCTGAAAAAGATGCTTCAAATTCCTTGACGGATTTTTCTGCTTTCTCAAAATGTTGCTCCAGGTCGGTAGCATAGCGGGAAACATCATAGGGAATAATCTCTGCATTGGCCAGTCTCAGGGCCATTATTCCGACCAATTGTTCAACTGCCCCGCCCATTTTAAAACTGGGATCAGCAAATTTTTCGTAAAAATAAAGGTTGTCATAATTGGTGTGGTAAAGTGTCGGCCCGCCGGCGCCTCCGCTCATGGAAGGCACTCCAACATGCATATAAAATGCAATATGATCCGATCCACCGCCTAAATTGCCGATCGTAGGTTCGTCCTTCTTTCCTGCCCAAACCTCATAAACAGATTTGGCAGAATCCGGGAAGGTCACTGCCTTTGCAGATTCCATGATGATTTTCTTAAGCGATGGCGAGGATGCGGCGCCGAAGTTCCGACCTGATACAGCAGCATCCAGATTGATATAGGCTACTGCTTTGGCTCCTAGCTCATCTCTGAAATGCTCCACCCACTCCGTCGATCCGATCACACCGTGCTCCTCGGCATCCCAATGAGCAATCATGATGGACCGTGCAGGTTTTTTGCCTTCAGCTGCCAGTTTTCCCAATGTCTCGCTCAAGCTGAGCAGCATAGAAGTACCCGAATTCGGATCGGTTGAGCCAAAGCTCCAGGCATCAAAATGGCAACCTAAAATCACCCATTCATCGGGCAACGTTGATCCTTCGATGGTGCCGATCACATTGTTGGCTCTTACATAACCCTTTTCTTGTTCAACCATCACTCGCATCTTCAACTCCGGTCCTCCTTCCAATCTGTAGGTAAACGGCAACCCGCCCTGCCATCCGGCGGGAACAGGCTCCCCTTTCATCAGTCCGATGATTTCCTTGGCAGATCCATAGGGGATGGAGGTTACGGGAATGGTATGCAGACCCACTTCATCCGGATTGAGTCTCTTTATCTTGGTTTTTCCATCCAAAGGTAGGGCAGGTTCAAAAGGAGTCAAGGCATCTCCCGTCCATTCGGCAGTCAACAATGATCCTCTTTGAATAGAAGTTTCACTGTAATAGGTGCCTTCGGGATAGACCAAGCCTTTGGCATAACCCGAATCTCCGGGGTCGGTATAAATAAGCAATCCTGCGGCACCGTTTTCCTCTGCGAATTTGGCCTTATAACCTCTGAAATTCCCACCATAGCGGGCCAGCACAATTTTTCCTTTCACATCGATGCCAAGTTCCTTGAGTTTTTCAAAATCGGCCTTTGTACCATAGTTGGCATAAACCACCTCGGCGGTAACATCTCCGCTACCCGAAAACGCATTCCAGCCTTTCCATAAATCAGGGTGACCCGAATAGGGGTCATCTGCAAGGATATTCTCCTGCTGGTTTAGAGGCTGCCTGTATGGACTCACAATTTCTACTACAGATTCACCCGGTTCTTTGGAGAGGTACACATCATAAGGATATACTTCCACGTCCAAACCCGCTTCTTTCATGGTGCTGACAATGTAATCCTTTACCTTGTCGTTGGCCTCCGATCCTGCGGGATGGGGGACGGAGGTGATGGCGGTCAGGTGTTTTTTGAATCTTCCGAAATCAACTGCATCTAAAAATTCTTTTTCCAGCTGCTGCTGAGTTTGAAGTGATTCCTTTTTGAATCCATCAAGTTGCTGTGCTGAAAGGTTCAGACTCAGGAAACTGCCGACCACAAAGGGTAGTAAATGTCTTTTCATCATATTGCATTTTCGTAAAACCGTTGAGTACAAATATATCATTACCTGCTATTATGGATGTTGTTTCTTGTTAAAAGGTTTATTTTTGGGATGAAGATTTATGGATTCTAATGGACATCATCTTGTTTAATTCACCACGACAAAACCCAATTGTTCCAAAGATTTTGCTTTTTTAGGTTTAAGCTTCCGGCTGTTGCTAAAGTATCCGTCTACCAATGTGTGCTTGGAACTTTGTTTGCAAAGCGGAAATCTTTACAAGGAGTGAAATTCCCGGTGAATGAATAAAGTAGGTTAAATTTTGGTAACTGGTCAATTTAGTTATTTATATATCATTATGTAATCCTTACACATTGATTTTTTATATTGCCTCATGTTTGATAAAAAAGGTGTGGACCCCAAATGGGATGAAGCGGAACTTGTACCCCAATTGAGTCTGGATTGTGTGATCTTCGGTTTTAATGAAGGTGTTCTGAGTTGCTTGCTGCTAAAGTGGAAAGGAACAGATGAATGGAGCCTTCCAGGGGGTGTGGTCAGGCAGGTTGAATCCATTGATGATGCGGCAACCCGGGTTTTGAAAGAGCGGACAGGTTTGGATAAAATTTTTTTGAACCAGTTCTATGCCTTCGGAAAAGTAAAACGGTATGAAAATACTGCAATCCGGAAGAAACTGTCTCATTTGGTACCGGAAAAATTGTGGTATGACCGGGCCATTTCCATTGGGTATTATTCATTGGTTAACTTTGCGGCGGTTTCACCAAATCCTGATGAGCTGACAGAAGCCTGTGTTTGGTGGGACCTCAAAGACCTCCCGGAGCTTCTTTTTGACCATCGGGAGATACTGGATAAAGCATTACATTCTTTGAGAAGGGAACTGAGTTTCCAACCTGTCGGATTTAATCTCTTGCCTGAAAAATTCACTATGCCTGAGCTTATGCGGCTTTATGAAGCCATTCTGGACAGGAAGATGGATCCCAGGAACTTTCAGAAGAAGATATTGAAAACAGGAATTCTCAACAGGTTGGATGAGGTCAAAAAAGGAGTGGCCCATAAATCCCCTTTCCTCTATAGCTTCGACAAAGATAGGTATGAAGCGGTATTGAATGAAGGCGGATTGTTTATGCAATAAAAAAAGCAGGCCAAAGACCTGCTTTTGTGCGCACGAGAAGATTCGAACTTCCACACCCGAAGGCGCTGCCACCTGAAGACAGTGCGTCTACCAATTTCGCCACGTGCGCATGACGCTTCAAAGTTGTTGATTTATTTCCTAATTGCCAAGAAGCCACATTTTTCGATTCCGATTATTTTTTAAGAGGTTCAGAATGAAAGGGAATAAATGTAGAAGGTAGAGAGTAGAAAGGTAGAATGTGTCGTCTTTAAGTCACTTCATTATTCAATATTCATCATTCATCATTCATCATTTTCAATTTCGTAAAATGTAAAAAGTAGAGAGTAGAAAAGTAGAATGTGTCGTCTTTAATTCATTTCAACATTCATCACTCATTACTCATCATTGTCAAATTTACTATTCCGATCGCCACGTCTCACTTAGGATGTCTGTTTCTCAAACCTGATTTTGTTATATTCGTACTTTAACCAGTCCAAAAACCAAAGTTCCATGAAATATTTTCTCAGCTTATTATCAGTTATTTTCCTTGGTTTTTCTGCTCATTCGAGACAAAACCAGAACCTGGAGGAGCTTTCCGAAACCGAGTCCATTAAGATCAACCAAATCGGATTTTATCCCGGTCAGCCCAAGATGGCAGTTATTCCTGAAGATGCCGGTTCTGATAATTTCCTTGTTCTTGAAAAGGAAACCCAAAAGGTGGCTTATACAGGATCACTTTCCGAATCCAGATCAGTTGCTTATTCTGACAAAAAAACCAGGATTGCTGATTTCTCAGCTTTCAATGAAGAGGGTGAATATGTTGTGGCAATACCCGGTTATGGCAAATCATTTCCCTTCAAGGTGGAAGAAGGGAACTTTAAGGAGTTGGGAAAAGCAACAATTAAAGCCTTTTATTATCAACGTGTATCCACCGAATTGCCCGAAGAATTTGCAGGAAACTGGGCCAGACCCGCTGGTCACCCGGATGACAAAGTCAGGATTCACGCTTCCGCGCAATCTGATCAAAGACCCGAAGGCACCATTATTTCTGCACCCTTTGGTTGGTATGATGCCGGGGATTACAACAAATACATTGTCAACAGCGGCATTACCGTGGGAACTTTGTTGTCCTTGTATGAAGACTTTCCGGATTATTTTGCAGCTCAGAACCTGAACATTCCGGAATCAGGAAATGATGTCCCCGATTTGTTGGATGAGCTGATGTGGAACCTGAGGTGGATGGTCAACATGCAGGATCCGAATGATGGTGGGGTATATCACAAACTGACAACCGCCGATTTTGAAGGAATGGTCATGCCACACCTGGCCACCAATCAGCGCTACGTTGTCGCAAAAGGCACCGCCGCCACTTTGGATTTTGCCGCGGTAATGGCCCAGGCTTCCAGAGTATATCAAGAATTCCATCCTGAAAGTGCCAAGACATATCTCGATGCGGCCGAAAAAGCATGGAAGTGGGCGGAAGAAAATCCGGATATTCTTTACACCCAGAATGAGCTGAACAAATTACACCAACCCAAAATCAATACCGGAGCATATGGCGACCGCAGTGTAGCAGATGAAAGGATTTGGGCAGCAGCCGAACTTTATATTACCACCAAAAATCCCGCTTATCTGGAAGAAATCACGGCTCCAAAAGAGGGGTTTCAGCTGCCGAACTGGGGAAATGTAAGTTGGGTGGGTTATTACTCGCTGCTTAGACATCAGGATAAACTACAGGCCATTCCAACAGCATTGACTCAACAGATCCAATCTGCCCTGATGCAACAAGCCGATGATTATATTACCGGAATGGAAAACACAAGTCACCACACCGTCATGGGACAGACTGAAAAAGATTTCAACTGGGGAAGCAACTCCAATGCCGCCAATCAGGGAATTGCCTTGATTCAGGCTTATATGCTTAGCAGTGAGAAGAAATACCTCGAAGGTGCTTTTAGCAATCTTGATTATATCCTTGGCAGAAATGCAACCGGTTATTCTTTTGTGACAGGTTTTGGGGATAAATCACCACAATATCCGCATCATCGTCCTTCCGAAGCGGAACCTGAAAAAGATCCTGTTCCCGGCTTTTTGGTGGGTGGCCCCAATTCGGGACAACAGGATAAGTGTAATTATCCAAGCAACATTCCCGATGAATCCTATGTTGATGAAACCTGCTCATACGCCTCCAATGAAATTGCCATCAATTGGAATGCCCCCATGGCTTATCTGGTCAATGCGTTGGAAGCGATTCATCTTGATTAATGGCTTGATTAATGAATATGTGGGTTCGTAGGATTGAAGGAGCATGTATTTATTGACCTTGGTCAGCTCGACCAATTCTCTTTATCTCACTTTAATGATAATTGCGATCCCTTCCACAAATTCCCTTCTTTAGCTTGCTTAAGGTGCTTTGCGGGACCTTGGATTCCGTGGTCCATCCGGTTTTGTTCTAACAGCCATTTCTTGTAAAACTGAAACCTATTTAATGAATAGTTGAAATATATATATGCAATTAATAAAAAATAGCCCTTAAAACATGTCAACACGGTCTTAAGGCTTTCTGAACCTGACCTTTTTCAAATACCTGTTCCATACTTCCGATAATTGTAATAATTTGTACCCAATAACCCTATGTCTCACCCGAACATTTTCATACACATAATGAGTAAACACCTGATGATCGCACTTTTGCCTATTTTACTCTGGAGCTGTGGCGAAGACGAACCCCTGACAGAAGTATATCTTCCAAAAATATTTTCGGATCAGATGGTCTTGCAGAGAGATCAGCCTATAAAGATCTGGGGTGAGGGAATTCCCGGAAAGACAGTCAAAGTAAGCCTTGTAGATCAGGAAAAGGAAACCGAGATAGGGGAAGACAGCCGATGGCTTGTGGAACTTGATCCTTTGCCTGCGGGTGGTCCCTATGTATTGGATGTCAACGGAAAGAAGTTCAATGACGTGCAGGTCGGGGAGGTTTGGCTGGCAGGCGGACAATCCAATATGGAATGGGCTTTGGGTGCAGGAGTGGAAGGTTCGGAGCAGGAGATTGCAGACAGTGATTATCCTTTGATCCGGTTCTTTAAGATACCTCATGATTATGATGCCAAAGAGAAAACCGACATCAGAGGAGGCATCTGGATTCCCGCCAATGCGGAAAGCATTTCGGATTTTTCCGCAATTGCCTGGTTTTTTGCCAAGAAGAACCATTTGGAAAAGGGTGTGCCAATAGGTATTATTGAGAGCAACTGGGGCGGAACCCCTGCAGAAGGTTGGTTGGATGCTGACGCTTTGCTGGAACTACCGGCATTTCGAAGTCAGGCCAAGAACATCCTGGACAGTACCGATTATTGGGTACAGGAAATAGTGGATAACAAAAAGCGCGAATTGTCAAGAAATGAGATGGTTGCAGCACCCCGAAACGGAGAATTGAAAGGGGTACAAAACCTTACATATGAGGATAATGATTGGGAAACCATCATCCTTCCACGAGACAATCCGCTGAAAGATATAGCTTGGCTGAGGAAAAAATTCACCTTGAACCAAACGGATAGGGTTAGGCTCCATCTCGGAGATATTCAACAGATGGCCTATGTTTATCTCAATGGTGGAAGATTGTTCTATAAAGATTATAGCGACCCTGTGGATGAGATCGTGATTCCAGCCGGGATGCTGAATAAGGGTGAAAATGTGTTGGCCATCAGGATCGTCAACACTTGGAACAACGCTCCCGCTCTGGGAAATAATGAGGATTTTTATCTTAAACCAGGAGACAAAACCATCTCTTTGGCAGGCGAATGGAAATACAGCAATACAATAGAAGATCCGATTCCACATGTTTCCTGGTACAATTGGAAACCCGGATTCATGTATAACGCGATGATAGCTCCGATTGTCAATTATCCCATCAAAGGTGTGATTTGGTTTCAGGGTGAAAGTAATGCCGGTCAGCATGAACAATACAGGGAGTTGTTTTCAGCTTTGATCAAAAATTGGAGATCAGCATGGGGAATAGGAGATTTCCCGTTCCTTTTCGTTCAGCTCGCCAACTGGCAGGAAAGAAAGGGAATCCAACCGGATTCCGATTGGGCATATTTGAGAGAAGCGCAGACACAAACTTTGGATCTGCCGAATACGGGAATGGCGGTCACCATTGATGTTGGAGATGCAGATGATATTCATCCAAGGAATAAAAAGGACGTAGGGCACAGGCTTTGGGCAGCTGCCAAAAAAGTAGCTTATGATGAAGATGTGATGTTTTCAGGTCCAAAATTCAAAAAAGCAGATTTTGAAGGTGATAAAGTCACCCTCACTTTTGACCATTCGGGAGAGGGATTGAAGATCCGTGAAGGTAATGCTCCCAAGGGTTTTATTGTTGCCGGACAAGACGGGAAGTTTTATCCTGCATCGGCAAAGCTAACAGGAACTGATCAGGTGGAAATCTCCCACCCATCAGTTCCCGAACCGATGGAAGTAAGATACGCATGGGCAGATAATCCTGAAGTGAACCTTTATAATTCTGCAGATTTGCCGGCTGTGCCTTTTAGATTAAAGAAGTAGAGGATGGGGTTTTTAAAAAAATCAACAACTGAATAATCCAGAATGGCAACTTTGACATTGGAATAATGAGGTTCCGGAATTTTAGAAAGCCTTTTCTGAGCTTTACGCTCAACACGAACTTTGTATATCACTTTTGTTTTTGTGCGCGTGTTTTCTAAATCTCCTTGAAAGCCTGTTCGGCATCTTTAACCTCCTGTTCGCCTTTTTTGGCAGCATCATAACGTTTATTGTCTTCCAGTTCCTCTAGCTCGTCCACCATTTTATTGTACTCTTTGATGGGAAGTATCACGGGGATTTGTTTCTAGAACCTGTGAGAAAGCGGACATTCAATCACAAATAATGATTTAAAAAATTTTTTTTTGAAATTTAACAATTCAAATATTTTTTATAATAAAAAACGTTAAATTAGTATACTCTTTTTTAACAAGCTTTTCCGCTTTTAAAATTTTGGGTTATAGTATTATAATGAATTTCCGTATTTAAAATCTTTGGAATTACTCAGGTGGCTTTAGTCTGCTGAATCTTATATCCATTTTTCACTATCTTCAGATAGTTGTGCAAAAGATTCACCTCTAAAGATTTAGGTGAAATTGAGTGCCTGAACAGTTACAAATATTTTTCGGCCTTTATGGTGTAGAGTCATTTTTACCCATAAGGAAAATAGGATCCTGTTACTGCGATATTAATTTTCCACATGCCTTCTTCAAATAGAGGTGGAGACTCCTGACCGAAATGGATGAAAATCCGAAACTTTTGAAATTTCTTTTATCAACAAATTATCATTTACATTTCATTTAAACTGTAAATCAAATGAAAAAACCAGACACAGATTCAACATTGTTCGGGGAATTAAATCCATGGAAGTCACCTTTCGGCCTATTGGTCGTCTTTTTGTTTTTGGTTTCCTGTTCTGAAAGTCAGTTCGGGGAGGACCATATCAACGATCAACTGTCACTTTTGGCCAAATCCCAATCCGAGAAATACGGGAAAATCGGGATATCGGATGCTGCCCATGACGGAATCGATGAGTTCTATTTCCTCGCTCCCACAGTAGCAAAGGACCCGGAGTTCAACGGTAAGTTCCATGCCGGTCTATCACCCGTAGTCGAAATCAGTGATGATTTTGAATTCGGCCATATCCACCAGGTTTTTGTAAGGGATGGCTCGGATGAGCATAAAATCAGCGTAAACGGAGCCGAACAGAACTATACCGTCAACTGGAACACCTCCATATCCAAAGCCGTACCCGGTAAAATCTACAGGATAAGGGTCCGGGTCGGTGAGAAAGTGTTGGGATTTGCCGATGTGGGGATTGTGCTTACCAAAGCCGTCAAACTTGCCGGTGACCTGATTCCCCTGGTGCAAAACGAAACGCTGAAAATTGCCTTCAGGATAGAAAAAAAGATATGCCCTGCCAGGATTGAAGTTATCCCAAATAAATTTTTGCTGTTGGTCGGTGAAGAGAAACAGTTTGAGGCAATGGTCTATAATTACTACGATGAAGTGTTGAAAGATCAAAAAATCAAATGGTCCGTAGAGGAGGAAAGTATCGCTTCGGTTGATTCGGACGGTTTGGCCAAAGGCATCAAGGCCGGTGAAACCAAAATTTTTGCCCAGGTAAACGATGTAATCGGATCAGCTAATCTTACAGTAAAACCGGGAGGGGAGGAGACGGAACCCCTTGTCGATGCCAGGGACGGTCAGAGCTACAAAACAGTGAAAATCGGTGATCAGATCTGGATGGCGGAGAATCTTAACTATGCCACGGACGGTAGCTGGTGCTATGACAATGATCCGGCTAACTGTGCTGTATATGGTCGATTGTATAAAAGGGATGTAGCAATAAATGCCTCTCCGGAAGGCTGGCATTTACCCAGTGGCGAAGAATGGGAAACCTTGGCAGATTATTTGGGTGGATGGGAAGTAGCGGGAAACAAGATGAAGTCAACAACTTGATGGAAAGAATCCAATACAGCAGCACCTACAAACGAAAGTGGATTTTCAGGCCTTCCCGGGGGTGACGCAGATATATTAACACAGGAATTTATCGTTTACAGAGGTCTTGGGATTTTTGGTACGTGGTGGAGTACTGAACAGAGTGTGATAGATTTCACTAATCAGCCGGTAGACTATACCGTTTCTCTATATCCCAATGATGGGAAATTATATTACTACTATAGTGATGCAGGCTATTTTATTTATTCTTGTCGCTGCCTTAAGGATTAGGATTGAGGACAGTATTCAATATTCCGTAAGGATGAAGCTTTTTCCGCGTCGGCATCAGAAAAGACCGCCTATTCCAGATCTTTTCAGCCTTCTTCATAAAGAGTGGGAGCCTCCTAACAAAAAGGATGAAAATCCGAAATAATCAAGTTTCTGTTATCAATAAATTATCCTACCAGCTTCATTTAAACCGTTAACCCTATGAAAAAACCTGCCACAGATTCAACATTGTCAGGGGAATTAAATCCATGGAAGTCCCCTTTCGGCCTTTTGGTCGTCCTTTTGTTTTTGGTATCCTGTTCAGAAAGCCAGTTCGGAGAGGAATATATCAGTGATCAGTTGTCACTTTTGGCCAAAGCCCAATCCGAGAAATACGGGAAAATCGGAATATCAGACGCTGCCCATGACGGTATTGATGAATTCTACTTCCTTGCTCCGACAGTTGCTGAGGATCCGGAGTTTACCGGAAAGTTCCATGGCGGTCTCGCTCCCGTAGTCGAAATCAGTGATGATTTTGAATTCAGGAATGTCCATCAGGTTTTTGCCAGAGACGGTTCGGGCGGGAATAAAATCAGCGTAAACGGGGCCGACCAGAAATATACCCTCAACTGGAACACGTCAATATCCAAAGCCGTACAGGGAAAAATCTACAGGGTAAGGGTCCGCGTGGGTGAAAAAGTGCTGGGTTTTGCAGATGTGGGGATTGTCCCCACCAAAGCCGTCAAACTGGCAGGTGACCTGATTCCTCTATTGCAAAACGAAACGCTGAAAATTGCCTTCAGGATAGAAAAAAAAATATGCCCTGCCAGGATTGAGGTTATCCCGGATGAATTTATGCTGCCGGTTGGGGAAGAGAAACAATTTGGGGCAGTTGTCTATAACTACTATGATGAAGTGTTGAAAGATCCAACCATTCAATGGTCCGTAGAGGAGCAAAGTATCGCTTCGGTTGATTCGGACGGTTTGGCCAAAGGCATCAAGGCCGGTGAAACCAAAATCTTTGCCAAAGTAAACGATGTTATCGGATCAGCCAGCCTTACTGTCGGGGAGGAGATGGAACCCCTTGTCGATGAAAGGGACGGTCAGAGCTACAAAACGGTGAAAATCGGTGATCAGATCTGGATGGCGGAGAACCTGAATTACGGCAACGAGGGCAGCTATTGTTATGAGAATAATCCTGATAACTGTGATCCAACCATGTACGACTACGGCCGATTGTATGACTGGGAAGCAGCGCAAACTGCCTGCCCTGCCGGTTGGCATTTGCCCAGCAATCAGGAATGGGAACAAATGGCCGATCATTTGGGTGGTGTATTGATAGCAGGTGGCAAGATGAAGACCACCACAAGATGGAATCCACCCAATTTAGGTGCTACCAACGAAAGTGGTTTCTCGGGCCGTCCTGCCGGAATCCGTTACTCAGATGGTTTCATAGGACTACGGGACATTACCCTTTATTGGAGCGCTACGCAAGACGACTTTGAGCCGGATTTTTTTCTTGGTTATTTATTATATACCCACAGTCCAGAATTAACAAAGTCTTACTATGCAACCAGCATAGGTGTTTCATTCTCCTGTCGGTGTGTTCAAGATTTGTAAAGAATCAGCATTAAAATGCTCACCGGTAAATTTCTAACATGGAAAATCCCGATTTTTCATGTTAGAAATTTCTTTGGAAAATCTACAAACCGTAGCCGACATACGGAAAGAATTTCAGGATCAAAAAAGTGGAAGTCAACGTCGGACCATTGGAAGTGATTCATTTGAAAGGAAAACCTGAAATGCTTTTATTATCCCGGCTTTCGACAACAAGGAACCGGACCGCAAAAGACTGGACAGCATAACAAGACCGAAACAGGAGAACAACAGGATATTACAAAGGATTCAACCTGTTCTGTGGGCAGGCTTCGTCTTTGCTGCTTAACGTGCTCAGGGGGAAAATAACATCTCCGGATTCAGGAACAGACATAAAAATGAGGCTTTCCGATTTCAGCAAAGCAAAAACATCAAAGCTCATCAAACGTTCGAAAGTTTTTGGCCTGATAAAAAAAGCGGGCAAAATCTATAAATGTAGCATGACCAAACTGGGAAAGAAACTTGTAATCACTGCTGAAAACTGAAAGAAAGAGTATTGGTGCCATCTCTCAATTATTGAACTCCTGCCAAAAAAAAATAAAAATATTTTTCCTTTATTTTGGGCAGTCGTATTTTCTGATTCCCACAAACCCGTAAGGCCCCAAGAAAAGATGGGTTAAAGAAATTTTCTTTTCATTCGATTTTTACCAGCTTCCCGTAAATCTGTTTTTTTTCAGAAAATAATTTTCAATAATAAGATAGAGGAAATGCCTGTATTCTTGACTATCTTGTTAAGTATCAAAATTACATCAATATGAAAACAATCCTAAATTCCCTGATTGCAATAAGTTTGATTTTGTTTTTCAGCTGCCAACCCAGGGCTGTAGAGGTGATTGCCTCGGAGACAGAAACCAGAGGTTTGCTGTATGAATATGTTCATCAGGAAGATCCCAATTTTGGATATGAAATCGTTTATACCAAAAAGGAAAACGGTTATACTTTTCATGTCATTCGGATGGTTTCCCAACATTGGCTAAATTCCGACCAAGTGGATGAGGTGGAGTGGTGGCATTGGGTTTCTATGGTGGTCCCCGATGATGCTGCCTACGAGACGGGGATGATGTGGATTGGTGGGGGAAGCAAAGATTCAGAGATGCCTGAAAATGCCGATCCACTGATTCTGGAAGCTGCCAATCAAACAAACTCCATTGTTGCCCAGGTACACAATATCCCTTTTCAACCCATCACCTTTGCAAATGATACTTTTGGAGAGCGTTACGAAGATGCATTGATTTCCTATGGCTGGAGGAAGTTTTTGGAGGGAGGTGCCAAAGATGAAGATGCCATCTGGTTGGCCAGGCTTCCGATGACAAAAGCTGTGGTTTCAGCCATGGATGTGGTAACTGAGGTTGTCAAAAAGGAACATGATAAAAATCTGGATAAATATGTGGTTGGCGGAGCATCAAAAAGAGGATGGACCACTTGGACAACCGCGGCCGTGGATGACCGCGTGGTAGGTATCATTCCTGTAGTCATTGATTTACTGAATATTGTCCCTTCTTTTCAGCATCACTGGCAAAGCTACGGATTTTGGGCTCCTGCGGTGGATGATTACGTGCGTGAGGGAATCATGGATTGGCAGGGTTCGAAGGAATATGATAGGTTGTTGGAGATTACCGAACCTTTTTCCTTTATCGATCAATATGACATGCCGAAACTGTTGATCAGTGCTTCAGGAGATCAGTTTTTCTTACCGGATAGCTGGCAGTTTTATTGGGATGACCTGAAAGGTGAAAAACATTTGCAATATGTTCCCAATAGCGGACATGATGTACGGGAGACAGATGCCCTACAAAATATGATTTCATTTTATGCAAGTATCCTGGATGATATTCCAAGACCAAAATATGACTGGGGGGTAACGGAAATGGGCTTTACATTGCAAACCGATCCCAATCAAAAATTGATCGGTATCAAATTATGGCAGGCACATAATACGGAAGCGCGGGATTTCAGAATTGATGTACTCGGTCCACAATGGACATCAAGTGATATTCCTATCAATGAAAGCGGGAATTATGAAATATCGCTGGAAACTCCTGAAAAGGGATGGAAGGGTTATTTTGTGGAATTATCTTATGGAGGCAAAGGACCTATAAAAGTGACTACCGGGGTTAAAGTATTGCCGAAAACCTATCCTTTTGAACCCTTTAGGCCTAAAGATGAAAAAGGAAATAAGAATTAAAATTTGACCTCTTCCAGTACTGTAAAAAGGGCAAAAAAAATGCAGCGAATTAAAATTTCGCTGCATTTCGATGATTATAATGTTAAGTCCCAACAATTTCATTATTTGAATTTAGGTTGCCGGATACATCCGACTTCGGTCTTCGGACTTCTAACCATTGTTTACTTCTACTCCATTAAAGCAAAAAACTTATCCAGATCGGGAATAATAACAATTCTGGTTCTTCTGTTTTTGGCCATATTGTCTTTGTTGTCATTTTCAACCAAAGGAACATAACTGCTTCGTCCTGCTGCGATCATCTTTTCAGGAGCGACATTGTATTTGTTCTGTAGAGCACGCACAATGGAAGTAGCTCTTTTTACACTGAGATCCCAATTATCCTGGAGAACAGCGGTGTTGATCGTTCTAGGATCGGTGTGACCTTCGATCATAACTTCCATACTTGGTTCGGAGTTGATTACATCAGCCAGTTTTTGCAAAAGGTTATTTGCATTCTTGCTCACAACATAACTTCCTGTATTGAACAATAAACGATCCGATACAGTGATCATAACCACTGTCTTGTCAATATCAATCTGGATATCGTCATTTTCTTCCTCAGAGCCATCACTTATAGATTGCTTCAAGTTATATGAAACCGCCAGATTCACGGAATCTTCCATAGTCTTGGCATCCGCCAATTTTGCCGGATCAACCTTGGCCAACGTGGCATTCAGTTTCTCCCTACTTTTGTTTGACATCGGAGTCTTTCCGCCCAGAGTAAATTTCGAATCATCTGATTCTTTCAATGAATTGATTCGGGAATTATATTCTTCAACCCGAGCCTCGATCCTTGCGAATTTGTCTTCAAGAACTCTCTTTTCTTCCTGCAGTACTTCTCTTTCAGATTTGGTTTCAGCTAAGGTAGTTTCAGTTTGAAACAAATCATTTTGAAGTTGCACATACTTTTTCTTTGATACGCATGATGCCATTATCATGGCTGATGCGACTGAAAATAGAATAATTTTTTTCATAGTTGGCTATTGTTTTTTTAGGTTTTGTCAACAATTTTGCCATTAAATTACAACATTTAAAATAATACCTATCATCGGTTCATTTTTAGGTATTTAATTTTTTAATACTTAAAATATAATACTTATTTCCTATAAAACTTATATTTTTTGAGGGAATAATTACAAGAAAATGAAAATTTTCATTTTCTTTGAAAGGGATTGAGTAAGAAAGACAGATGACTTCTACACTTTAGCAACAGGAGAATAAAAAAGAGCGGCTGAGAGACCGCTCTTTATAGTTAATTCAAATAAATTTTGATAATCAGCAATTCCTGATAAATAAAAAAGTAAAACTATACGGAATTCTTAAAACATCGGAAATTCTTGTTCCAGACCTTTGAAACTGTCAATCATTTCCCAAGAGGGTCTGAAGAACTGATTAATCAATCTACCGTTTACAGCTCCGTTTTCAATAAAATCAAGAGCAGCTTTGGTTCTTGTTTCTTCAAGATCATCCCAATTTCTGGCAGGGTTGTCTCCCACCGCAAAATCAACAGGAAAACCTTCAAAATATTCAGCATTTCCGTCAGCATTTGCCGTTGCGAAGGTTATAGGAACCAGTTCAACATCATTATTGCTCAGGTTTCTGTTGAAGCCTGACAATGGAAATGAACCCACAGGTTTTCCAAATGTTCTGTCGCCGATCAATACCACATCTATAAATGGCTCAAGTGAGTTGATCAACAATTCCGATGCGGATGCTGATCCTCTTGAAGTGATGACAATCAACCTTTCAAGATTCAGATTGCCGTTCTTCTTGAAATTCACTGATCGGTTATTGGAAGTTTTTTTGCCGTTGTGTTTATTGGTGTACATCACCTTGCCATCCGCGCCCGAAGGTATGATGTAATTCAGAATCTGTTCTGTTACCGCAACTGATCCACCACCGTTGTATCTAAGATCGATGATCAATTCATTAATACCCTGATTTTGGAAATAAGTAAAGCTTTCTTCCACTTCGTTGCTCCGGGTAGGAGTAAGTCCGGCAGTTGCCTTGAAACTCTGATACACCCAATGGCCGATTTTCTTGCTCCCTTGAGAGATCACATTCCTGTGCAGTACCGAATTGGTTTGAAACTGTCCTTTACTTATGGTTCTTGAGGTTTCGGTACCATCGGGTAACCTGAATTTGAAGCTATTGCTTACGCCGATTTCATTTAGGCCCAGCTGAAAGTTATATCCACCGGTAGCGGTTTTATAAGAAGAAACGGGTTTGCTGTTAATCTCTATTACTTGCCAGCCTCTTTTCCAACCGTCTTTTCCGGCAGGGGCTTCATCAAATACGTAAGAAACAAACATGTTTTCATTTTCATCCAGGGCATAGCCGAAACCATGTAATCCTGAAGCCTGACCGGTAAAAGCCGCATCAAAAGCAGAACGGGTTGTCAGGTAAGAAAATCTGTCAAGAGGCTTGAATAACAGCGCATCCAACAGTTCCTCATTGCTATTATATTTCGAAACATCTATGCTGGAAGGTATTTCGGATTCCCAAAAATACCAATCTTTCATACTTTCAAGAATAGCTGATTTGACAACATTTTCGATAGTACCCGGACTCGGGTTTTCCTTTTCGGGATTGCAGGCGCCTAAACTTACTAGGAGTAAAAGCAGCAGGCTATAAAGAGAATTGGGGATGTATTTCATTCGTCATTATTTTATACTGATTTATAAACGAAAATAGCTATCCCAAAGGTTCACAATGCGATATCGTACACCTGCACTTTTTCCCATTTCGTTGAGTTTTTATCAATGAATGCCAAA
Organism: Rhodonellum sp.; assembly: GCA_041748555.1. Taxonomy (GTDB): domain Bacteria; phylum Bacteroidota; class Bacteroidia; order Cytophagales; family Cyclobacteriaceae; genus Rhodonellum. Next base: position 36,922 of record JBGTDA010000124.1, read on the forward strand.
TGCATGGGATCTGTTTGATAATAATTCTGATCTTCTATACTGTCAAAAAACAGGGTACAGGAAACCTGATAGCTATGGTCCACCACATCCCGTGCCTCTGTGGGTGCGGGTGTGCCGATATAAAAATCACCTACTGTTTTACATTTACCCAAAACAGCAGCTTCTTTCTTAAAATCAGCGGGATCCTGACCATCATGTAGCCAGAAAAATACTTGGTGTATCATTTTTTGGGATTTTTGTTCGCTTGCCATAAGATTGATAGGTAGTGTAGCAGCTGCGCCGGCTACGGTTAAGGTTTGAAGAAATTTTCTACGGGATTTCATAGAGCATATGTTTAAGGATTCTAAAGATAAAAATTTAAATTGCTTCCCGAAACCGTCGGTTAATAAAATAGATAAAAAATGAAATATAGAAAACTGGGAATAACGGAATTAGATGTTTCAGAATTTTCTTTTGTTACTTGGCAGGTAGGCGAGGATACCGCCGATGTCTATGACGGAGGATTGAGTGCAGCAGTGGGAAAGGTGGTCAGGAAAGAGGTGAGAAAATATTTGTAGCCACCAAATGCGGCAGGCAGATCAACCCCCATGTCAACGAAAATTACAAACCCGAAGTATTAAGGGAATTTGTAGAGGGTTGCCTGCGGAATCTTGGTCCGGATACCAATCAGTAAGAAAGGTCTACGAGAAATACATCAAAGAAGAGGTGCATGGTCAATGTTAGGCTAGTGGATTTCGGATCGAGAAACGTTTCCCGAATTTTATTTTTTGGACTTCGGGCTATCATTCAACTAAATCAACCCATTCAGCGAAAATCAAATCCCTAAATGACAAAACGCGTACTCATCATCACCTACTATTGGCCTCCTTCAGCAGGTTCCGGGGTTCAGCGTTGGTTGAAATTCGCAAAATATTTACCTGAATTCGGTTGGGAGCCCGTGATTTTCACTCCTGAAAATCCTGATTTTGATTTGAGGGATAAGTCTCTTGAAAAAGAGGTCGATCCTGCTACAGAAGTTCTCAGATTTCCAATTTGGGAACCTTATGGGATTTTTAGAAAGCTAAAAAGAGGCAACGTAAAAGATACCGCAAAGATACTTGGGGAAAGCAACAAATCCTGGATTGACCGAATGGGTATCTGGATAAGAGCAAATCTGATTGTCCCTGATCCGCGGGTATTCTGGGTTAAACCATCAGTAAACTTTCTGGCTGACCTTATCCAAAAAGGACAGTTTGATGCGGTTATCACCACAGGACCACCCCACAGCATGCACCTTATCGGACGCAATCTTAAAAGAAAAACAGGCATAATCTGGTTGGCGGATTTTAGGGACCCATGGTCAGAGTGGGAGTTTCTGGATACTTTGCCTATGCATCCGATTGTTCGGAAAAAACATCGAAAACTCGAAAAAAGCATTTTTCAGGAAGCGGATAAAGTAATTGCCATCAGTCCGACTTTTCAGCAGGAATTTCAAAAATTAGCCCAAAGACAAATTTCATTGTTGACAAATGGATTTGATTCATCGGATTTGCCCGAAGGCTGGCAATCAGAAAGCACTGTGAGGGATCAACTCGAAATCGTGTACACAGGCGTCATTGATTCCATCCGGAATCCAATCCCATTCCTAAAGGCATTTCAGGAGGTTTATTCAGATGCTGATCAGGCAGTACGGTTAAGGTTTGTTGGCAAGGTATCTGAGGATGTCCAATCTTATATTATACAGAATAGCTGGTTGAAGGAACATGTGACCCTGGAAGGTTATGTCAGCCATGGAGAGGTTTTTGATTTCTACAAAGATGCCCATTTGTTGTTGTTGATCCTCACGGATACCAAGAATGCGAAAGGAAATATACCGGGAAAGCTTTTTGAATATTTAGCTACGGGAAGACCTATTCTGGCTTTGGGTGATCCTCTGGGTGACAGCGCGGGAATACTGAAATCCGCAGGTGCTGGGCATGTATTTTCTCATACTGATTTAAAGGGAATTGGGGAGTTCCTTTTGAAATTTGTTCCCGGCAGTTCGACCACTACGAAATCCACATTAGAAGCATTTTCCCGGAAAAAACTAACCGAAAAATTAGCGGGCATATTAGATGAAAAAACAAATACCGTTTCTTGATCTGAGTTGTATTCCACCGGATGTGGATGCGGCCTTAAAACAGAAATTTTCTGAAATTCTCGAAAAAGGAATTTTTTCGGGAGGAGTTGAAGTGACAAGGCTGGAAGAAAAACTTGCGACCTTTTTAAATGTTTTGCATGTCATTCCTTGTTCAAACTGCACCGATGCCTTGGAAATTGCCTTGAGAGTACTGGGGATTGGTCCCGGAGATGAGGTTATTGTACCAGCCTTACATGGGTATCTAAGGCTGAATCCGTTGCGCTGGTTGGAGCTAAACCTGTTTTTGCTGATACCGACTAACAGGGTTTAATTCGTTTTGCGGAGTTGGATAAACTTCTTTCTCCAAAAACAAAAGCTGTCATTCCCGTTCATCTTTATGGTCAGATGGTAAATATGGCAAATCTGGTATCCTGGGTTCATTCCAAAGATATATTTGTGGTGGAAGTTGCAGCGCAATCCTTCGGATGTGGAGCAGGTTTGTTTTTTTGTCAAAAAATTCTTTGGGTGATTATCTGATGAAAATCGGTGATATGCAGGTTTGAATATCCGCCATCTCCGAACTAGGCTGATGTTCAAATTACCCGATTAGTTTTTTGGTAGAAAATAATTGTCAATAGGAAAGGTTTTACCTACAAAAAAGCGTGAATAAGATATTTTTAGTCTAAAACTTCATACAGGACAATTTCTGTTGCTTTGTTTTTCAGTAGGGTAGGACCGATTTTTTGGCAGTTGAAGGAGGATTTCACTTGCTCATAACCAGCCTCAGTGATCAGTATCTGTCCCGGTAGTGCAATGCTCTGCAGTCTTTGCGCGGTATTCACGGTGTCCCCGATAACAGTGTAATCCAATCTTCTTAAAGTGGCGGAACCGATATTTCCGGAAACCATTTCACCGGAATTGATTCCGATAGACACTTTGGCTTTAAAATCCTTGTCGGTACCTGTTTCAGGAAAATCCGCCAACTTGGATTTGATAGCCAAGGAGGTATCTATGGCTTTGTCCAGATGATGGGGCCCTTTGAAAACTGCCATGACACAGTCTCCGATAAACTTGTCAATCACGCCATTTTCAGCAATGATTTCTTTTGCAAAAAGGTCAAAATAAGCGTTCAATAATCCGACTACAATTTCAGGAGACTCCTTTTCACTTAAAGAAGTAAAACTGCAAATATCAAAAAATGCCACAGTGGCCACAACGGTTTCGCTTGCCAAAAATGAAGTTTCATATTCCCTTGTACCCATGAAATTAAGGACATTTTCATCCACATAGAGCCTAAGAATGTTGTTTTCTTTTATGGCCTGTAATGTTTTACGGCTTTGTTGGACGTGTTCAATAGTCCTTTCGATGGTTGTCTCCAGATCCTCAAAGTTGACGGGCTTGGTTATAAAATCAAAGGCTCCGCGGTTCATCGCGGTGCGGATATTGGCCATATCACCATATGCCGAAACGACCACGGATTTCAGGAGGCTGTTCTGCTCTTTGATTTTTGATAGTAGCGTCAAGCCATCCATCTCAGGCATATTGATATCGCTGAGCACCACATCCACATCAGCATGTTCCAGGAGTTGCTCCAATGCATGTCTGCCATTGATGGCAAAAATAAATTCATACTGTTGTGCCCGTATTTTCTGACGGAACTTCTGCCTGATCAACACTTCCAGGTCTGCCTCATCATCTACAACCAGAATCTTTGTCATCAGATTAAATTAGTTAATTTTTCTTTTAATAACTTAAAATCAAGTGGCTTTGTAAGAAAATCATCGGCACCCAACTGCATAGAGGTTTTGTAATTGTCTTCATCACCATAAGCGGTAATCATCATTACTTTAGGAGGTGGTTGATGATACCTATCCTTGATTTTTTTCAGCAATTCCAGTCCGCTCATTCCGGGCATATTGATATCAGATAGAATAAGCACCACTTTATGGTCCAGCTCCTTCAGGGCCTCCAATGCGCCCTCTCCCGAGTAAGCAAACACAAATTCCATTTCCTTGGACCTGATTTCCCTTCTGAATCTTTGTTCAAAAAGGATCCGAACATCCGTTTCGTCGTCAACTACTAATATTTTCATCTTATAAATTAAGGGTTTTATTTCAAAAAAATCCTGAACTCAGTAAACTCTCCTTCTTTGGTGTCCACTGACAACTCTCCGCCATGTCCTTTTGTGACGATGTCATTACTCATGGACAATCCCAAACCTGTACCTTCACCGGATGGTTTGGTGGTAAAAAACGGTTCATAAATTTTATCTCTGACCTCATCGGGAATACCTGTCCCGTTGTCCCGCACCGAAATGAGGATGCCTTGATTATGGGATGCCGTAGTGAGCCAAACAGTAGGTTGAAAATCCTGCTCTGCCGTAGATTTTTTTTTCTGTAAGGCATAAAAGGCGTTGGTGAAGATATTGACCAACACCCGGCTGATATCCTGTGGGACAATTTCGATCTTCGGAAGGTTTTCTTCCAGCTTGGTTTCTAGTCTGGCATTGAATGATTTGTCCTTGGCCCGCATACCGTGGTAGCTTAGCCGCAGACATTCATCCGCTATGTTGTTGATATTGGTGGGCTCTTTTTGGCCGTTGCCTGCACGGCTATGATAAAGCATGCTTTTGACAATAGAGTCTGCTCTCTTACCATGATAATTTATTTTTTCTTCATTTCCTTTTATATCATCAGCGATCAGCTTTATTTCCTCCAGGTTTCCTTTAGCAATCTCCTCCTTTAATTCCTTTGTCAGCTCCATATTCAACTCGGAAAAATTATTGACAAAGTTCAAAGGATTCTGGATCTCATGGGCTATTCCGGCAGTCAGTTCACCAAGTGAGGCCATTTTTTCAGACTGGACCAGTTGTGACTTAAGAGCCTTCAATTCTTCCTGAGCCGTATGTAGGCGGGAGGTGGTTTCTTCCAATTTCTTTTCGAGTGTAAGTTTATCCATTTTTTATTGTCGGGAAATGACCGGTGAAGAAGTAAAACAAGGCAACAGCACACAGGGTATAAATGAAAAAAACCCTTCCGGAAAAGTACCAGGGAAATGCTTGGATTCAGAAACATTCACCTCCTGAAGGGATTTTGCTTTCAATGAGTAAGAAATAAAATCAAAAATCCGCATAATTAACACAAGGAGGATTTTAGGTGAAAATTTAGCTTTTCGATTTTTCCGGGTTTTCTTCATAATGAAGTATGTCAATTTCTTTTACAAAATACATAATGTTAATGAAAATCTAATTGTTTCGGTCTTTCCTTGATTTTAAAAGATAAATAATCGATCTGCTTACAACCTTACATTTTTCACCATATCAACTTGTCCAACTTGATTCCGGGTTCAATTCCACCAAATAAATCATTAAAGCAATTATATGTATTTTTTAATTAGGGATTTTGATATACTGATCCTTATATTTATTTGATATACAGAAAACTATGTATAAAATTGTCATTTTTGTATGATGTTTTTGAATATATAGGGAACTCCATATTCTGAATCATTTAGTTAGAATCAGGATTTGATGCGCAATCCGTTTTCAGTATTTAATTAATAAACCTATTTTAATTAAAAAACCCGAACCTTATTTTAGGTATTTTTTTAAATTTTTCCATTCAATGAACCAAAAACAACAAAATGAAAAAACTCATCTTTAATGCTTTACCCTTCCCTTTCTTTGGAATGATACTAAACAGCTGCGAGCTGATGAACCAGTTTAATTTGGTTGAAAGCGATCCTTTAACCGCTTCTTCCATAGATATCAGAAGCACTCTGAATGATTCACCTGACTATACTTTCTGTTCAGCTTGAATCCTATAAGACCATAACCCTCAATACCTATGTTGTTGAATTTACAGGTCGTGTTCCAAATGAAAATAATGGCGTGATAGTAAGTACCACCTTTAATTACACCGTTTCAGGAACCAACCAAACTCCACAACTTGATAATTTTTTTCTTCAAGTCCCTGGTTGTTCGGGAACTCCTGTTTCCTGGACTCCTTCCACTGCATCAAGTCTAAGCAATGAAGGGATTAAATGGAACAGTTCCATTTCTAAAAACGGAAGCCAGGATTTTTCAGTAACATATGACGGAGACATCTCCTTTGGAATTGTTGAAGCAGTAGTTACTAGAGGAAGCAATGTGGCAAAAGGAAATGTAATTGGACCTTGCAACGAGGTGGTGACTATTTCAGGAAGTATTTTTATTGATGCCAATAAAGATGGGATCAAGCAAAACAATGAATCAGGAATAAACGACGTATCCATATTATTGAAAGACAATTCTTCCCGCCAGGAAGTTGCCACCATCCCAACATTGTCCGGTGGCACTTTTTCTTTTAGGGTATTGAAAGGAAATTATACAGTCTCTGTTTCAGATGAACTTTTCAACCAAAGTTATATGGCTTCAACTCCTTCCTTCTTTAATTTAGGGGATATTTCCGAAAACAATTCCAATATTCATTTTGGTTATCTTCTCGATGCCCAGAAAGTAGCAAAAGAACTTAGTGATGGGACAATTCCCAGAAATTCAGAACCTACCAAATACTGGATAAACCAGTTTAACCAGGCAGGCAAAAGAGGAGGTGATTATTCCGTTCAGCAGATGGATGAATTTTTGGTAAAAATTGAGAACCTGCTGTTAGCAACTCCTTTTCAATTTGGTGCCGACAAGAAGAAAACAGCATCAGGGATATTGAAAAACCCGATTAAAACAGATCTAGATGCATTTTTACAACAACTTCTGACAGCCGAACTGAATGTGGTGAGTAACAGGGGAGCATTGACTGTCATAAATGGTGTAACTGTGCTGAATGAAGGTTTTAACAGTGCGATGCTTATTAATCATGAAGCTATCGCATGCGATGAAATGGGAGCATGCGCAATGGAAAATGGCAGACAATCATCGCTTTCATTAAGAACTGAAAATACCACCTTGTTGGATGGCACGACCGTTCTGTCTGCCTTCAATGGTACGGGAGGAATTAGGAGATGATAAAAGTTTTTTTATCAATATATTTAAATGCTTTGCCGAGTTTATTGGTGTATTGTAATTCTTTTATTTTTAAGTTTTAAAGGGGAAGCTCAGGAGCTTCCCCTAATACACTATACACCCGACAGTGAGATTAATGCCCTGCCTTCGGCAATGGTAACCCATATTCATCAGGATAGGGAAGGATTTATTTGGATGACAGTTTTTTCGTCAGGCCTGATTCGTTTTGATGGCGCAAGAATGGACCTTTTTAATCAGCAAGATGGATTGCGGGATTTAGGGGTTTGGCAAATGTTGGAAGATGGTGCAGGTCATTTGTGGGTTACCTCAAACGGAGGATTGGTTGTTTCGGAAGAACCTTTGCAGTTATACATTAATGGCAAAAGAATCAAGTTTGTTTCGGAATTTGATAACACTGCTTTAATAGGGGATGCCGTGACGTTTAATCAGATGACTGTTGATGGAAAAGGCAGGATTTGGATCGGGACAATAGAAAACGGTTTAATAAGGTATCAGATCGACAACAAGGGAAATCTTATAACCGATACAATTTCCACAGGTAAAGGGGGCGGAGAAAACATTCCTGCCACAACGGTCATGGGTATTAAGGATGGTTCCATTATTGCCGGTCTTTTAGGAGGAATACTTATCCGGTATTCTGATGGACAGGTAACAACACTGTTCGAACCGGTCGAGAAAATCAATAATCTTGATTTTGCCACTTTGTTTGAAGATAAAGACGGGAAAATCTGGGCCTACAGACAAAACGGTGAAGTTTTACCTTTTCTTCAAAAATCAGCGCCACCCCAACTTATAGCCAAGGAACAAGAATCCAATTTCTCCAAATTCCTCCAACTCAATGATGGCACTATTTGGGCAAACAATTCCGTTTCTGGAATTATAAAAATCAACCAAAAAACCGGTCAGAAAATCAGTTCATATACAAGGGAGAATGGATTGTTGAGCAACAACGTTTTTCATGTTTTTGAGGACCGGGAAAAAAATGTATGGATAGCTCAATCCGGCGGAGTGTCAAAACTTCGGTTTAACTATAATGCCTTTGAAAATTTCAGTGCCCGATCCATTACCGGAGAAAAACCCGTCCTGCCTTCGGGAAAAGTAAACACCGTTTTCATTCCCGAAGACGGTGTGGGACCCTGCCGGTTCTGGGTAGGTACCGAAGGAGGGGCAACCTGTATTGATGCCAATGGCGTATCAGAATACATTACCCAAGTATCCGGACTTGTTGGGGATTGGGTAAACGGCTTGGTCTCGGATCCCGAAGGCAGGCTATGGATTGCCACCACTCAAGGTCTCAGCGGAATAGTTTTCGATCCCGAATTGGTTCCTGATTTTGCCATTAATCTTCGAAAACGGAAGATTTTTGGTGTCGAAGGAATAATTTTTTCCATAAAGGACAGTCCTCCCATTATTGCAGCAGAAACTCTCAAAATATACAGTAAAAACCATGACTTATCTGGAAAGTGTGTGGTTTGCCGGATCTAGAAGTCTTACCGGCATTGTCGAAAATGAGATTTATGATTTTAATGTACAGAACGGTTTGCCACCCACGCTTTATAAAGCAGTTGCATTTGATGGAAAAGGGCATCTATGGGTAGGGACCTTGGATGATGGAATCTATAAAAGCAATGTCCCGGTGAATGTGGAGGACCTTAATGAAGGTATTAATCATAAAATCGGATTTACCCAATTTTGGACCCGTGAAAAAGGTGCACCGACCAATCATATTGAAAAGCTACTTTGGTTACAGGACAAGATGTGGGTAGGAACCCAGGAAGGCTTGCTGGCAGTTGATTCGGATACGGGAGAAATTGTAAACAGATTATCCCGAGCCGAAGGTCTTCCGGCAGACAATACCATAAGCTTTGCAGCCTCCCCGGCGACAGGAAACATATGGATAGGAACAAATCAAGGTCTTGCCGAAGTTGATCCTGTTGATACCCGGGTTTTGAAAACTTTGTCAAGGCAGGATGGGCTGATAGACAATGAAGTTTGGTTGTATGGTTCCGTTCAGGTGGACAGTGAGGGATTGGTCTATTTTGGCACGGCAAACGGATTGTCTGTATATCATCCAAAACTTGATAGGTTAAATGAATTTTCACCTTCACTTCAACTTACATAGGTAGATGTTTCCTATCAATCGGAGGGAAGAAATGATGTCACGTTTGAATTTGCAGCACTCAGTTATGCAAAAATTTCCGGGGTTCGGTATCAGACCCGGCTAATTGGGTATGATAATAATTGGAGTGCAGAAACTCCCATAAGAAGACTCAGGTACACCAATCTTCCTGCTTATTTTATCCCGAAAAAATATGTTCTTGAAGTGATGGCGATCAATGAAAGTGGTGTAAGATCGGTGCAGCCGTTACAATATGCCTTTTATATCAAGCCTCTGCTGAACTTGTGGATGAATTAAATGCAGCTATCAAATCAAATGATGTGGAAGAGATCGATTATGTGATGAAAAATCTCAAACATAACACAGGCAAGATAGAGGAGCATGGAAAACGTGCTGATGCTATCGTCCGCTCAATGATGCAACACGCCCGTACAGGCAAGTCCCAATTTGAACAAGTCAATCTCAATAATCTGATCGAACAATACACAGATCTTGCCTATCACGGAAAGCGCACACAGATACCAATTTTCTATGCCAAAATCATAAAGGATCTGCAACCCAAATCCCTTGAAATCAACGTAGTGATCCAGGAACTGGGTCAGGTTCTGCTTAATTTGCCGGGAAACTCCTTTGATGCTGTGTGGGATCGTAAGCTCAAAGAAGGTGAAGGATTTGAGCCGGAGATCACAGTCTCCACGCAGCATGCAGGGAAATACATGGAGATCCGGATTTCAGATAATGGATGCGGAATTCCTGAAGGAATACGAGGAAGAATATTCGAGCCTTTCTTCACCACCAAACCCACCGGTACAAGTACAGGACTGGGTTTGAGTTTAAGCTATGATATTATTACCCATGGCCATTGGGGATCTTTAGTTTTAGATGATAAAACTGAAAATGGAACCACATTCATTATCTCCCTGCCTCTAAAATCACTTTAATAATAAAGGTGATTTTTGACAATTCAATTTAGTTGATTCAGGAGGTAGAGTTCCTGAACAATGACTTTTTGTTTGGGATTCTTATATCAAATCACAATTTATTGGCATTTAATCTTTCTGTATTCCACATTAAATTCGGAAAATTATTAGCTTTAAGCAGTTAAGGGTTTTAAATTCTTATAAAATCCATTTGAATCATATCTGATCCGGATTAACCATGAAGCCTACCGATACAAAAGACCCTGAATACTACCACAAAGTCGTTGATTGCCAGTATGCCTGTCCTGCTCACACACCCGTCCCTGAGTATATCCGCCTGATTGCAGCTGAAAAATTCACGGAAGCCTATATGGTCAACTGGGAATCCAATGTTTTTCCGGGAATTTTAGGCAGAACCTGTGACCGACCCTGTGAACCTGCTTGCCGCAGGGTAAGGGTGGAGGAGGAACCTGTCGCGATCTGCAGGTTGAAGAGAGTGGCGGCGGACAACAAAGGAAATGTGAAGCATTATATGCCTCAGGGACCATTTTTGCATAACGGTAAAAAAATTGCCCTGATCGGTGGTGGCCCCGCTTCCCTGACGGTTGCCAGGGATTTGGCTCCTCTGGGTTATGAAATCCATCTTTTTGACGAGCAGATAGCGGGAGGTGGCATGATGCGCAGTCAGATTCCATCTTTTAGGCTTCCTGAAGAGGTACTCAATGAAGAAGTGAATTTTGTGTTGGATTTAGGGATCCACACACAGTTTCTGACTTACGTCAATAGTTTAAAGGAAATATTGGATAAAGATTATGATGCTGTTTTTGTAGGAACAGGTGCACCCAGAGGACGGGATTTACCCAAATTGCCCGGCAGAAAAGAAGCAGATGCATTTATTCATATTGGCATTGAGTGGCTGGCAGGTGTGGCATTCGAACATAAAAAATCCATCAACAAAAAAGTAATTGTTTTAGGCGGGGGCAATACGGCCATGGATTGTTGCAGGACGGCCAGAAGATTAGGTGGTAAAGATGTAAAGGTGGTTGTCAGGAGCCCCTTTTTGGAAATGAAAGCCTCTCCATGGGAAAAGGAAGACGCACAGCATGAAGATATTGCCATCCTTGAAAATCACGTACCGCTGAGTTTTGAGGTAGAAAACGGCATACTTAAAGGAATGATATTCCAAAAAGTAATGGCTGTTTATGATGATAGCGGTAAACGGCAGCTGCTACCGACAGGAGAGGAAGATGTATTCATTGCTGCGGATGAAGTTCTGATTGCCATAGGACAGGAAAACAGCTTTCCCTGGATAGAAAGAGATTTGGGTTTGGATTTCGACAAGTGGGCTATGCCTGTTGTAAATGAATTGACTTTCCAATCCACCAATTCCAAGGTGTTTTTCGGAGGAGATGCAGCATTTGGGCCCAAGAATGTAATCACTGCCGTAGCCCACGGGCATCAAGCGGCAGTTTCCATTCATCTGTTTTGTGAAAAAGAAAGCCTTTTAGAAAGACCTTCTCCCTACACCAATCTTGTCAGTCAGAAAATGGGAATACACGAGTGGAGCTATGACAGCAGCATCACCATTGACCCTCGGTACATCGTACCTCAGGCAAAAAAATCCATCACCTTGAAAGACAGGAAAAAGGAAGTGGAATTGGGATTTGATCTGATTTCAGGTTTCAAAGAAACCCAAAGATGCCTGAACTGCGACGTGCAAACGGTTTTTACGGAAAACAGGTGTATCGAATGTGATGCCTGCATGGACGTATGTCCGACTTCCTGCATTACATTTACAGCAAATGCGGAAGAACCTGAACTAAGGAAAAATCTGTTGGTTCCTGCCGAAAATCTACAACAGGACCTTCTAGTTTCCGATCAACTTAAAACCGGAAGGGTGATGGTCAAAGATGAAGATGTATGCCTCCATTGTGGGTTATGTGCCGAACGCTGTCCCACATCTGCCTGGGATATGCAGAAATTTTTCTACAGTGTCACCAAGGCCAATCAGATTTCCAACAGCTTTCCCCAAATAAAATGAGTCAGTTTATCAATGATTTTATTGTCCGTTTTGCCAATGTAAACGGGACAGGTTCTGCAAGTGCAAATTACCTTTTTGCGAAAACCATTTTCAGAATGGGAATTCCTGTTACTCCTAAAAATATTTTCCCCTCCAATATTCAGGGACTTCCTACCTGGTATGAAGTACGGGTCAGTGAAAAAGGTTATTTGGGTAGGAGGGAAGGCATAGACCTGATGGTTTCAGTCAACCCACAAAGTATGGCTCAGGACGGGAAAAATGTAATGCCCGGAGGCTATTTTATGTACGACAGCACCAAAAAGCTTTCTGATCAATATATCCGGGATGATGTTCACTATCTGGGAATACCGATGATGGAACTTTCCAATCAGGCTTTTTCTGATCCACGAAAACGGCAATTATTAAAAAACATTATTTATGTCGGAGCTTTGGTAAAGCTTCTGAATATGGATGTTAAAGAAATTAAAAAATTGGTGGAGGAACAATTTGAGGGAAAAAAGCAATTGATTGAAGCCAATTTCTTGGCTTTGAAGCTGGGGATGGATTATGTTGATACACATTTTAACGGACCTCTTCCATTCAGATTGGAAAAAAGGGATCTGATAAAGAATAAAATACTGGTGGATGGCAACACAGCCTGCGGATTGGGTGCTGTGTACGGAGGTGCAACGGTAGTTGCTTGGTACCCAATTACTCCATCTACATCCGTTGCGGAGGCTTTTGAAAAATATGCGGAGGAATATCGGACAGATCCGGAAACAGGCGAGAAAAAATACGCCATCATACAGGCTGAGGATGAACTGGCAGCAATGGGAATGGTGATCGGAGCGAATTGGAACGGTGCCAGGGCTTTTACAGCCACCAGTGGTCCCGGGCTTTCCCTGATGAATGAATTTATTGGATTGGCATATTTTGCAGAAGTTCCCGCAGTGTTGATCGATGTCCAGCGGGCCGGTCCGAGTACAGGAATGCCCACCCGGACTCAGCAACCCGATCTGCTTTTGGCTGCTTATGCATCACATGGAGATACCAAACATGTTTTATTGCTGCCGGCCACTCCAAAGGAATGTTTTGAAATGACTGCCGAAAGTTTCGATTTAGCAGAATATTTACAAACTCCCATAATGGTAATGACTGATTTGGATCTAGGGATGAATGATCATATTTCCGATCCTTTTGAGTGGAATGAAATGAGAAAATACAACCGGGGAAAGGTGTTATCAGGAGAAGAGCTGGAAAACATAGGACGATTTGGTCGATACCTGGATGTAGACGGAGACGGAATTCCTTACAGGACCTATCCGGGCACACATCCTACAAAAGGTGCATTTTTTACCAGGGGAACCTCCAGGGATGAATATGCGGCATATACCGAGGATGGGGCGGCATATAAAAGAAACATGGATAGGTTGTTGGTAAAATGGGATACTGCAAAGAAGATCGTTCCTGCCGCACAGCTTTACCAATCTAAAAAAGAAAGTGATGTAGGAATCCTGTTTTTCGGAACATCAACTTACTCCTCTGAGGAAGCCAAGGATATTCTGCAGGAAGAGGGGATAGTGGTGGATGCAATCCGACTAAAGGCTTTTCCATTTGGCCCTGAGGTCGAGGAATTTATAAAAACACACCGGTTGGTATTCGTGATTGAGCAAAACAGGGATGCACAGATGCGCAGCATGATCATACTTGAAATGCAAACCAACCCGGCAAAACTTATTCCCATATTGAACTATGATGGTATGCCCATCACCGCTGATGCCATCAAAAAACAAATAGCAGCTTATTTGCAACAAGATAAAATCCAGAATCATGAGCTATCTAAAACCGCAGTTTAGACATCCCAAATTGCCTAAAAACAAAATTGGCTATACTGTAAAAGAGTATGAGGGTCCCCTGTCCACTTTATGTGCCGGTTGTGGTCACGACAGCATCAGTGCAGCGATCGTGCAGGCATGCTTTGAAATGTCAATAGAACCGCATAAAGTTACCAAGATTTCAGGTATTGGCTGTTCTTCCAAAACACCGAGCTACTTTTTGGGAAATTCCCATGGATTCAATTCTGTCCATGGAAGGATGCCATCTGTCGCTACAGGAGCTAATATGGCCAATAAGGAAATGGTGTATTTTGGAGTTTCAGGTGATGGGGATACAGCCTCTATCGGCATGGGCCAGTTTGTGCACGTGATCAGAAGAAACCTCAATATGACTTATATTGTCATGAACAATGGTTGCTATGGATTGACAAAGGGCCAGGATTCGGCAACAGCCGACCAGGGTTCTATCAGCAAAGCGGGTTCGGTGAATCCATTTCAGGCAATAGATCTTTCCAGCATGGCGATTGAACTTGGAGCCTCTTTCGTAGCCCAAAGCTTCAGTGGAGACAAACAGCAATTGGTGCCGTTGATCAAAGCTACTATAAACCATAAAGGATTTGCTTTTCTCAATGTCATTTCTCCCTGTGTCACATTCAATAACAATCCGGGCTCCACAAAATCCTATGATTATGTCCGTCAGCACATAGAAGCAACTTCCACTTTGGATTTTGTACCAGAAATGCCTGAAATCAAAACGGATTATGAGAAAGGAAAGTCAACCAGAGTTGCTTTACATGATGGATCCCTGCTTCAGCTTAACAAGCTGGCTACAGATTGGGATCCGGAGGACAGATTGTCTGTGGTGAATGCTTTACAACAGGCTAGAGTCAAAAATGAAATATTGACGGGGTTGCTATATGTGAATACAGAATGGAACGACCTCCATGGAACATTAAAAACATGTAAAACGCCGTTAAACAAACTGACAGAAAAGGACCTTTGTCCGGGTTCATCTACCTTGGAAAGCATCAATTTTGGATTTCGCTAATTCTTAATCTTTGTTACTGTTGATTATCTGTAAGGTTTCAGGATGAAGACTGATTTCCAATAGCTCACCGGATTTTAATTTCAGCTTTTTGGCAGGATACACATCACTGTCTACGTGGATATGTTCCTCGCTGCCAATCTTTATTGATTTGGCTTTTAAAGGTTCAAAAAACACATCTTCCCGGCTTTCTTTCCGGTCCAAAAGAAATTGTGTCAGCTTTTCTCTTTCATCTTCTTTGACAAGGACAATATTCAGATAATTGTCAGCATGTCGGGCTTCAGGTGCAATAGCTAATTTGGGTCCCATTACCTGGGTATTCATGATTTCTATCCACAAATAATTACCTGAATAGTCTAGCCCATCCAAAAAAACTTCGTAATATGAAGCCTTTAAATCAGCAATTTTTTCCAGCATCTTATTTATTCCTTTTTCGACTTTATCCCCAGCATTCTTTTTGGATTTTTTCTTCTTTTTTTCAGAAAGAACCTGTGAAAACAAACCCCAACCAACAGATTCCAAAAAGATGATCTTTTTTTTGCCAAGGTCTGCCAATCCCAATCTAAAAGTTCCTAAGTTGTTTTTTTCCCAATTCACAATGACCTTTTCCAGAGCCTGATCAATATTTAGGCTATTGGCAACATTGTTGGCACTTCCAAAGGGAAGTATAGCAACAGGTATGGGTTTATCAGCGATTCGCTTTATAATTTTCCCAACTGTACCATCACCTCCGGCTATTAGGATAAAATCATATGAATTCTTCAACGCCTTGAAGTAATCCTTCTTTTTCGTGTTTTGATACATAATTTCAGCTCCATGATTTTCTAAAGCAGAAACAGTTTCATCTAGAGGAAATGACTGATTTCCAGCCTCTAGGTTATACATCAATAAGATTTTCATAAGAAATTTTAATGTTAATGCTGTAATTAAGCGTGGTTTTTGTTTATATTATTAAAACTAAATTTAACTAAATATGAGGATTTTAATAACAAATGATGATGGTATTTATAGTCCCGGTATTCTTGCATTGGCTGAAGTCGCAGACCAATTTGGAGATGTAAGGATAGTGGCACCAAACGTAGAACAATCTTCCATGGGTCACGCCATTACTGCTTCAAGACCACTTTCCTACAAAAAAACAAAGATAGGTCATTTTGAGGCTTACCGGGTAAACGGTACGCCTGCGGACTGTGTTTCTTTAGGAAGTTTCAATTGGGAAAAGGTGGATGTTGTGCTTTCAGGTGTCAATCTGGGAACCAATCTCGGCAATTCAATGTGGCATTCCGGTACTTTGGCGGCAGCGAAACAGGCCGCATTGTTGGGTATAAAGGGGTTTGCTTTTAGTACACCCAGTCAAACAGAAGAAATTGATTTTGACAAGATCAAACCCTATATCAAAAAAGTTCTTGACTTTTTATTGAAAGTAGACAGTCCGCCCCTGGTAAATGTAAACCTTCCGACCGACCCTAGGGGAATCAGTTGGGCACGGCAGTCTGTAAGGCATTATGATGGTTTGGTACAGCCTTCCAATGACCCCATGGGCAGGGAGCTTTTTTGGATTACCGTTTCTCCCATTGAGGAAACCGAAAAAGATACCGATCGCTGGGCAATGGAAAACAACCTTGTTTCCATGACGCCGCTACGACTGGATCTGACAGATGAAAAAGAACTCAATAAGATGATCAATATGAAGATCTTTTCTTGATCATTCAGCTTAGCTATTCTTTTCGAAGAGTTCGGCTTCTTTTTCTGAGTCTTCATCCTTAATTTCTACCAATTCAATCGGAGTTTTGAACGAATCTCCTTTTCTGTTAAAGGGGATGGGAACTCCTCCGACTAATGCAATTCCAAACGAGGCAAGAATGATCATAAGGATAAATCCCGATCTCCTCAAATATTTTTTGAAAGTTTTCATTTTGATGTAATTGGAAAATCCCCACAGCATACTACAACATACTGATGTCGGAAATGAATAAAATAAATTTTAGCGAAGTGAAATAAAGGGTTGATTTAACCCAAAGGTTCTTAAATTTCATTTTCCTTAGGTTGGGGAGTTTTATGTAAAGCAGAAAAAATTATTTATGGATATCCGCAATGATACTGGTAAATGCCAAAAACCAAAGGATTCTCTGCCAAATGCTAGATTGATGGCTTCTTCCGACTTCGGTCTTCTAGCCCTTTGCCTCAATAATTGTTCAGTTTGATAAACCCGAATTTGAGGTACATATGAACCTTTCTGAATTGCAAATAATCCAAACCCAAAAAGGATGAGTATTCCTAATTTCTTTAAAGAGTTAAATTTTTGCTGAATGGCTTAATTAGATTTCAAAGCAACATAAAAGTAATAAAATTCAGCTTATTGTTGGTTATCCAACACCAATTGTACGTGTCCAATATGGTGTTTGCCATGCCATGCATACAATGCGACGGTTTGATCCAGAGGTATTGACTTTTCCTTTTCGGGATGGTAAAATGTCCTTTTTAAGGATTCTAATGGTTGTGACCTCAATAGGAATACCCATCTCCGGTGTAAACCATCCAGAATATCCAAACTGGGTTGGATAGGCATGTTTTTCGTGTCGCGCATAGCGGCCCATCGGTCTTCATAATAAGGTTTGATGATGGGATTTTCTTCAGTTAAGGCCAATTTGAACCTGATAAAGCTATTCATATGGCTGTCTGCACAATGATGGATCACCTGTCGGGCTGTCCAACCTTCCGGTCGGTAATGAGTATCGAGTTGTGCCTCGCTAAGTTGGATGGCTACTTTTTTTAACAGGGCTGGAAAATCAGCAATTTCATCGATCAACTTTTCTAACAATGAGGGAGTTATTTCAGCAGGCGGGGTAAATGTTCCAATTGGATATTGAAGAGATTTCATGTTTTTTCTGACTAAATGGCTATTCCAAAGAAATTAAATGAACGAGAAAAATAAATGCTATATGTACAATTTTTTGAGCTATTTGATTTTGCTTACAATATAATGACCGATTTTCTCTCCCTGCTTAACACCTTCATCTATGGCGTCCCGAAAATGGATTCCTCCATATAACCTTGAAATTGCAGCTTCTTCCGAAGCCTGCAGAAAAGATTCGAACGATCTTTCCGGCAAGCCAAAATAAACTTCAGATGTATCAATAAATTCAAAATCATCCCCAAAATAATCTGTCAGAAGAACAGCACTTGCGCTAGAAATAACACTGTGGCCACTGGTATATTCGGGGAAAGGTGGTGTTTGTAAGATAGGGCGCCACTTTTGATCCAAGTATTTATTTATGGCCGTTTCGGGCCTTATTCTGTCCGAATTATATTTTTCCTCCCAACAACTGATAAATGCATCATGTAAAGTCATGGCTAAAAGGGCGTGAATATAAAGTGTTTCCTTCCAGCTTAAATTTGCTTTTTGACTTGCTATACCTGTAATTCCCATCCAATGACCTCCCGGGGATATTTTTTTGAGTCCCATGGCCATATGACCTGAATAGCTGACCTTAAATGGATTACAGTCCCAAAAATTTGCCACCAGTTTTTCTTCCTCGGTCAACCGGGAAGTTATTTGATAAACCTCCTCCAGCTGATTCATGAAATCGCTTCCCTTTTCAAGTGAAAAATGGGCTGGAGGCTTTGGTTTAAAACCTTTTAGATCATCAATAAAAAATGTTTTCAATGTTCTCCATTCCGGATCAATCGCCGCCATATAAGAAGGTGGAGTGGGATACCAGTTTCCTTCTTGATCTTTTTTGGGACTGTAACGGGTATAGGTACTCAACTCGTTATAACCATCTTTTCTGGCCAACTTCATGACCTCCATGGCAACCTTTTCCGCAAACCGAATATTGGAAAGCAGTTGTTTTTTGGAAAGACGGCGGCCTTTTGAAAAGTACTTAATCAATTCCTCTTGTTTTTGAGCCAGAAGCTTTCCCGAGGGCATAATTTGTTTCCCGACCTCCAATAGGGTGTAGGTTGCCACCAGCTGGGATACCAGATTTTTTTCGGTTTCACCAATATAAAGCGGCTGGTTATAATTGCTCCGGAAGAGTAAATTATCAGGAGTCTCTGATGTGGCATATTCGTAAGCCAGATGAGCCCCTAAGGTTGAATAAGCATAAAATCTCGCTGCGGCAGTAGGGGAGGCCACATCAGTGACCATAACTTCGGTTATTGAAAATAGATTATCAACGAACAGGGAGATATCGGCGTCTTTGTTTTTTTGACCATAAGCATTCGTCCAAATGATCAAAAGCATTAACGTCAGGAGCTTCCCAGAGCTTAAGTAATGCAAGTTTTTGTATGGAGCATTATTTTTCATCGCTTTGCTTCTTCAAATTATAAATTTGAATTCCTTGGTTGCTGATTCCAAAAAGAACAGAAGTTCCGTTTAGAGGAAGATCAATAATGGATTTTACATCTCCTAAGATATAAAACCCGGATTGTTCTTGCGGAATATATTCAAACTTTCCTTTTCCATCCCCTTTGAACAACTGCCCTAGATTTGCATCCATAACGCCCAAACGCAATCGCATGAAAGCTTGGTTTCCTGCCAAAATAAAATCCATATTTCCATCCCCATCATAATCCAAAGGATGTATGGCATGAACAGGCGTGAACTGGGATTCAATCGGCAAGGGCTTGGATATAAAACCTTCGCCGGTATTTTCAAAATACATGGTCCTCAGCTCATGGGCTTCCAGTACCTCTGCGTTTCCCAATTGATCTTTTGTTAGTATTTCATCGAGGGAAGCGGAAGCATAAGATCCATAATCAGTGAATTTGCTGCGGAGGTTATATATCTGATCCAATAATTCATCACGGCTTGGAAAAGGAAATGGTTTTCCCTGAACATAACTTACCAATATTGGATCTATTGATGAGTTGTTATCAAAATCTCCATAAACAAGTTTTAAAGACTCCTCTTCAGTGGGTTTAAATTGGGTGTTTGTTCCAAAATTACCTACAATCAAATCCAGGTCCCCATCATTGTCAAAGTCAGCAAGTGAAATTTCCGACCACCAACCTTTGAGTTCCTCACCCATCCATGTTTCTGTTTCTCTGCTAAATCCCTGTCCATTTTGGTTGATGTAAATTTCGATAGGCATATATTCTCCCACCATGACCAAATCATCGAATCCATCTTGATTGATATCCAGTGCTGCTGCATCGGTCACCATTCCCAAAATACCCGCGTCGGGAAGATGTTGGTCGGTTTGGTCGGTAAACTTTCCCTTCCCATCATTGATCAGCACATAGCTTTGGGGAGTTAAGGGATATTTACCGGGCAGGATCCTTCCACCTACAAACAAATCCGGAAAGCCGTCTTTATTTATATCCAAGACCACTACCGTGGAGGTGCTTGTTTTCATGTCAGGTAATTGAGCAGGGAAGTGGGTCAGGTTTCCGTTTGCATCATTCAGGTATAACCGGTCCTGCAAAGATTCATCTTTCGAAAGGTAATCATGGTACCCGCCACTGCAGATATAAAGGTCAAGATGCCCGTCTCCATTGGCATCAAAAAACAATGCGTCCGAATCCGTGTAATCCTCAGCGGATGAAAATCCCGCTACGTCTTTCCACTTCCCGTCTTTATATTCCATAAGTTTTCCGGAAGTACCTTTTGTTCCTCCAATAAAAACCTCGGGAAATCCATCTCCATCCAGATCGGCTTTTGCCATTACAGGACCTACATAAGAGGGCATTTCCAGTAATAAAGGCTGTCTTTTAAAGTCATTGAATCCATATTCAACATGTTGATAAGGAATGGAGATTGATGATTTTTCAAAAACAGAAGCATTTTGACGATTCGATCCTTCTAGTAAACCGGTATTTTCATCCTCGGAAATTTCCAGAAATTGATTAGCCGGTATGTTTTTTAAAACCTGGTTTCCTCCCTGCGGCCACCGGATGATGATAGAATCAATTTCCGTTTGGTCTGCAAGACCGATATGAATCCTGTTGCTCACCGTTGACTGAAATCCTTTCACAGGCAGCTGCTCATATACCTGCAATCCGTTTTTCGTAAATACAGAAATCCTGGAACCTATCCCTCCGGTATTCATTCCATTACCTTTTAATTTTATTTGGATGAAATTTGAGGGATTCCCGGTTGTTTCTTTATAGTTGTTCCGATATACAAAAGCAGGGGAATTGAGGTTGTTGACAACCAGGTCAAGTTGACCGTCATTGTTTAGGTCGGCATATGCTGCGCCTGCGGAAAAATCAGGATTGTGGATTCCCCATTGTTTTGACCTGTCTTTAAATTCCAGATTGCCATCGTTT
>JBGTDA010000125.1:0-24750 GCA_041748555.1 Rhodonellum sp.
AAACTTCAGCGTCAGCTGTTGAAAAATGCTTTTGAACCCATCGATGAGCTGCAGAAAATCATCAGGGTCCGATATCAGGTGGATCATATCCTCAACTGATATGGGCTGGTTCGGTTTTTTCGGGAAGAAAAATTTCACTAAATCGGCCTTTGTGGAAGATTATGAAGCGTTTTTTTCCAAGAAAATCCCCTCGATCAGGCCGATAGACCAACTACCTTTTGTGGTGTTGGATACCGAAACGACCGGGCTTCAACCTTCTAAAGATTATATTCTGTCATTCGGTGCGGTCAAAGTTCAGGGGTATAAAATCAGGATCGAGACGGTGATGGAAATGTATTTGGACGCACCCAAAAAAAACCGGGAAGCCATCAAGGTACACGAGTTGATCTCCAAGGAGCCTGTCATGCCGCTCCAGGATTTTGGTCGGGAGTTTCTGGACTACATCGGAAATTCGATCCTGGTTGGCCATCATATCGGTTTTGATGTGGCCATGCTGGGAAAAGCCTTGAAATCCTTTGGATTGAAAAAAATGCAAAATCCTACCTTGGATACTTCGGACCTCGCCATGCGTTTGGAAAAGGGAGTCCATTATGAGCTTCAATTCCAAAACCCGGGGGAGTTTTCTCTCGATACCCTATGCCAACGGTATCAGATTCCCCTTGATGATCGGCACACCGCTGCCGGCGATGCTTTTCTGACAGCCCAACTTTTGTTGAAGCTGCTCAAAATGGCCGAGGCAAAAGGGATCAGGGATTTTGGGGGATTGATCAGGTGAAGACCAAGGACACTTCATTCCGCCTCCAAACCATTTGGGCAGCGAAGAATCCCATTCTCATCATCAGCTCCCATTTCCTATTCAATATTTATACTGCGTGAGATCCTCCCCCTAGTTAATGGTGGCGGAAAAGGGGTTGTATCGGTGCCGACCGTTTTCGTTCATTTTCGGTCACCATGAAATATCCTGATACCCCTCTCTGATAAGTAATAATGATTTTTTACCGGCACCAGATTAGTAATTTTCAGGAATATTGGATTAAAATTCATTGAATGAATACAGAATTATCTTTTTACCTGATTTCTAAATCTTAACATACATTTATGTTTTTCATTTACCTGAAGATAGCCTTGAGGAATTTTTTTCGCCATAAAACCTATGTGCTCATCAATCTCTTGGGGATGGGTTTTGCACTTTCATGTTGTATTGTGGCTTTTCTAAATCTTGATTATAAGCTAAGGTTTGATGAGCATCATCATGAAAAGTCAAATTCTGTATACCGCGTGAATACCATTAGGGATACGGAAAACGGGAAAGAAGCCTGGGGCCTTACTCCATTGGCATTGGGTGCGGCTATTTCGGAAGACATTACAGGCATAAACCTTATGCGGCTGCACAGCAGTGGTGGAATCGTAAAGGTTAATGAAAAGGCTTTTAGTGAAAAGGTCCATTTTGCTGATATGAGCTTGTTAAACACATTAAATTTTCCCTTGATATATGGCAATGCTTCTGCTTTACAATATTCTGATCAAATCGTTTTAAGTGAGGAAGCTTCTATAAAATATTTCGGCGATGATAATCCGATAGGGCAGGAAGTAAGGCTGGTTGATGAATATCAGCGGGAAAGAACATTTTCAGTAGGAGCAGTTGCAGCAAGTATACCCGAAAACACCAGTATAATTTTCAATTTAGTGGTTCCCATTGAAAATTTTTTTGAACCCTCCCATTTCCCTGAACAAGATTGGAAGGCAGACATTCAAACTTCTATTTTTGTGAAACTTGAAGAAGGATATGTACCTGCTCAGATTGATGAACTGCTTCAATCCTACGTATCCATTCATAATGATTTCAGAGAGGATTTTAAGGTTGCTGATTTCTATTTGCAACCTTACAACGAGTTGGCTTTCAGCTCAGATGTTGATCTTCCGGGATGGGTAAGGGGCAGGGAGCTAAATCGGAATGCAGTCGGCTTTTTGGTTTTTATTACCGTATTTTTATCCCTTTTGATCCTGATCACGGCCTGTTTTAACTTCATCAATACCTCTATAGCTTTTTCAAGCAACCGCTTAAAGGAAATTGGAATCAGAAAAGTAATTGGAAGTTCGAGGTTTCACTTGATAAAGCAATTTATGGTGGAAAATATTGTTCTGTGCTTTTTGAGCATTATTGTAGCACTTGTAGGAGTCCGTTTTCTTTTAGATGCCTACAATGGCATTTTTGATAACCAGGCACTTGATATGCGGTATGTATTTAAACCGAGGGTTCTGATATTTCTCTTTGCTCTCCCACTGCTGACTGCATTATTGGCCGGTTCATATCCGGCATTCTTTATCAGCAGGTATCAGCCCATAGCCATACTTAAAGGCAGGACCCAATTTGCTACCATGGGTAAATTCAGTAAATTTTTACTTTCTGCCCAATTTGGCTTTTCGTGTTTTGCTCTTTTGATGGGTACTATCCTAACACAAAATGCAGCCTATCAAGAAAAAGTGGATTTTGGATATGACCTAAGAAAAGTTGCTGTTACCAGAATCAACAATCCAAATGAATATACAGCTTTTTATAATGTTCTGGCCCAAAATGCTGACATTGAAAATGTGGCCGGCTCATCTCAGATTGTTGGGGAATCGGAGGAAATATCTATTCAAATGAACCCGGATGACGTAATGAGGACATCCAGAAAGTTGGAAATTGGAAGTGATTATTTGAAAACAATTGGTATTAAACTGGTAACGGGCCGCGATTTTATAGCAGGATCCGTCCAGGATCTGGAAAATGCCATTATCGTAAATCAGAAGCTATTGGAGGAATTTCAATGGCAAGACAATCCCATCAACAAGCAGATTTATTTTGAAGAAAAGCCCTATACCATTATAGGTGTTGTAGAAAATCATAAAGAGTTTGGATTACTAGCCGAAGAGCCTTCTTGCATTTTTAAAATGGCGCATCCCGATCATTTCCAATATATCAGTGTAAATGTTCCGGAAGACAGGATAGCTGAAATAGGTCAAACATTACAGGAATCCTGGTATAAGATTAATCCCGATGTTCCCTACTTTGGGTTTCTTCAGGAGATGGTAATTTTTAAGCAGCTGTACATGAACATTATGCTAAGGGATTTGTGCCTTTTTCTGGCAGGTGTTACGCTTGTCATGTCGGCAGCAGGGTTTTTCTCCATAGTTTCCTTAAGCGTCCTGAAAAGAACCAAAGAAATTAGCATCCGCAAGATTTTTGGCGGGTCTATAAAGCAAATGATCCAAATTATCTCTGTCGGGTTTATAAAAATAATCGTTTTTGCTTTTGTGATTGGCTCACTCTTGGGATATCTAGTGATCGAAAAGTTTCTATTTACCCAATTATATGCGTATCATATTCCTGTAGGGATTGGTGCTTTTGTGCTAACCTTCATTGTAGTTACCCTTATTCCGATGCTTACGGTAGGTTTTAAGGTATACTATGCAGCTACCGCAAACCCTGCCGAAACATTAAAATGTGAATAATTAAAAGGATAAGCTCCCTATCACCTATTCTTACCTTACTTTGTAATCTCGACCTTTTGGACGATGGCGATCCTCGTCATTGGTAGTGAATCGATGATGTGTAGAGGTCTGTTTCTGATAATCAGCGCCGATGACCCACTAACTCTTTATCCTGTACCTCGTGAGACCCTTCGGCAGGCTCAGGGTGACGTGATTCAGAGCGCAGCTAAGAATCGATTCGGATGCGGGCGATTTAGGATTGAAAAGCAATTCTGCCGGGGATGCTTTTTTGACAGCCCAACTTTTGTTGAAGCTGCTCAAATGGCCGAAGCAAAAGGGATCCGGGATTTTGGGGGATTGATCAGGTGAAGACCAAGGACACTTCAATCTGCTTGGTTTTTTTTCAAATTTTGGTTAGTATCAACATTAAAATCAAATCCTTAACCCAACCCTCCATGAAAAAATCGATATATCCCAACCTGATTTTCCTTTTGGCAATTTCTATTTCCTGTAATCGGGCTCAGGTTGCCCAAACGGAAACACCACAAAATCCCGGTATCGAAATCCTGGATGATGAAGCCCTGACCCTGATCCATGCCGATTCGTCTTTGGAAATCATGGCTTCAGGTTTTGAATGGACGGAAGGGCCGCTTTGGTTGGAGCAGCAGCAGCTGTTGTTGTTTTCCGATATCCCGAACAATACGGTATTTCAGATCGGGGAAGATGGAGAAACGAAAGTTTACCTGAAGCCATCCGGCTACACAGGCACATTACCCCGAGGTGGTGAAACAGGTTCCAATGGCTTGATCTTAGATCCGGAAGGAGAATTGGTGCTGCTCCAACACGGAGACCGCAGGGTGGCAAAAATGGATGCACCCCTCCACAATCCCGTGGCGGAATATTCAACCTTGGTGGATAATTTTCAGGGCAAAAGGTTGAACAGTCCCAATGACGGCGTTTATGACGGGGCCGGAAACCTTTATTTCACAGATCCACCCTATGGATTGGAAGGCAATATGGATGATCCCGCCAAGGAATTGGGTTTCCAAGGGATTTATTGTCTAAAGACCGACGGAGAACTTATACTGGTGGATTCACTCAGCCGGCCCAACGGAATTGCCTTCAGCCCTGATGGATCCAGACTTTTTGTGGCCAATTCCGATCCCCAACATGCGGTTTGGTACCAATTTGATGTGTCTGCCCCCGGTGAAGTCAGCAACAAGCGCCTGTTTTTTGACAGCACCGATCTTGTGGGTCAGGAGGGACAGCAGGGGCTTCCGGATGGCATGAAAATGCACAGCTCGGGAAACCTCTTTGCCAGCGGCCCGGGCGGCATCTGGATTTTCAATCCCGCCGGCAAACCTATCGCTAGGATCTACACTGGCGAAGCCACCTCAAACTGTGCCTTCTCGGCAGACGAAAAAACGCTGTTTATGACGGCGGATGATTATGTGTTGAAGTTGGCGTTGAGGTAGGGATGACGGATGTCGGATGTTAAGTTGTAGGAAGTGGGAAGTGGGAAGCCTTTTTTGGATGTCTTTGTGAGGAGGGCCTCGGTAAATCCCCATTCAAGAACAAACCTGATGCACGACGTGGCAATCTTTTTCGAAGCGGGATGTTGGTTGTCGGATGGCGGATGACCGATGTAAAATAGTAGGAAGTAGGAATTCCACGCTTGTGAAGAACCGGACCCAAGCTAAACAGAGTTAACCTTTTAAAAAATTAGGTGATCAGTGGAATTAATTTAAATCAAAAGGTTACCTTTATTACATGAGAGTTGTTTACAGCGCATTAGGTTTGAATAGGCTAGCTTTTTCTATAGTCGTGTTCATTGCTTATTCTTGCGCAGAAGGATTCCGAAAAATCCAGTTCCACCATTGTCCTTGAAAATTTCAGCTTTTTAGTTGACACAGTAAAGCCATGAAAAAACAATTTTACCTCCTTTTATTCCCTTTGATCTTTTCGTGCGAAAATGAATCTTCTGAAAAAGCCGAATCAGGGAATATCCTTGAAAATCTGACTTTTACGGTGGATACGGTGATGGTGGATGCAGGTGATGATATTATTTCCCTTCAATGGAGCCTAAATATAGCTACGCTTTCAGGTGACCAGAAGTATCTCTTCAATTTTAATCCTAAAACCAATCAACTTGAAGTAATTGATTTAGAAAAACTGAAACTAAAGGAGAAATTTTCTTTAGAAAGGGAAGGACCCTTGGGAACAGGCAATCCTAGAGGTATTCATTTGGACGAAAAGGGACGTCTATTCATGATTGCGTTTAAAGAGATTCGAATATATTCTCCAAGACTTGATTCGATGCAGCTGATTAAATTGAGCGCGGATAATTTGAATGGTTTGAATTCTGACGAATCGATCGGGACGGAATTTAAAATTTCTGATGATGGTCTCAAAATTATAACTACCTATGGTGAAGGTGAAAAGATTCAGCAGGGTTTAGCAATAATTTCCCTGGAAGGACTTCAGGTTAAAAAGGTTCCTTTCGAGTTGGGCCAAAAAATTCAGCCATTTGTCCGGAGCTTCTACATGGATGGGAAATTGATGAGCCAGTCAATAGAAAGCATTTACCTGAACGAAATTGAGGGTGTGGCTATGGTTTCTTCTCCACATTTTAATGAAGTCCATCAGGTGGATTTAGGAAAGGATTCAATAAGCGTAAAAAGGTATTTTTCTTAAATAGCTAAAAACAGCAAACCTATTCCCACCAAAACCAAGGGTGAAACATTTGAAGAAATGGACGCTCTTTATATGGAAAGCAGGAAGCAAGTTGATTTCGGTAGGTTTTACTTTGATGATAAGGATAAAAAGGCATGGAGAGTTACCAATGAACTGGGTCGTGAAATCGGTGATTCATTGATATTTAGACAAGTTTTGACAGTTTTTGATGAAAAGATGAATCCTTTGGGAGAAAAGGTGCTGAAGTTTGATGCTTTTGGCTATAAATTCTTCAAAGACGGCAAGCTTTGGTCTTATGTCAATGTGGAAGATGAATTAGGATTTGCAGTAATAGACTTTAAATTTTAAAAGAATGAAAAGTCTATTCTACCTCCTTTTGGTCCCCCTTTTTTTTTCCTGCGGAAATGAATCATCTGAAAAAGCCGCATCAGGAAATATTCTGGAAAATCTGACCTTCACAGTGGATACAATTCTGGTTGATTCAGGAGAGGATATTTTTTTTGTCAGCTATGGACTGGGTGCTAAGTCTCTCAATCAAGACAAAAGCATCTTGATGTTTTTTGAAAGTGAACCATTCAGCTTGGTTCAGGTGGATCTCAATAACCTGAAACTCATTGGTAAAACCCCTTTCCACATGGAAGGACCCAATGGTGTGGGTCCGTACCTGACTGATTTTCAGTTGGGGCCAAATTCGGAACTTTTTATTCAGGGCTATTCCTCTCAGGCAAAATTTACTACAGAAGGAGAACTTACAAAAAATCTTAAGATTGTGCCGGAAGGAATCGATTCTGAGCTGGCGAATAATTTTCAAAAGCTTTACGCGAGAGCGGTTTTTGATTTTGAAAAGAATCGGATTTATGCTCAGCCTTCCATAGAATCATTAGGGAAAAACAAGCTTTACATCATCGATCCGCTTTCCAAGGGAGTTCGAATAGAGCCAATATCTGAGATGAAAGCCGTTGAAGAATTTTCAGGGACTCTCATTACCAAATCGGGTGAAAGTACGATGTTCCGCTATTTTGGGGTAGAAAACTTTATAAACATTGAAAATGGTCAATTATTGATTTCTGCGGGGTCCATGAGTGGGATTTATCGATTGAACTCCAAGTTGGACAGTCTGAATTTTATACCTATTCAACACCAAAATTTTCCCAATCGGATGGAAATAACGGTTAATAATTTACCTACCGATGAGGCTCAATTTTTAGAGGACCGACGAAAGGTAAACGAACAATTGAACTATATGGAGCCGCTGTGGGACGAGACCAGAGAGATGTATATGCGGCTGGGGAAAAAGACTTTTTTGGGCAAAGAAAAGGGTGATCCCTCTATATTTGAGGTTTTTCTTTTTGCCTACGACAAGGACTTTAATGTCTTGGGAGAAACGAAAATTGAAGGCTTAACACAAGTTCCCGCAAACAACTTTTGGAAAGACGGAAAGCTATGGTCATATGTCAATGTCGAAGACGAATTGGGTTTTGCGGTGATTGATTTTAAGTTTTAGACCTATGAAAAATTTTTGAGTGGGAAGATGGAAGGAAAATGGCCCCGGAGAAGATTCCAGTTATCAGGCAGAGTTGGGATTGGATAATTAAGTCATTAGATCCTGAGATACGTCATATTTTAACTGTTTTTCAACACCCTATATATCATCTTTATTTAGGTGAGAGAACTCATTTTGTTAATGTAAACATCCTACCTCTTTCTTTTTTGTTTGACCAAAAAAGAAACAAAAAAGTCAAGCCGGTAAAAAACCTTCCGCCCACAAGGCCTCCGCTGGCCCTCCCGAAAGCTTTCGGGACGGCATGCTCCCCGCCCTTCCAAATCTAAAATTCTTTCAAATATCAAAATACGACCATACAAGGACAAGGAATATAAAAAATTACTTGATTTTTGTAAATCCAATAAGGATTCGCTAAAACAGGTAGAACCATCAGTTTTTTTAATAAGGAAAAAGTCCCGGGTTCGACTGTCTGAATGTGTAACATCTGAATTCCGTTATAGGTTTATCAATTATTGCCGCGGCCAAATACATCCGGGTTTCTGAAAGAAATTTTGCATTTAAAAGTACCTCGGCAACTTTTTCATCCCCATAATACCGCCTGCAGTTTCGGATATCGGGTACATCCCCGCGTTCAAAAACCCTTTCGATGACAAAATTGGCCTTGGCATCGTAATCCAGATTTTCAAAATCCACATCCCAAAAGATCCTTTTATGGAAAATCGGTTTCGGCTTGTCGGTCATCCTTACTTTATTTTTATGGTACGCTCAATAACCAATTCAATTTTCATGGTTTTCATATTTAAAGATAGCCAAAATGACACAATCTTTTGGGTCAATAGCTAATTATAAGCACAACCCAGATGAGGTCAATAATTGGCCTTGTCACGTCCTGATTTTAGTTGACAGTTTTTTCTTGCTGTCCCGGGAGATTCTTCACTTCGCTGTAGGGTTTCTGGTCAATTAAGGATTCACCTAAGCTTGTTCTGAACGACGTGCCGCAGATACTCCTCCGTCTTCGGTCTTCCAACCCCACTTTTCTCAACCTCCGGCCAAAATTCCACCATCAATGGTGAAGGAGCTTCCCGTAATCCAGGAAGAATCCTCCGAGGCGAGGAACAAAGCCAGCTTGGCGATATCCTGAGGTTGGCCGAGTCTTTTGACTAGGGTGGCTTTTTCGGCATCACGGACGGCTTCTTTGGGGACGGGGAATGCCTGTGCGGAATCATGTAAAAAGGGTGTGTCAACAGGTCCCGGGCAGATGCTGTTGATACGGATCTTGGGACCGTAATCCACTGCAAGTTGTCTGCCGAGAGCGACCAAGGCGGCTTTGGAGGCGCAGTAGGCGGGATGGTTGGGGAAGGACTTAAAGGCGGCGATCGAAGCGTTGAGAACAACGACTCCCTTTTCGGCCTTTTGCATCTCGGGCAAAGCGGCTTTCAATAAATAATAGACCGAATCCAGATTGGTCGCAAAGGTTTCCCGCCAGGTTGCCGGACTGAGATCGGTAAGGGAACCCAATCCCAAAACTCCGGCATTGGTCACCACGCCATCCAGTCGTCCGTAGGTCTTTATGGCAAGTGCCACCAATTCCTGATTATAGGCTTGTTTTCCCACATCTCCTGCCAGGAAAACGGCTTCTCCATTTTGGTTTTTGATTTCGCTTTCCAGTTGGGCACCTCTTTGGGTATTCCTTCCACTGAGCACCAGTTTGGCTCCTTGTTCGGCAAATTGCAAGGCAATGCCTTTCCCCATGCCGCTGCTGGCACCGGTGATGATAAAGGTTTTGTTTTTCAGTTTCGTTATCGGAGTGGCTTCAGGTTGACTTCCATCTGACCCGAGGATTTAAGGTAAAGCCGGATATCGGCTTCTGTATTGTAAATCCCTTCTACACTCAGTCCGGGATTCTTCACTCTAAAAGTAGCGAAATCAGTTTCGAAATAACCCTGCTGCTGCATTTCTCTTCTGGCATCCTCCAGATATTCTCCTATGGGATATGCGGCATATTTTCGGATCTGAGTGAGGATCTGACCTTGTTTGGAGCGGATGGCACTTCGGGTCAGGATATTTTTGGTGTTCACATCAAAATCGATGTCATCAAATCGGATGGTTTCCGTTTCTTCATCATAAACGGCCTTTCCTACAAGATAAAGCTGGCCGGCAATTTCTTTCTTTCCTTGGCGGAGCGCCCGAAAGTCCATCTGCAACAATGTTCTGTCCCCAAAATTCCGGGTTTTAAAATTGGAGGGGATCAAAGTATTCTTGCTGTCCATTCTGATGCTTTCCCCGGACAGGGAGTTGTTAAGATAACCGTCCAGATCTTCGTATCGGATAGCCAATGGCAGGACGATATCAAGCCTGTTGGTGCTGTCTTCGTTGTCAGAAATATCAGGAAGAGGTGCGGCTTTTCGATTCGGGGCATTGCCCACCTGTGAATACAGCTCCCCCTCGATGCCGAGGAAAAACTTCAGTTTTTGATCCTGGGTTACTTGTTCCCGGAGCTTGATTTTGGTGGGAACAGAATAAAAATATGCGGTGACTCCGTTTTGGTCAATCGTACGGGTTTCTGCAAATGCCTCCCAGGCTTTCTCTGCCAACGATTTAAAATCCAAATTGGAAAGATTGGAAGCCGTCAGCTGATTTGCCAGTACTTTCTGAACTTGTTTCCGCACAATGGGGTCCAGATCAATTTCAAAGCCCAACAAATTATATTTCATGGATTTCCCCCAACTTTCAATCTGAACATTCTTCAGTGACAGGTCCCAGTTTTCTCCTATTTCTGGGATGAAGCTGACCTCAGGCTGAAGGTTTTCATCAAAGGGCATCGTTGTCGAAAGATTCTGTCCGAAAATCTTTTTCTCGATTTTCAGGTCTCCTTTCAGGTTCATCGGAATCCTTATTTTCAGGGTGTTATTTTCCTGTCCGACAAGGGATATTTTTCCTGTCCGTATGACATCAATGTCTGTGAAAAGTCCATCTCCCAGCGGCATATCTTTTTCTGCAAACAACTTGCTGCTCCAGTCCTTATTTAGATTTTCTTCAAGAAAAGAAATGGGTATTTCTATAGGGATGTTGATTTGAGAGGTAGCGGCGGGAAGTGGTACCGGATCCCCGGAATATTTAGGTTTATCCGGATTGATACTTTTGCAGGAGGCCAAAACAGCCAGTACCAAAACGAATAGTCGATAAATTCTCATCTGTGGATTATTGGGTGAATTTTACATTTCTTATACCCAAACCATGCCAAAAGGTTTTCCAGTAATCAGCTGAGACGGGGATATTTTCACAAAGGAACTAATTTCATGGAAAATTAATTGAATTGAGGAATTTGATTAACAAAAATTAATATATGACCTGGTTAAAACTAAACGACATCAATCAACTGGAAGAAATTAAGAAAGCAAGTGCCGAAAAGCCTGTTTTGATTTTCAAACATTCTACCAGCTGTTCCATCAGTGCTATGGCCTGGGATAGGATGTCAAGAAACTGGAAGTCGGATGACTTCGATAAAGTAACACCTTACTATCTGGATCTTATTGGTTATAGAGCAATCTCCAATCAGATTGCTCAGGATTTTGGTATCATGCATGAATCCCCGCAAGTCATCCTGATCAAGGATGGCAAAGCCGTCTATTACAACAGCCATATGGGCATCAGCTACAGAGATGTGATGGAGAATGCAGTGAGGTAAGCAGAAAGAAAATTGGAAATTATAAAAAGGTAAGCTTTAATAAACCCTCCAAAGGTTTGGAACTTTGGGAGGGTTTATTTTTTTATGCCCATTTAGCCTTTTAACACCATTTTTTTTCCATTTAAAATTATCGTGAAATATCGGTTAAACTTTATAGTTCTACGGCGTGTCTAATTGCCGATTAAACACTTAGACCAATGAAGATATTTACTTTTAAATTACTTTTTACGCTTTTTTTAATGGGTCTGTCATCTGAAATCATCGCCCAACGTGGCGATGCTCAAAGGCTGGATTTAAAGTTAAAGGGTAAAGTTGTCGACGCAGGATCAAATCAGCCGATGATCGGAGCCAATGTCATGGTAAAAACCGTCAACGATTCCCTTTTGACTGCGACCGTCACAGGTATGGATGGAACATTTGAAGTAAGCAGACCCGATATACCAAACGTTGTGCTTGAGATTTCCTATTTGGGGTATCAGAAAATCAAGAAAACACTCAGTAGGGGTGATGGCTTGGATATGGGTGTACTCATCCTGATAGAAGACAGTAAATTATTGGGTGAAGTGGTCATAGAAGGTCAGGTTCCGGTGGGAGAAATGAAAGGTGACACCACCTCATTTAATGCCGGCGCCTTTAAGACCCAAGAAAATGCACAGGCGGAGGATTTGGTGAGAAAGTTACCGGGGGTGACTTTTGAGGGGGGACAGATCCAGGCCCAAGGCGAGCAGGTTCAGAAGATATTGGTCGATGGCAGGGAATTTTTCGGAAACGATCCCAGCATCGCTCTACGGAACTTGCCGGCAGATGCCATCGAAAGGGTCGAAATCCTGGATCAACGTTCGGATCAAAGTCGGTTGACGGGATTCGATGATGGGAATTATTCCAAAACCATCAATATCATCCTTCGGTCAGACAAGAAAAACGGGCAATTTGGCAGGTTATATGGGGGCTATGGAACAGACGACCGGTACTCGGGCGGGGGAAGCCTCAATTTTTTCAACGGTGACCGCAGGATATCCATTTTAGGATTGCTGAACAACATCAACCAACAGAACTTCTCCAGCCAGGATCTTGTCGGTGTGACTGCCAATACTTCAGGAGGCGGCGGAGGTCGTGGGGGTCGTGGCGGCGGTGGACCCGGAGGAGGCGGTGGCCGTTGGGGCGGCGGCAACAACAACTTCTTTGTGGGGAACGATATCGGTATCCTGACCACCAATGCCTTCGGACTGAACTATAGTGACAAATGGGGTAAAAAGGTAAATTTTTCGGGAAGCTATTTCTTTAACAATACGGCAAACAATCTTCGTCAGATTACCAATCGGGAAACAGTGGTCAACGAAAATCTCAGGCAATTCTATCAGGAGAACCTCATCAATACCGTAGAAAACTTCAACCACCGTGTCAACGGAAGGATGGAAGCAGAACTCAACGAAAAAAACAGCATCATTGTCACGCCCAACATTTCCTTTCAGACAGGTCGTACCTACGGGGACAGGGATGTATTGACCTTGGGAAATGTAGGGGATTCCTTGAGTGCACTTCGGTCAGTTTCCAATGCCGAAAACATATCCTATACCCTATCCAACAACCTTACCTACGGATACAAATTCGACAAACCCCGAAGAACTCTTTCCACTGATGTCTTTACGGCAATGAACAAACGGGATCAATTGTCCGATTTGCTTGCCGCCAGTCGGGATTACATCAGGGACAGGTTGGATACCACGTTACAGGAAACCAATGCACTATCGGACGGATTCAACTATCGCGTGAATCTTACGCTGACAGAACCTTTGGGGGAGAATTCCATCGGAACCTTCGGATATCAGATTGGAAATAACAAGACCTCTGCGGATCAAAAGACCTTTGTAGTCGCCGAAGAGCAAGGGCTTTATATTTTGGATACCGCATTGAGTAATGAATTTGACAACAAGTTCATCACCCAACGACTGAGGTCAGGATATGCCTTTAACAAGGAAGGATGGAATGTCAATTTCAACTTGGACTATCAAAATGCCCGCTTGGACAACAGAAGTATTTTTCCGACAGAAGGAGTTTTCAGAAGGGATTTCAATAATATATTGCCAAGTGCACACATCAGTTACAGAAATCAGGAGTCCGGACTCAGCTATCGGCTCCGCTATCGGACCGACACCGACGAACCCAGCGTCAATGAATTGCAGAATGTGGTCAACAACCAGAATCCGCTGAATCTTCGGTTGGGAAATCCTTCCCTTGGACAAAGTTATAACCATAATATCTTCGCCAACATCAGCAAGGTAAACATAGAGAAATCACGGACCCTTTTCATGTTCGTGAATTATTCTGCTACCAGCAATTATATTGGAAACAGTACCTTTATCACCGCCCAAGACACCTTGATAAACGGAGAAATCCTGCTTCGTCCGGGAGGACAGATTTCCCAGCCGGTCAATTTGGCCGGAAATTTCCGAACCCGATTTTTCCTGACCTATGGTGCGCCCATCAAAGCCATAAAGACCCAGTTCAATACCAATACGCGTTTGGGATTCAACAGAACTCCCGGTATGATCAACGGGGAGAAAAACCTGAACGACAACATCGATCTCAGTCAAGGGGTTACCTTCACCAGCAACATCAACAAAAACCTGGACTTCACATTAAGTACTACAGGTACCTATACCATTGTCAACAGCAGTCTGCAGCAGAATCTGGAAAACAATTATTACATCCAGGAATCGAACCTTCGCCTATATTTCTCCCCTAACAACGGAAAACTATTTGTCGGAAACAATGTAAATCATATGCTGTATAGAGGACTATCGGAGGGCTTTGACCAGTCGGTTTGGCTATGGAACATTGAGGGCGGTTTCCGCTTTGCCAAAAACAACAAAGCCGAACTGAAGCTGGTCATCTTTGATCTGCTCAACCAAAACAACAGCATCACCCGGACGATTTCGGATGTGGCGGTGACGGATGTGTTCACCAATGTCCTGACCCGGTACAGCATGCTTACCTTCACCTATATTCTGGGTAATTTCAAGCAGCCAGAACCCACACAGGATAAACCTTGGCAGCGGGGAAGGCCGGGCGGAGGAAGAACTTGGTAAGGGAAAAGTACGATGTGGGAAGTACGAAGTGGGAAGTTGATGCCTGAAAAGTTTGAATTCTAAATTTTGAAGTTAGAAAATTAAAGTCCTCCTTACAAAATGGGGACTTTTTTTAATTCCCTTTCAAAAATGAGGGGTTGATATCAGCCAAACTTAAAAGGGTTTTTCATTGAGGTATTTTCTAAATCCACCGGATTATTCCTTTGTGTTTAGAATTACATCCCTAATTTCGTAAATACACTTTCTCCAAGCTCCTATGAGATTCAATTATTTGATTTTTTTGATTACTGTATCTTTCGCATGTAGCAAAAAAGAACATTCCGAAGAGATAATAAATTTAGCCTGGGAGGATTTCAAGACAATAGAAGTGAAGTCCCAAAAACATTATTTTGAAAAAATAATCAATCCGTCGTCCATAGGCTTACAGGGGGAAAATGTTCTATTAGCTGAAGCATGGAGAGTTCCTGAAGAATATCCGAGGATCCACTTGATCAATTCCTTGGATTGGAGCTACCAAATGCCGAAAGGAAAGCATGGATTGGGTCCCCTGGAAATTACGGATGCTGCTCAGTTTCTGCATTCTTCCAATCCGAATACATTTTGGATCTTCAATATGAATGGGCGAAAATTAGTGGAATTCGCAATAAATGACACCTCGTTATTGGGAATTACCGAATGGAAATTACCCGAACCTATGGCCACAATCCATTTTTTGGAAAAAGCAACAGACAGTACTTTTCTTGCAACGGGTTGGGGAGAAGAAGATCTGATTTTTGAATATGATCGAGAGGGTAATCTGATTGGAAAACACGGAAAACGGGAAGCTATCAATGAAAGGCCCGATTTAACCTTAAGGAATGTTGGGGAACTAAATTCAGGTTGGTTTAAAGGAAATCCGGATGTAGGGCTTTTTGTTCGTGCCAGCCTTTATCTAGATGTATTGAAGATATTTGATTACAAAAGCAAGAATTTCATCACCATACATGGACCAAATCCTGATTTGCCCTTATTTGAACTTCATGAAACTTCCTCCGGTCCTTCTGTGGGCTTTTCGTTAGAAACCACTTATCGATATAGGGATATTGTAATTACAAAAAGTCACATCTTTGCGCTCTATGATGGGCATAGCCAAACAGAATTTAATCAAACCGGAATAATGGCAGAAGATATTTTGGTATTTGATCACCAAGGTGAACCACTTTGGAATCTTAAATTGGATAGGTCCATAATCAATATGGTAATCAATGAAAAGACCAATGAAATTTATGGACTGACCACTGACGAAGACCCTGGAATTGCAGTCTTTGATATTCCTCAAGAGATATTGAAGAACTGATTTGGGAAACAAAAAAAGCCGGTTGGAAAGATTTCCGACCGGCTTTTTTTGGTTTTGTGGGAATGGCTGGAAAACATTGATTCTAAAGTATTAAAAAAAGGGACTTCTTTGGGAAATCCCTTTTTGAATAATTAATTTCTTCAAAACTGCCAGGCAAGTCCGAAGGTATTTAACCTGAAAAATGCATTGGTTTCATGAGAATACGTCAGTTCCAAAGGAAGCTCAACAGGGATTTGATACCCAAATCTAAAACCAAAGACTTTAATAATGTTTTTCCCATCCCACCAATCCGTGAATTCCCCATTAGCATTTCGAGAAATTGGCTCAGAACGCGCAAAACCAAACCATCTAAGCCTTGCCTGGATGGAAAAGTGCTGATTTTCTATTTGAAAAGGCCTTTTCAACGCAAATCCCCACCAAATTGGTTGTGTATACCATCCTGTTTCACAGAGTCTGCAATCTTGGATTCTATCTATACCGGCTGTGGCAACACCGCTTAGGCCGAGTTTCTTAATGATGGGATGCTCATATTCACCAAATATCCCAATGGAATAATTGGTTGTTTCCCAAAATCTATTTTTCACATGAGTATAATTAGCACCAACACTAAATCCTTTTCTCAAAAGGCTCTCTTCCTGGGCCATTACAGCCAACGAAACAGCCACAAACAAAATCACTAAAGTTATTTTTTTCATTACCATCGGGTTAATCTGGGTTCTAATGTAAACTCACAACGGCCTTCCGGACTTTGCATTTGCCAAACTGCATTGCCATTTCTGATTTGATTTGTAGGAGGTACTTGTATCTTGTGTGCTCCATTTATTTCCTGACATCTGTACCATGTATTGGTGCCATAAATTCTGGTATCGAACCATGTATTTGTTTCACTACTTGTAATTGAAACTCCTGTGGTTGGGTTTGTAGCCACAGAACTTGTTTTCTGTGTGCTTTCGATATTACTCTTTTCATGTGCAACAACAATTTGAATGGAGTAATTTGTAATATCCCAATGGGTAAGTAAAGGAGGAACCCAATCTCCTCTCCAAGAAAAGGCACCGCGACTCAATTTCTTTTTATTAAGTATTTGATTCACATTAAAATTTAGTGCCGGAGTTCCTCCGCTGCTATTGTATGCACTGTAAGCTACCCATATTGAAATATAATTCGCATTTGGCCAACTCCTGGTATTATCCAAAATACGAAAATCCGGCATTTGATATCTTACAAGGTCGCTAGGTAAAATTCCATCACATTTAACACCTACATTAAAAGGGACTACATTAGTATATGACTTATTTTCCATACTTTCTGATTTTGTCCCAATATTATATAAATCCTCATCAAAATCACCAAGTACGATTGTTGGATTTTGCATTGCATATTCATCTCCCACCATAAATATCTCGATTTCGCTTTTTTGGATTGAATTCAAGATTTCATCCAATAAATCTCCATTGCCATTTAATTTGATTTTAAATGCAGGTGTTTCTCCTGGCCAACCGGGATCTTTTGCCAATCCTTCCTCTTCCATCTCTTTTGTCCACCAGGAAACAGTCAGCTCTTCAATTTCCTCCGGTCTAAAGTTCCTTGCAAGATATGGGGCAATTATATCAATGTCATTGCCATCGACAAAAGAAATGAATTCTTCAATATTGGATTTTCCACCGTTGGTTCTATAATTTTTGGAATCATTGACGACGGCTGAGTAAATAAAAGATTTCTTTTTTGAAAAAGGTGCAGACTGATCTTCGAATAACCGTTTCATGCTATATCCGATATCCCCATCATTTCCTTCCAATTCCGCAAAACTGAATAGTTCTTTCAATGCATCTTTATCTCTAAGTGAGGCACCTAACACAGCACTGATTTCTATTAATTTGTTTTCATAGTTGGTTTTGTCCAACTGTGAAATTTGAGAATTCTCATTTTCACTTAAGGTTTGAAGATCATTTTGACCAGCATCGTGACAAGAAAATAAAATTAGAAAGAGGAGAGCCCAAACTCCGACACCTAGGGCGGATCCGGAAATTCGATTTTGTTTCATAAGTAGAAAAGTTTTTTGAGAGTTTTTTTGCAATTATTTGGCCATAAGGTGATATTCTGCCCTTTTTGTCCTAAGTAGAATTTCAAAAGCTTTTTGCTCCTGATACCTACATCCGGACCATCTTAGCTTTTTGGAAGCACCACGGTATCTACCACATGTATCACCCCGTTTGATTGAAATACATCGGCGATGGTCA
The DNA here is from genome assembly GCA_041748555.1 of Rhodonellum sp. Lineage (GTDB taxonomy): Bacteria > Bacteroidota > Bacteroidia > Cytophagales > Cyclobacteriaceae > Rhodonellum. The sequence goes on from JBGTDA010000125.1 coordinate 18,026, forward strand.
CTTTTGATTTTCGGTTTTTCGTGGAGATATTTTTCCCCTACATCCAACGCTAAAATATTAAAAAGTGTAACCCACTGTTAGACCTGCATTAAGCACAGAAGCCTTTACAGTATCCGAAAATTCCGGATTGGGAGTAAAACCGGGAATAATCCGTGTAGTCATGCTATAATCAAAGGCTGCTTTTTGATAGGTGGATTCCAATCCAATCGCCCAATGGGATGTAAAATTATAATTAATATTGAATCCACCTCCGTAAGTCAGTGCGTTTAACCGTGGACGTTCACCATCATGGCCCCAGATTAAAGGAGGGTCGGTTGTCGTATAGAGCAGGATACTTCTATAATAAGGATAATTAATTTGGGCATATCCGGCAAAAACACTTATGCCAAGGTCCCAATTTTTTAAAGTTTTTGAGTAACCCACTCCCGGTGTCATGTAAAATATTTCATAATCCACATGTTCGACTTTCTCAATGCCATGTTTCCCGGATAAAAACAGGGATAACTCCGCTGTTGTTACCGGGTTTACAAATTGACCTGAGCGAAGAAAAAAATGGATACTGTTGGGCAGACTTACTTTTAACTCTGCATTGTAATAATGCCCCATTCCCGCAAATCCGCTTCTGCCTTTTTGAAACCCAATGATCCAGGGATTTTGAACCTCCGTGTTGTAAACAGCTGATCCTTCAGGGTCATTTTTCCCATAGGCTGCAAGCGGCACAGCCAATCCGCCGCTGAGGGAGAGACTCCATTTTATTAAAGGCTCGGTTTGTGAAAACAGGGGGTAGGGCAAAACTATCATAAAAATCAATAGACCAATTATCCGTTTCATACCACCTATGGTTTTATTTGTTAATGATTATCCGTTGTTGGTTGATTATTTCATCCCCGTGATAAATGTATAAAACATATTCACCTGGTTTGAGAGTCGATATGTCTATTTTCGATTCTCCATAATAGTTCTGTATCTCCGCCCTTGTCGGACCATCAAAACTCTGTAAAACAACTGTGAAGGGAATATCCTTGTTCACATCAATGGAAAGAGATGTAGTTGAGGGGTTGGGATAGACCATAAATGAGCCATAGTTGTAAAAAGTGACATTTCGCGTTGCCAATGTCGTGGCACCGTTTTTGGCTGTCACTGAAAAGGTAATAGAGCCACCGGAGGTCATTGAAAAGGAAACATTTGCACCCGAGGCAAACCAGGAATTTATGGTGCCGGAAGTTTTTTGCCATGTGTAGGAAGTTGCATTTGGACAAGTAACCGTTGCTGTGACACTACCGACCGGAACGCTATTAACGGTATATAGATGTTGACCACTGCTTGATCCAGTGTTGTAAGAGCCCTCAAGGCAGACATTGGTTTGAATATTTAGTGTGATCTGCTGTGTTTTCACAGTACCACAAGCGGAACTTACATTCAGTCTAAGCACTGCTGTTCCGCTGTGGGTGGGGGTGAGGGTCACTGAACTTTGGTTGGAGGCTGATGAAATATTAATATTGGAATTTCCGCTGACAATTGACCAGGAATAGGTCACGCTAGAGATATTATTTACATTGAATGTTTTTTGGCTTAGACCAACTATATTTGGATTTCCCAAAATGGGACCAACATAAGACCAAAATTGTACTGGTGTCGGCGGAACGGTTTCTTGACCATCAAGATGATACCATGATCCTGTCAAATTATGCGCAACCAAGGGGCCGTCGAAATTATATTTGGAAAGATATTTGATTATTGATCCTCCTGCACTCACCTCTTTTACAGCAGAATGATCACCCCGGACAAATTTGTAATAAGCGATATTGGCATTTGCTTCGGAGCAAACCTGCACATACTTGCCGCTGTTTTGATAACTTCCTGCAGATTTTATTCCTTGATTGTTAGGGCAAGAGTACGGTGCTGCTATTTGATTTTTTGACCAACCCGCATCAGTACATCCATTTTCAAAGTAACTCATGACAAAACCATGGCAGTTGTAATAGGCGTTGGGATGACAGTCCGACAATCGTTTTGAACCATAAAGTGACTGACTGATTTTCCAGTAAAAGTCACTTTGGTCAGCATAACAACTTCCCTGCGAAAAAGTAATGATTGGTGCAAATAACAAAGCAACAAAAACCGATGATAATAAATATTTCTTCATTGAACAGGTATAAAAGTGGAGTGAATATAATTAATATTCCATATATATTTGATTTTCCCAATTTATTTCTGTTGCGATAAAAAAAGGGGTGTCCGATGACCGGATTCCCCTTTTTCAATATGGATATGTATTAAATTTAACTTTTTGGCAATACCACGGTATCTACCACGTGGATCACACCGTTTGACTGAAATACATCGGCGATGGTCACTTTTGATTTACCACCGTTTTCGTCAGTGATATAAAGGTCTTTACCATCCATCCAGGCAGTCAGTTTTCCACCGCTGACGGTGGTTAAGGTAGCTTTACCGTTTCCTTTTTTGATCGCAGCTGCGATTTCTTTGGAACCCATTCTCCCGGCCACTACGTGGTAGGTCAAAATGTTGGTCAATGTACCTTTGTTTTCAGGTTTCACTAATGTTTCTACTGTTCCTGCAGGGAGTTTTCCGAAGGCATCATTGGTAGGTGCGAATACTGTAAAAGGTCCGGCAGTCTGTAGCGTTTCCACCAAACCGGCAGCTGTCACAGCAGCCACAAGAGTTGTGTGATCAGCTGAGTTTACTGCATTTTCTACGATGTTTTTGGATGGATACATGGCAGCTCCACCCACTTCTACGGTTTTCTCCATTTGTCCGAAAGCGACATGTGCACCTAGGAAAAACATTGCCAAAAAGGCGGCTTGAAATAATTTGATCGTTTTCATAATTTATCGTTTTGTTTATTTGGAGGGATGTACGGAGGTGGGAAGTACTTTGGATTTTTTGGTTAGAAAAAGTTAATCACGGAAAATCGATTTAGGGCTGATGGGTGTGGGATTATTTCAGATCAGGTTTACGGCTTTCCACCGGATTCTTTTAAATTTGTGCTTTGGAAAAAACAAAACACCGCATGCATCAGGAAAAGGTTGAGGAAATCAAAAGAGCTATAGCACAGGCACAGGCCGCTACACCGGAGGAATTGGAAGCTTACCGCATGAAATACATCAGCAAGAAAAGTGTGGTTGGGGAGCTTTTTGCAGAGATGAGGAATGTGCCCAATGAGGAGAAGAAAGCGTTTGGGCAAATGATCAACGAACTCAAGCAGCTGGCTGAGGATAAATTCCTGGTGCTTATAGAAAATGTAAATGCTGCCACGAAACAATCCAGATCGTTTGACATTGACCTTACCTTACCCCCAACAAATGTGGCTGTGGGAGGAATACATCCTTTGACGGTGACGCGGCAGCGCATCATCGAGATTTTTGAACGGATCGGATTCAACCTTTCCGAGGGGCCTGAGATAGAGGATGACTGGCATAATTTTACAGCATTGAATTTTCCTGAAAACCATCCGGCAAGAGAAATGCAGGATACGTTCTTCATTGAAAAAGGTCCCGATATTGCTTTGCGGACACACACTTCATCTGTGCAGGTGAGGGTGATGGAAAACGAAAAACCACCGATCCGGACACTTTCTCCGGGGAGGGTTTACCGAAACGAAGCGATTTCAGCCAGAGCACATTGTATTTTTCATCAAGTGGAAGGACTTTACGTAGATGAAAATGTAGGTTTTGCAGATTTGAAAAATACGCTATACCATTTCGCAAAAGAGATGTTTGGCAAAGAGACTAAGGTCAGGTTTAGACCTTCCTTTTTCCCTTTTACCGAGCCCAGCGCGGAGATTGACATCAGCTGCCAACTCTGTGGAGGGAAAGGTTGCAATGTCTGTAAAGGTACCGGCTGGGTGGAGATTGGCGGGTCGGGCATGGTGGATCCCAATGTTTTGGAAAACTGCGGGATCGATTCAAATAAATATACCGGGTTTGCATTCGGTATGGGAATAGAGCGGATCGCCATGCTCAAGTATCAAATCAAAGATCTCCGCTTGTTTACCGAGAATGACGTCCGGTTTCTAAAGCAATTCAGGCCCATGCTTTAAAAATAGAGCCACGCAAAGCCAATGAGAAAATAGCAAAGACCGCAGAAGCTGATATTCTGTGGCCCGTGAATTTTAAACAACCTGAATTGGTTGTTTAAATTTACGACACGACCAACTTCCCTACGCCAAAAGACATCTATACGCTATTTTTGAGCCCACACCGAATGGATAAGCAAGGAAAAGCAGAACAAAGAGTAGAGCTCGGCCACAGGGTATTGGTCTGTACCACCGACCAGTACCACTTTATCCTGCACCACAAGGTAGTTCAGGGAGATCAGGATGTAGCATTGACCGTCCCCGCGGCAGACAGCCTGTTGTCAAGCTATAAAAATATTGGAAGTATGAGTTTTGTATTTTACCTTGATATCTATAAATTAAGATTTAGCCGCATTTATCTCATGAGAGTCATTCGACTTACAAATTAAGTTTTGTGGTCACGAACCCTTTCTTTAATTCTTCAAACACCTGCACGGAACATTGTCATTTTCACGATCGGATAATTTTTCTTCAACAACTAAAACATTATATGAAATAAATCGCGGATAGGTATAATAATAAAAGACAGAATTATCAAAGTCATCGATTATGACATCCAAAGTCGAAGACCAAAAAACACTGGGACTATTCGAACTTCTGAATGGAATGTCAGTGCCCAGCAAAGCACTGCCAAGTTGGCGCCACTCTTGATTGTCCGGCAAATGCCAACCGTCCGGACACACTAAACGGGCCTGGGTTAGTGAATGGTATTGTGCGCCCACATTGGGGCAGCCGTCTTCAACTTCTTCTCGGTTAAAAGCACAGCCCTGATTTTGATAGTTGTAGTTCAAATTCTGGGCAAACCAAATCTGTTTTCCGATTTTAATCGTCTTGTAAATCTGCCCATCCCTTGGGTCTGTAAATGTACCCAGTTCATAGCAATTGTCATCTCCGATGTTGAGATTTGCTGCACCTGCCACATCCGATGCTTTGGCAACTATTTTTGTAGTTCCCACCGCAATAGCGCTTACTTTGCCTTCTTTATTGATTGAAGCTATTTCTTCATTTTCTAGGCTCCATTTTACTTTAATATTATCCAGTAATTCCCCATAATAATTGTACACTTTAGCTATAAATTGCTTAGCCTGTCCTACCAAAATATCTGCCGATTCCGGTTCGACGATGATATTTGCGGGACAGTGTTTTTCTTCCAGCCTAAATTGGATTTTCAATGACTGGTTTTCTTGCAGGGGCGTCAGCCCACCATCAAGTTTACCCTGGTTTTTGGGAACTATAGCCACGTCCATGTAACCCATTACCTTCTCTCCAATTCTGACACGTACCCTATAAATTTTTCCTTTCTCGGCTTTATTTTTGGAACTATTCCAATTAAGCACGTAGTGCTGATTTGTACGATCTACTGAAATCTTATAAGCAGGATCGTTCCTTGTAAACACCTGATGGAGTCTTTCGAATCCAAAATCATCGCTGATCTCCACGACCGGCAAAAGGTCGGGGTGGAACCTGCCGGAAAATTTGGGATTTTTAGCAACCGTTGGCTCCAAAAAATAAAACTCATCGATGCCGTCATTTGCCGCATCTGAGATCCCTATTTTACCATATCTGGCGGCTTGGGTTTGCGAAAGCGCCGAAAGTTCGTCACTGATGTCTTCAAATTCGAAGGCACTTTCTGAGCAGGATGTGAAAATTAGCAGCATCAATCCAGTCATCCAGAAGTTAGCGGTAAATCCCGAATTGCATGAGAAACCGCAAAACATATGATTTTTCATAACTAGTAAATTAAATTTGAGTAAAAAGAATAGAAAATCGAACGCTAAAGATGGATCACTCCGAAAAAAATAACTAACCAGATAATTTGAATTTTATTTCTTATCTGTATTAGCACTAAGACATGGTTGTAATCATATAATAAAATGAAGTATAGGAATATAAGAATTTTAAATTACCATTTATGAATTTTATCAAAAAAATTATTTTTTTAAAGGCCTGAATTGATCAGCAAAAAAGGGGGAAATGGATCCCATTCCCCTTAGTTGTAACCCCTACAGACCTTTTTTATAAGTTGGCATAATTCATTTTTATATCAAGGGCTTAGTGCCACAGAAATTGCAAATATTTTTGGCCTTGCTCCTCAAAAAATCTACAATTCTATCCAAAAAAACTTGAAATTCCTTAGGTCTGAACTCAAAGATACAGTCCACTATTTTCCAAGAATAATAAGATTTTTAATTTACTACAATCCTTTCCTAAAGTGCCTGATTCTCAACCATTGGTCATGGTGGTCTGAAATTAATAAAATTCATAGGTAATTTCAACTCTTTATGTTATTGATTATACTATAAACAGTAAATTACCTATTAAAAATTTTTCAAATATCTTTGACTTTTATTTATTTTTCCTGCAGGACATCGCACCTGTCATAGTTGGGATCAATATCAATAAAAACTTCTTCTTTGGCAACCAAAAACCATTCGCTGAGCTTGGTTTCTTCTTTTTTACGTTTGGCAGCTGCTTTCAGCTTTTCGTAATCGTCATCCAAATTGGCGCGATGGGCAGGAAATCTTTCTTTGTAATAAAGGATTCTAACCTTAGTACCTTCTCTTTCATCTTCAAAACGGAGAGGCTTGGTGATTGAGCCGGTTTGCATACTGTCAAGGGTGAAGTA
>JBGTDA010000126.1:0-1862 GCA_041748555.1 Rhodonellum sp.
TCAAGATTAGTTTCCTTTTCTTCAAGATTATTCAAGTACTCCCTGGCATTTGGAGTTTTACCTACTGAATGTCGCATATAGGCGTCATAGCATCCTAAAACCTGTGTAGGATCAAATTGTGGATGATGATCTTTAGCATAAAATAGATCGAATAGATCCCGACCCTTTCTGCGTTGATAAAGAGCTCTTAATTTGGTTCCAAGTAGTTCATTAAGGTGATATGTCTTTACACCCGCCATACCAGAAAACCATCCATTGTTTACCTCAAATGGTTTATCGACCAAGCCAAGAACGTTAAAATGTTCCCGACAATTAATTTCAATCTTAAGTCGCCTTCGAATTTCCTCATGTTCCGAGGTAAAACGGTACAAAGCCCTTATACTATGTTCCCGAGAATCAGTTCGTCTAGGTTCTTCGAAAAAGTCAATCACCTTGTCTAATCGTTCCATAATAGGTTTAATCGGGCCAGAACTTAACTGAACCAAATCAATATCCTCTGAATATCGGGGGGGTGGTTGTAAATATAATTTATGTAGTGCGGTTCCTCCTCTAAACGCCAGATTTTCTTTCAAAAAAGGATCCTTAAAAATGGCAACGAGCGTTCTACTTATGATTAAATCTTGTTCAATCTGTGGGAATGATTTCCAGGGAGCATTTGGTTGCCATTGGGCTATGTATGGTTTTGGAATCATAGATCGCTTTCCAGTTCAAGGTTTACATCCACCTTCCATTTATTGTCAACAGCACCTGGTCTAACTTTTTTTCCGGGACTTAACAATACCGGATAAAATTTGTCCTTCATTAATTGGGAGAATAAAATGGAGCTGATATTATTATTTGTCTTAACTAGATCTAGTATGAATCCTAAGCGTTGTAAAACACTTTTATGAGGGTACCACTCTACAAGCTTGTAGATATTTTCAGAAGAAATTACCTCAATTAATTCCTCCAGGTTGGCCAGCATTCGGTTAATGCCCCCTAGTTTTCGTTGGTGGTAGATTAAATCTACAGCTGTTAGTGCAGGATCTGATATATGATAGTATCCGGCATCTGACTTTTTTTGAATGATATTGTAAGTTGGCCAGGTAGAAGCTGTGAAAAATTTTATTTCGATCCCATTTTTAGAAATATCAAGTAAGCTATGTCCATCTGTAATAATGTATTCCCTTTGAATCTGCTGATGTGCGGCTCCATGATGTTTAGCTGCGGAGTATAAGCCAATATAGTAGTTACGCTCCAGGTACTTTAATAGTTTGTCGACATATAGTTCAAGGGGCAGAACACCTAATTTTGAATACCTGGGTGGAATAATAAGGTAAAACCCTTTACGTAACGGAAGAATGTCTTCTTTAGAAACCAGGTAGGAGAGGTCATTGTTGACTGCTTGATCTTCTTTGCCAGTGGCATGTATGAATTCTTCCCGGGAAAAAGAGTAAACTTCCAGAGATTGAAGTTCTTTTATGAATTCAGATAGCGTCAACTTTAGTAAATATGCGTGTAAAATATTAAAAATTAACTAAAAACTCGCATATTTACTAAAATAAATTACTAAAGATATTTTTATACAATGGAAAAGAAGACATTTACTCGCCGGGAGTTTTATGGTTTGGTGTGGTCCAAACCCTTAACTACCCTGGCAAAAGAATTCTCCTATTCAGACAACGGATTGCGTAAAATCTGCATCAAACATAATATTCCATTGCCCAAGGTTGGTCACTGGGTAAAAATTAAATACAAAAAAAAAGTAAAAAAAGTTGCATTGCCTAAATCTGAAAATAGTAATACACTTATTACTATTTATCCTGGCATAGGAGAAAAAATGAATTCAATGCATCCAAATGCTGGCCGCAATCAATTAATTA
>JBGTDA010000127.1:0-2837 GCA_041748555.1 Rhodonellum sp.
AAAAAATTTATATAATAAAATCCCCACTAAGTTTCATGCCTGCGCTAAAAAAAAACGCTAAAAGTTGCTTAATCACCCGATTCAAATGTAGTAAAAGATTTGGGTAATAAAATAACTATTTGAATTATTTTTTGATTAAAATCATTTATAAAAAATAAAAATATTAATTTTTGAATATGAAAATATAATAATATTAACACATTGTCAAAAATTAAACTCAGAAACAGAAATTTGATAAAAATAATAAGATTATTTCCGTATTGTTTTCTAAGAAAGATTATAGGAACCTCTAAAAACTCCTTTTCAATATGTTGCTTGTCTTACCAAAAACGGATGTCAGTGGAATATTGAATTGAGTCTTTTTTCGGTTATTTTACAATTTTCTAATAATCAGCTATTTATGATTTAATTTGTTTGGAATAGGCGTAGTCATCCCATGAAACCACCTTTTTCAGCTGTACGCAGCGGCAGATATTATACACGCTGTTCATCATCCCTATTTTTGCCTTCGCCCTTACCATTCCTATGGTTCTGATTTAAGAACCGTTCATGCTGTTTTCCACAAAACAGAATACATGCTCCACCCTTGCCCTCACCTTGGATTTTTCCCGGTTGGCTTTTTTCTGGGTCTCGGTCAGCGGTCTGTTTTTGTACCCTTTTTCGTTTCCACTGTCCACCACGTTCTTTTTGGCGTAGACTTCTTCGGCACTTTTACCGGTGTAGGCACGGTCCGCATAGAACTCCTGCCCCTGGTCTGTGGCATCCAGCAATTGCTATAAATATACCGCTCATCCCGCTCAGCACGGGAAACCTCATACATATTATCGGCCCTGCTACGAGGGGCTGCCATATACTTTCTGGGTTCGTCAATCTTTTGACCCATGAAGGAAATTCCCTGCATGTAATCAGGGACTTTTATGCCAGCCAAATTTAAAGTAGTAGGCCCGAGATCGGTAAAATTGATTAAGTCAGTATTTTCACTTCCTGGCTTGTCCTTCATCAGGTGCCTGTACTGCTCCGGCACATAAACAATAAAAGGGACATGCAGCCCACTATGGTTCAGCCATCGCTTACAACGGGGCATGCCATTGCCATGGTCAGAGTAAAAAAACTATTATGGTATTTTCATATAGTCCATCATCTTTTAAATTTTGGACCATTTCCCCTACCCTTCTATCTAATGCTGTGGCACAGTCATAATAACGGGCCTATAGTTCCCGGAAGTCAGGTGTATCAGGGTAATACGGAGGAACAGTAACTTTATCGGGATCATGGAACAAAGACTGAGGCAAGTCAGCTACTGCTTGTTGATATCTTTCCAGATTATTTCCACTTCCTTCATGCGTTATACCAAAAACGAAGAAGCTAAAAAAGGGCCTGTGATCACCCTCTTTTCTTTTGCGCCAGGGAGCCATATCCTGATCCCAATATTCATACATTCCTTCAGGATTAAAGTTATAATCCGTTTTTCCCCAATTGGTGGTAAAGTAGCCATTTTGTTGTAAGATTTCCGGTATCGTTTTTATAAAATCCGGTCTTTCCACTTCCGATCTTAAATGCTGGGTACCCAAAGATGTGGCATTAATGCCGGTTACCATACAGGATCTTGCCGGAGTACAGATTGGAGCCGGAGCATAAGCATTCCGATATAAAACTCCTTCCTTGGCCAATTGGTCCAGATTGGGTGTAGTGGCAAATTCATCTCCGTAAGCTCAGCATAGGACTTAGATCTTCGCAATTAAGCCAGATGATGTTGGGTTTTCGGTTTGTTGAACGGATCTACCATAACTAAACTGTATACAAACAGAAAATATTGAAAAAACAATAAATCTTAAATTTCTCATAATGTATTTCTATTTTAAAGTTTGTCCTTATACCGCATAAAGTATATTCTCATTTCTTTTCTTCTTTTTCTTTCCAATAGCGATAAAATCCGGCCATGTTTCCTCTTACTTCACTTTTTTGGTTGGCAAGATTATTTTTTTCTTCAGGATCTGTGTGAAGGTCATAAAGTTCGTACTCGTTGTTTCCCACTTCTATTAATTTCCAATTTCCAACTATCAAACCATTTTCCAGCAGTTGGCCTTCCCAAACCAAGGGAGACTCATCAACTGCAATTCTCTTTTTTAATTCGGCAATTTCTGCTTCACTCATTCCATCTTCCCAATCAGGCTTGGGAAATTCCCGAACACCCGCATAGCGTTTATGACCTTCAAAAACATCAGGGTTATCACCCACCAATCTGGGATCTTCAGTTTCTAGTCAGTCACCTGTCCTGGCTTGATTTTGTCCTTCCATAGAATGTCCATAGGTAATGTATTCCATATTTAAGGTAAATGCCTTGGCATTGGGCATGGCTATGCCATTGTTTGAGGTAACAATAATCAGGGTATTGCCTAACATCTGAGCACTGTCGGGATAATCCAGTATTTTAACCAAATGCGCATCATATTTCCCAATCTCTTCTGAATAGTCAAGTAGATCCTTCCTTACCACTTCAGTATCAATATAAGAAATGTGGTGGGCATGGCTATGCTGTGCTGTACTGCTTTGCCTGGTTTTTTAATCTCGGGTTGTCCATGGGGACCGGACCATCGGTCAGATGAAAAACTATGGACCCCGGTTGCAGGATTTCATCTGAGGGCTTGGGGGTTCCCGGTGCAACTTGCTTCTTAAGTTCCTCCCAATCAATGGGCCTTTCGGCTACGGTAATATACCCTGTCCGGTTTACAAATTCCATAAACTGGCGGTTGGTCACTTCATGGACATCCATCCAGAAACCCTTTACTTTTACGCCATGCTTGGGAAATTCGTCCGGATCGGCCTGTTCGTTGTTG
>JBGTDA010000128.1:0-13830 GCA_041748555.1 Rhodonellum sp.
TAGGTAAAGGAAAGGGTTCCGATTCTGGTTTCCCTGTTGAATAACCTGTTCTGGACAAATCTCGAATCTTCTGTTCCAATACGGAGTCTTCTTGTATTGAAAATATCACTGACCAATGGTTGCTCTTTTATCAAGAACATCCTTTCGGACACCTGCATTTACACCCCAAAATGGCTCAATTTCCCCGTGGGGCAAAACAATAGGACCTCTATAATTTCCATGAATCAGAATAGTAGCAAAACCAGGAATAACCATATTAGTCAATAGACTATAATAAGGAACACAACTAAATATTGCTTTGAAATTAAATAATCACCTTAATCGACTTAACAGAATAAAAATTAGTCGAATAATACCATTAACTTTTTGTTCTTCTGTTTAGGCTTCCGTATATTTAAAATTAAATTATTTTTATAGCGGATGAAAATATCAACTTCCATCGGAACCTATAAGATCATTCAGACCATCAGAAATCAGGATGAGCTTTTAATATTATCAAGCTGGGAAAGCTTGGCCCGATTATTTAAAAGCCAAAGAATTTTTTTGGTCAATAAAAAAGAGTCTATTTTCGGGACTTATCTGGGAAAACAGGAGTGCGCAGAAACACTTTTGGAATTAGTAAAAAAAATTGATTATCGGGATTGGGATCAACTCAATCTTAAAAAAGATAATTTCTTAGGAAATATAATGGCCTGATCACAAGACCTATACCACCAACCTCTCCAATGCATGCAGGATCAGTTGGTCAACAATTGATCCTGCATTTTTCGCAAAAGTGTGGTTTATTCTATTGGCTACAATTGCATTTAAACTTAGAACTTCGTGACCCAGAAGTCTTCCCATTGCATAATATCCGGCAGTTTCCATTTCAAAGTTGGTCAACCGGAACCCTTCTACATCAACATTACCCAATAACTCAATAATATTGGGAATGGCAGGTTTTATTCTTACAAACCTACCTTGTGGGCCAAAAAATCCGGGACAAGTAACAGTATTTCCATAAATCAAACCATCTCCGAGCTTTAACAACAGACCCTGGGATCCTTGGACACAATAAGGAGTAAAATCAATAGCTAACGAATTTTTTATTGCTTTTCCGACTTTCAATTCCAAATCCGAATAATCAGTTTTATAAAAAGTCATTAATGAATCCAATCCTGTTCCATACACGGTGGCGAGCATAGACCCCGCAGGAATTTCTTCTCTCATACTTCCCGAAGTCCCCACACGGACTATCTGAAGTGTTGTATGTTCATTTTTGGGAACCCGGGTTTTAAAATCCACATTAACCAACGCATCCAACTCCGTCATGAAAATTTCGATATTATCAGTCCCCATTCCCGTACTCATCACGGACAACTTTTTCCCTTTATACCAACCGGTGTGGGTTACAAATTCCCGATGTGAAACCTTAAATTCTATTTCATCAAAATATTTCGAAACTTGTAGCACCCGGCTTGGATCGCCCACAGTAATAACAGTTGAAGCCAGTTGTTCCGGCTTCAGATTGAGATGATAAACACTACCATCCTGATTGATTATCAATTCGGATTCAGGTATAAAACCGTTCATGATGTTTCTTTGAAATTATTGGACCCAGGTTGGCGATATACACCTTTAAAGGGATTATATCCATTGGTGTTTTTTTGATAGTAACCTGATCCGTCATAAGGCCTTTTTTCAGAATTGGTTTTGCAAACTTCCGAACAGGCACCTTCCAGTTTCCATCCACAATCTTCACAGATAGGGACATGAATATTACAGCTTGAATTGGCACAGTTAACCATGCGGTCAGAAATTGTCCCGCATACATGGCAGGCGGATATAATGGTTGGATTTACTTTATTAACGGCTACCGCCATTCGGTTATCAAAAACGTAACATTTTCCTTCAAAATCTTCGCCCCCCGCCTCAAGTCCATATTTGATGATTCCACCATGAAGTTGGTACACATCCTGGAATCCTTGCTCCAGTAAATATGCTGAAGCTTTTTCACACTTGATCCCCCCCGTGCAATACGTGAGAATTTTTTTATTCTTCAGATGCTTAAGCTCTTTTACTTTTTCCGGAAATTCCCGAAAATTTTCCATGTCCAAGGTCATTGCATTTCTAAATCTACCCAATTCATGTTCATAATTGGACCTTACATCCAGTATGATGACATCTTCATTATTCTTGAAATCCTTAAATTCTTCCGGTTTCAAATGCTTGCCGGTTCTTACATTTGGATCTAAATGACGCAGGCTACTGTGGACAATTTCAGGCTTCACCCGCACATGGATTTTGGTGAATGCATGCTTGTCAAAAGTATCAACCTTAAATTCTGTTTTTACAAACATAGGGTCTGCATGTACATATTCCATGTACTTTTCACAATCCGCTTTTAATCCTGATACTGTTCCATTAAGTCCTTCAGGAGAAATGATAATACGGCCTCTAATGTTGTTTTCTATACAGAACAGATGATGTTCCTCCCTATAAGCATCAGGATCATCAATCCTTGCATAACAATAATAAAGTAGAATGTTATAATCTTTATTTTCCATAACCAATGCCCTGTTTCAGACAGGGTGATAATGATGTTGACTTTTATTTATTTCTTAATGGGTACAGCGGGATTACCAAAGACTGTTTCTCCATCTTTCACATCCGAAATGACCACAGAACCCGCTCCGATTCTTGCATTTTCACCAACAGTAATTCCTGAAACCAAGACCACTCCTGAACCGATAAATGCACTATCTCCGATCGTGACGTGCGAATTGACAGTTGCTCCTGCTCCTATCTGAACAAAATCGCCAAATGTGGTATTATGGTCTATCGTCGACCCTGTATGAAATATGCCGTGACTTCCTAATATTGCTCCTGCTCCGATATAAACATTGGCATTTATAAAGTTTCCATGACCAATGGCTGCATCTGAAGCTATTTTAGCTGATCCGTGAATGGCATTCACAGGTTGGGCTTTTCGGTTTTCGTGAAGCATTTTTACCAAAAAATGACGGTATTTATTATCGTCAACAGCTACAAATGCCTCACATTTTTGGCCGATCAATTTCAGAAATCCTTCATCCTCTGTATGGCCTAAAATAGGTATAACATTGATTTCCTGCCCATACAGACTTTTGTCTTCATCCAGAAACCCATAGACCACCACCTTATTGCTGTTGAAAATCTCTAATGCAGCATGGGCAATGCCTTTAGCTCCTAAAATAATTACAGGTTTTTCCATATTTTCTTCTTAAACGGACGGCAAAAATACGGTTTCTTGACCTTTTATACAAAAATCATTTTTTCTCCGGCTTGAGAAGAGTTTGGCCGATTTTGCATTCCAGACATTTCTTCGGTTTACAATAAAGCTGATACAAGCCTATCATACCTTGAGCATCAAAAGCATTCTGTGGCTTCCAGTGGTGCCGTACAAATTTTTTGATAATATAATTGTCCTCTGCCACGACCTCCTGCAAAATATCAAAACACTTTTCCTGCCAGCTGCTGTCCTGTAGGTATTTTCCATAGGCATACCAAAGGGGAACAACAAAATTGATTGTCAAAAGAGAAAGCACAGTGGGGCTTAATGTTTTGGCCAATTTCCTGTCGGTGCTTTTGCCTAGTTGATAATGGTGCTGCCAATAAACCGGGGTGGTAATTCCGAAAATTTTTTTGAGCCCATCAAAATCATCTGTATCATGAAGAATAGTGGAAAGGAGATTTGGGTTTTTTGAGAGGATTTCAGCTAATTGAGCGATTCTTACCCCGGGAAAATTCCCCGGTCTTACGCCCATCATTTTCCACTCCTGCTTTTCCATAGGCTGTTTTAAGCTATACTTTTTTTGATAAAAGCTATATTCATTTTTCAAAAAAAGACCGAATTCATCTGTAGGCTCCGAATCCACCAAACCTGATTGACCAAGTAGAATTGCCTGAAGGATTACGGGCTGGTGACCATGTTTTTGAAGGGTGCGATAGGGAAGACTTTCTGCCAATCTGAGCATCGCATCACTGTTGGTTTTGAATCCAAAGCATTGGAAAAGCCACCTGTAGGCTGTTTCTTCCCAATCATTCTGGGTTTTTTCAAGGATTCCGAAGATCTGACCGCATTTTTTTTCCAGTCTTTCGACCAAAGCTTTTTCCAGCATGGAAAACTTTAAGATAGGTTTGATTTTTCCCAATTCCGGGGAACACAGGATTTCTTCCCGACTTGCTATCAACCGCTCATAATTGCGGACCACATCAAGCCAAACTTTTCCTCTAAGTTCTAAAGTTGGAATAAATGTCCCATCATTCCTCTGAATGGGTTTATCATCATCCCAAACAACATGAAGGATGACACTATTATACCTTGGGTCAAGATTATGGTCATGGTTTTTCCAATCGGAAGATTTCTTATGAACTTCCACATGTCCGAAATAATCTGCTTCATGTAAATGGATTTGGGCTTCTAAAAAATCCGGGCCTTCGTGAAAGTTATGGTACCCGATTTTTTTGATTTGAATGGTTTTGTTATCAGTTGTATGCGCCTGATTTTTGTCAAAATACTGGTATTTCCACACCAGCTGGAGAAAGTTCTCTTGAAAATCCATGTTTAAAAATTAAGATGAAAAATACGAATGTGTAAACAAAATTCATTCAATATAACTAAAATATTGTATATCCGATTTTCGACAAAAATTGGATCAAAAGATTTCGTTGTGCATCAATGACAAAATTTATCCAATAATTCGGTCATTTCCTGCTGGATTTTTTTTGCTTCAGCATGAGCTGCTTTTCCAAAAGCTACATCATTTCCCGCATAAATTATTCCACGGGATGAATTTATTAATAATCCGCAAACGGAATTCATTCCAAATTCTGCCACTTCTGTCAGACTTCCTCCCTGGGCCCCAACTCCCGGAACGAGCAGAAAATGATCGGGGACAGTTTCTCTGACAATTGCTATTTCCGAGCCTCTTGTCGCACCTACCACATACATCAGGTTATTCACATTTCCCCAAGCTTGGCTTTTTTCCAAAACAGCCTTATAGAGTGGTTTTCCATACCTGTCTTCAATAAGTTGAAAATCCTTGCTACCCTCATTTGAGGTCAATGCCAGCAGAATAACCCATTTATCTTTATATTCCAAAAAGGGCTTTACAGAATCCTCTCCCATATAAGGGGCAACTGTAATTGAATCGAATTCGAGGGTTTCAAAAAAAGCATTTGCATACAAAGCAGCGGTGTTGCCAATATCTCCCCGCTTTGCATCTGCAATTTTAAAAATATCCTTGGGTATGTATTCCAACGTTTTTTGCAGACTTTCCCAACCTCTCGGACCTAAAGCTTCATAAAAAGCAATGTTAGGTTTATAGGCTATGGCTAAATCAATGGTTGCATCAATAATTTGTTTATTGAATTCAAAAACAGGATCTTTTTCTTTAAGAAGATGTGTGGGTAATTTATTTATGTCGGTATCCAAGCCAACACATAAAAACGAATTTTTGGATTTGATTTTGTGAAATAGAGATTTACTATCCATGCGATTTAGTTTTCACAAAACTAGTTATAATACTCCAAAAAATAAATTGACTCAATCCACCTACCGGAGATCAATTACCTCCACCTTTCCATATTGCTGGACATTGAAAGTAAAGTAATCATCGGGTAATTTGACATCAGTGTCAACGGATTTAAATTCATATCTAAAAACACCACCTTGATCATCAAAAATCTCCCAACCTACAAGATCTTTTTTTGCTTTATCCACAAAAAGTATAACACGCTTAAAAGGAGCTCCTGATTTGACTGCAGTCAGTTCAACTTTTTGGATAATTGTGCCGCTTTCATTTTTTTCTTCAAGCAGTTTATAATTATATCCGTTTTTATAAAGCGTATATACGCTGGAAGGAGTCAACTCATCTTCCATTTCTCCTGCCTCATTGATGGTTACCTCTTTATAACTTCCGGATTCAATGTAGGTCCAGATGGTTTTTCCATTGTTAAAAATCTCCTGTTCCGGTAATTTTAAATGGTACTTATTGCCTTTAACAGCTATTTCACCATTTTGACTTTGACTGACTCCGTCACCGGCATTGGCATATGAAAATTCAAATTGTGCTTTCAAACCATCTAGAGACTGGTACTTTTGGCTGACACCATCTAAAATGGCTTTGGCTGTAGGATCTTGCTGACTGAATCCAATTTGATAAAAGCCGGCAAGAAAAATAAGGATTAAGGTAATTCTTTTTAACATGATGTTGGGTACAATAAACTCAATCTGAAAGCTATCAGTTCGGATTACAAATTGTTCAATAACCGTTCCAAACTGGTTTCATCCTGAACGAGAACCTCTCTGGCTTTACTTCCTTCGAATGCGCCCACTATCCCGGCAGCTTCCAGCTGATCGACAATGCGTCCTGCACGGTTATAACCCAATTTCAATTTCCTTTGAATCAAGGAAGTACTTCCCTGCTGATGCAACACTATAAGACGGGCAGCATCATCAAATAACGGATCTCTGTCTGCTAAATTAATGTCGGCAAGACCCGAGCCTCCCTCTTCACCTACAAATTCAGGCAGGAGGTATGCATCGCTATATCCTTTTTGTTCTCCGATCCAATCGCATATTGCTTCTACCTCAGGGGTATCCAAAAATGCGCACTGCAACCTGATCACTTCTGAACCTTGTGACAAGAGCATATCACCCATTCCGATTAACTGTTCGGCTCCACCGCCATCCAAAATGGTTCTACTGTCGATCTTAGACGTAACCCTGAATGACAGACGGGCAGGAAAGTTGGCTTTTATGATACCAGTAATGACGTTCACAGATGGTCTTTGGGTTGCTACTACAAGATGTATTCCGATGGCACGGGCTAATTGAGCTAGTCTGGCAATCGGAGCTTCTATTTCTTTTCCCGCAGTCATCATCAGATCTGCCAGTTCGTCAATAACCAACACTATGTAAGGCATGAATTTATGACCCCTTTCGGGGTTTAATTTTCTTGCAACAAATTTCGCGTTGTATTCTTTCAGATTCCTACAGCCTGCATCTTTCAAAAGATCGTACCTGTTGTCCATCTCAATACAAAGCGAATTCAGGGTATAAATCACTTTTTTTGTGTCAGTGATAATAGCCTCATCCGTACCGGGAAGCTTGGCAAGAAAATGTCTTTCTATCTTATTGAAAAGCGTTAATTCTACCTTCTTGGGATCAACAAGGATGAATTTCAGCTGAGAAGGGTGTTTTTTGTAAATCAGAGAGGCAAGGATCATATTCAATCCAACTGATTTTCCTTGACCTGTAGCACCGGCCATCAGTAAGTGTGGCATCTTGGCGAGATCCATTACGAAAACCTCATTGGAAATTGTTTTTCCCAAAGCAACCGGTAAATCCTTGTCACTGCGCATGAATTTCTCTGTACCGATAACAGATTTGGCTGGTACCAATTCACGGTTCTTATTGGGAACTTCAATACCTATGGTGCCCTTACCCGGGATTGGGGCAATAATCCTGATTCCCAATGCTGCCAAACTCAAGGCAATATCATCCTCAAGGTTTTTGATTTTGGAAATCTTCACTCCGGGATCAGGCACAATTTCATACAAGGTAACTGTCGGTCCGATTGTCGCTTTGATTTCCTGGATACCTATTTTAAAATTGACCAGTGTCTCGACAATCTTATTCTTGTTTTCTTCTAGTTCCTGACGGGAAACGGTCACCTTCTGGAGATCATAATCGTTTAAAAGGTCCAAATGTGGATATTGGTATTTTGGAAGTTCCAATGTGGGATCATAAGGATCAAGATTTTCTACCTCCATGATGGTCTTTTCTTCATCGGCAGCTTTGCTGACGGTGAATTTTTTCTCTTCCACGGGTTTTTCCATAGGCTCCATGTTAGGTTCCTGGATTTCAATGTTGAAAGCCGGATTCACTGTAGGTTTTTTGGTGGTCTTGTCATCGCTTTTAATTGTCCAGGATCCTCCATCATCGCCTTCGATATCCTCATCATCTACCAAACCCTCATTCGCCCCATCATCGTCTTCTTCGGCTAATTCTCCTTTAAAAGGCCTTTCGCGCTCCTGATCTTCCAAATCCTCTTCTAAAGTTTTGGAATCAGACCCGGACCAGTTCATTTGGTCAATGTTGAAAAAGAAAACTACAAAGATCAGGAGTGTACCTCCTATCAAAATGAAAGTCCCCCAACCCAAAAAATCATTGGCAAGCTGTCCCATTTCAAATCCGAAACCGCCGCTCAGTTGACTCAACAGATGATTTCCATCCATTAAGTGGACTATGTATCCTGTCAGCAGGCTTATCCAAAAAGTAAAAAACAAAGCAAATACACTATACCTGGATAGGGACAGAGGTGATTTTTTAAGTGTCAATTTCACTCCCAATAAAAAGAGAAACGGTGGTAGTAAGAACGCTGCAAGTCCAAACCACCTGCGGATAAACAGATCTGAAGTCCGGGCACCAAAATATCCCAACCAGTTTCTGGCTTCACCTGCGGTACTTCTGATTCCTTCCTCTGATTCTGATAGGATGACGCTCTGATCAGCTTTGCCGGATAATAAATAACTTATAAATGCAAAAAACAAAAAAAGACTCAATGAAAGCAACAGAATCCCAAAGGCCAATGGTATCCTCTTATCCCTGATAAACGCGAGCGAAAAGCGGCTTGGACCTTTTTCTTTCCGTTTCGGTTTAGGGGAATTTTTTGATCTAAAAGTATTCGTTCTGGGTGTAGCCGACGCCATATGTTTATTATCAATCTCGATTTAAAATGAAGTTAAGCGAAATATACTGATTTCTGAATGATCAGTTTTGTAAATGTCGGGCAAGTCCTTGGTTGATTCGCTTGATCAATGCGGGGCCCTCATAAATCATTCCAGAATACACCTGAATCAAGCTGGCACCGGCTTCAAGTTTCTCTATCGCATCATCGGGAGAATGGATTCCTCCGACCCCTATAATAGGAAAACCCTTGTTGGATTTGTCGGAAAGATAACGGATAACTTCCGTACTTCTTTTACCTAGCACTTTTCCACTTACTCCTCCTGCACCCATTATGTTTACTTCTGTGATGTCCGTTTTAAGTTGGCTGCGGTCTATAGTGGTATTGGTAGCAATCACCCCATCGATTTTTGTTTGCAACACGATATCCACAATGTCATCAAGCTGTCCGTTGGTCAGGTCAGGAGCAATCTTGAGCAGAATAGGTTTGGGCTTTTCCTTCTGATCATTGGCATTTTTTACAGCCAGCAACAACTTTCTAAGCGGTTCCTTTTCCTGAAGATCACGGAGATCGGGTGTATTGGGTGAGCTAACATTGACTACAAAAAAATCCACATAGGGATGCAAAGCTTCCAGACAGATCAGGTAATCATCAACAGCTTTTTCATTTGGGGTCAATTTGTTTTTTCCGATATTTCCACCGATCAGAATTTTGGATTTTCTTTTTTTCAGTCTTTCCACTGCTGCTAATACTCCTCCGTTATTGAAGCCCATCCTGTTGATCAGGGCTTCGTCCTCCGGAAGACGGAACAGGCGGGGTTTAGGATTTCCTTCCTGTGGTTTGGGTGTAAGCGTTCCTATTTCAATAAATCCAAAACCCAACATTGCCATCTCGTCTATCAACCTGGCATCTTTGTCAAAACCAGCCGCCAAGCCCACAGGATTTTTGAACTTCAACCCAAAAACTTCTCTTTCCAACGCAGTATTTTCATAAGAAAAGGTACGCTTCACTATGGATCTGACCAGAGGAAGGCTGAAAGTTTTTTTGATCCAGGCAAAGGTAAAATGGTGGGCGGCTTCGGGGTCTTTTCGAAATAAAATGGGTTTTAGGAGGAATTTGTACACGGCAAGCTTGGCTTTGGATCCGCTAAATTAAAGGAAATTGTTTGAAAAGAGGAGATTTATATGGGGTTCTTTAACCTTCAAAATTGGGTGCCTAACTTCCCGTTTTACTTCCTTGGATGAAAATCTGTCAGCACCTGCCTGAGGTAATCCCGGTCCATATGGGTGTATATTTCCGTAGTGGTGATGCTCTCGTGTCCAAGCATATCCTGTACGGCACGCAAGTCAGCACCACCTTCAATCATGTGGGTGGCAAAACTATGCCGAAAGGTATGGGGGCTTACGTTTTTTTTCAACCCGATTGCCTCCACCTGTTTTTTGATAATCAGGAATATCATTACCCGAGTAAGCTTTTTTCCCCTTCTGTTAAGAAAAACATATTGCTCATGACCTTTGGCCGGTTCTTGGTGAACCCGTACTTCCCGGGTATAAATCTCTAAATATTTCAACGCATCCCTTCCCACCGGGACAAGCCGTTCTTTATTGCCTTTGCCGATCACCCGAAGAAATCCGATGTCCGCATAGACATTTCCGATCTGGAGGTCTGTCAACTCAGATACCCGTAAACCACTGCAGTAAAGGATTTCCAACATCGCTCTGTTTCGGTGACCTTCAGCTGTCCCCAACGGGATGCTTTCCAATATCTCGTTTATCTCATGGTAATTCAGCGTATCAGGCAGCTTTCGCCCGAGTCTTGGGGTTTCCAAAAGCTGGGCAGGATCCACGTCTATTTTTTCCTCATACATCAAGAATCGATAAAAGGCTTTGATACCTGAGATGATCCTGGCTTGGGTAAATTCAGAGATTTCCAACTCCGCCAATCCATTCACAAAATAGCGAAGGTGCTCCAACTTAACCTGCATGGGCGAAACCGCAGGAAAGCTACTTTCCATAAAGCGGCTGAGTTTCTCCATATCCTGTAGATATGCAAGGATGGAATTCTGACTTAAGGATCTCTCGATTCTTAGATAATGCTGGAATTGTTGGAGATGGGATTTCCAGTGAGAGGCCATTGAATGGTTTGGGAAATAAAGTTGAAATAAGGTGGAAATAAATAGAAATAAAAAATACCAATACTGAATTTTAACTTTTTTCTTCAAATAATTAAATAAATCCTGCAAATCGCTTCCTGCCCCCTTTGCAAATGAGAAGAAATAATTTCCTATTTTAATATTTTCAAGGCAGTATACTTTGCTATCAAGGAAAAATCTCTGTCTTTATGCCAAACCTCAACTTCAAACTTCATGGCATACCATGCAATCAGGCAATCGTTGCTTTTCCGGATCGTTACTCCTTTTTTCCTTAACTGAAAAAATAAATTTGCAGCACCTTTTGCGGCCTCATAGGGATCAATTTGCAAGTGAATTAATCCACTTAATTTTTCATCAATCTGTTTAAATTCACTAAAATCCCTACAACCTTGCAAAATTTCCTGAACAATTTGTGGACAAATACAAATTGTATCTTGAAGAATTGCTTCATAAAATCTATCTGAATTTTCATAATTCCGGTCCTTTAAAAATTCTATCCAAATGGAGGTATCTGCCAAAATTTTCATGAAGTTACCTTGTAGCTCTCATTTCATCCAGATTACCTTCCCAAGAGATTTTTCCCCTTAAATCTGCTAGTTCACGGAGCTTAATTTTGCGCAAGAGCTCCTTCAATGCCGCATCCACAACCTCTTTTTTGGTTTTTAGATCTGTTTTCTGAATAATTTCTTCTAATATTTTTTGATCAATCTCAATAGTCGCTCGCATAATCTAGGTATAATTTTTTACAGAAAATTACCTATTTTTAACGACAATATCAAAAAACCACTTCCTTGTTTTTCAGACTTTCAGCAGGCAATGGAAACCCTTATTTTATGCTTAATTTTAATTTATTTGAAAAACAATCTAACTAAATCAATAAACAAATATCTTTACCCAGCCATTAACCTTATACAATTTTGAAAATCATCATCATCAACGGGCCCAACCTCAACCTATTGGGTAAAAGAGAACCGGAAATCTATGGAAGTACCTCTTTTGAGGAATATTTTGAAAACCTGAAATCCAGGTTTCCTGAAATTGATCTGAACTATTTTCAAAGTAATGTTGAAGGTGAACTCATAGACAAAATCCAGGAAGTGGGTTTCAGCTATGACGCCATATTGGTGAATGCCGGCGGCTACACCCATACCTCCGTGGCCATATCGGACGCCATCGCCGGCATCAAAACGCCTGTTCTTGAAGTGCATATTTCCAATATCTACAAACGTGAGGAATTCCGTCACAAAAGCATCATCTCCAAAGAATGTGTCGGCATGATATCCGGGTTAGGACTGGAAGGTTACGCATTAGGTTTACAATACTTTTCTAAATCCACCAAAATATGATCACATTCGCACCGGGACCATCAAAGGTTTTTGATGCCCTGCCAAAATATCTGCAGGACGCATATGAAACAGGAATTTTAAGTGCCAATCACCGTTCGGCAGTATTTATGGACCTTTATCAGGAAACAGAAACCCTGATGCGGGAAAAACTCCATGTACCGGATGATTATAAACTGCTGTTTACTTCCAGTGCTACCGAAAATTGGGAAATCATATCCCAATCCCTTGTCCAATCAGCAAGTTTCCATATTTTCTCGGGTTCTTTTGGCAAAAAATGGTATGAATTTGCCAATTATATCGAACCTAAAACAGAGGCTTTGAAAATAGATGCTGACCAGGAAATCGATGTGAAAAACCTCGACATTCCTGAAAACTGCGACATCATTGCCATTACCCAAAATGAAACTTCAAATGCCACTCAGGTCCGGAAGGAAGTAATTGCGGCCATAGCGCTAAAATATCCTGAGAAGATGATTGCGGTTGACACTACATCATCAATGGCAGGAATTG
The DNA here is from genome assembly GCA_041748555.1 of Rhodonellum sp. GTDB lineage: Bacteria > Bacteroidota > Bacteroidia > Cytophagales > Cyclobacteriaceae > Rhodonellum. The sequence continues at coordinate 12,723 of JBGTDA010000128.1, forward strand.
AATTGAATTTCGAGATGGCTGATATCTGGTATGCTTCCGTGCAGAAATGTTTTGGGCTTCCGGCGGGTTTGGGTATTCTTCTGGTTTCTCCGAAAGCCATTGAAAAAGCAAAGGATAAGGGGGAAAGGGGCCGATATAACAGTCTGAATTTTATGCTGGAAAATGCAGAAATCTATCAAACCCATTACACACCAAATGTTCTTGGAATTTATTTGCTCCACAGGGTACTTCAGGATATGCCTGAAATCCAACATGTGGACAAAAAGACAAAAGACCGAATGCGGATTCTGGAAAATACCGTAGCGAATACTGCCAAATTGCGGATGCTGATACAAAATGAAGCAACAAGGAGCGCTACTGTCATGGGCATTTCCGGCAGGGAAGAATTGATAAGTGAAGTGAAAAAAGCAGCTGAAAAAGAAGGCATGCAGATGGGCAGTGGCTATGGACCATTGAAACCTACGAGTTTCCGAATTGCGAATTTCCCTGCAATAACGGATGAGGAGTTTGAAAAACTGATCGCCTTCCTGAAGAAATTTTAAGTGGTCTTGTCAAACGCAATGAAAATTCAATTCTGCTAAAAACCATTTTTAAACTAATCTTCCGCCTCAGACCAAAAACCAAGCTGCCAAAATAATCTTATTAAAGCATATTAATTTGTGAAATGGATTTGTGCCAAAGATTAGTCTTACATTTGTGGAAAATTTTGGCAAATGTTCGATTTAAAGCAAATATTCTCCGTTACCCTGATCCTATTTTCGGTCATTGATATTTTGGGATCTATTCCCATTGTCATCAATCTCAGGAAAAAAGTCGGCCATATCCAATCTGCCAAAGCCACGCTGGCAGCAGGATTTTTAATGATACTTTTCCTGCTGTTGGGAAAGTCCATCCTGAATCTTTTTGGAATAGGAGTCGAGGATTTCGCTATCGCCGGAGCACTGATCATTTTTGCTTTGGGTGCAGAAATGATACTGGGTATCGAACTTTTCAAGCCTGATCCTGAAGCGTCCACCGGAGCATCGATTATCCCTATCGCTTTTCCGCTGATTGCGGGTGCGGGTACCCTGACAACCATTTTAACCCCTAACTTGTATTTTTTACGTAT